>CALUKY010000031.1 GCA_944321345.1 uncultured Paraprevotella sp.
GTAACCAAAGGTTTGGATAAAAATATTCCTTTAAAAGATAGCGGTGTAGAATGGATTGGGGAAATTCCGGAGCATTGGGTATGTACAGTATTTAAAAAGTTTTTGTCAGAGCCAATGCAATATGGTGCAAATGAACCAGCAGAAGAATGTAATTATAATGATCCAAGATATATAAGAATAACTGATATAAAGGATGATGGAACATTAAGAGATGATACTTTTAAATCTTTGCCTTTTGAGAAGGCTCAAGAATATATGTTAACAAAAGGTGATCTGTTATTTGCAAGAAGTGGAGCAACTGTTGGAAAGACTTTCTTATACAAGGAAGATTATGCAGCTTGTTTCGCAGGCTATCTAATAAAAGCCAGGTGCAATAAAAATGATCTTCTACCTAATTTCGTATTTTATTATACACTTTCTAATGTGTATCAAAATTGGAAAAACAGCATATTTATTCAATCTACAATCCAAAACATTGGTGCAGACAAATATTCTGTAATGCCTATTATTGTTCCTCCTCTTTCAGAACAACAATCCATCGCCGATTACCTTGACCAGAAATGCGGCGAGATAGACGAACTGATCTCCATCAAGCAGCAGAAAATAGAGAAACTGAAAGACTACAAGAAATCATTGATTTTCGAGTGTGTCACCGGAAAAAGAAAAGTCTGCTAATATCAAAGTGCCAAAGAAAAGGAGTCAAAGAGCCAAAATGGCACTTTGGATGGCACTTTGAATTGTAAATATATGATTAAAAACAGAATAACCATGAATACCTCTGACTTAAAGGAAAAGAACTTCGAGGCCGATATAGAACGCTACCTGATAACGGAGGGTGGCTATGTCAAAGGCAATCAGGATACATACGATAAGGAGCGGGCCATTGATATGCCGGTGCTAATCTCCTTTATTGAAAAGACACAGCCCAAACAGTGGAAACGCTATGTGACCAAATACGGGGACAAGGCGGAAAGACAGCTGTACCGTGTGTTTCAGGATGATGTAACGCGGTATGGACTGATCTATGTGTTGCGCAAGGGTATCAGTGATGTGGGTATCAACATCCGCTTCTGTTACTTTGCTCCGGCTTCCCGGCTGAACGATGAACTGGTGGCCAATTATCATGCCAACATTCTTACGGTAACCCGCCAGTTTGCCTATTCCAAACTGAACAAGAACACCATTGATATGGTGCTCTCCCTGAACGGTATTCCGGTGGTGGCTCTCGAATTGAAAAATCAGATTACCGGGCAGAATGTGGAAGACTCCAAACGGCAGTGGCGCACGGACCGCGATCCGAAAGAACCGCTGTTTCATTTCAACAACCGTATATTGGCCTATTTCGGGGTGGACCTTTACGAGGTGGCGCTCACTACCGAACTGAAAAAGGAAAAGACTTTCTTCATTCCGTTCAATCAGGGATCGAACGGAGCCGGAGAAGTGGGCGGTGCCGGCAATCCCGAATCTGCGGACGGAGGATATGTCACCTCTTATTTGTGGGAACGCATCCTGCAGCGGGAAATGTTGCTTGCCATACTCCAGCGTTATATTTCCCGACAGGAGGAAGAAAAACTGAAGATTATCGTCGACAAGCATGGCCGGGAGAAAGAGATTACGGAAACTTCCGTGAAGATTATCTTTCCCCGTTTTCATCAGCTGGATGTGGTGGAGAAGCTGGTGGCCGATACGTATTATGCGAACCTTCCAAACACGACGTGTCATGATAACGGGGCGAACTATGACAAGGCGGCAGATGAGAGACCGGAATATGTGTTGCACCGAAGGAAACCGCATGGAAACAATTTCCTGATCCAGCACTCAGCCGGTTCGGGAAAGTCCAACTCAATCGCATGGCTTACTTATCGTCTGGCCGGACTGCAGAACGCGGACATGAAGAATATGTTCAACAGCGTGTTTGTCATCACCGACCGGCGTGTGCTGAACAAACAGCTTCAAAGCACCATCCTCGGGTTTGACCATATCGACGGACAGATAGAAACCATCACGGACTCGGACAATTCGGAGAAACTGGCCCGGATCATTAATGATGACAACACGAGAATTGTCATTACGACGCTCCATCGTTTCCCGGTAATCTATAAGGAACTGACCAGCCGTAGCGGAAAGCGTTATGCCATTATTGTGGATGAGGCGCATTCGTCACAGTCGGGCAAGAGTGCGGAGAAACTGAAAGCCGCCCTGGCAGATACCGATGAGGCTTTGCGTGAATATGCCGAAATCGAAGAGGTGGAGGCCGAAGAACTCGAAAAGAAGAAGGATGCGCTGATGGAGGATCTGCTGGCTCAGGGGCAGCACAGCAATCTTTTCTTCTATGCCTTTACGGCAACACCGAAGCCCAAGACGCTGCAGACCTTTGGAGAACTGGCAGAGGAGGGGGAGACGCCGGAGGACAGCAAGTATGTGGCCTATCACAACTATTCCATGTTGCAGGCCATTGAAGAAGGGTTCATCAAGGACGTGCTGAAATATTATACCACATACGACACCACCTATGAGATTGCCAAGCGTATCGAGGCCGATCCGTTGTATGAGGAAACTCCGGCCACACGGGCCATCAAGGCCTTTCACGACAATCATGAGCATGTGATTGCGCAGAAAACGGCCATCATCGTGGAGAAGTTTCGGGAGGTGACCCTGAACGCCATGCTCGGCAAGGCCAAGGCTATGGTGGTCTGCTCTTCGCGTGCCCATGCGGTCCGTTATTTTCTGGAGATCCGCAAGTATTGCGAAGAGAATAACATTACGGATGTGAAACCGATGGTGGCTTTCTCGGGCAAGGTGTCTTATCAGGGTGTGGAATATACCGAACCGAAACTGAACTCCACGGACGAACGGAACATCTCGGAGGCCAAACTGCCGTTGTATTTTGCATCTGATTTATATAACATGCTGGTGGTTGCCGACAAGTATCAGACCGGTTTTGACGAACCGCTGCTGCATACCATGTTTGTGGATAAGAAACTGAAGAATGTGAAGGCGGTGCAGACTCTTTCGCGTCTGAACAGAGCGCATAAGGACAAGAAGGACACTTACGTGCTTGATTTCTACAATAAACCGGACGAGATCAAAAAGTCGTTTGAGCCGTTCTATAAGGGCACGGAACTGATCAAGCCTGTGGATGTGAATTTTGTCTATACCTTCCGAAAGGATATTCAGATGTATCAGTTGTGGACCGAAGGCGACGAACAGAAATTCTTTGATCTGTTGCAGAATATCAACAAGCAGAAAGACCGTCTGGGAGCTTTGTCGAATGCCTTCAAGAATACGATGGACCGATATAGTGAACTGGATGAGGAGAAGCAGTTTGAGGTAAGGTCGAAAATCAAGAACTTTGTGCGTTTCTATGCTTATATGGCACAGATTGCCCGAACATACGATAAGGATCTGTATAAGGCGTATGTGTATGCGGATTATCTGTATCGGCTGCTGCCCAAGAATGCCCGGGAGAGGATAGACCTGAACCGACAGATCATGTTGGTCAACTCCCGCATATCGGAAGGGGAGACGGTGTCCATCCGGTTGGGCGACGATCAAAAACCGATAAAGGGCGAGAATCCGAAAGCCGGCAAGCCGAAGAGTGAAAACGAGGATTTGCTGAGCCGTATCATCGACAAGGTGAATATCATGTATCAGGGGCAGTTCTCGGAGTCGGACCGTGTGATCCTGGAAACCATTTATGACAAGATGGTATCTACCGCCAAAAAGAAACTGACCAGACAGGCAAACAATACGGACGAGAAACAGTTTGAGGAAAGTATCTTCCCTCAGATTTTCGATGAAGTGGCCAGAGGCTGTTATGTGGAGCAGATGGATTCTTTTGCCAAGCTGTTTGAGAACAGTGACTTCTACCGGAACGTCATGACACAGATGGCTCGGGTGTTTTATGCCAGCTATAAGAAGAAGGAAGATGAACTGCCGTTTATTCCGGAACTGTTCAAACAGAGGCTGTTGGCTGATGTGGAAGTTGAATTTGATGAATTGAAGCAGTTCCTGCCCGACTTTGACGCTGTGGCCTCCTGTCTGATTCTGGTCCTGAAGGCGCAGACGGTGTCTTCCATCGATGGGGCCAATGAACTGCTCTTGGATTCTTTCAACCGGCTGTACTGTCTGGAGGGTATGAAACTGGTAGACAAAAGACGGCATTTCAATACTCTGGTGACCAAATATGAGGTGTTCTTAAAGAAGGTGTATTATTTGCTGAATGGCAAGGAAATGGTGAACCTCAAGGATGAGAGCAGTATGCCTACATTCATCAACTGCATCCTGTCGCTCAGTTGTCTGAAAGGATTGAAACACAACCCGGATGAAAGATACCGTAAGTTCTATGATTATCTGGAAATGGTAAAGCAATGGAGAAACAGCGAGTCGCACAACGCGCCCGATGCTTCGATGCAGGAACTGAATTTAGCCATTCATGTTGTTTCTACCATGTATCTTTGGGTAATCTCCCAAAATATGAAGAGCCTGAATTTTGCCCTTGGGAAATAAGCCGTCGGCATAGATTGCCGGGATGTTGTCGCAAAACTCAGTCTCTTGGGAGAATTTTCTATGCCCGATTATTCGTATGGCAGTACTTCGGCCAAGGTACTGCCGTACTTTCGAAAAGGTACTCCAGTACTTCAGGCAAAGTACCGCAGTACTCCGGGCGAAGTACTGCGGTATTATTTTATTCTGTTTTCCGACAGATCAGTCGCGCCAGTTATAGTTCTCTTCGTAGTTGTCGAACTTGAATTCTTCCGTGATACCGGCTGCCTTCAGTGCCTGGAGCACGATGCCCTGTTCTTTGGGTGAGAGGGCGGTTTCCCCTCTTCTTCTTTCAAAATAGGAGTTGCGGCTGAACTTGTTGATCAGGATAGACTTGAAGGTCTGATACTGGTCGGGGAACATGCGTTTCTGGAAATTGGTGAATCCGCGTGCGTAGACGACGGGAGTATTGTCGCGGTAGAAACGGCAGGTATCGTCTTTGCCACATCGGTTCGGATTGATGAGGTTCAGGTAATTTTCCTGTTCCACCAGGGTCTGATAGGCTATCTGGTGCAGACAGGTGGCCGCTTTGGGGCAGTCATGGTGCAGGCATACGGCATAGTTAATAGGAATGGAAGTGTAAAATTTCTTAGGCATGATTTTATGAGGTTAATGGTTGATGATATTATGAATTTTTCTTGGACGTGTATTGCTCCAGACAAAGGGCTATTTTCCGGCTGATCTCTTCCCGGAGTGAAGCAGGAGAAAGTACCTCCACATCCGGTCCGAAGGAGAAGATCTGCTGTTCGAGCTCCGGACTGTGATACAGATGCAGGGAGATGATGCCGTCCTCCTCACTGACGATGGTCTGCGATTTGTGGATCGGTTTTGAGATGACATACTTGAAACGCCGCGGAGAGAATTTCAGGCGGATTTCCAGAAGCACGTTTTCCGTTTCCGCTTCATTAGGGACAGTTACCCCCACCACATGATCGAAATAAGAGTTAAAGTCCACCGTTTCGTTCTTCCGGAACGCGTGGTCGCTCTTTTTCACACTCCGGATGCGGTCCAGAGCCAGATTCTTGATCCTTTCCTCCTGCTCATCCTGTCCGAAAAGGAACCAGCGTCCGTTGTACTGCTTCACAAAATAGGGATGCAGCTGGTGCAGATGATAATGGTCTGTGATGGAAACATATTCGATCTCCAGCGGCTGATGGTTGAGCGTGGCGTCGATGATCGGGGAGAGGAACTCCAGTCCTTTCAACTGTTCGTTCTGCGAGAAGGAAATCAGATTCTCGGCATTGGCCTTGACCCCGAAGCGGACCTCCAGACTGGAGATGACCTCTTCCAGCCATCCGTTGGAAGGCAGACCGCGGTATCTGCCCAACATCTCGATGGTGGAGCGCAGGTTCTGTATCTCCGTCACGGAAAGCTCATTCTTATAGATGGAAAAATGGCGGTCGGAATAGCGGTAGTAGCATTTCCTGTTGTCAAAGGGGATGGCTTCGAGACTGACATGGCCGGGGAGCATCTTGCGGATGGCGTTTAAATCGCTGCGCAGCTGTCGTTCCATAATCATGGACTTGCAACCGTTGGCATCGTACAGCCTGTCATTGACCTTTTCCAGCAAGTCTGCAATGGTGTATTTGTGACGATAGTCGCTAAAGCATCTGTCTAGAATCTGAAAGCGGAATTCAGCGTTTTTGTTTCTGGGCATTTCTTTGGGTAATTAAAGTTTCCTGAAAACAAAGATAATCAAACAATAGATATTTTTTAAGAAAAAGATAGATTTTTTTCTTCCTGTGCAGAATGAGTGCACAGTACGTTCCGAACTTTGCGCTGTGATAGAGAAATAACGGATTAAGAGTGTATCATTTTAAAAAACAATTATCGTTTATGAAGAAAATTTTTTTGATGCTGGTGTTTGCGTGTTGTTGTGCTGCTTCTGTCCATGCGCAGATTTTGCGCACCGAAGAACTGGAGGAATATGCCAAGGAAAAATATGGTGAAGAATGGGTGGATGCTGCCGGGAATCTGGGCAAGCAGCTTCAGTTGGACAAGAACAATGCCTTGACGCTTGTTCAGGTAATCGAGACACCCGGAAAAACAAAAGACCAGCTTTATGTGCTGTTGAATTATTGGTTTTCTGCAACCTTTAATGATGCCAATTCTGTGATTCAGCTGAATGACAAGGAGTTGGGTACAATCATAGCACAGGCTTATATGGACGGGATTGCCCTGCATACCGGTGGCATGAACTCGTATAAGGTTAATGTTAAGCCTGTCATCAAATGTGATATAAAGGATAATAAGATCCGGGTAACCTATACTGTGCCTTTCTATTCAGTGGTCCGTTTGGTCGGTGGCGGTTGGATCGGTGCCGTGGGGGGCACCGTGCCTACACGTTCTGATGAAAACTGGGTGCTGGATAAATGCTTTCCTTTTACGGACGGGAAGGATTCTCATAAAAAGACCTCGAGCAAGGCTCTGATCATGTCATACGCTTATTCGAATGTGGTGATGGATAAGATTGAAGAGTGTGTCAAGAACGGTCTGGTGGGTAATGAGGACGATAACTGGTAAACAAGTGGTTTGGGATATGATTGAATTTTATTGGTAATCTTTTAAAAATAATTGAAGATGAAGAACTGGTTTAAACTGTTGTTTGTGTGTGCGGTTTCTGTTTTCGCGTTTTCCGCTTGTACTAAAGACGAAGATGAAATCTCCCTGTCTCAGGAATTGGTGACAGGAACCTGGGATGTGGTATGGGTCGAGGAAGATGGAGAAACACTGGATTTGCCCAAAGGGTATATTTATATGACCCTGACAGAGGGAGGAAATTATCGCACGGTGATGTTTGGTGATTCGTATTCGGGTACATACCGTATTTCCGGAAATACGGTGATTGGTACGACACGTGATCCGATTACGGAATATTATCGGTTTACTTCTTTGGACGGAAATAAAGCCACCATCAACTATTCGAATTCTACGGGCGACAAGATGAAGTTCAGAGTGGAGAAGAGATAGTTTTCCCTGAATAGAATACTTCCCTATATGAAGAACAGCCACTTCCCGGTGTTTATGGGAGGTGGCTGATTGTATGTTTAGAGGATATGGATTACACCGTCATTTCCTTCAACCCCTCCGTATACTCATACAGTTTGCGGTAGAAGGCACTGTGGCAAAGCGTCTCGCGGTTGCCCACCAGGATCAGTTTCATGCGGGCACGGGTGATGGCCACGTTCATGCGGCGCAGGTCACTCAGAAAGCCGATGTTGCCCTGCTCGTTGGCGCGCACCATACTGATGACAATCACATCCCGTTCCTGCCCCTGAAAACCGTCCACCGTATTGATGCTGATCAGATGGCGGTAGGGCTTGAAGAACGCGTCACGGCGCACCATACGGCGCAGCAGGATGACCTGTCCCTTATAGGGAGAGATCAGTCCGATGTCTATCCGCTCCTCCAGAATCCGTTCCTTGCCGATTTTCTCCAGATAGCGTTTCAGGATGTCCAGCGTCTGTTCCGCCTCCTTCGGGTTGCTCCGGCTCATGCCGTCTGTCAGCTCGCCACAGTCCGCATCCCCTTCGGGATCGGTGTCGAACCACTCCATGGCGATGTCCCAGTCCAGAATGCCACGATACTTCACTTCGGGCGCGCTCTTGAGCCGGCCCTGATAAAACCAGTCGCTGGAGAAACGCATGATTTCCTCGTTCATGCGATACTGAATCTCCAACAGTGATACCGCTTCGGGACGACGCTCCACGATGGTTTGCATCAGTGTTTTGCCCAGTCCGCCCTGCGAGGCCTGAAGCGACTTTACGGTGGGCGGCAACTGCTGGTGGTCTCCGGCCAGAATGACGCGTCCGGCTTTCTGCAAGGCAATCCAGCAGGCCGGTTCCAGTGCCTGGGCGGCTTCGTCGATGAAGAGGGTAGAGAACTTCTTGCCGATCAGTGCCCGGTTGGCACTTCCTGCCAGGGTGCAGGCGATGACACGCGCCTCATTGAAGAGGTCCTCGTTGATGGCGATTTCCAGTTCGGTGGCACGTTCTTTCAGACGGGCTATTTTCTGATGCAGGGCATCGGAACCGTGTTTCTTCTGGGCATAGAGGTCGCGGATACCCTTTCGGATAGACCACAGCTGGGTGTAGTGCGGATGGCTTTCGAAACGCCGTTCGTAGGTGCATGCCAGCATACGGTCGGTTACACGCATCGGGTTGCCGATACGCAGCACGGGCACACCGCGGTCAGCCAGTTTCTCGGCAATCCAGTCCACGGCCATATTGCTCTGGGCGCACACCAACACCTGACTCTCGCGGTGCAGGGTTTCGTAGATGGCCTCCACAAGCGTGGTGGTCTTTCCCGTGCCCGGAGGTCCGTGAACGATGGCCACATCCTTGGCCCGCAGTACCTTGTTTACGGCTGCTTCCTGGGTGCTGTTTAGCCACGGAAAGCGCAGGGGCTGAAAGCTGAATTGCTCTTCCTTACGGCTGCCGTGGAAGATTTCACGCAGATCGGCCAGTCGTCCGCTGGTGGCGCGCATCACACGGTCCAAAGCTTCGAACATCAGCCGGTAGGTGGTTTCGTCGATGGACAGGTGTACGCCCAATCGCCATGCGCTCTGCAAGGCGTCGGCCACTTCCGGTCCCGGCAGAGCTACTACCATGCGGTTTTCTTCCACAAAACTTACCTGACCGAAGAATTTGAAATGGCGCAGTTTGCCGTCGGTGTCACTGCCTTTGCGCGACACGCCCGAAGCGTCCTGTGTGAAGAAGCACACGGGTTTGCCCGGTTCGAACTGATGCTCCAGATCTTCGTTGGCCGTGCGTTCCAGTTCGATGACAAACTGGTTGAGCGAGTTGTAATAGCTGCGTCCCGTCTTGATGGGATACCAGCACAGTCCCTGACGGACACTGCGTTCAATGCCCCGCACTTCGGTCTGGTTCTGAAACTGCTGCTTTTCGTTTTCGTATTCCAGTTCCAGCAGTTGGCGCTGTTTCTGAATTTCCAATATGCTTGATTGCGGCATCCGGTTTCTGATTCTTTTTAGAGTGTTTGAATTTCTTTTCCGGCTGCAAAGATACGAGGTTTTTCGGAAAACCGGCTTCCCTTTAAACGGGTTTTAAAACCTTTTTAAAAGGTGTTTGAAAGAGCTTGATTTTTGGGGATATGAATATATAGACTTTAATTTGAGAGACATACTTTGTATTTATATAGTAGCCTGAATAATACGATGATTACATATCATCCATGGACAGTCCTTTGTAGGAGATTTTATATCCCTTAAACTCGCCCGTAGCACGCAGAAAGGCTGCTGCCTTATGTTTTAGAACCTCTATATCAATGTTCTCTGCCTTACGCTTTACCTCGAAAAATGAGGCTTCGCCGTTCAGTTCGTTCTCGGCAACAATGTCGATTTCATTCTCGCCCTTGCGGTCCCACCATCCACCGATACGTGTATAGGCTTGGTATTCAATCAGCACACGCCTGAAATAGCGTTCGAGCATCAGACCGCTGAACGTATCGTAGTCCCTGTTGATTATTGTCTTTACACTCTCGTAATTCTCTATCTCCAGCATGTAGCTGTACTTGTAGATGAAGCGGAACCAGAACGTGAAGAAGTTGTCATCTATCGTATAGCGGACATTTTTGGTGGAACTCTTCTCAAAGAGTGGTTGTTTTTTGGCGATGACCTCATACTCGTTTTCCAGTTTGGTCAGGTATCCGCCTATTTCCCTGCCTACTACGTTTTCTATTTCCGAACGTGAAGTCTTGCCTCTCGCAATGGCTGATAGAATTGAGAAATATACCCCATAGTCTTTACCGAACTCTTCGATAAGGATAGCCTTACCTTCTCCCAGAAAGATGGAATCGGCCTGTATGATATGGTCAAGCATGGCTGACTTGGTAGTCGCTCCGGCATCCATAAGCAACTGTACGTATTTGGCTACGCCGCCTGTGAAGGAATACAGGGCCAGCAGGTCCTCTGCTGTGTATTCCGGATGGTATTCTGTGAGGATTTCCTTCAGTACCGACGGAGTGAATGGGCGCACGGTCATAAAACGTGTCTGCCTGTTATACAGAGGTTCTTTCTTGTCCTTGAATATTTTCGTCATCATGGAGTATATCGAACCACAGACGACAAGGTTCATACGTGCTTTCGGGCTGTATATGTCCCAGATACGCTGCATGTCGCTGTATACCGACTTATTCACACGGAAGAACTCCTGAAACTCATCAATGAACAGAGTGATGGGACGATCAGTGGCAAGCTTCATCAGGAACTCGAACACATCGGCGAAATGCTCTGCCCGTCCCATCGTGGGGATTCCCAGTTTGTTTTCTATTTCAGCCTGGTAATCCTCACATAAGTCTCCTTCGGCCTTGCGGGCAACGAAGAAATAAAGGATTGGTTCGTCCTCGTATGCCTTCCACACGAGACGTGTCTTACCGATACGGCGCCGTCCTGTCACTACTGTGAACTGGGCGTTATCCTTTGACATCTTGCGAATTTCACGCAGAGATGTTATTTCGTTTTTCCTGTCAAAAAATCTCATATTCTTGGCCCTTTTTTACAGTTTACGAAACAGCCATTTCCGAAATAGCTGTTTCGATACTGCAAAAATAATGTATTTTTCCATAAAAACAGGCTGTTGGTTTGTTTTTCTTTCAGAATGGATACTGGCTTTCCTAGTTCGAACTGATACTTCAGATTTTTGCTGGCGGTGCGTTTCTGTTTGATGCATACAGGTTTTCGTATTCCAGTTCCAGCAGTTGGCGCTGTTTCTGGATTTCCAATATGCTTGATTGCGGCATCCGGTTTCTGATTCTTTTTAGAGTGTTTGAAATTCTTTTCCGGCTGCAAAGATACGAGGATTTTTCGGAAAACCGGCTTTTCTTTAAACGGGTTTTAAAACCTTTTTAAAAGGTATTTAAAGGATGCACTTCAGATATTGGAAGATAATTTTGGTCGATTATTTGGTTTGTTGTGGGAATTGCTTATTTTTGCAAAGGCAGGAAATGATAAAGCATTCAGAACTGCTTTCATGTTTTATCTGGTAAAATGAATGAATGATTATGTACAAGAAGATGTCTGTTATCGCATTCCTTCTCATGGGAGTTGTGGGAGGAATCCATGCGTTGCCCAATACGGCAACTGAGGTGCTTTTTCCGGAAACAAGCCATTTTATGTCTGTAGGACAGCAGTCAACCAAGCCGTTCTTTGGGCAGTGGGCTTCGGATGAAATTTTTATGGATATTGATTTTTATGAGAATTCTTTGTCCGATCCGAATTCTATGGACGGTGATCCGTGTGCCGGCATTCTAAAACTGATGAAAGGGGATGATTCCGCAACATATACCATACTCCGTATGAAGGTTACCGGGAAAAAGGCTGTTGGTGTTCTTTCTGATTCAAACTTCAAAGAGCAACCAATGAGTGCCGAAGTATTGCCTGACGGAACAATGAAAATCGTCATTCCTCCTTTGCCTTTGATTCACATGGAAGGCGGAAAAACGATTTTCAAAGGGGAGAAAATACTCAAGCGAAAAGTGGTTTCTGAATAGTTTTGTAAAGGGTTTTGTCGAATGGACAAAACCCTTTACTGTTTTAAAAATTAGCTGTTTCTTTATTAGAATTTCTGAGGCGCATCCTTGGAATAGGTCACGTTGGGTTTGCCTTTATAGAATACTTTTCCATGATGCTCTATTTCGCAATAAAGCGTCTGTTCGGCCCGGCAGTAGATTTCGCCGTTGATACATTTCGCGGTTACTTCCTGGGCGATACAGTTCTCTGCATGAAGCTCTCCGAATCCGGAGAACTGATAGTTTGCCTTCCGGGCTTCTCCTTCCAATCGCAGGATACCGGTACCGGCTACTGCTCCGGCCAGCTCCTTCGTCTGGATTCCTGCAATATGGATGTTCCCCGAACCGGCAATACTGACATCGCATTTTTCCGACTCTACTTTGGGGCAGGATATATTTCCCGAACCTGCAATGCTTATTTCACATTCCTTAGAGTCTATCTGAGAACTGCTGATGTTTCCCGATCCGCTTATTTTCCATTCCAGACTTTCGGCTTGAATATGGGAGCAAGACATACTCCCCGAACCGGCTATGTTCATGCTCAACTTCTGGTCGCATTTCAGGCCGGAGGCCTTGAAACTGCCGCTGCCGGCAATGGATACTTTCAGATGATTCGTGTTCATTTCCTTACTGAGATATATGCTGCCCGAGCCGATGATCTGGATTTCCTCCAAATAACGGTAGGGGAGAATAAGCTCTATATCGTTGTAATGAACTTCCACATTATCCTTGAATTTGAGATACAGCCTGTCATCGTTTATTTCTGTTTGGATCAGATCGGCGAGGTTTTCCGGCATACGGAGTGATACCTCGTTTTTATTGGTCGGTGTGATGCGAAGCACGATGGAAGTGATGTCGATTCTCTTCAGGTTTTCTGCATCCAACTTTTGGGTGATATACTTGCTGCTGGCGTAAAATACCGGGCGGTTTACGCTACTTCCGGTTCCGACCATATGGTTGTACTGCAGGTTGTTTTGTACGGTCTGAGACTGTGCACAGGCGTTGAGGCTTACTGATAGCAGGAATATTCCGGCTAAAATTCGAATTGTTTTCATGATGTTTGTTGTTTGGCTGTTTATTCTGTTTTAATACTGTTCACGGGATTCTCTGTGGCAACACGTCCGCTTTGCAAGACAACAGTTAGAAGTACCACGGCGCTGACCATCAGAAAGGCCAATGGGAAGAACCACCAGTATATCGGGGTATGCTCGGCAAAATTCTGCAACCACTTTGTACTGATATAGTAGCCGACCGGAGCAGCGACCACGAAGGCTGCAAGCAGGGGAATCAGATAGCGTCCGGCAAAAAGCAGAAGCACTTCATGCACCGTGCTGCCCATGATTTTTCGGATGGCTATTTCCTTTCTCCGGTATTCCGTTTCAAAGAGTGTGAGGCAGAACACACCGATGAGCGTGATGAAGATACAGATGAAAGCAAACAATTTTACCTGGGCAATGAACCGGAACTCTTCTTCATAGGTTATTTGCAGATCCTCGTCCAGGAATCGGAATTCGCACGTCTCTTCCGTGTCCAGCTGCTTGATCAGTTGCTCCAACTGCTTCTTGGCTTCCAGCTTGTCGTATCCGTCGGCGATGCGTACAAAGACTTTTTTATTGCGGTCGCCCCAGTTGTCCACCATATCGGGTCCCATGATGATAAATCCTGCAGGTATGGTATTGTTGTCGTTGCGCATGGAGGTGAGTTTATAATTCTCGCAGATGCCTACCACCGGATAATACCCTTCCGGACTGTTCCAATCCTTTATATTGACATTGATGGGCTGATTCAGTTTGATCCAAGGATATTTCTGAACCATAGCCTGGTTGAGAATATAGGCGCCTTTCCGGTCGTTTTGATTGAAATTTCGTCCTTCGGCTATTTTTATGTCCATAGTTTCCGGGAATTTTTCGTCTACAAATAAGGCATAGAAAGAAATCTGGTTTTCATTATTTCCGCGTCCCCAGCTCATATATTGGTCGGCGTTGCCTAATATATCCGCTGCAAAGCTGCTGCTTTTCACAAATGGAAGTTTGTTGATTTCTTCTCGCAGGAAGTTTTTCTTGTTCATGGCTTCACGGGGTATTTGGGCATAGAGCACTTCGTCCTTATTGAAACCATAGTCGGCGTTGAAGATATAATGTGCTTGTCCAGTCAGGATCAGAACATACAGAGCCAGGGCAAAGGCTACAACAAACTGCACGGTAAGCATGGTCAAGCGCAGCATCTTGCCACGTGGCGACAGGCCGAACGAGCCCTTAAATACGAGAGCTGGCGGAAAGGATGTTGCATACCAGGCAGAGAACAGAGCTGACAGGACACCTATACCCAATGTGGCGAACAGAGTGATGCAAACCAGCTGTCCGTGTTTCTGGAAACTGATGTTTCCGGAAACCAGATTCATGCATTCGGGCCTTTTCTGAAAGGCCAGGATCAACAGAGCGGCACCAGTCAGAGCAACGACCGACCAGAATACATTTTCCAAAATCAGACTCCAACGCAGGCTGGCGGTAGTGGCTCCCATCACTCTGCGAGTGTTGATGCTGCGCATGCGCACCGGAGCCTGTGCCAGAGAGAAGTTGGCAAAATTGAGCAGACCGATGACCAA
Organism: uncultured Paraprevotella sp.; assembly: GCA_944321345.1. GTDB lineage: Bacteria > Bacteroidota > Bacteroidia > Bacteroidales > Bacteroidaceae > Paraprevotella. The sequence continues at coordinate 14,678 of CALUKY010000031.1, forward strand.
AACAAAGATCGAGGCAGCCAGGAGAATATAAATGAGTGTGGCGTTTCCTTTATCAATAGTGGAACTACCTTCAAAGTAGACCCGATCCATCGGAATGAGACGGAACTGTAAGGTTGTTTCTTTCGGATCATCCTGAAAATATTCAATGATCTTATGTCGCATTTCCTTTTCGACTTGTTCCTTGTATATCGGATTGTCCAAACGCAGATAAATCTCGGAACTCCAGTTACTGACATTATATGTCTGTTCCTCGCCGTATGCCTGAAACATTCCGTTTTTGAAAGAACAGTTTTCGGCAAAGTCTTTGCAAACTCCGATGATAGTCATATTCTTATTATTCCATTGTGGAATGTCAAATTTCTTACCTACGGGGTTTTCTGTTCCGAATATCTGTCTGACCAAACTTTCGCTGATAATGTACCCATCGGGCTTGTTCTGCCAGTTGTCTGAACCGGGAAGCAATTCAATATTCCAGAAATCAAGAGCATTGTTTTTTATGGTATAGCATGTGATTGGATACAGATGGTCGTTTATCTTAATTTCCATGTCACTGCTCCAGGCCGCATGACTGGTGCTGCTTTCTATATGTGGTATTTGTGCCCAAATGTTTTCGTGGTTGGCCGGTTGGTTGCTGGCCCATTCCGAATCTTCCTTACATTCCACCCGATAGGTCCGCTGATAATCTTTCAGACTATGATTGAAGGTGTTGTTGTATTCCACCTGTGTCATGAACAGGTAGAAAGCCGCCAAAGCCATGCTCAGTCCGAGCAGATGGAACAGTGTGGCCGTTTTATAGCGGCGCAGATAATAAAATAGCGCTTTCATGATTCTCTTAGGGTTGCGTTGTTGTTTTTGTTATGGGTTAAAGTAGTCCGTTGATCTGTTCCACAATCTGTCCGTCGAACATGTTGATGATCCGTTTTGCGTATGTGGCATCGTGCTGTGAGTGCGTCACCATTACGATGGTGCTTCCTTCGCTGTTCAGCTGGCTCAGGAGTTCCATCACTTCCTTTCCGTTTTTTGAATCCAGATTACCGGTGGGCTCGTCTGCCAGAATCAGTTGCGGATTCCCCACCACGGCTCGGGCAATGGCCACCCTCTGTTGCTGTCCTCCGGAAAGTTGTTGCGGATAGTGTTTGGCTCTATGGCTCAGGTTCACCTTGCGCAGGATGTCCAGTGTGCGCTGTTTGCGTTCGGCTTTGGACACCCCGAGGTATTTCAGCTGCAGTTCGATGTTCTCTTCTACGGTAAGTTCCTCGATCAGGTTGAAGCTTTGGAACACAAATCCGATGCGTCCCTTGCGGTATTGGGTTCGGTCTTTTTCTTTCAGCCGGCTTACTTCTTCTTCGCCCAGCCAGTATGCTCCTTCATTGGGATTGTCCAGAAGTCCTAAAATATTCAGGAGGGTGGATTTACCGCATCCGCTAGGTCCCATAATGGCTACAAACTCTCCGTCCTTTACTTCGAGGCTGACTCCATTGAGGGCCACGGTTTCTATTTCTTCCGTACGGAAGATTTTGGTAAGATTCTCAATTCTAATCATGATGTTTCGTTTTTATGATACAAATTTATAATGTTTCCTTATTTTTTCTCTTATTCGGTCAGCAGCAGAATTTCATTGTTCTTGAATGCCTCATATCCGCTGGTGATCACTTCCTCGCCGGGTTCCAGACCTTCGGTCACTTCATAGTATTGCGGGTTCTGGCGGCCAATGCGGATAGGGCGCCGGTAGGCCTTTTCTCCGTTTTTATCCAGAACAAAGATCCATTTTCCGCCGGTGGTCTGGAAGAAGGTTCCTTTGGGAATCAAGAGCGCCTGCTCCGACTTTCCTAATTCCAGGTTCAGGTTGTAGGTCTGTCCGCTGCGGATTTTGTCCGGATGTGCGCCGACAAAGACCATATCTATGCGGAACCGTCCGTCACGGACCTCTGGATATACTTTGCGGATGCGTAAACGGTAGGTCTTTTCATCGCGTACGAAGGTGGCCGTCAGTCCCGTTCGTACCCGGTCAATGTAATGTTCATCCAGAAGCGCTTCCACCTTGAAGTCCGACAGATCGTTGATCTGGCCGATTTTTTCTCCGGCTCCGATGCTTTGTCCGAGTTCCACATCCAGCAGACCGAGTTCGCCGTCAATGCTGGAGCGTACATTCAGCTTTTCGCGGCGTTCGCGCACCATGAGCACGTTTTGCCGCATGTTGGCCAGATTCTCTTCCATCTGTTCCATTTGCGCAGAGCGGTAAATGCTGTCCTGCTTCAGTCTTTGCGAGATGAGTCCGTGCTTTTTCTGGGCCAGTTCATAGTCCTCCTCACTTTGCAGATATTCCTCCCGGCTGATCAGTTTTTCGTGATACAGCCGTTTGTTCTGTTCATAGTTTCTCTTTTTGCGCCGCACATCCATGTCGAGCGAGATCCGTTCCGTACGGTTGTTCAGCAAATCCTGCTGCATGGTGATCTGGGTGTTCCGAAGCAGATTCTGCTTTTCGGCCAGTTCCGCTTCCGCGTTAAGAATCTGCAAATCCAGATTGCTGTTGCTCAATTTCAGGATGATGTCTCCTTTTTTCACTTTGCTTCCTTCTTCGATGATCTTCTCGCGGACAATGCCGCCTTCCTCCGGCGATACCTGCACCACCTGAATGGGCACCACCTGTCCGTTGAGCCGTACGTAGTCTTTAAAAAGTCCTCGGGTTACCCTGCTGATGGTCTGTTGCTTCTTGGAAGCTTTTACTGCCTGTGTCTGGCTGCCGAGCACCAGCCACATCAGGCCGGTAATCAGGGCGACGGCAGCGGCGCCATAAAGAAGATAACGGTAAACAGGATTTGTTTTTTTTATTTTTCGGTCCATAAGGCGTTTCCTTGATAATAGTTCAACAATCGGGTGTTATAGTACAGGTTCAGGCGACATTGCAACTGCTGTGCCTGACTCTGAAGAAGGGCGACCGTAACGGTCTGGACATCGATGGGAGAGGCCAATCCTTCTTCCCATTTACGGATGGTGATTTCTGCGGCAATGCTGTCGGCCTCTACTTTCTGTTCCATCTTCTTGATTTCCTGATATGCGTTCTCCCAGTCGGCCACAATTTCCGTAATCAGCCGTTGCAGTTCCTGCTGCTCGTATTCCAGATTTTCCTTGGCCTGCTCCAGTCTGTTCCGTCTTTCCCGAATGGAAGACAGAGTGTTTGTCCGGTTAAACAGAGGAATGGAAAGTGTGGCCGAGAGATATTGACCGGCATTGTTCCGCATCTGTTCCTGAAAGGCTCTGGCGTTTTTATCATTCATGTTCTTGAAGAATGAGGAAGATACTCCGGCATTCAACGACAGCGAAGGGTAAAGGTCTGCCTTGGCTGTTTTCAGATTGTATTCAGCCATCTTCAGTGCGGTCTGGGCCTGAAGGATTTTAGGCTGTGTGTTTCGGGCATATTGGTATATGGAGTCGGTAGATGCGGAGCGGGCTTCACAGTGCCAGTCGGCAGAGGAAACAAGAATCAGCGGGTCGCCGGTGGGATAATTCATTTCTCTTTTCAGAGTCAGCAAAGCCTGGTCGAGCAGGTTTTGCTGATGCGTTGTTTCAAATTCGTCGGCGGCCAGACTGGCCTGCATCTGTTTCCATTCCGCTTCTCCTTTCCGTCCTACCTCCATCATCACCTGGGTCTGATGAAGCAGAGCCTTGCTCTGTTCCAGTTTCCGACGGGCAATGCGGAGTGTTTCCTGATAATAAATGGCATCCAGATAGGCTTTCAGCACATTCAGTGCCACATTCTCTTTTTGCATCTGAAGAGCCTGTTTGCCGGAAAGGATCTGGGCTTTGGCCATACGGAGCTGGTGCAGACGGCGGAATCCTTCAAAAATGGAGAGAGAAGCAGAAAGACTGTATCCGTTGGAGAAGGTGCTGACATCGGTGTATGTATTGGTCTGTGGGTCGATGGCACGTCCGAAATTGTTTTGCACATTGATATAACTGCTTACATAGGGCAGGAAAGAGCCGATAGAACGGGTGCGTTGCGATTGGTAGTCATTCAGATTATAGACTTGCTGCCGTACCTGATGGTTATGCTCCACAGCGTAATCCATGCACTGTTCCATGCTCCAGACTGTGCCGGAGGTTTCCTGTGCCTGGATGTTTCCGGTTAGCAGAAGCCAGATGAATCCGATAAGGTTTCGTTTAGACATGGTGTTTCTTGTTTTAAGTTTTCAGTTCAAAGATACGGCTCCGACCGGCAGCGGACAAGAAAAAAGAAGAACACAGCACCACATTGTATGATAATCATACAGTCGGTCGTATAATAATCATACAATGTGGTGCTGCTAAGGTTTGAAAATGTATTGGACTTATTCTGTTTTGATACTGTTTACCGGATTTTCTGTGGCCACACGTCCGCTCTGCAAGACAACGGTTAGGACTACCACAGTGCTGACCATCAAAAAGGCCAATGGGAAGAACCACCAGTATATCGGAGTGTGTTCGGCAAAGTTCTGCAACCATTTTGTGCTGATCAAGTAGCCGATCGGAGCGGCAAGCACAAAGGCTGCAAGCAGAGGAATCAGATAGCGTCCGGCAAAAAGCAGAAGTACTTCATGCACCGTGCTGCCCATAATCTTGCGGATGGCTATTTCCTTTCTCCGGTATTCCGTTTCAAAGAGCGTGAGGCAGAATACTCCGATGAGCGTGATGAAGATACAGATGAAGGCGAAGAATCTTACTTGGGCAATGAACAGGAATTCTTCTTCGTAAGTAATCTGCAGATCTTCGTCCAGGAATCGGAATTCGCAACTCTCTTCCGTATCCAACTGTTTGATCAGTTGTTCCAACTGCTTCTTGGCCTCCAGCTTGTCGTATCCTTGGGCGATGCGTACAAAGATCTTTTTATTGCGGTCGCCCCAGTCGGCCATATCGGGACCCATGATGACAAACGCGGCAGGAATCGTATGGCTGTCATAGCGCATGGAGGTGAGTTTATAGTTTTCGCAGATGCCCACCACCGGATAATGCCCTTCCGGGGTGTTCCAATCCTTGATATTTTTATTTATTGGTTGGTTCAGTGAAAGCCAGGGAAATTTCCGGCTCATGGTTTGGTTCAGGATATAGGCACCTTTACTGTCCTGTGGATTGAAATCTCGTCCTTTTGCGATCTTAATATCCATGGTTTTCAGGAAGTCTGCGTCCACACACAGGGCTTGGAAAGATATGCGATGGTTTCCGCTTCCACGTCCCCAGTACATATACCGGTCGGCGTTTCCCAATATATTTGCAGCGAAACTGCTGCTTTTTATAAAGGGAAGTCGGGTAATTTCCTGTTTCAGATAATCTTTCTTGTTTATGGCCGCATCCGGGATTTGGGCATAGAGCACTTTATCCTTATTGAAGCCATAGTCGGCATTGAAAATATAATGTGTCTGCTCGGTCATAACCAGTGCATACAGAGTCATGGCAAAGGCCACAACAAACTGGCCGGTAAGTATGATCCAGCGCAGTTTCTTTCCGCGTGGTGATTGTCCGAATGAACCTTTAAGCACAAGGGCCGATGGAATGGAGGTGGCATACCAGGCAGAAAACAGAGCCGACAGGATTCCAATTCCTAATGTGGTGAGCAAGGTAATGCCTGTCAGTTGCCCGTGATTTTGAAAACTGATGTCACCTGAAACCAGATTCATGCATTCCGGACTTTTCTGAAAGATCAGAATCAGCAAGACTGCACCGGCTAAGGCTACTGCCGTCAGGAAGATATTCTCCAGCACCATTTCCCGGCGCAGGCTGGCCGTGGAGGCTCCCATCACTTTGCGGGTGATCATGCTGCGCATACGTAGCGGTGCCTGTGCCAGAGAGAAGTTCGTAAAGTTAAACAGGCCGACAAGCAGGGCGAGAATGGAGATGATGGACATCATGTGGTCTGAAGGGCGATACCTGCTTCCGTTTGTCTGAGTAAGTTTGCTGAAGTTTGCTTGCTGGACAGGAAGCAACCGGAAAGAGTCTTTTTTAGAAGACTGAAAGAAGCTTTCTGTCAGGGCTTTTTCTACGGATATTTTGTTTTTAGGATCGTCCAGACGTACAAAAATTTCATAGTTCCAATTGCTCCAGTTTCCTAAGTGAAAATGCTCCCTGCGACGGATAAGTCCGTTTTTTATGGAGCTGTTGTCCGGAAAGTCCTGATAAATGCCCTGAATGGTTACCGGACGTTTACGGTTTTCTTCTGTAATAAACAAGGTTTTTCCAACGGGATTCTCTGCTCCGAATATCCTTCGGGCTGTTTTTTCGCTGAGGATATATTCTGGTAGGTCTGCTTGTGCACTGTTTGCATCGGACTGCATTCTGATTCCCCAAAAACCAATGGCATTCGAACCCAGATCCAGATAACTGAGCTGGTAGGACATGCCCTTGTATTCCGTTTCGACTTGTTCCGTCAAGGCGCACAGACTGCTGATCTGTTCTATATGAGGCAGGTTCTGCCAGTATGACACAATCTCTATCGGAAACACGATATTCCAGTCATAAGGCTGTGAGGTAAATGAGGAGGTTTCTACCCGATAGGTTCGCTGATAATCTTTCAGGCTGGTATTGTAATTGCGGTTGTATTCTGTTTGTGTCTGAAACAGGTAGAATAGGGCAATAGCCATACTTAATCCCAAAAGGTTAAGCAGGCTGGCCAGCTTGTATCTACGGAAGAAATAAAGCAAATATTTCATGGACATGGAATATTAATTTTACTTTTTATATTGAATTATTCATATTGTCTTTTGTTTGCTTATCGGGCATTTGGGGTGTTTATAACATTCCAATTTTATCAGAAAAGCCCCAGTAGTATGGGATTTCCATAGCTACTGGGTTCAATTTTAATAGCATTAACCGATAATAATGATGCAAAGTTATGCTTTTTCAGAATACAGTCAATGTTATTTATGTAATATTTATTATTTAATTTATTGCTATTATATGAATATTTTGGTTGATACTTCTTTTTATTACTTTTTCTTGTTTACATTAAACCGGTATACCACATGCAGCAGGGCATAGCGAGGGATGACGTTGTTCCAGGTCTCTGTCCGGCCTTCCGCAGTGATCACGTTCCGTACACTGGAGAGCTGTCCCAACAAGTCGAATCCGTCCAGTATCACGGACAGATTACCGTCCATCATCTTTTTGGCGATACGCATGTTCCATACCAGCTCGTTGGTATTCATATCTGCCGAGGTATATCCTCTGCGGCTGAACATGGTCAGGTCGGTATTGACTTCCATACCCCAGGGAAGCTCCACTCTTCCGGTCATTCCATAGTTGAAGTCCACGGCGTTGATGGTCTCGAAGTCTTTTCTTTCCGAATCACTGTGCGTCCAGGTAGCCACTCCTTTCAGTCCCACGGACCATTTGTCGTAGCGCATTTCCGCTCTCAGATTCTCTGTCAGGTAGAGTGATTTCACCTTGTATTTCATCACCCGGTAGGTCTGGTCTTCGCCGAAGAGATCCACACTGTTCATATAAGTGGCGTTGGTATTGGTATACAGGGTGATCTTTTTCTGCTTGTCCACCGGGCTGGAGAAGCCCACACTCATTTGCGTGTTCCAGCGTCCGGAGATATTTTCCGGGCGGGATATCTTCTTGGTCGTGTTCCGGTCGTAGCTGTATCCCATGATCACGGCATTCTTGCTGTAGCTGTAAGTCAGATTGGCGGAAACCGTGCGCTGCCCTTTCAGGAAGTTGGAATAAGTCAGATACACGTCATGGATGGTCGTGTTCTTCAGATCCGGATTGCCGTAGATGGTGTTCATCGGATCCTTGTCATCCACGACGCTGACCAGGCTGTTCAGGTCCGGAGCAAAGGAATAGGTGCGATAAATAAATGAGAGATCATCGTGCTTATTCTTGGTTTTGTGAGTTAGCTTGACATACGGCTCAAAGAAAACGACATTCCGGGTGATGGTTGTATCCATCTTGTTTCTCTGGTAATCCATGGCATAATGCTCGATGCGTACGGGAGGCTCGATATATACGGACCATTTGTGCTTCTTCTTTGTATTGAAGTTGTCCCAGGCCAGACGCACGCCCGGCTTGTGCTTGAAGTCATGCCGTCCCTGATTGTAGCTGTTCTGAACGTCCAGCACCTGATACAGAGAATCCTCTGTAGAAGGAATGATGCCTATGTCGTGCCCGTTTGGGAATCCCCATGCGCCATATTCTCCCAGCTGATAAATACGTTCGCTGCCGGAGTTGAAGCTCTGTCCGTACTGGTAGTAAGGAGTAAGGTCGAGCGACTGGGTCCGTGTGGGCAGGTAGAAGCGGTATTCCGCCCGTGCGGAGTAATTGTAGGACTTTTGCGGCGTATCCCGGTACATGTTCCGGTAATCGGTCGTTGCGGTCTGGTTGTTCGGATAGTTGTAATAAATTCTTTGGAAGATATCATAATCGGCCTTGTTCCAGGAAGCGTCCAGAAATATTCTCAGAAAGTCGTAGGTGTGGGCAATCTGTTTGGAAAAGACTCCGTTGAATTTGGCGTTCATATGGTCACCCTTATAAATGTAATCAGCGTACCCCCTCATCAGCAGATATTTATAGAAATCGAAGTTGTTTCCTTCCAGGAACAGACTGTCCATCACGGAACCCAATGTATCGGGATTGACCCGAAAGGTTGCACCAGTAGCTGTTCCGTTTGTTTTGTTCTTGTTATAGGAGAAGGACGTATTGGTGGTCAGCTGAAGTTTTCCTTTTTCCTGCAACCGGTTTATCTCCAGCGCATGACTGGCATTCATCTGCCAGGAGTCATTCCGGCTATTGGAAGAGCTTTCCTTGAAGGTGTTTCCTTCTGACAGGAAGTTCTCGCCGCTTGTTCTCTGCCGGTTGTCCGCATGGAGATGGGTAACCTGCACATTCGTGCTCGACTTGTATATCTTGTTGTCCGTAAGAAAATGGTTGATGCCCGCGATTTGTCGCTCCTGAAGCCCGTTGGTGTTGTTTCCCGGGGTCCAGTTGCTGTTGGCACCCGGTGTGCGCTCATCATTCAGGTTGTTCACGTTGGCGAAAACCGAGATCCTTGAGAAAGGCGTGAAGCGTGAGGCGAAGAGACGTCCCATGTAGCGGTTGTCTGTTCCATATCCCCCTTCCACGTTACCGACATACCCGGTGGAATATTCTTTTTTGAGGCGTACGTCCATCACCAGATTGCCTTCATCGGCCTTGAGCTGCATCGCTTCGTTGAATTTGTCCTTTTTATTATAAACCTTGACTTTGTCCACAGTCATAGCCGGCAGGTTTTCCAGAAGCACCTTGCTGTTGTTACCAAAAAACGCTTCGCCGTTCAGGAGCAGGCTGGTCACGAACTTGCCTTTGGCAAAGATGCGTCCGTCGTCCTTGATTTCCACGCCCGGCAGTTTCTCGATGAGCTTGTCCAGCATGGAACCCTCGGCCAGCCGGAAAGCAGACGCGTCATACACCACGGTGTCTCCGTTCATATAGAACTTCACCTTGGTGGCCTTGACCACAACCTCATCCATGACCTGTTCTTTCAGATCGTATTTTTTGCGCATGTAAAAGAATCCCAGATCGGTGTTCGGCGCTCTCCGGTAATATTTGATGGTTACGGGATAATAAGCTGTCTCAAAACCTTCGTGCTTGAAACGAAGCAAGTATTCCCCCGGTTTCTCCCACGAAAAATGGAATTCACCGATACCGGCTCTCAGGGAGTCAATCACAGTACTGTCCTTCTGGAGCAGATATACCTTGACATCGTTTATATTTTCATTTGTGAAGAGATTCTTTACCACTCCCGAAATGGAGCGGGTTCTCTGGCCTTGGGCTGAGGTTGCTCCGAACATTATCGCGAGCATCAGAAATAGAATAGTTTGTTTTTTCATCTTCATTTTTGTTTGAGGTTCGCACAAAAGTAGGGGGAGAATTTGGGCTGGCCATGCTTTCGGAAGGGCGTAACGGCGGTTTGTATGATAATCATACACTCTGCTGTATGATAATCATACAAACTGTTGCCGGCCCGATTAAAATGACGATGGCAGGGTGGGGGCTATTCCGGAATTTGTTATCTTTGAACTGTGTTAAGAAACAGCACGCGATAGGAAAACAATAATTTATACGATTCATTATATATATATGGCAAATTACGGAACAATTCTGGTTGTGGATGACAATCCGGCGATTCTGACCGCCGCGAAAATCTGTCTCGACGGTGTCTTTGAGCGGATTATCACATTGTCCAAACCCGACAGCATTATGGTGACGCTGAATCAGGAAACAATAGATGTGATTCTTCTGGATATGAATTTTACGCTTGGCGTGAATTCGGGGCAGGACGGACTACTCTGGCTCCGGATGATTCACCGCCAACATCCCGATATCCCTGTGGTGCTGGTTACAGCTTATGCTGATGTGAAACTGGCGGTGCGCGGACTGAAAACCGGGGCTGTGGATTTTGTGACAAAGCCGTGGGACAATGAAGAACTGGTGCGTGTGCTGAAGGATGCCATTGACAACAGTCGGGAGGTGGTTCCATTGGAACAGGTGGAGCTGGAGCATGTGCACAAGGTTCTGGACAAGTGTCATGGAAATATCAGTAAAGCTGCGGAACTGCTCGGCATTACGCGGCAAACCCTTTATGCCAAAATGAAGCGATGATGATTTACGGTGTGGTGATTGTCGGGATAGTTGTTCTGTGGGCCGGAATCTGGTTCTACCGCCATCAGAAACTGCTTGAGGAGCGGGCCTTTCTGCTCCGGGAGGCGGTGCGCAACCGTGATTTTGCCCACCGCTTGCCGGTCAAGGGACTGTTCTTCGGCGAGCGTGCGCTCCAGCGTACGGTGAATGATCTGAGCGAAGACATCAGCCGTTTGTTGGCCCAAAATGAAGTGGAGTCCTGGCAACGCCTGACACGTGTGCTGACGCATGAAATCATGAATGCCACAGCGCCTATCTCCAGCATCAGTCAGGCGTATCTGAATCATCCCAAGATCAAGGGCAGTTTTTACGAAGAAGGCATCCGGGCCATTTATGAAACCAGTTGCGGACTCTCGGCTTTTGTAGACAGCTATCGTAAGCTGACCAGTCTGCAGGAGCCTAATCTCGAAGAGGTGGTCTTGTGTCCCTTTGTGGAAAGCATCCGGGCGCTCTATCCCGATTTGGAATGGCATCTGAATATAGATCCGTCCGTCATCCTCAGTCTGGATGAGAATATGTGGCGGCAGGTGTTGATTAATCTGGTGAAGAATGCCCTTGAGGCCGGTGCCACGAAGATGGATATCCGTTGGCGCGACGGTCTTTATGTCAGCAACAACGGTCTGCCTATTCCGGCAGATGTGGCCTGTGAGATATTCGTTCCTTTCTTTACGACCAAGAAAACCGGTTCGGGCATCGGACTGTCCTTGTCGCGTCAGCTGATGGTTCGTCAGGGATATATGCTCACGCTGGCCGAAAGACCGGTGAGCGGTTATACGGTAACTTTTATGATCCGGTAAACGGAAGAGGATAAAATGAAATTACCCCCGGCGCAGTAATTCCTTACTGTGCCGGGGGTAATTTATTACTTCCCTGTAAGTAAAACATTACTTTCAGGGAAGTAATATGAGATGAGAGGCTATGATCTTTTATTTCCAGCGGTCGGGCATCTGTCCGTAGTCTGACAGATTGGTACAACCTTTGAAAGTATCCGAATAGCTGGCAATGTTCAGGAAATAGTCCGGATAATTGCCCCGTTCATACAGGTGAACCTTTTTGCCGTCGATTACCGAGTATGGACTTTCTCCACTGAGAGACGAGCATCCGGAGAAGGCATCGTATATGCTTTCGAGCATCCGGTTCTGGTCAAACAAACCGGCAGGCAGACTGGTCAGCGACGTGCAGCCCGCAAAGGCAAACTCCATATTGCGCAACTTTTTGTTGTTGGCAAACAGGTTTTCCGGAATGGCTTTCAAAGAAGTACAGCCATCAAAAATACCCGGAATGCTCTTCAGCTCTGTCATGGCTGAGAACAGGTCTCCCGGAATGCTTTCCAGAGCGGTGCAGTCCGAGAAGATGCCCGATGCCGAATTGTTTCCCGGATAGTGCAGTTCGCCGAGAGAGGTCACTTTGCTGCAGGCGGCGAACAGTCCTTGTGGAACAGTCTTCAGAGAAGTGCAGTAGGAGAACGCAGATCTCAAACCTTTCAGATCGGTGTTGTTGCGGAACAGTCCGGCCGGAATGCTTTGCAGTGAGGTGCAATAGGCAAAGATCTCATCCATGTCATAGGCTTTCGTATTCTGTGCAAACAGGTCTTCCGGTACAGAAGTCAGCGCGCTGCATCCGTAGAACGTATACAGAAAAGAAGTGGCTTCCTTGGCTGCGGCAAAGAGGTCGGCCGGTACGGATCGGAGTGAGGTGCATCTGTAGAAGGTGCGGTTGAATCCGCGTACATTGCTGGCATAGGTAAACAGGCCTTCGGGAAGTGTTTCCAAGGCCGTACAATTGTAGAAGCATTCATCCAGACTTTCCAGACCGGCCAGCGCGCCCCGGGTGTCCTTGGGCAGGGTCTTCAGGGTTTTCACTTCCCGGAAACTGATGGATTTCAAGTCTGGTCTTCCCCATTGTATGATGCCGGTGAGCGAATTGCAGATGTAGTTCTGATAGCTGGTGGATATGGAAGTCAGGCAGTCGGCCGTACCACGGAAGCGGATCTGCTTTTTGGTGACACTGCTTATGTTGCTGTATTGATGCTTCAGACTTCCGGAAGTTCCGATGTAGGTGTCTACTGATTCACTGTTGCCGTCGCCCCAGTCGATGACTCCCTTGACGTTGCCCGATAAGGGTAGATAGGCCGTAAATTCGTTCAGCGGATTCAGAGAGATTTCCAGAACCAGATCGTCTTCGCTGTTGCGGATGCCTGTGGCAAAAGGAATCACGCTAATGGCTCCGGCGTTGTTTTCCTGGTCGTATGCCATGATGTATGCGTAATATCCGGTTGCGTCCTGCAGGTTTTCCACCGTATGCATCCGGTTGCCCGGAAGCGTCAATGTTGAAGTGAACAATTTGTCCATGCCCTCATTTACATCCTGAATGATGCTGGAAAGCGGAATGGAATCCTCGCTTACGTAAATGGCATATTGGGTGGCACCGTTGTGCGGAGTCAGTTCCAGCGTCACGTTGTTCAGGTCTGCTTTCGCAACTTTGGGAGTAATGCTGGCACCCACTTCCTGTACAACCGGAAGTTTGGCAATCAGAGTATCATCTTCGTATCTTCTCTGATAAACCAGAATGTGGTCGAATTTCGGTTTGGCAGTGTGATTGTTATAAAATTCCAGATACAGAGGCTCCTGCGTAGAATATATATTTCCTTCAGGGTATTTCAACATGAAATCGGGTATCTGCTGGGCATATTCTCCTGAGTCTTGATAGTTTTTCATACTTTCCAAAACATAATATCCGTCGTAGATATTGGTTTTGTATACCAGGTTAAAAGCCTCTTTCTGGTATGCGGGCAGATGCAGGGTGTCTGTTTCGAAACGGACGTATGGAGTTTTTCCATCGGACGTATCTCCGTCGCCCGGTAATGACGGCTCGTTGATACCACCGCCTTCTCCGTCGGAATCTTCGTCGTCATCTTCTCCTTCGTTTAAGATATCTTCCAGCTTTTCGCAGGAGGTCAGGACTACGCTTCCCAATACTAAAGGAACAGTTCCCCACATAAGGGTGCAAAGTAGCGGAAGCATGGCTCGGATTTTTTTTAATTGTTGTTTCATAATAATTAGGTTTTGAGTAGATAAATAAGACTTAATAAATAATTTAAGATATGCCAAATATATAAAACAAAACTTCAATCCGCAAACATTTGTTACGGAAAATAGGTTTATTCTGTAAACTCCAAAACAAACTCACTGCCGCTTCCGGGTTCGGAATGAACCAGAATGCTTCCGTCGTGCAGGGTTATGATCTGGCGGCACAGGCTCAGGCCGATGCCCGAACCGTTGGGCTTGGTGGTAAAGAAGGGAACGAAGATCCGTTCGCGTACTTCCGG
>CALUKY010000032.1 GCA_944321345.1 uncultured Paraprevotella sp.
CTTGCAGATTTATCAAAACTTTCTATAGATTAAATTATTGAATATCAGCGAATAAAGATATTTTTAAGGGACGACTATTTATACTATGTTTCAATACAGTTTGTTAAAGCCGCAATTACAGAGGGGAATTCTATAATTGCGGCTTTAACAAACTGTACACCAATGCAAATAATCCTTTCAAATATTACAGCTATAATTACGCATTCTTCCGCTCCAACTCATTCAGATGCTCCATCTTCTTGGCTTCCAAGAACTCATAGATGCCGCAGAGATGTTCTTTCACCTTACCGCCACCGAATTCATAAACCTTGGTGGCCAGTCCGTCCAGGAAGTCACGGTCGTGGCTCACGACAATCAGCGTACCGTCGTAGGCAATCAGAGCCTGTTTCAGAATATCCTTGGTCTTGAGGTCCAAATGATTGGTCGGCTCGTCCAGAATAAGCAGGTTCACCGGTTCGAGCAACAAGCGCAACAGCGCCAGACGGGTGCGCTCGCCTCCCGAAAGCACTTTTACTTTCTTGGTGCTCTCCTCGCCGCCGAACATAAAGGCACCCAGCAGATCCTTGATCTTGTTGCGGATTTCGCCCTTGGCAATGTCGTCAATGGTCTGGAACACCGTAAGATTCTCGTCCAGCAGCGAAGCCTGGTTCTGGGCAAAATAACCGATCTTCACGTTGTGGCCCAGTGTCAGCGTACCGTTGAACGGGATTTCACCCATGATACACTTTACGAGCGTTGATTTACCTTCGCCGTTACGGCCTACAAAGGCAATCTTATTCCCTCGCTCCACGGTCAGGTTCACATTCTGGAATACGGTGTGCTCGTCGTAGCGCTTCCCTACTCCGTCCATGATGACCGGATAGTTTCCGCTTCGTGGCGAAGGCGGGAATTTCAGGCGCAGTGCCGAGGTATCTTCCTCGTCCACTTCTACCAGTTCCAGCTTTTCAAGCATCTTCACACGGCTCTGCACCTGCAACGTCTTGCTGTAGGTACCTTTGAAGCGTTCGATGTAGTCCTTCGTTTCCTGAATCATCTTCTGCTGCTCCTCGTACTGCTTGAGCTGCTGCGCACGGCGCTCCTGACGCAACTCCAGATACTTGCTGTAGTTCACCTTATAGTCGTAGATGCGTCCCATGGTCACCTCGATGGTGCGTGTGGTGATGTTGTCCACAAACTTACGGTCGTGACTGATCACAACAACTGCCTTGGCGCTTTCCATCAGGAACTGCTCCAGCCACTGGATACTTTCGATGTCCAGATGGTTGGTCGGCTCGTCGAGCAGCAGCACGTCGGGGTTCTGCAGCAACAGCTTGGCCAGCTCGATACGCATGCGCCATCCGCCGCTGAACTCCGAAGTCTGCTTGTTGAAGTCTTCACGTTCGAATCCCAGTCCCAGCAGGGCTTTCTCCACATCCTCCTCAAAGTGAGTCAGATCGATGGCATAGAATTTTTCGCTCATCGAAGCCACTTGCTCAATCAGAGCCATGTATGAGTCGCTCTCATAGTCCGTGCGCTCCGCCAGTTCCTTGTTCATCGCTTCGATCTGGGCTTCCATCTCCTTCAGATGGGCAAAGGCCTGTGAGGCTTCCTCAAAGACCGTGCGTCCGTCTTCGGTCATCAGGTGCTGCGGCAGATAAGCCACCACGCAATCTTTCGGTGTGGTTACCTTGCCACGGGTGGGCTGGCGCACTCCGGCCAGAATCTTGAGCATGGTGCTCTTGCCGGCTCCGTTCTTGCCCATCAGGGCGATGCGGTCTTTTTCGTTGATCTGAAACGAGATGTCGCTGAATAATGTTGTTCCTCCAAATTCTACTGTTAATCCTTCTACTGAAACCATGTATTATTTAATCGTGAAATGTTTTTAATGTTACTTTTTCAGAAAGTCATCGGCGCGTCCGCTGCGTTGGATCAGCGCGCGCACGGTGTTGTTAAATTCGTGTTCGTTCATCAGCTGCTCTACGGTGAGATGCATGCGGTAGCGCCAGTAATGACGCGGATTGGCCGGGATGTTGATGCGCTCGCTTTCCTCGTCGGGATTGCGCAGGCGGTCGTCCATCGACATCCAGTCCTGCCAGGAGATCAGGCAAAGCATGGACGGCGAGAACAGATGGCGGGCGATGATCTCCTCGCAGAGCCAGCCCGGAATATCGGCCGGCGGTTCTCCGTCCTTTTGCAGAATCTCGTGGTAATACTGACGGGTGGTGTCGGCATCTTCACGCCACCACAGACGCAGAGTCGGCATGTCGTGGGTAAAGATGGTGGCCACACTCTTATAGGGGTTGTTCTCCAGATGGGCAAAGCGTCCGTCCATCCCTTTGGGCATGGACTGGATTTCGAGTGTCAGGATCTGAAGCTCATTCAGCACCCACTGCACGCATTCGGGCACCATACCCAGATCCTCGGCACAGGCCAGCATCGGAGTAGCCTCGATCATGCGGGGCAGTTTCTGCATGGCGGTCTGATACCAGAAGGAATTGTGACGGTGATAATAGAAATCCTCATACAGGGCGGCAAAGCTCTCCTTCTCGCGCTGGGTCAGCGTCTGGAAAATGCTGCTCTGCATGGCCGAGATGCGCGGATGATAGTGTCCCGGTTGCTGCGGGTCTTCGATAAAGAGCACGTTGGAGATGAGTTCATAGAGCCCTTCCTTCATGCGGTTGCGCTCCTCGCTCCATTTCTGGCGGCCGAAGAATGCCTCTACCTGTCGTTGGGTGGCAAACTGCGGTTTCATTTCATACCAGTCATATCCCAAGGCATTGAGGAAGACGCGTTTCACCAGCTCGGTCTTCTCTCCGAAGAGCGGCTCCAGCACCCAGTCGGCAATGTAAGGACGCGTAAAGGCCTCTTTCCGGAAGTCCATTCCGAAGTTCTGGATCTCGGTAATGGTGAGCGGCAGGGCCGGAGTGAAATACCCCAGCAGTCCGTGTACAGCATGGGTCGGGATCTCCCAAATACGGAAGAAGCCCAGCACGTGGTCTATGCGGTAGGCATCGAAGAACTCCGACATCTTTTCCAGACGGCGAGTCCACCAGCGGCAACCGTCCTGCAAAATCGCTTTCCAGTTATAGGTGGGGAATCCCCAGTTCTGTCCGTTGGCCGAGAAAACGTCGGGTGGCGCTCCTGCCTGACCGTTGCGGTTGAAGAAATGCGGCTCCATCCATACATCCACAGCCGCGCGGCATACTCCGATCGGGATATCACCTTTGAGCCGCACGCCCTTGCTGCGGGCATAATCGTGCGCCTCCTTCATTTGGGTGTAGAGCAGGAACTGGGCATAATAGGTGTGGCGCACCTGCTGTTCCGCTTCCGGATCGCCATGCACCAGTTTATAGATTTCGTGTGCGTCATAGCGTGCGTATTCGCCCCACTGCTCATAGTCGGCAGTGCCTTTGAGCTTTCTTAAATACACATAAGCGGCATAGGGAACCAGCCAGAAAGAGTTGCTCTCAAAATAACGGTGGAATTCGTCTGATTCCAGAACGTCCGCCCCGTCCTGGGCAAAGCTTTCGGCCAGGAACTCCGACTTGAGACGATAAACGGCTTCGTAATCCAGTGCCGGAAGAGCGTTGAGTCCGGCAGCCCGCTTGCGGTAGGCTGTCATCTTGTCGCTGTCGGTCAGCGCGGGCAACCGGTTCATGTCCAGATACTGCAAGTGCAAGGCATAGACCGAAATGCAGTTGTACGGATAGGAATCGGCCCAAGAACCGGTGGTGTTGGTGTCGTAAATCGGCAGCAGCTGCACGGCCTTCATGTCTACAGAGGCCGCCCAGTCGGTAATCTTCATCAGGTCGCCGAAATCGCCCACACCCCAACTGTTTTCCGTGCGGATGGAGAACAGAGGAATAACCACTCCGGCAATCTTCTTGCGCGGATAGTCCATACGGATAATGCCGTCGTGATAGACCAGAATCTGGTTGCGCTCCAGTCCTTTGTACCGGGTTGTCCGGTTTTCGCCTTCCTCCCAGCGTTTCACCTCTCCGCTATGACGGTTGATAATGACGTATTTATATTCAAAAGGGAAAAGCATGCCTTCGGCACTGAGCGCAATGCCCCACTCGTTCTGCCCGCGCCGGATCAGCGGCAAAGCCTTGTCTGTCTGCCAGGCGCCGACAGCCGGAATGCTTCCGATAATGGCCGGTAGCTCGTCCTCGCCCAATTGCGGAACATGCACCCGGAAAGCCACGGTTCGGTCGTAATAGGAATCGCGCAGCGCGCACTCCTCCGAGACTGTTTCCTGGCAGGAGCTGAATGCGGCCGAATAAAGGTGGTCGCACGGCGGAATAGCCTGCCAGTTGTCCGGCAAAAAATATTCGCGCGTCATATCGGCGCGTAACCGGCGCCAAGCGTGTTTCCACTCCCGACGTACGGTCTGCTCGCCGACGCGCACCACATACTGGTATTCAAACCATAATGCTACCGGATGAGTATATATATAATCGCCTTTCCACTGCGTACCGTCGGCGGTATCGAGCGGGATATTGCATTCATTCACCTTTCCTTGCGGCAAATGCATGCGTAGAACCACCTCAATGTGTTCTCCCCAATGCGTGCGATAATCTATTGAAAAATGAAGTTTCATGCTTTTCTGTTATTTGGTTTTTCACGAATCGTTTGGCGGGACAGAAAAGTTCTTGTCTGTGCCGCAGATTCTTTATCGCAAAGATAAAAAATCATTATGTATTTTCAAGAGATTTAAAAATAAATATCGATATTTTTACGGTAAAATTTGGCAGATATATCGGATATGCTTATCTTTGTAGTATAAAAATTGCCGCATCGGTTAGATTGGGATACTCATCAAAAAATTATTGAAAACCGAGAACGCTTCATTCTCCAATGGCGGGCCACGCCTTCGGGTAGCATTTATGCCGGTGGATTACAAAGGAGGTGGGCACTCAAATCTTATTATACTCGGAGTTTCATCACATCATCGGTGCGGTTCTTATAAAGGACGTCTTCGGACGTCCTTTTTTGTTTTCCCCGTTTTTACATTTTAATGTTTTCGGGCCGTGTTTTCTGACAGAATGTAAGTTCCGCGCTTTTTTTCCGATTGGAATCTGCACGCTTTCAGGTGCATAAATTCTGAATAAAAATTCAGGAAGATGCCTCGTTATCTGCATATATGCATCTTTTATGCTAAAAAACTACCTGAAGACTTTTGGAAGACAACCTGAAGAAAATGAAAAAACTCCCCGAAGTTTTTTTCAAGGCGTCGCGGAAAGGAGTCCGCAAGCCCCAATCTTGTGCTTTTTTACACCTGAAATCCGTCGGATTACACAGATCTGAATTTTTGCAAAACACTATATATCAATAACATAAATCTGCAAACCTGCTGAGATTCGTTTTTTTGAGACACGGCTGTAACGGGGGCGGAAAAATTCAATTCTCAGAGGGCTTTTTCCAGACAGAAGTTACAATCTGAAAGTCGGCATCTTGCGGAAATATGATCAACCATTGGAAGACCGTCAACAACCTGTAGACACAGTTCTGCTTGCTTTCGGCTCCTAGAGTGATTTTCTCTGATATCCTTATACCGGAGAGTATCGAACTTAAATGTTGCATGGCTACTGTCATATCAGATTTTTTGAGACACTTAAATTATAAATAAAATAAGTCAGGAATATAGCTGCTGTCTTTAATAGTGCATTCATCCCCAATACAAT
The DNA here is from genome assembly GCA_944321345.1 of uncultured Paraprevotella sp. GTDB lineage: Bacteria > Bacteroidota > Bacteroidia > Bacteroidales > Bacteroidaceae > Paraprevotella. Next base: position 5,664 of record CALUKY010000032.1, read on the forward strand.
TCGCTTCGTATATTCCAATTTTATTTTTTCCCATTGTAATAGGAAAGACCAAGGTACAAATACATTGTTTTAATAGAAAAACATCGAAATATTTGCTGTACAGCGGAAAAAACATTATTTTTGTATCAACAATTTCCGCCACGCCTCTTAACAATGCGTACCAGGGCGGAACTTATTTTTTATACACATATGGCAACATACACTAAGCAACCCATAAGTATTGCCGACCAAATATCAATCTTGAAAAAGAGGGGACTGCTGTTTGATGATGAACATACAGCAGTTGAATGCTTGAAAATCATCAGTTATTTCCGTTTGGCTAATTATTGGAAACCTATGGAAAGTGACAAGGTGAACCATGTATTTAAGCCTAATAGTAAGTTTGAGAACGTAGTAGCCTTGTATAATTTTGACAAAGAATTGCGTACTCTTATTTTTTCAGCTATTCAAAGCATTGAGATAGCTCTTCGCACTAAAGTTATCCAAATAGTATCATCTAGCTGTGGTGCATTTTGGTTTGCTGATGAATCATTATTCTCCAACACTACAATCTTTTCTAAATGTTTCTCCAATATAGAGGACGAATTGAAACGCTCAAAAGAAGATTTTTTGATTGAACATTTTGCGAAGTACGATACCCCGTCTTTTCCACCTGCGTGGAAAACTTTGGAAGTATCATCTTTCGGAACGCTCTCAAAGCTATATTGCAATTTGGCAAATAACAACCTTAAAAAGCAGATTGCAAGAGAACTCGGTTTACCACAGCACTTGTATCTTGAAAGCTGGATAAAAAGCTTGTCTGTATTGCGCAATTGCATAGCACACCATGCCCGTATATGGAATCGGAAATATCCATGGAAACCACAACTTCCTAAGAAACTAAAAAATCCTTGGATTCAAAACAAGGCTATATCACAGGAAAAGCTATATGCCCAATTATGTTGTATAGCGTATCTGTTGGATACCATTTACCCCAACAGTGGCTTCAAGAAGAAGTTGAAAGCACTTTTGTCTGAATACCCAATTGTTGATGTTGCTGCGATGGGATTTCCAAAGTTATGGTATAACGAACCGCTTTGGATGTAGAATGACTATCTAACTTGTATATTTCTGGATGTTCTTGGTTATTCTACGCTTCTGAATACAATAAAAAGAACTTCAGTTATTTTTGTTAATAAGATAAATAATTATGAATAGTATAGATTTTTACTATGAAAAGATTGATTTATTTAAGAAACAATTAGATATAATCAATAGTAAATTCTTTACAGAGCATATTTCCGGTTATAAATTCCATGAGTTGATAACATACAGCAATCCTGATAATAATTGGGTAGCAGAAGAATATATTCCTATCTTAGACGAAGATGCCATATCACAAATTGGTATAAATCCTAAAAACAAAATGTATCTCATAATGCATACAGATATGATTGACAAGTATCTGTATGAACTAATTTCATCCCTCAGAACAAATGTTCCTAAAACATTAAATAGCAAAGAATACGAAGAGGTAACTCAAGAAAAAATAAAAGAATGGAGAAAAACATTGCAAAAGTATTATGACAGATTTGAACATATAAAAGTTTTTGTATGGGATTTATTAAAAGCAGAATACAATATGTCAACTCGACACATCGTTGAGAATTATGTTCAAAAAACTTTTAATTTAGGATCCAATTATAAATTCTCTGAATTTTCGTATGATGGTATGAACTTTGAGATAATAAGTTACAATCCATTACATGTCAGGTTAAAATCCATTACAGGAGTATTGGGAAACTTTACAACTTATGGCAAACATACAGTTTGTTTGCCAAACCAAGAACATGTGTATATTCCTGAAAAAATATATTCATTGTGGTTGGGATATTTTTATATTGTAGAGATTGGGAAGAGTGTATTTGATTCATTGTCTAAAACAAAAATTATATCTTTACCTAAAAGTCTAAAGAAAATTGACTGGAGTTTCTGGGAATGTAGCAATCTGGAAAGAATTGAGATAGAACGAAATGATTATGAAACCACATCATATAAAACAATTGATGGAGTTTTATATACAGGGGATGGTTTGGCTTTATGCGCTTATCCTAATAATCATGGTGAATCATATGAAGTTCCGGAAGGAGTCGTTTCTATTAAAAAATTTGCTTTTAAATCATGTGAATCAATAAAAACGATTTTCTTACCTTCTTCGTTACAAAAAATAGAAATCAATGCATTTTATAGATGCACAAACTTGAAAAGATTAATCTGCAAAATGAAACGTGAGAATCTTACTTTCGAAGGATTTACGGGTGATTTTGGCAATGTCAATCCAGAATGGTATTTTATAGAATAGTATATATTTTCATTCAGGATTATTCAAAAAGGAATACGAATCATTCAATTAAATTTCCTATCTTTGCAACGAATTATATAAAATAGAGCAAAACAAGTTATGAGAAATAAAACAGGCGCTGCCTATGCGGCTACAAAATATATGGAGTTTTATGTTAAGGAACCGTGTATCCTGATGGATTTCCTGATGAAGGAAATGTCGGGAATCAGCCGGAACAAGGTGAAAGCCATTCTGGCCGGACACGGAGTCAGCGTAAACCGCAAGATGACTACCTTATATAATTATGAACTCAAGCCGGGTATGGTGGTGCGTGTGAGCCGTCATAAGCGCAGCACGGAGCTGAACAGCAAATTCGTGAAGATCGTTTATGAAGACAAGGATCTGATCGTCATTGAAAAGAGCATCGGCATCCTGTCTATGGCATCGGCCGCCAACCAGTTCTGTGTAAAGACCATTCTGGACGAATACTTCAAGAAACGCCATTTCAAGTGCACGGCGCATGTGGTGCACCGTCTGGACCGGGACACTTCGGGACTGATGATCTATGCCAAAAACATGGAAACCCAGCAGATTCTGGAGGAACACTGGCATTCGATCGTAAGCGACCGCCGATACATCGCCGTGCTCTGCGGCAAGATGGAACAGGAAGGCGGAACCGTGACTTCCTGGCTGAAAGACAACAAGGCATTCATTACTTATTCCAGTCCAACGGACAACGGTGGCAAGTATGCCGTGACACATTATCACCGTCTGAAAACTACCGACGAGTTTTCGCTGGTAGAGCTGAAACTGGAAACCGGACGCAAGAACCAGATCCGCGTGCACATGAGCGACCTGGGGCATCCGGTGGCCGGAGATGTGAAATATGGCAACGGACGCAATCCGATCGGACGTCTGGCCCTGCATGCTTTCCGCCTGAACTTTACGCATCCGCGCACTGGGGAATTTATGGATTTTGAAACCCCCTTCCCTACTTCATTCATGAATCTCTTCTCTGAGAAAAAATAGGACTTAAAAACTTTTAATTATGAAAGCGAATTTTTTACATGTTTTTTCTTTCCTGGCACTTTCTGCTATGGTCAGCAGCTGCGGTATGCCGGGAGCCGGTACGACAAACACAGTGACAAACACAAGCGGTTCAAGCAATATACAGACTTCTGCTGCCGGAAGTATTCTGGGCGCCGTGCTGGGATCTATTTTGGGACAGAACAACCAGATCTCGCAGGAACAGCTGATCGGAACCTGGCAGTATAACGGCGCTTCGTGCAAATTCGAATCGGAGAATCTGCTGAAGCAGGCCGGAGGCGAATTTATCGCTTCGTCCGTAGAAAGCAAAATAGACGACGCATTCAGCAAAGTGGGTATCAAGAAAGGCGCTTCAAGCATTACTTTCGCCAACGACGGTACTTGCAGTTTTGTCATGGGTGAACGCGCCGTTGCCGGAACCTATGAGTTTGACCAGACAACCGGCAAACTGGTGGTAACCGGCACTTTGGGACTGATGCAGAGCGAAGGATATGTCGTGAAGGGCACAGACGGCAGCATCAGCATTCTGTATGATGCCGACAAACTGCTTGATATGGTAAACCTGATTGGCAGCAAGACATCGAATACCAGCATCAAAACCATTTCATCATTGCTGGGTTCTTATGATGGTATCAAGGTCGGTATGAATCTGACCAAATAAAAACAGACTTATTTACTAAAAACATATTCTGCCGGCGGCATTTCTTTTGCCTGTCGGCAGAATGTGTGAACAGACGATTGCTATTTATGATCAAGAAATACATGCCCTGGATCTGGGCCGCCTTATCCGTAGCCGGAATTGCCGTTGCAAGTGTTGCCTATGTGAACGAGCAGCAGGAGAAACTGGAAGAATACAACCGGTATCAGATTGCGTTGACCTCCTACTCGGAAGAGGAGATCAACCGGTTTCTGCTGGATTTTCCCGAAAGCAAATATCAGGATATGCTGGATTTACGCAAAGAACAAATCCGGAACATATACAAAGAATGGGATTTTCTGAAAAACTTCGGCAGCAAACAGGACTTTCTTGATTTTACCAAGCGTTACCCGCAGTCGCCACTGGTGTATGACTGCGACAACATGATTGACTCGCTGGACTGGAACGAGGCGCAGGAAACGCACTCGCTCGACGCATATGTGGTCTACCTGACACAACACCCCAACGGACGTTTTGTAAAAGAGGCTACAGAAGAAAAAAAGAAAATAGAACGCACCATTCTGACGGATACGGAACTGGCCGAAGTGAACCGGATCATGAGCCGGTTGAAAGAGGCGATTGACCACGGAGCGAAAAACGAATATGACAGCCTGCGACGGGATGGCGTGGTTTTCTCGGATTCGGCCCTGATGGCTTATCTGTTTGACAATTACCGCTCCATAACCAATATGAGCCAGACGGCAATCCGCAAGAAATTCATCAATCAGGTAACCCTGTATGAGGCCAGTACGGCATTTACCTATGCCGAGCATGAGGCAGACAGTGTGTTGTCTGTGAAAATTGCCCTGACGGCTATCCTGAACGCCGATTTCAAAATAAAAAACATTGTATTGCGACGATAAAACATTAAAAAAAATGTATTTTAGTGTATCCACTACACTTTTTTTACCAAAAAAGCAAAGAAAACCTTATGTTTCTATGAATATTAGTTGTAACTTTGCAAATGCAAATATATAGATATTCATAAAAACGGGTTCTATGCCTTCAAGCAATTCAACATTATATCAGGTTTCCGTGTGTTGCCTGTTCTTCGGTTACAAAGACAATGAACTCAAACTGCTGGTGCGGGACGCGGACAAATCCGGAAGATACTGTTTTCCGGAAGCAAAACTGCACGGCGACAACTCGCTCTACGGCACGGCTTGCGGTATTGCCGGCAGACTGCTGAAAACCAATGATTACTACATCAAGCAGATCAGGGCCGGTGATCCTAAAGAGACGGAAAACCACGAAGGTTTCCAGCTGAGCGTGACCTACTACGTATTGACTTTATGTGACGACCTGATCACTGAAGACGACGAGCCGGACTCCTATTATTGGATATCCCTGAACCAGGCCAATCTGAGCGGCGAGCAGAAAATGCAGGTTGAAACAGCCCTCAAGCGTATCCGACGGAAAATCGGCATACGCCCCATAGCATTTTATCTGCTTCCGAAACTGTTTACATTAAGCCAGCTGCAACATCTGTATGAACTCATACTGAATATACCGGTTGACAAACGGAACTTCAGAAAAAGAATTTGCGAAATGAACTATATCCAACAGACAGAACTCATCGACAAATCTTCGTCGAAAAGAGGAGCTCATTTGTATGCTTTCAATATGGAGATGTTCAGAAGGTCGAGAATAGTCTTTAAATTATAAGAATATAAGTATTAACAATCACATCTAAATATAATTTTAATTGAAATGAACGATATTAAGGTTATGAACCGCGCTGCCGACAATATCAGAATCCTGTCGGTCGCAATGGTCGAGAAAGCTAAGTCAGGTCACCCGGGTGGTGCTATGGGTGGTGCAGACTTCATTAATGTGCTCTATTCCGAATTTATGGAATATGATCCAGAAAATCCGACATGGGCTGGCCGTGACCGGTTCTATCTTGATCCGGGCCATATGTCGCCGATGCTGTATGCTGAGCTGGCACTTACCGGCAAGTTCACTATGGAGGAGCTGAAACAGTTGCGCCAGTGGGGATCTCCTACTCCGGGACATCCGGAAGTGGATATCACACGCGGTATTGAAAACTCTTCCGGTCCTTTGGGACAGGGTCATGTCTATGCAATCGGTGCCGCCATCGCCGCAAAATTCCTGGCAGCACGCACCGGTAACCCTATCTTCGAAAAGGAAACTATCTATGCGTATATCTCTGACGGTGGTGTACAGGAGGAAATTTCACAAGGTGGCGGACGCCTGGCCGGACACTTGGGACTGGGCAACCTGGTGATGTTCTACGACGCCAACGACATTCAGCTTTCTACCGAGACCGCTGAAGTCATGTCGGAAGATACGGCTATGAAATACCGCTCTTGGGGATGGCACGTCATTGAGATCAACGGTAATGACTGCAACGAGATCCGTGCTGCCCTGAAAGAGGCTAAATCTGAAACAGAACGTCCTACCCTGATTATCGGACGCTGTATTATGGGTAAGGGTGCCCGTCAGGCTGACAACTCTTCTTACGAGCGCAGCTGCAAGACTCACGGCGCTCCGCTCGGTGGCGACGCCTATAAGAATACCATCCTGAATCTGGGAGGTGACCTGGAGAATCCGTTCGTGATTTTCGACGAGGTGAAAGAGCTCTACGCAAAACGTGCGGAAGAGTTGAAGATTATCATGGCTGGCCGCTACGCCGAGGAAAAGGCCTGGGCGGAAGCTAATCCTGAAAAGGCTCAGATGCAGCAGGATTGGTTCGACGGAAAGATTCCGGCCATTGACTGGGACAGCATCCAGCAGAAACCGAATGGTCCGACACGTGCCGGATCGGCTGTAGTCCTGGGTGTTCTGGCCGAAACCGTCAAGAACATGACCTGCTCTTCTGCCGACTTGTGTAACTCTGACAAGACTGACGGATTCCTGAAAAAGACCCAGATCTTCATGAAAGGCGACTTCAGCGGAGCTTTCCTGCAGGCTGGTGTTGCCGAGCTGACCATGGCTTGCGTATGCATGGGTATGATGCTGCACGGCGGTGTGATTTCCAGCTGCGGAACCTTCTTCGTATTCTCTGACTATATGAAACCGGCTCTCCGTATGGCCGCTCTGATGGAATTGCCGATCAAGTTCATCTGGACACATGACGCATTCCGCGTAGGTGAAGACGGACCGACTCACGAACCGGTTGAACAGGAGGCTCAGGTTCGTCTGCTGGAGAAGATGAAGAACCACTCCGGAAAGAATTCCATGCTGGTACTCCGCCCGGCTGACGTAGAAGAAACTACGGTTTGCTGGCGTCTGGCTATGGAGAACAACGACTCTCCTACCGGCTTGATCCTGTCTCGTCAGGATGTGCCGATGCTGCCGGAAGGCAACGATTACAGCCAGGCCAAATACGGTGCCTATATCGTGAAGGGATCTGACGAGAATCCGGATGTGATTCTGGTGGCTTCGGGTTCTGAGGTGGCTACTTTGGTGGCCGGTGCAGAACTGTTGCGCAAGGACGGTCTTAAGGTACGCGTGGTAAGCTGTCCGTCAGAAGGTCTGTTCCGCTCTCAGAGCGCCGAATATCAGGAAAGCATCCTGCCGAACGGTGCCAAGATCTTCGGTCTGACTGCCGGACTGCCTGTAACCTTGCAGGGTCTTGTAGGATATAACGGCAAGGTGTTCGGACTGGAAAGCTTCGGTTTCTCTGCTCCTTACAAGGTGCTCGACGAGAAACTGGGATTCACCGCAGAAAATGTGTATAACCAAGTAAAAGCAATGTTCTAATGGAAATAAAGACTATCGGCCTGGCATCTGATCACGCAGGCTATGAACTGAAAGAATTTGTGAAGACTTACCTTCAGGAGAAAGGAATCGAATTCCAGGATTTCGGTACTTACAGCGAAGCCAGTTGTGATTATCCTGACTTTGCACACCCGCTGGCCGAGGCCGTTGAAGCCGGCACCTGCTATCCGGGTATTGCCATCTGCGGCAGCGGTGAGGGTATCAGCATGACGCTGAACAAGCATCAGGGTATCCGTGCCGGTCTGTGCTGGAAAGAGGAAATCGCCAAGTTGTGCCGCCAGCACAACAATGCCAATGTGCTGGTCATGCCGGGAAGATTTGTAAGTCATGAAGAGGCACGCCAGATTATGGACGCCTTCCTGAATACTGAGTTTGAGGGCGGACGCCACCAGGCTCGTATTGACAAGATTCCGGTGAAAAAATAAAAGACGGAAAGAATAAATTCTAATCGGATATGAGGCGGGGCTTTGTACAGATCCATAAAGGATTTGTATAAAGCCCCGCTCAATTTGGAAAACTCTGTTAATCTTTCCGCTTTTCTCCTTATATATCGGAAAAGATCTCCAATTTCATCGTGCTTTTATGGTGGTATGATGTTTTTTTACTACCTTTATCGGGGTACACAAATATAAAAGCATATGAAAAAAAGAAGTTTTTTATGTTCCGCAGCGATGCTGGCCTTATTGCTTGCTTCTTCGGGTTGTGAACGCAACGCTGAAAAGAAACAGGGAGGAGAAAATACGGCCGATACCGTAAGCATACAGATGGAATACCGGGATACTTTGGGGAATAGCGAAGTGAGCTGCTTCATGAAAGGAGCTCTGCCCAATACGGAGAACAAGCAGCTGAAAAAGATCGTGAACGAATGGATCAACGAGCGTTTAGGCGGTATCTATAAGATAGAAGACGCGCAGAACACTCAGGCCATATTGGATTTTTACCAGAAAAGATGGGTGGATTCTACCGCGGCCTTCGTCAAGGAATTCGCGACGCAGGGTGACTTTAATCCGAATTGCACGTGGGACAACCAGTTCAAGATTATGGCAGAAAACCAGAAGTATGTCACTCTTTCCATCACTTCATACCGGTATGAGGGAGGCGCACACGGAGGAACCGTCGTATCCCAACAGACTTTCCGGAAAGAGGACGGACGCGAACTGGGATGGAACAACATGTTCAATAATGAAAACATATATATGTTGTCTGATTTCATCCGGGAGGGTCTTATAGAGTATTTCAAGGTGAAGCCGGGGGAAGAACTGAAAGATTATCTGCTCCTTTCTGATGATTCCGGGTTCCTTCCACTTCCACAGACACCGCCGGTGTTGTTGAAAGACGGAGTCGGCTTTGTTTACCAGCAATATGAGATTGCCGCATACGCCATGGGAATGCCACGCTTCGTGGTGCCTTATAGCGAGATCAAGCCGCTGCTGACAACCACAGCACTGGGCCTGATCGAAGAAAACTGACGATTGATGTATAAACAAGAAAGAAGATGAAAAAACTGCATGCGCACGAAGTTCTGGATATGATGGGAACAAAAACCTATACCGAGGAACTTCTGAAAAAAGAGATTCTGGAAACGTTCGGTGATGACACTTTGTTTTATACCTGCTCGGCTGAGGATATGAACGCCGATGAACTGATCGCTTTTCTGAAACAGAAAGGCAAATTCAAACCGCAGGACGACGGGTTTGCTTTTGATGAAACCAAACGGTGCAACCATCACTGATTTAAGAAAGGACGCATTCTGCAATGCCTGTAAAGGATTACGGAATGCGTCCTTTTTTATATGCTATAAGAAAAAAGGTCATATCAGGTTCCGGATGTGAGTCCTGATATGACCTTCTGTTTTTATGGTCAGGTCTGATGATTGATGCAGATGCCCTGCAGATACCAGTCGTAAAGCTTGCGGACACCCTCGTCTATCTCAATGGTATGGTGCCAACCCAGCTGATGCAGTTTGCTTACATCGGTCAGCTTGCGCAGAGTGCCGTCCGGCTTTGAGGAATCCCAATGCAATTCTCCCTCATAACCTACCGTCTTGACAATCAACTCGGCAACCTCACGAATGGAAATCTCTTTTCCGGTTCCTACATTAATGTGGCAGTTGCGGATATTCTTTTCCGAAGGGTCGTAAGTGTCCTTGAAATCTACATTCAGAAGAACATGCACACTGGCATCGGCCATTTCTTCACTCCAAAGGAATTCGCGCATGGGCTTTCCGGTGCCCCACAGACGGACCTCACTCGGAGTAATGCCGTATTTGTCGAGAATGTGCAGGATGGCCTCTTCCGTAGCGTCGCCTGAGATGCCTTCAACCGGACGCAGATTCAAATCCTTGCGTACAGCCTCCCAGTCCTGAGTATGCAGACATTTGGCCAGATGGATCTTCCGGATCATGGCTGGAAGCACATGGCTGTTCTCCAGATGGAAATTGTCGTTCGGACCATACAGGTTTGTCGGCATTACGGCAATGTAGTTGGTGCCGTACTGAAGATTGAAGCTCTCGCACATTTTCAGACCGGCAATCTTGGCAATGGCATAAGGCTCGTTGGTGTATTCCAAAGGAGATGTGAGCAGGACATCCTCCGTCATCGGCTGCGGAGCATTTCCCGGATAGATACAGGTACTGCCCAGAAAAAGCAGCTTCTTGACCTGATGGCGGAAGCTCTCTCCGATGACATTCTGCTGAATCTGAAGATTGTTGTAGATAAAGTCGGCACGATAGAGGCTGTTGGCCATAATGCCTCCGACGTGAGCCGCCGCCAGAACAACGTATTCGGGCTTCTCCTCATCAAAGAACTGTTTTACAGCCACCGGGTCCAACAAATCAAGTTCCTGATGCGTACGGCCCACCAGATTCGTAAAGCCTCTCTGCTTCAGATTATTCCAGATGGCAGAGCCTACCAGACCGCGATGGCCGGCCACATATATTTTTGCATTCAAGTCTATCATTGTATTTCGCTTATTTGTCCATCTTGTCCTGCAAATGCAGTTTGCGGACATACTTCATGTCAGATTCTACCATGATTCGTACGAGTTCCTCAAAAGTAGTCTTTCTGGGATTCCAGCCTAAAACGGTCTTTGCCTTTGTCGGATCACCGAGCAGCTCCTCAACTTCGCACGGACGGAAATATTTGGGGTCCACCTCGACCAGAACACGGCCGGTGGCAACATCAATACCTTTCTCGTCGACTCCCTCGCCTTCCCAACGGAGCTCAATGCCGCATGCCTTGAAGGCCAGTTCGGTAAACTCACGTACGGAATGGTACTCTCCGGTTGCGATCACAAAATCTTCCGGCTCGTCCTGCTGGAGCATCAGCCACATACATTCCACGTAATCCTTGGCATATCCCCAATCGCGCATGGCATTCAGATTGCCCAAATAAAGTTTGTCCTGATAGCCCTGAACAATGCGTGTAGCCGCCAAGGTAATCTTACGGGTCACAAAATTCTCGCCACGGCGCTCACTCTCATGATTGAACAGAATACCGTTGCAGCAATACATGCCGTAGCTTTCACGATAGTTCTTCACGATCCAGAAACCGTACTGCTTGGCTACGGCATACGGAGAACGCGGATAGAAAGGTGTGGTTTCCTTTTGCGGCTTTTCCTGAACCTTACCGAAAAGTTCTGAAGTGGAAGCCTGATAAATGCGGCACTTCTTTTCCATGCCCAGAATACGGACCGCCTCGAGCAGACGCAATACACCGACAGCATCGGTTTCGGCCGTAAACTCCGGTACATCAAAGCTTACCTTTACGTGGCTCTGGGCCGCCAGATTATAGATCTCTGTAGGCTGGCACTGACGAATGATACGCACCAGAGAACTGGTATCGGTCACATCGCCCCAATGCAATTCGATCAGACGGGCCTTTTTCATGTCGCGCACCCATTCATCCAGATACAGATGTTCGATACGCTCTGTGTTGAAAGAAGAGGAACGGCGCAACACTCCGTGTACTTCATATCCCTTAGACAGCAGGAACTCGGCCAGGTAAGAACCGTCCTGTCCGGTAATACCGGTTATTAAAGCTACTTTCTTTTCCATTTTGTTTTCTTAAATTATTCACTGAATTGCTTGATTCTCTGTTCTTCAGAAAGTTTGCAAATCAATAGTGTATTATCTTTTTCCGCAACGATGTAACCATCCAGACCTTGCACGACGACTTTCTTTTCCTGTGTGGTATGGATCATACAGTTGTGTGTATCGTATACTTTGATGTTGTTTCCGATGCACGCATTTCCATAGGCATCGTGACTGACATGCTCCTGCAGGGATCCCCAAGTGCCCAGATCGCTCCATCCGAAGCTGGCCGGGAATACGAAAATCTCTTCGACCTTCTCCATAATGGCATAGTCGACAGATATATTCTCACATTGCGGGAATTTCTCGTTGATGAGTTCCTGCTCCTGAGGAGTGCCGTAATATGGGAGCAGTCCTTCGAATATTTCTGAAATGGCCGGCTGATAAACGCGGAATGCGTTGATGATTGTACTTACATTCCAGATAAAGATTCCTGCATTCCAGAAGTAATTGTTTTTTTGGATGTATTTTTCCGCTGTCTGCAAATCCGGCTTCTCCCGGAATGAATCTACCCGGAAAATCTCCTTGTTACGGACAGAAGAAGCAGACAAGTCGGCCTGAATGTAACCGTAGCCTGTCTCCGGGCGGTTCGGCTTCATGCCTAAAGTAATAATCGCATCAGACTCGCCTACAAACTCCAGACAGGAGTTGACCACTCTCCGGAATTCCACAGGATTCATCACAATATGGTCGCTCGGTGATACGACGATGTTGGCATGGGGGCATTTGGACTTGATACGCCAGCTGACATATGCGATACATGGAGCCGTATTACGGCGACAGGGCTCTTTCAGAATATTTTCTTCGGGCATTTCCGGCAATTGCTCCCGTACAATATCCACATAATCAGCAGAAGTAACCACCCAGATGTTTTCTGCCGGACAAATATCTTTGAAACGATCTACCGTAAGCTGCAACAAAGTGCGTCCGCAGCCTAACACATCAATGAATTGTTTGGGTTTCTCAAGAGTACTCATCGGCCAGAATCTGCTGCCGATACCCCCTGCCATAATTACTAAATGATTATTCTGGTCAGCCATATTTTCTCTGTTTTTACGTTACTGATCCACAAATTTAATGTATTTATTTAAAATAGAAACTTTTTGCCCTATAAATTTATTTTTCAAAATATCTTATTTAAAACACAAGGCCATGGTACTGATTCATGCATGGAGCGTTTCTCTATCCTTGATCCGACAATACGGTTTGATACGGGCACTTACAAAATGGAAAAAGAGTTGAAATATACAGGATACAGATTATTTTTAAAACAAATCGTTAGAATATTCGTATTTATTGCGGGAATTAGTATTTTTGCAAATGTGCTGAGTTCAAACCAGAGTACTTGTAGGGCTATGGATTTCTTAGGCGAAAATGAAATGAGAGTTCTTTCCGAATTTCAAGCCTTCTCCGATTTGTTCGAACGAATCAAAAACCGCCCAGAATTCGCAGACATAAAAATCGGTAATATTTCAATACCCAAGTTTGAAGGAGAAGAAATCAGGCAGGCATCTGTCGGGGCCGCGGTCCTCGTTGGTGGTTTAAGCGGAGCCACCTTAGGCACAGCCGGCGGATTTGCCGCATCGGGCGCAACATCCGCAGCCGTCATGGCTTTGGGTACAGCTTCGACAGGTACAGCAATCTCTACTTTGAGCGGTGCTGCCGCAACAAACGCCACCCTTGCCGCTTTGGGAGGCGGTTCGCTTGCCGCAGGAGGAGGTGGAATTGCCTTGGGATCTACGATTTTGAGCGCCGCCACATTAGGAGTGGGGTTATTGGTCGGTGGCATTATATTTAGCTGTACCGGTTCCAAATTATCGGATCAAGCGGATAAAGCGTGGGAGCAAATGATTGACAATGAACAAAAGATCAAAAAGATATGTACCTATCTTTTTGATCTGCAAAGAACTGCAGAAAAGTATAATGCAACCTTATTACGTATGCGTTCGTTGTATCAGAAACAACTGGACATGATGCGGAAGATTATAGACTCCTATCATGGGGAACAAATCAATTGGCAGAATCTGTCTGCAGAGGAACAGCTTGTCATAAAGAATATGGTCCTGATAGTAGGAATCCTATATAATATGTGCAAAGTACAACTGGTAAAGAAGGAGAATAACTCAGAGCAGAATGTCATCAATAAACCGGAAATTAACAAGGCGGAAAAGGATGATAACGATGTCATGGCGCAAATAAATAACGCGGCTTGACCTTCAAAAAGCGGAATAGGAATTCTGCAACAACCGGAACAATCTTTGGACTTACTTCATCTGAAAAGCTATCTTCGTTCATCCAGATTTACGAAAAGGATTGCATAGCTCTGCGCTTTTTATTATATTTGTTCTCAGATAACAGAGATTTTATAACATTTATTCTATTCACAAAGATGCACAAACCGCTTTCAATGTTCTTGACCGGCAGTATGTTCCTGACGGCATCGGCTATGGCCCAAACCGCCAAGCAACCGAATATCATTATGTTTTTGGTAGACGATATGGGGTGGCAGGATACTTCTGTTCCTTTTTACAATAATGAAAAAACAAACCTGAACAAAAGATTCCACACTCCCAACATGGAACGTCTGGCCCAAAAAGGCGTGCGTTTTACCGAAGCGTATGCTTGCGCCATTTCATCACCCACACGATGCAGCCTGATGTCGGGAATGAACGCCTCACGCCATAGAGTGACCAACTGGACTCTGGAACTGAACCAGAAAACCGACCAGTCCAGCGATGTAATCAGTCTTCCGGAATGGAATTACAATGGTATCCAGCCGGACAGTTGTGCCGGCAAGATCAATAATTCTACGGCTATTACCGCCCTGCCGCAAATCCTGAAGGATCATGGTTATCATACCATTCATTGCGGAAAAGCTCATTTCGGAGCAAGAAGTACTCCAGGAGCAAATCCGTATACGATGGGATTTGACGTAAATATTGCCGGCGGTCCCAACGGTGCGCCGGGAAGCTACCTGGGCACCAGAAACTTTGGCGAAGGATCCCGCTTTGCGGTAAAAGGGCTTGAAAAATATCATGGTAAAGATATCTTCCTGACCGAGGCCCTTACTTTAGAAGCTATTGACGAGATGAAAAAAAGCATCAGTCAGGAAAAACCTTTCTATCTGTATATGTCACATTATGCGGTTCACAGCCCTTACGATGAAGACAAACGATTCACAGGAAAGTACCGCGGAAAATATGACGAGCAGCTGAAAGCCGGACTGAATGAATATGAAGCACGGTATGCCGCATTGGTAGAAGGAATGGATAAAAGCCTGGGTGACATTCTGGATTTTCTGGAGGCACAGCCGGAAGTGGCCCAAAATACCATTATCCTCTTTATGTCTGACAATGGCGGACAAGGACTGAACAATATACGGCAAGGACGTGAAAACCGGGATCAGAACTATCCGGCGCGTGCCGGAAAAGGCTCGGCCTTTATGGGCGGAGTACGCGAACCAATGATGGTTTACTGGCCCGGGGTTACCAAAGCCAATTCCATAAACAGGCAGAGAGTGATTATCGAGGATTTCTATCCAACCATTCTGGAAATGGCCGGGATAAAAAAATACAAGACTTATCAGACTATTGACGGAGTGAGCTTTGTCAAAGCCTTGAAAGCCAACAAAGCGAAGAAATCCAGATCACTGGTATGGCATTTCCCGAACCTGTGGGGAGAGACACAAAATAAAGAGGAGGGATATGGGGCCTATTCCGCAATCCTGTCGGGCGACTATCACCTGATTTATACCTGGGAAACGCAGACTTGCCGTTTGTACAATGTCAAGAATGATATCGGCGAACAGCATGATCTGGCAGCAGAATATCCGGAGATCGTGAAGAAACTGTCCAAAGAGTTGTCGGATTACCTGAGAGAGCGTGACGCCCAGCGCCCGTCCATGAAGGCAACCGGAAAACTCATTCCTTATCCGGATGAACTATAATGCCTGAATAACCCGGCTATGTATAAAAGAAAAGGTTTTATCTCCTTTGCATGTCAAAGACAGATAAAACCTTTTCTTTTGTCTTTTATCATTATCCTTTTCAGATATTATTGGCAGGTTCAGTATTTTATACTATTTTTGTGTGAAGAATACAAGCTAATAAGAAGATGAATAATAATCATGTACTGAATCTGCGTTGTGATGCCATACCCATGATTCGTATGGCTTTTATCGGCATGGGAAACCGGGGACTGGCAACATTGAAGCGTTACATGATACAGCACGGAGTGCAAATTGTAGCCATTTGTGACCTTAATCCTGAAAATCTCCGTAAGGCGGAGGAGGTGCTCGCACATACAGAACATAAAGAATGCAAAATGTTTTCCGGTGATGAGGATTGGCGTAAAATATGCCGCACATCAAATATTGATCTGATCTATATCTGTACAGACTGGAATACACACGCATGCATGGCCATCGAGGCGATGGAATGCGGAAAGCATGTGGCTGTTGAAGTCCCTCTGGCCATGACAGTTGAAGATTGCTGGAACATTGTGGAAACTGCGGAGCAGACACAGCGCCATTGCTTTATGCTGGAGAACTGCTGTTACGACCCTTTTGCCTTAATGACTCTCCGTATGGCACAGGAAGGAGTGCTCGGAGATATCACGCATTGTGAAGGTGCCTATATTCACGATTTGCGTGAACGCTATCATGCGGATACCAGAAACGGCGGGTATTTCAATGGCTGGATGGCTGAATATTGTCAGGGATTTCAAGGTAACCCCTATCCTACTCATGGCTTGGGCCCTATTGCACAATTGCTGAATATTCACCGGGGAGACCGGCTGAAATATCTGGTGTCCATACCGGGAAAGGCAGAAAACGGAACACCTATGGTCAACAATACGCTGCTCCGAACAGAAAAAGACGTGTCTATTCTGCTACAGTATGATGTCTCTACTCCCCGTCCATACAGCCGCCTGCAGACAACTTGCGGCACCAAAGGATTTACCCAGAAATATCCGGTGCCTTGCGTGTGTGTAGACGGGCAGAAAGAGGAGCATGACTTTGACTATTATCAAAAAAAATATCAGCATCCGTTATCGGCAACCTTGGGCGAAGAAGGCAGAAAGGCCGGCGCAACAAATGAAATGAATTATATCATGGACCGCCGGTTAATCTATTGCCTGCAGAATGGTCTGCCTTTGGATATGGATGTATATGACGCTGCGGAGTGGTCCTGCATTACACAGCTGAGCGCACAGTCGGCCTCTTTGGGAGGACAGCCTATAGAGATACCGGATTTTACGCGAGGACGGTGGCAGCTTATCTCCGGATTTAAATACCATATGTAAACAACAGTCCTGTCAGATTACTGAATCATGAAGTATACCCATGTAATGAGCATAGCCGGTTCTGACTGCAGTGGCGGAGCCGGAATTCAGGCGGACATTAAAACGATCTCGGCATTGGGATCTTATGCTTCATCGGTCATTACCGCCGTAACGGTTCAGAACACTTGTGGAGTGTCGGCCGCACATCCGGTGCCTGCGAAGATTGTAAAACAGCAAATCGAAGCGATTCGCACCGATATGTTACCGGATGCCGTAAAAATAGGTATGGTGACCGATGAAGGCATTATCAGATCCATAACAGAAGAACTGAATCTTATGAGGCAGATTCCGATTGTTTTCGACCCGGTACTGGTATCCAGCTCCGGTTTTTCTTTGGTCACACCAGAGGCTGTGAGAAGGATGCAATACGACTTGATCCCTTTGTGTTACTTGCTGACGCCCAATTTGCCGGAAGCGGAACTGCTCAGCGGAATACGCATTACAGACGACCAAAGCCTTCGGGAAGCGGGCAAGGCTTTGCTGCAGCTTGGTTGCCGGAATGTACTGATCAAAGGCGGGCACCGCAAGGACAACCAGATGACCGATGCCTTATTCTGTGGCGAAACAGAACAATTACCGGTATTGTATTCCGATGAAAAAGTCATCACTTGTAATACGCATGGAACGGGCTGTACCTTATCATCGGCCATCGCCACATTTATAGCACAGCAAGTCCCCTTGACGGAAGCAATCCGTTTGGCAAAGAAATTCCTGACAGAAGCCTTAAAGGCCGGTTCCAAGGTTCAGATCGGACACGGACATGGCCCGTTGAATCATTTTTTTGATCCTAAAAAAGCCATTTTGAGATAGTTTTTCGTATCTTCGCACTATAATTTAATAAACCAAAAATATATCACAATGAAAGCATTTGTTTTTCCCGGACAGGGAGCACAGTTTGTGGGAATGGGCAAAGACCTGTATGAAAACAACCCACTGGCAAAGGAACTTTTTGAGAAGGCAAACGAAATATTGGGTTTCCGCATTACTGACATCATGTTTAGCGGAACAGACGAAGAACTCAAGCAGACTAAAGTGACACAGCCGGCAGTATTCCTGCATTCTGTAATCTCTGCACTCTGTTTGGGCGATGATTTTGCTCCGGATATGGTTGCAGGTCATTCTTTAGGCGAGCTTTCAGCTCTGGTTGCTGCAGGTGCCCTGAGTTTTGAAGACGGACTCAAATTGGTTTATGCCCGTGCACTGGCCATGCAAAAAGCCTGTGAAATGGCTCCTTCTACAATGGCTGCTATCGTAGGCTTGGACGACGCCACTATCGAACAGGTGTGCAGCGAGGTAAGCTCTGAGGGAAATATCGTCGTTCCGGCAAACTATAACTGTCCGGGACAGTTGGTGATTAGTGGAAACATCGATGCGGTCAACGAGGCATGCGCCAAACTGAAAGAGGCAGGTGCCAAACGTGCATTGGTGCTTCCGGTAAGTGGAGCTTTCCATTCTCCGCTCATGCAACCGGCAAAAGAGGAGTTACAGGCCGCCATTGAAGCTACTGCATTCTGCAAGCCTAAGTGTGCCGTTTATCAGAATGTAGACGCTCAGGCTCACGTAGAACCGGAAGAAATCAAGGCGAATCTGATCGCTCAGCTTACCGCATCGGTTAAATGGACCCAGGAGGTACAGAATATGATTGCTGCGGGTGCAAGCGACTTTACAGAATGCGGTCCGGGTAAAGTCTTACAGGGTATGATAGGCAAAATTGCCAAAGGACAGGACGTTTCTGTGCACGGAATCTTATAAAAATCATATGGGCATCTTTCGTTAAACAATACGAAGGATGCCTTTTTTCGTTTATTCCAAATTTAAAACTAGAACAGATTATGAGTCAGAAGATAATTATATACCAGGTTTTTACCCGATTGTTTGGAAACAAAACGACTGCGCTTCAGAATAATGGAGGCATCAAAGAAAACGGATGCGGTAAGATGGCCGACTTTACGGCTAAGGCTTTAGATGAAATCAAACGTTTGGGAGCTACGCATATTTGGTATACAGGAATTATAGAACATGCGACACAAACCGATTATAGCGCTTTTGGCATTCAGCCCGACCATCCGGCTGTAGTGAAAGGAAAAGCAGGCTCTCCGTATGCCATTAAGGATTACTATGATGTTGATCCTGATTTAGCTGTCAAGGTGGAACATCGTATGAAAGAATTTGAAAATCTTGTCAACCGGACTCATAAGGCCGGTTTGAAGATGATCATTGATTTCGTACCCAATCACGTAGCCAGACAATATCATTCTGATCAGAAACCCGAAGGTGTTGAAGATCTGGGAGCCCACGACAATAAAGGCAAAGGATTTGATCCTCAGAACAACTTCTATTATATACCCAATGAACCGCTGCATCTTGACAATCTAAATGTTTCGCCCAAAGATTATCAGGAAAGTCCTGCCAAGGCTACCGGAAATGATGTGTTTTCTGCATGGCCCGGCCAGAACGACTGGTATGAAACCATAAAGCTGAATTACGGTGTAGATTATTGTAACGGACATGCTTGTTGCTTTGATCCGATTCCAAATACCTGGAAAAAGATGCTGGACATTCTTTGTTTCTGGGCCACAAAAGGAATTGATGGTTTCCGCTGTGACATGGCCGAGATGGCTCCGGTAGAATTCTGGGGATGGGCCATACCTCAGGTTAAAGCTCTTTATCCTTCAATTATTTTCATTGCCGAAGTCTATAATCCGGCTGAATACAGAAACTATATATTCAAAGGACATTTTGATTTCTTGTATGATAAGGTAGGCCTGTATGATACATTACGTGCCGTAAGTTGTGGCTATACTTCAGCCGGAAACATCACCTCATGCTG
The DNA here is from genome assembly GCA_944321345.1 of uncultured Paraprevotella sp. GTDB lineage: Bacteria > Bacteroidota > Bacteroidia > Bacteroidales > Bacteroidaceae > Paraprevotella. The sequence continues at coordinate 25,735 of CALUKY010000032.1, forward strand.
GCAACAAGTAAATGATATCCAAGAATATATGCTTAATTTCCTGGAAAATCATGATGAGCAACGCATTGCTTCTGATTTCTTTGCCGGAAATGCGCTAAAAGGAAAGGCTCCTCTATTGGTTTCAGCCTGTATGCGTAACAATCCTATGATGATTTATTTCGGTCAGGAATTCGGAGAAAAGGGCATGGACCAAGAAGGATTCAGCGGAAGGGACGGACGAACCACGATCTTTGATTATTGGAGTGTAGATACTATCCGCAGATGGAGAAAAGGAAGTATGTCCATGAAATACATGACTCCTGAAGAAAAAGAACTGCACGAATACTATCAAAAGATATTGACCTTATGTAATAAGGAGAAGGCTCTTTGTGAAGGAGACTTCTATGATTTGATGTACGTTCAGGCTCCTCATCATTTTGACGTATACAACTGTTATACTTTCCTGCGCAGATATAAGAACAATCTTTTGCTGGTGGTAGCAAATTTTAGTGGCTCAGCACAAGAACTTAAGGTGAATATACCAGCCCATGTCTTTGAATTCTATAATCTGACACCAGTAGAGAAGTGTGTAGCCAAAAATTTGATCAATGGTGAAAAAACGGAAACAGGATTTATGCCAGATGAACTTGTCTCAGTTCAGGTTCCAGCCTACGGAGGCTGTATCTTGAAGTTCGTTCTGTAAACCGAAAAACTTATATCTCATCAGCAGTATTCAACCAACAGGAATGCAAATTCCTCATGCGGTCGGTTGAATACTGCTTTATTTTTCTTTATAGAAGATCTATGCTTTCATCCGAAAAAGGAAACATTAAATATATGAATGCATCCACCTATTCATAAGTTCACTAATATCCAATAAAGCGAACCCGTAAAACAGAAAATCAAACTAATTGATACAAAAAAGAATCCCTCCGGAGATTGCTCTCTGAAGGGATCCATCTGTTTAAAAGTGGCGGCTACCTACTCTCCCACGGGTGTGCAGTACCATCGGCGTGAGCAGGCTTAACTTCTCT
>CALUKY010000033.1 GCA_944321345.1 uncultured Paraprevotella sp.
CACAGGCTCAGGCCGATGCCCGAACCGTTGGGCTTGGTGGTAAAGAAGGGAACGAAGATCCGTTCGCGTACTTCCGGCAGGATGCCTTCTCCATTATCTTTTATGGTGAATATAATCCGCTCCTTTTGTTTGCTGGCTCGCACGATGATTTCCGGTTCCGGATAGTTGCGGCAGGCCTCACGGGCATTTTTCAGCAGATTGAGGAACACCTGTTCCATCTGGGCACGGTCGGCATGCCAGACGCAGCCGGCGGGCGTATCGTCCGTGAAGCGGATGTCTGTGCCGCCGACTAACCGTTGCAGGTCTTTCAGAAAGGCGTTTACCCCGATAGGAACCTTTACAGGCGGAGCGATGCGCGTCAGCTTACGGTAATTCTGTACAAACTCCATTAGTCCCTTGCAGCGCCGGTGGATGATGCCCAACCCCTGTTGCAGAGTCTGCTGTGCCGATTCGCTCAGCGGGCCTTCGCTGCTCCGTTCGCAAAGTGTGTCCGACAGGGAGATGATCGGAGTGATGGAATTCATGATCTCATGCGTCAGCACCCGGATCAGTTTCTGCCAGGCCTCCATTTCCGTGCGGTTCAGAGTGGCGTGCAGATTCTTCAGACTGATGATGCGGCACTCGCGCCCCTGCATCAGCATGCGGTTTCGCGACAGAGCCAGATCCATCGGCCGGCCTTCGTGTTCATAGTGCATCACCTCTTGTCCTTCGGCCAGAGCCTGACAGATGCACTCCGGCAGGCGTACCGATCTGCCGAACAGGCGGGTGGCGGAACAGTTGCACCATTCCACGATGCCTTGTGCGTTGGCCACAATCAGGGCGGTATCCACCTCCTGAAGCAACTGTTCGTAGTAGCGGAAACGGGCTTCTTCCTTCTGCATTTTCTCTTTCTGATCCTGAAGCAGCACACTCAGTTCCTGAGCCAGATGTACGATGGTGCGGCTCTCGAATGGGGTAGTGATCCTTTCGGAGAGCGATTGCGACCTGACGCACTCCACAATCCGTTGCAGCATCTTGGTCTGCCGCATCTGGATGCGATAGAGCCGGATGGCCAGCACCAGAAGCAGCAGGGCGCAGCCCGTCACGGAGAACCACAGATGGCGGGTACCCAAAAATGCGCCTAAAAGACTGCATGCCACAATGCCGGTGATGTGGGTAATGATATAAAAGGAATACGTTTTCATGGCTTGTCGGTTTTAGAGATTCAGTTTGTTCATTTTCCGGTAGAGGGCGAAGCGTGTGATGCCCAACAGTTCGGCGGCATAGGTCAGATTGCCGTTGCTGAGGCGCACCGCCTTTTCTATGGCGCGCCGTTCCAGTTTCTCCAGATTCAGCTCTTCCAGTTCCGTTTCCTTTTGTTCCTTCACCCGGTCGGAAGGCAACAGCAGATCCTCTGGACGCAGCACTAAATTATTGCTCAGAATGGCGGCGCGCTCCATGATGTGTTGCAGTTCGCGCACATTGCCCGGCCAGTTGTACTTCATCAGTTTGCTTTTGGCTTCGCGGCTCAGTCCCGTAATGTTCTTTTTATATTTCCGGTTATACAGTTTCAGAAAGTGCATGGCCAGCAGGATGATGTCCTCGCCACGCTCACGCAAAGGCGGGATGTGTAGCTCGATGGTGTTGATGCGGTAGAGCAGATCCTGACGGAAACTGCCTTCCTGAGCCTGTACGGTGAGGTTGGCATTGGTGGCGCAGATGAGGCGGATGTCGATGTCGCGCGTCTCCACCGCGCCCAGACGGGTGATGCACCGCTTTTCCAGAGCCGTAAGCAATTTGGCCTGCATGGGAAGCGACAGATTGCCGATTTCATCCAAAAAGAGTGTGCCGCCCGAAGCCATTTCCATACGTCCCGGTTTGGACGTGCGCGCATCGGTAAAGGCTCCTTTCTCGTATCCGAAAAGTTCACTTTCGAACAGCTGTTCGGGAATGCTGCCCAAGTCGATGGTGATCAGTGCCTCATGGCGGCGCGGCGAGAAGTGTTTCACCATGCGGGCCACAACGTCCTTGCCCGTACCGTTTTCTCCCAAGATCAGGATATTGGCGTTCGTATCTGCCAACTGATAGATGGTATCCTTGACCTGAAGCATGGCCGGAGATTCTCCGATCAGTTCCGGCAGTTCGTCGCCCTCTTTCAGGGCCGATACCTGTTCCTGCAGACGGTCAATTTCCTTTTTGGACTGGCTGAGCTTGAGCGCCGAGGAGAGGGTGGCCAGCAGTTTTTCCTTTTCCCACGGTTTGGAGATAAAGTCGGTGGCACCCGCCTTGATGGCGCGCACGGCTTTCTCCGTGTCGGCATACGCTGTCATGAACACCACGACAGCCTGCGGGTCTATCGTCAGAATCTGCCCTAAATATTCAAAGCCTTCCTGTCCGCTGATGGCGTCCCGGCAGAAATTCATGTCCAGCAGAATCACGTCCGGCTGATAGGTTTCCATGAAATAGCGGATGCGGTCCGGCTGTGTGGTGATCTTTATTTTTTCGAACACCGGTTCCAGCAGCAGATTCAGGGCGAAGAGCACATCTTCGTTGTCGTCTATAATCAGTATTTTTCCATTCTTAGTCATCATCTTTTTTTATGTTTTTGCGGTTTCTTGTTTTTCTACGGAGCAAAGATAAAACATTTCTGCTTGTGTTGTGCGTGCGTTTCCGCACGATTTTTGTGCGGAATCGCACGGCGTTTTAAATTCGCCTTTTTACCAATGTGTTGTATTTGAGTGGATTATGTGTTTGGCACGGTTTTTGAATGTTTAAAAGAGAAAAACAGACGAAAAACAAGAAGACCATGAAACATTTACTCCTGCTTTTTTCGGCATGGCTGGTCGGAACACTTCCGCTGCTGGCCGAGGACCAAGATACCAAACGGACCTTCACTTTGGCCGAAGCCATTCTTCAGGCCCAGAAGGCATCGCCCGACGCACAGGCAGCCCGGCATACCTACCGGTCGGCCTATTGGAACTACCGTTCTTTCAAGGCCAACTATCTGCCCGAGGTGAGCCTTTCTTCTGACCCTTATCTGAACCGTCAGATCAATCGGGTGACGCAGCCCGACGGTACGGAACAGTTCAAGGCGCAGAATACTCTGAACACCGACCTGTCGCTGACCATCAGCCAGAATGTGTGGTTCACGGGCGGTAATCTGTTCCTCCAGTCTTCCGTAAACCGGATGGACGAGTTGGGCGGACGGACCACCTCTTATAATACGCAACCCTTTTCCATCGGTTACAACCAGTCCTTCTTCGGCTACAACAGTCTGAAATGGAACCGGCGTATCGAACCGGTGCGTTACCGTGAGGCGCAGAAGTCGTATGCCGAAACCCTGGAGCTGATCGCATCGCAGGCCTGCAATTACTTTTATGCGTTGGCTTCGGCACAGACCGATCTGAACATTGCCCTTTCCAATCAGGCTTCGGCCGATACGCTCTGGCGCTATGCGCAGGGGCGTTACCGCATCGGCAGCATCACGGAGAATGAGATGCTGCAGCTGGAGGTAAACAAACTGAATGAAGAAGCCAATGTGATGCAGGCACGTATGGATGTGGAAGATGCCATGCAGACGCTCCGCTCCTTTTTAGGATTGGGCGATCGGCAGGATATTGAGGTGCTTCCCACCGACAGCATCATACCTTTTGAAGTGCCGATAGATGAGGCTTTGCGTCTGGCGTATGAAAACAGTCCCGAACCCGAGAACTTCAAGCGCCGTATCTTGGAGAGCAAGAGCAATCTTGCCTCGGCCAAAGCTTCGCGCGGACTGAAAGCCGACCTGTATATGCAGTTCGGACTGTCGCAGACAGCCGACCGTTTTCAGGACTCTTACCGCGATCCGCTGAACCAGCAGTATGTACGGGTGTCCTTGGCTTTCCCGATTCTGGACTGGGGGCGTGGCCGCGGACGGGTAAGGGTGGCCCGCTCGCAGATGGAGCTGACCGAAACACAGGTCAGTCAGGCTGTGGACGACTTTGAGCAGAATGTGCGCAAAATGGTGCGGCAGTTTAATCTTCAGGCTCGTCAGGTGGCTATAGCGGTGCGCACGGAGCAGACCGCCAGGAGGCGTTACGAAGTGGCTCTGAAACTCTATCTTTCGGGCAAATCCACCATTCTGGATCTGAATGCGGCCACCAGCGAAAAGGATGCGGCACAGCGCAGTTACATTTCTTCCATGAGAACGTACTGGACATTGTATTACGGTTTGCGCAGCCTGACGCAATACGACTTCCGCACCCGTTGCCCTTTGAGCCATGAACTGGAGGAGGCGGAACTGCGGCGATAGAATATGAACTCTGAAAAACGAAACATTAAAAAAAGATATTATGGATATTCAATTAAAGAAGAAACCCTGGTACGTGCGTTACCGTTATGCTTTGGCTGGTGGAGTGGTGCTGGCCGCTCTGCTCGTCTATGCTCTGGTGCAGGCAGCCGGTCCTCAACGCCTGCGGATTCAGCTCGATCAGGTTCAGACCGGACAGGCAGAACATGCCGACTTTCTGGAGTATGTGGATGTGGAAGGTGTGGTGCAGCCCATTATGACGCTCATGGTGAACACACGCGAGGGCGGTCATGTGGAGCGTATCGTGGCCGAAGACGGCAAACGGATGAAGCAAGGCGACACGATTCTGATTTTGGGGAATACGGCTCTGATGCACGACATCGAAGATCAGCGCGACGAGTGGGAGAAGCAATGTATGTCCTACCGGGAGCAGGAACTGGAGATGGAGCAGAAGAGTCTCACCCTGAAGCAGCAGACTCTGAATGCGGAATATGAACTGAACAAGATCCGCAAGAGCTATAATCTGGAGAAAGAGGAATATGCCATGGGCATACGCAGCAAGGCACAGCTTGAAGTGTCGGAGGATGAATACCGTTATAAAACGAAGTCTACCCAGTTGCAGCTTCAGAGCCTCCGGAGCGATTCGGTGCTGAACGGAATACGGCGCGAGCTGTTGCGCAATGACCGCATCCGAAGCCAGAAAAAACTGGAGCGGAGCGTGGAACGTCTGGAAGATCTGGTGGTGCGTGCTCCGGCCGACGGACAGTTGAGTTTTGTCAGTGTGACTCTTGGACAGAAAGTCGGTGCCGGAGAACAGATTGCCGCCATCAAGGTGACCGACCGTTTCAAGGTGCATACCTCGCTCAACGAGTATTATGTGGACCGTATTACTACCGGGCTTCCGGCTACGATCTCTTATCAGGGTAAAAAATATCCGTTGCGGGTCAGCAAGGTTGTGCCGGAAGTGAAGAACCGCTCTTTTGATGTGGATCTGGTCTTTACCGGTGATGTACCCGAGAATGTGCGTCTGGGAAAGAGTTTCCGCGTGCAGATCGAACTGGGACAGCCGGAAAAGGTGCTGGTTATTCCGCGCGGTAATTTTTATCAACATACCGGCGGACGCTGGATTTACAAGCTGAATGCCGACAAGACACGGGCCGTGAAGATACCGATACAAATAGGGCGTCAGAATCCCGTGCAGTATGAAATTGTGGAAGGTTTGCAGCTCGGAGATTGTGTCATTACCACAGGATATGATAACTTTGGTGATGTAGAGGAACTGGTGTTCTGAACTTGGTAAATAATTTTTAAACGACAAGAATTATGATTTTTCATTATATTAAAATAGCCCTCCGCAGCCTGATGAAGCATCCGTGGCAAAACCTGATTGCCTTGGTCGGACTGGCCGTAGCGTTGTTTTGTTTCAGTGTTTGCCTGTATTTCAGCCGTTATATTTATGCCACCGATGACTGCTTCCCGAACAAGGAACGTATTCTGGAAATCAGTTTTTATGATCCGATCGACGAGATATTATTTTCAACTACGGGCGAACTGGCCGGATATTTGCGGCAAAAAATGCCGGGAGTGGAGTTCTGTGATCTGGCGCATTCTGGAACACGTAGTTATGAGGTTTCGGCATCGGAAGGTAAGACATTGCCTTATAAATTGTCGGCCCGGGAAGCGGACACGCTATACAACCGGGTGTTCACACCGGAGTTTCTTTGTGGCGACTGGGAACAAGTTAAGAAAGCACCGAACTCTATGGTCTTGTTTGAGCATACGGCCCGAAAACTGTTCGGCAGTCCGGACAAGGCTTTGGGGCAGACAATAAAACGGATTACCGATACTCAGGAATTCACCGTCCGGGCTGTTGTGGCTGATTTGCCTTTAAATACCAGTTGGCACTTTTTGCAGGTGCTCGATGCTTTGATCGTGAATGCCAGCGAGAGTCTGCTGAAAGAAGCTTACCAGACAATAGTGAATACTTATGCTTTGTTGCCTTCGAATCAATCTGTAGATCAGTTTGTCCAGGATTTCAATCAAAAGGACTATCCCGCAGTCGGTATTTTTGGCAAAGATTATTCCTTACGAGCTTATAAACTGGGGCATCAGTTATGGACTGATGGAACAGCCCGTCATCTGGCAAATTCGACTTTAGCGGCGGGTGTCTTGGTCTTGTTGGCCGGACTGCTTAACTTTTTTCGTTTCCTGTTCGGAACTTTCCGGATGCGTGTGTGGGAATGCCGTTTGCGGCAAGTCAACGGGGCCGGTTTCTGGGATTTGTACCGGATGCTTTGGGTACAGACCGTGCTGTCGGTGTTGCTGGTCGCCTTTTTTACCTTTCTGTTGATTGAACTGTTGTCGCCTTTCCTGCAGCTCACGTTGCTGGAAATGATTTTCCGGGTCGACCTGCATCAGCTTCAGCTTCAGACGGCCACTTATTTGCTTGGACTGCTTTTTGTATGCAGTGTCGTGGCCTGGGGTGTTGTCTATCGGGTGCGCCGTACGCTTGCCGCACAGCAGTTGAACCGGAGCAGGCATACAAGAAACTATTGGCGCAATCTGTCGTTGGTGCTTCAGTTGTTTGCCGGATGGGTGTTGTTGGCTTTTGGCGCCGCCTTGTATTTACAGTCTGTATATACGGCAAACACGATATTCGGTACGTTGACTGTATCCGAAAAAGAACGGATCTGGAGCCTGTCTTTGGATTATCCTTTCTGGAATCATAGCGTAAAAAAAGCGCTGGTGGATGAGATCCGGAAATGTTCCGGAGTGGAGGATGTGCTGACGACCGGAATGGATTATTTGAAAGGAGTTTACAGTACGGTTTTGTTTCCGGATGAAAGTCGGACTATGGAAGGTCGCATGGATGTACAGATGATGCATGTGTCGCCTGCCTTTTTTCGCTTTATGTCTGTAGATTTGCTTTCCGGACAGCCCTCAGAAGAAAGAACAGGTGTTGTGGTGGATGAGATCTTGTACCGGCGCCTGGGGCGTCCGGCTTTGGGGAGTACCCTATATGATTTCCTTAATAGTTATCCTCTGGCTGGTGTTTCCAAATCCTTACTGGAGAATAATTATTTCAGTATTAGAGGACAGGGACATATTTTCCTTCCGGAGCATTTAGGAGAAGATACAGTACATTGTTATGTGAAATGCTACGAAGGACAGACAGAGGCGGTTGGCGTATCTATTGAACGTATTCTTCGCCGGATGTTGCCCGAGAGTGTTGATGTTTCGTTGTCTACGCTGATGGATAATATCCGGCAGGAGCACGCCTATGAGTTCAAGTTGCGCGGAATCGTTCTGTTTATGGCAGCGGTTTGTCTGCTGATCGTTCTGTTGGGCATTTATTCGGCAATTACGCTCGACACCGAGCGCCGTCGTAAGGAAGTTGCCATTCGGAAAATTAACGGTGCGGGTGTGTGGCAAATTGTATGGTTGTTTGCCCGCTTCTATATGCTGCTGGTTGTCCTGACCGCAGCCGTGGCTCTGCCGCTTGCCGCTTATTTGCTGAATCTTTACAGCCGGATGTATATTTCGTTCGTAGAGCTTGGTGTGCTGTTTTATGGCGGCTTGATTCTGTTTGTGGCTTTGCTGGTAACGGCTGTGGTTTATGTCCGGATCCGGAATATAGCCCGGGTTAATCCCGCCGAAGTAATCAAGAGTGAATAAAAGAGAAATCAATAAGAACATATTATTTAAAGTAAGAATGAATATGATGATTTTGCATTATTTGAAATCGGCTGTTCGCAGCCTCATGAAATATAAAGTCCAGACGACGGCCAGTATGGTCGGTCTGACCTTGGGCTTTGTCTGCTTTGCCCTGTCGGCCGTTTGGGTACGTTATGAGCAGACGTTCGACAGTTTTCATCGTGGGGCAGACCGTATGTATCTGTTAGGATCATCTAGCGCCTGGGAAAATCAGACCAATTTAAAGCATCGTTTTCCTTTGGCAGAGGAACTGAAAGAAACCTTTCCTGAAGTGGAGGATGCAGCGGCCTATTGGTATTGGGAGATTCCCGTAAAACTCTCTGAAGATGCAGCTGAGGATGTAAATCTCGGTTGCGTTCGTGCCGATTCCTTGTTTGTTCGTATGTTTGATGTGCGGTTAGTGCGGGGCAGCTGGAGTTTTCTGAATGTACCGGAGGAAGTTGCTCTGACCGAAGAGGGGGCGCTCCGTCTTTTTGGAACGACTGATGTTTTGGGACGTGCCATTTATTATGCGGGTAATACTTACCGTATTTCGGCTGTTTTAACCGGGTGGGGACAGCATACCAATTTCCCGTTCTCTATCATGTTCGGAATGGACCAGACAGAAAAGAATAAGTCTTCTTATCCTGATTATTATATCAGTCTGCGTTTGAGATCCGAAGCAGATACGGCGGCTTTGATGGCACAAATGAATAACAGCAGTCTGAAATATAAGGTGGCTAAAATGTGGAATGGAAAAAAGTCCGTACTGAGTCTGGAACCTTTGACGCATTGCCGTTATACGGTATTTCAGGACAGACTGAGTGTTTCGATACTTTATATCCGTCTGTTCTCCGCTTTAGGTTTGCTGCTGATTGTGCTGGCTTTGGTAAACTTCTTTTCCATGTTGGTCTCTCGGATGCATCTGCGCCGTCGGGAGTTGGCTTTACGCATAGCTTGCGGTTCTTCACGGGGCGGACTGACAGGGCTGTTTCTGGCCGAACTGCTTCTGATCCTGACGGGCGCGGGTCTGTCGGGGATGATTCTTGTGGAGGTGGTCGAGCGGCCTTTCTGCGCACTGTCGGGCATCGAGGGGGATATTCTCCTTCCGGTCAGCGTCTGCTTCCTACTGCTTATGGCCGTTACGTTTTTGATGACTTGGGGAATTATTGTCTTCTATTGCCACCGGATTGCGTCACGTCAGTTGCAACCGGCAGTCGTTGTCCGTCCGGAGCGTTTTTCGTTTCAGAAAATATGTCTCGGAGTGCAGTTCGGCATTTGTGCTCTGGTATTGTTTTGCCTGTCATTTTTATTGCTGCAGCTGCGCCATCTGACGCATACGGATATCGGTTTTGAACGCGACGGACGGGCTACGATTTTCTGTCCTGGTTCGGAATCTTTGAAAGAACATATCATACACGAACTGCGTCGCCAACCTTACGTGCAGGAAGTGAAACAACTTTATTCCCTATTTCCGCAAGGGAGCAGTGGGGGACTTGCCGTGAGTTCCTGGGACGGCAAATTGGATAATGCAGATCCGATTATACTGAATGCTATTCCTGAAGGACAGGAATTCATAGACTTCTACGGGCTTCGTCTGATAGCCGGAAATTCGCTGAAAGCGCAAGGAGATACTATGGCTGCGGTGATTAATGAAACGGCTGCTCGTATGATGAATATGGCCAATCCGATTGGGAAGAAGGTCGGAATGTGGACTATTGTCGGTGTGGTGCGTGATTTTCATGTGTCTGCCCCCACGGTTCCGGTTGACCCGGTAATCCTTATAGAATTCAACTGTCCCGTACAGATGGGACGGGATATCTTAGTGCACTTTGATGAATCGGAAACGGACCGCCTGAAACATTTTGTTGATTCGTTAGTGCAGTCCGAAGAACCGGGTGTATTTCTGGAAATAACCACTGCGCACGAGGCTTATGAAGAATATCTCCATAGCGAGCGTACCTTGCAGCGGCTGTTGACAGTGGTCGCTGTGGCATGTGTGCTGATCACTCTGATCGGTGTCTTTGCGCATGTATCTTTGGTCTGTGAGCAACGGCGCAAGGAGATTGCCATCCGTAAGGTGAATGGTGCTACGGCCGCCGGCATCTTCCGTTCGTTCCTGAAAGAATATTTTGCCTTGTTGTTGGTGGCTTGCATTATTGCCTTTCCGTTGGGAAGTGTGGCGATGCAGAGCTGGGTGGAGCGTTATGTAGAGCGTATGGTCTGGCCCTGGTGGTTGTATGCCGCTATTCTTGTGGTCCTTGCCTTGTTTGTTGTGCTCTGTATTGGTCGCAGTGTGTGGCGCGCAGCCCGTGAGAATCCTGCTGAGGTGATTAAAAGCGAATAGGTGAGAGGAGGAGATAATTGCAATTTGAAGACTGAGTCCAGAACAAAGAGGGTCGTAGCAAGCTCTTTATGAGTATTGGTACGGCCCTTAATGTATCCGTTTTGAGATAAATTCCTTGTCAATCAATACGGCTTGCATCGCAGTTGAATTCTCCGAATGGTTTGAACTGGAGTACTTATTTTATGATTCTTAAATCTTTTGACGTTTCTGCTATAAATGGTTGTTTTTATAAAATATCCAACAAAAAGGAAACATCCCTCAAAAGCGTCGAGTTGCCCATAACATCCAGGTGTCTGGCTGTTCTTGTATGTTTTTTTCAAGTTCCTTAACAAAACAATCAGTAACTGATTCGTCAATTTTCAAAATATTCTTTTTCAATTCTATAAATTCTATTTCATAAGATCCTGTTTTCTTTCTAATTATTTTTGCATATAAGAATGATGCATCTATTTTCATGCCAACCTTTTCGGTACCATCATGGACACCTATTATTTTATGAAAAAACGGAGAATAGTGAACTTTTGCTTTTGAAGGTTTTAAATCAGCTAAAGAGCCTAAAATGTATTTTTGATGAGTCTTATTTTCATTCTTTATCCGTATAAGTTCTTTCAAAGGTGAAGACGTAGGAATTAATTTAGCTCCAAATCTGCTTCTTGCAGATTGGATAAATTGATCTACTTTTTTTAATCCAGATGATTGATAATAGCACAATAAACGAAATTGAGGATACATACGAGGAAGATAAGTCAATATCTCATAATTCAAAAAATGTCCCGCATAACACACAACATAATCACTTTCCTGAAAACGCCTTTCTAACAGCTCAATATTTTTAACTGTCAGTTGTAATCTCTCGTTGTTTTTGGGTGCAAACATATGAATCTGTTCTGCTCCAAACTCACATACACGATGATAATACTCTGATTCCGTTTGATTTATCCATTTTGTACCTTTTTCAGGAAAAGCTTGGTGCAGATTCCTTCTCGTTTCCTGTCTAAAGGGTAAGAATTTTAAAAAACAGACCAAAGAAGCTATACCATTGCCTATTTTGTATAAAACAGACAATGGTATAAAAGACAGTATCTTATAAAAGTAAATTGCAAATAATTCAAATAAAACCATAATGAAAAAAAGAGGTAGATTTTCCTTCTTTCAATTTATATTTAATTTTTGGTATTAAAATCCATATTTTGGCCATGCTCCCAGATTATCTTCCGGTATCATTTTGGTATTACAGAAACAACAAAACAACAATCTAAATGGCCAAGAAACAATATAATATATTAGTTTAATACCAGCCCATCCCATGGTAAAGGGCAATTTAAGAACCCACCAAATAGGAAGAACCAAAGTTATTGTTAACAAAAACATTGTACACGTGGACATTCCTGAAGAGGATGATGAGGATGAAGAAGATGAGTGTGACGATGAACGTGATGATGAGGTGCTTGTTGAATATTCATTATCCTCATCTTTTTCTATATTCTGTACAGACGATTTTGATGGAGATTTCAATAATTTTTTTAAGGAATACTGCTCTCTGTTCTGTTGTGCCTTAAATTGCTTATTATGTAATTCAGAATCAGTCTCATCACTTATTTTCTCCCCAGAAAAATAATATTCCCAGCTACTATTGCAATACTCTTCTGCTTCCTCTTTGAAAAAACCGGCAAGAAGTAATGCTCCAACAACATCTTGATGATTAGGACCACCAGTAGATGGGGCTGCAACCTTAATTGTAAACCCTTTTTCTAAATCTCGTTTCTTTTCATATGGTTTACTTCCATATGAACAATAAGTCGACACTGGACTTGATACATTAGTTTTTGCTGTTAAAATCCAAGTTCCCATAATACATTAGTTTTTCTTATATACCTTCCCCCTTTCAAGTGGTTAGGCAATTTCTTTTATAAATAATTTTATCTTTAATTGCTTCTAATGAACCTTACAAAAATATAAAGATTTAATTCTATAGTTATGATCCATATTGGTCCTTTTAAATTATAAATGCAATCTCATATATTATGTAAAATCACTTTTACTAATCAAGCAATATGGTCAGCAAGACCTGTTCAACTTGTATTATCTGTGCGCTTCCGCACGATTTTTGTGCGGATTCGCACGCGACTTGTAGGGCGTGATTTTTGTAAATCGCTATAAAACAGTTTGTTCTGATTTGGCACGCATTTTGCTTGTCTTTTTGCAGAACAATCGATCAAGATAAGTTATGCAGAGAATGAATCTTCTATTTACACTCAAACTGATTCTGCGAGGCTGGTGGCGCAACAAACTTTTCTTTGCTGTGGCAGTGATCAGTCTTTCTGTGGGGTTGGCATGCACCAATTTGTTGCTTACTTATTTTGTGCATGATTACTTCATTGAGCAGAATAATCCAGATAAAGACCGTATCTTTGCTCTGCGGCAGGATAATTTCTTTGAGGAAGGGCAGAAGGTCACTTTTGCTTTGGGCGATATACCGCCCCAGATTCAGAAAGAGGTGCCCGGAGTGGAAAGTTTTTTGCGTCTTCAAACTTACGATCAGCCGCTGGTGTGGGTGGGTAAGCAGGATTATACTGATTTATGTCTGATAGGTGCCGACTCGACCTTGATGGATTTCTTTCCGCCGCGACTGATTGCCGGAGACCTGAAGCAGGTGCTGACGGTTCCCGATAAGATTGCCGTGAGTCGCAGAGTGGCGGAACGTCTTTGGGGAGACGAGAATCCGTTGGGACAGGAGATGCGGATTACGGCAAGTACGGAAACCCGTATTTATGAAGTCGCAGCCGTATGGGAGGAGCAGCCTCAGGCTTTTCTGAAAATGGATTTGCTTACTGGTCTGGGACCGGACTTTTGGGGAGGAGTTCCTTTCCTGAAACTCCGGAAAGGGACAGATCCGGAACAGGTACAGCGTGCTATCCGCCAGAATGAGGGGATTGCTACGATGAAACCCGGTGACACGCAATATTACGTGGAACCCTTGTCGGAACTCTATTTCGTACAACCGGAAGGCAGTAATCAGCAACCTTTGCCGTTCTTGCAACAGAGTCCGGTGCAGCTGCTTTACGTGGGACTGTTGGCTGCCTTGCTGGTGCTGTTCGTGGCATGCTGCAATTATGTGAACATGAATCTGAGCCGTTTGTGGCAGCAGTTGAAAATGATTCACGTGGAGAAACTGATGGGAGGAACCATTCAGGAAATTCGCATGCAACTGTTTGGTGATGTCTTCCTTACCGTGTTGCTTTCTTTCCTGTTTTCCTTGCTGTTGATTCACGATGTGCTGCCGCTGTTCAATTCCATTTTGGGATCACGCTTGCAGATGTCCTTCTTCTTCAGCGGACAAATCCTGCCTCTGCTATTCCTGGTGTTTCTCACCCTGTCTTTGGTGCCGTCGTGGTATGCCAGCCGTCGCCTGGTCTGACTGAGTTACTCCGATTATCGGGCCGCTTTTGGCTGCAGACAGAAACGCCGTTTCCTGTCTGTGCTCGTCCTGCTTCAGTTTGCGGTTACCGGCGGACTGGTATTGGCAACCGGTGTAGCGGCCCGGCAACAGAAACAGATTATGGAGCGCGCCTCCTGCTATGAAGGCCGGATAGAGTTTGGCGACTGGGAAACTCCGCCCGTAGCTCCATTTCGTGAGGAACTGCTCCGCAAGGTGCCCGGTGTGATTACCGCTACAGTGTCAGGAGGACGGGTTCTGAATGCGCTGATGAGCATGCTGGAACTTCCGAAGCCGGACGGTACGACTCAGTCCGCTTTCCTGCTGAAGTTCTACAGCGATACCACGTTGCTTGACATTCTGAATCTGCGTCTGCTCACGGGGACAACCTTGCAGCAGATAGAACAGAATTATGCGCATCCGGCTTTGGTCAACGAAAGTTATGTGCGTACCCTGGTTCCGCCCGGAATTTCTCCGATAGGACATGCTTTGCGGGAGTTTGATGCGAAAGCCGATTCCTTATATGTATTGGCAGGGGTGGTGCCGGATTTTCCGGTCAACTCTCTGGAACATGAAATTTCGCCGGCTGTGATTTATTTGCAGAAGCCGGATCAGGAACTGGCTCAGGCCACCTGTATGCAGATTCGTCTGGCGCCGGAGCATCGTGAAGAAACCTTACGGCAGATTGCCGAGGTGTGGGAGGAAATGTATCACACTCCCTTTCAGTACACCGATATGCATCGGGATTTTCTGCAACGGAACGTGCGTTTCATTTCCTTCTTCCGCATTCTGACGGTGTATGCGAGCATAGCCTTGTTGCTCACCGCATTCGGCATTTTCGGTATCTCGTGGTATGCCATGCGGCAGCGCGTGCGTGAGATGGCCATCCGGAAAGTCTACGGAGCCGGGAAGCGACAAATCCTCTGGTTGCTGCTCAAGCCGTTCCTGGTGTATGCGCTGGGCGCTTATCTGGTCGGCATTCCTTTGGCCGCCTGGGCTGTGACACGATGGCTGGAACAGTTTGCCTATCGGGTATCCTTGTCGGCATTTGATTTGCTCCTTCCGTTGGGAGTACTGTTGGGTATTTCTTTCCTGATTGTAGGCGTGCAGGCATGCGTGCTTCTGAGAAACGATGTAGTGCGTTCGCTGAAAACGGAATGATTCCACGAAGTTTGGCAGCCGGAGGATGGAAAATACTTACGGCGGAGTACTCGAGTCCTTACAGCAGAGTACTGGAGTACTTACGCCAAAGTACTGCATCGATTCAGGGGTGATTGAGGTACGAGGCAGTATGAGAGAAAAAGAGAAAACCAATTATTGAAATAACCTTATAAATACGAATAAAATGATTAAGACAGAAGATTTACAGAAGGTGTTCCGCACAGAAGAGGTGGAAACTTGGGCTTTGAACAAGGTGAATATTGAGGTTAAGAAGGGAGAGTTTGTGGCCATTATGGGACCATCCGGTTGCGGTAAATCTACCTTGTTGAATATATTGGGACTGCTGGACAATCCTACCGGTGGTACTTACTATCTGGATGGGGTAGAGGTATCGAAGTACACCGAAGCGCAGCGCACCCGCTTGCGTAAGGGAGTCATCGGTTTTGTGTTCCAGAGCTTCAATCTGATTGACGAGCTGAATGTGTATGAGAATATCGAGTTGCCGTTGCTCTATATGGGGGTACCGGCAGCCGAGCGCAAGCAGAAGGTGCAGGAGGTGATGGAGCGCATGGCCATTGCTCACCGTGCCAAGCATTTTCCGGGACAGCTTTCCGGCGGTCAGCAGCAGCGTGTGGCCATAGCTCGTGCCGTGGTAGCCGGGCCGCAGCTGATTCTGGCCGATGAGCCTACCGGTAATCTGGACTCCAAGAACGGTAAGGAAGTGATGCAACTGCTCAGCGAACTGCACCGTGACGGTACAACCATCGTTATGGTGACGCACTCACAACACGACGCCGGTTATGCCGAGCGCATCATCAACCTGTTCGACGGTGAGGTGGTTACCGAGCTGGAACTTTGATCCGAGTACGGAAGTAACCCTGAGCATTTTCAGGGTGCTTCCGTACTCGCTCTGTTTTTGGAAGATGATGAATGTCCTGTCAGTTTTATCCGTCTGATGAGGAGCAGTCTTATTAAAGATAAGGTTAAAATATATGAAATTTACACAGGCCGGAGGATTTTCCCATTTTATTCCCATTTTCAGTATTTCCTTTATGTCACAATAAAGAAATAAGAATTACAAACTGAATAATAAGATGATTATGATGAAAAAAGGATTTATTGCAACATTGTTATTGGGAAGTCTGGTTTTGTGGCCGTCATGTGACCGTGAGGATGATATTAATGTGTGGAATACACAGTTTCCTCAACTGATTATGGAAAAATATCCGAATGCCAGCATTATAGAAGGTGAGCGGGTTGTAGGAGGATATGAAGTCTCGGCTTTTGTGGATGGAGTAGAAGCGGAAATTTATTTCAACTCAAAATATCAGTGGTTACGTACAGAGTTTGATACTTATTGGAATGCCTTGCCGGAAGAGGTACGTTCCGGTGTTGAGGCTGCCGGATACCAGCAATATATCTTTGAAGAGATTGAGCGTGTAGAAACGGCTACGTCAACAACCTATCGTTTTCAGATAGACCGCGAGCCAAAAGATCTGGTACTTGTTTTTGATAGTTTGGGGCAGCGGATACAATAAAATAAAGAAAAATGGTTCTCGTTGGAGTGCATCTCCTACGAGAACCATTTTTTTTGAAGAGAATCAAGCTTATTGCCTATATTCTCTAATTTTTATACTCTTTTTATCTAAATTCCTACAAGCTTATTGCTTATCCTTTAATCTTGCGGTAGTAATCCACCATCTTGATGGCGGTTACGGCACATTCGTCGCCTTTGTTGCCTAAGGTACCTCCGGCGCGGTCCTGTGCCTGCTCCATGTTGTTGCAGGTGAGCAGTCCGTAGATTACCGGTACGTCGAAGCGCTCGTTCAGGGAAGCCAGTCCCTGAGTGGTACCCTCGCAGATATAATCAAAGTGCGGAGTGTCGCCGCGTACCACGCAACCGATGGCAATCACTGCATCCATCTTGCCGCTCTTGACCATCTGAGAAGCGCCGAACACCAGTTCGAAACTGCCCGGAACGGTCATCATGGTGATGTCCTCTTCGCTGGCACCGTGCTTGGTCAGTGTGTCATAGGCACCCTGAAGCAGGGCTCCGGTGATGTTGTTGTTCCACTCGCTCACCACGATGCCGAAGCGCATGCCCTGAGCCGAAGGAACAGAGTTCAGATCATACTCTGACAGATTGTGAAACTTGGTAGCCATACAGTTACGGATTATTTGCTCAGACGTTCAATGTACTTGTCGATTTCTACAGCCTGCATAGACTGAGGATATTTGTTCTTGATTTCCTTGTAGCAGTTCAGTGCCTTGTCGGTGTTGCCCTGAGATTCGAAGATCTCACCGGCCTGCTGCAGGTACATCGGAGACAGAGTGGTGTTGTCGGCCATTTCAGCTGCCTTCAGCAAAGTTTCGGTAGCCTTGTCCAACTGGTTGAGCTGAGCGTAGCAGTTGCCCAGAACACCAACGGCTGCAGGAGTGATCATTTCGTCATCGCACTCGTCGTATGACTCCAGATACTTCACAGCTTCCTGATAGTTGCCGCTCTGCGCATAGCTCATTCCGGCATACAGACGTGCCAGATTTCCGGCTTTGGTTGAGCTGTATTCCTCAGCAATGTAGATGAAGCCCTTGTAACCGGTGCTGTCACCTTTCAGTGCCTTGTCATAATCGTTCATGGCAAAGTACTGCTCGCCTTTGAACAGGGCTTCGTTGGCTTTCTGGTTCTTTGGCTCCAGAATGAAGCTCTTGTAGAGGAAGAATCCGGCTACAGCCACAACGACAACGGCCAGTCCGGCCATTACGGGTTTCTTGTACTTGTCAATCAAAGCTTCAGAGCTTTTGATGTGCTGGTCCATATCATGACCATGAGTTGTTTTGTTTGTCATTTTTATAGAACTGTTTTGTTATTATTTCCTTGGTTGAAAGCGCGCTTTGTGCCGTTCGCGACAAAGGCGAAGCAAATTTATACAAAATCCCCCGTTTTATAAAATTTATGGCTTATTATTTTCACATATTCTTGATAAAACCTAATTTTGTATGATTCAAAGATTAATGACCTCCAGGCATGATACTGAAACGAATATCGATCCTCAATTATAAGAATATACGCGAGGCTGACATAGAACTGTCGCCTAAAATCAATTGTTTTATCGGACACAACGGCGAAGGGAAAACCAATATTCTCGATGCCGTGTATTTCCTTTCCTTTTGTAAAAGCTATGTCAATTCGGTGGATTCGCAGAATATCACCCATGATCAGGATATGTTTGTGATCCAGGGCTTTTACGAGCATGAAAACGGCGATCCGGAAGAGGTGTTCTGTGGCATGAAGCGCAAGGCCAAAAAGCGTTTCAAGCGCAATCAGAAGGAATACAAGAAGCTGTCGGAACACATCGGGCTGATTCCGCTGGTGATGGTGTCGCCTTCGGATGCCGACCTGATTCTGGGCGGAAGCGAGGAGCGTCGCCGGTTTATGGATTTGGTGATTTCGCAGTACGACCGTCCGTATCTCGATGCCTTGGTGCGCTACAACAAGGCGTTGCAGCAGCGCAACGTGTTACTCAAGCAGGAAGAGGAGCCGGATGCCGAACTGTTGTCTTTGTGGGAGGAGGCAATGGCTCATGAAGGGGAGTATATCTATGCCCGCCGGCAGGAGTATGTGAATGAGTTTGTTCCGATATTCCAGAGGTTTTATTCACGCATTTCGCAGGATAAGGAACAGGTGGGGCTGCACTATGTGTCGCATTGCCAGCGCGGACCGTTGCTGGAGGTGATCCGGCGTGACCGGGCCAAGGACCGCGTCATGGGCTATTCGCTTCACGGGGTGCATAAGGATGATCTGGAGATGACACTTTCGGGCTTTCCCATCAAGCGCGAAGGTTCGCAGGGGCAGAACAAGACCTTCCTGATTGCCCTGAAACTGGCGCAGTTCGATTTTCTGAAGCGTACGGGCAGCCGTACCACACCGTTATTGTTGTTGGATGATATTTTCGACAAGCTGGATGCCACACGTGTGGAGCAGATTGTGCGTCTGGTATCGGAGAACTGTTTCGGACAGATTTTCATTACCGACACCAACCGCGACCATTTGGATCAGATTCTCCGCAATATGGATCAGGAGTATCGTTTGTTTCACGTGCAAAATGGAGAGATCAGCCGATGAGACGCAACAAATCCGAAATGTTTGGTGACCTGCTGCGACAGTTCTTGCGCAGCGAGGGACTGGAGACTCCGCTCAACGAGCGGCGCATCGTGTCGGCGTGGCCGCAGGTGATGGGAGAGGGTATCTCTTATTACACCGGCAATATCTTTGTGAAGAACCAGACGCTTTATGTACAGCTCAAGTCGCCTTCGCTCAAATCAAACCTGATGATGAACCGCGCGCAACTGGTGCGGCAGCTTAATGATGCGGTGGGCGCGCAGGTCATCACGCAGATTGTGTTCTATTGATTCGTTTCCTCCGGAAGAGTCACGATCCGGTGCATCCGGATGTCGTGTGCTTCGACCGGCAGTTCCGGCAGCAGCTGGAAGGGGAAACAGATGCCGGTGCGACGCACGCTTCGCAACTCGGGGCGGCTCAGTAGCCGGTCGTAATAACCCTTGCCGCGTCCCAGGCGGCATCCGTCGGCTGTAAAGGCCATGCCCGGCACCACAACCAGATCTATATTTGTTTTACTCAGATTTACATTTTCGCCCTCCGGTTCCGGAATCCCGAAAGGATTCTCTGCCGAGAGGGTTTGTTCGTTCTGATACCGGCGAATCACCAGATCGTCGCCACACACCACCGGCAACAGAATCTGTTTGCGGTCGGCATATTTCCCGATCAGCGGAGCGGTATCCACTTCGTCCGACAGGGCATAATAAAGCAATACGGTTTCGGCTTTCTGAAACTCTTCCGTCTGTTCTAACAGGCGGCATACAGCCTGCGACCACTTTTCCAGCTGCTCCTTCGGGAAGCTTTGTTTCTTTCTTCTGATTTCTTTTCTCAGTTCCTGTTTTTCATTCATGGGATAATCTGCTTTTTCAAAAAAGCCCGGATCGTGTTGTGGTGCACGGTCCGGGCTTTGAAGTAGGGATGAATTATTTCTTTTTCTTGTTTTTCTGTGTGTCGTTTGCGGCTTTCTGGGCCGGTGCCTTTGGCTTCGCGTCACCGTTTTCGAATACTTCCAGAGACTTCCGGATGGTCGGATCGCTTTCATTGAGATATTCAATGTAGGCTTCCATGTCGCGGCAGTTGTAGATGATGGTGCCGTAGATGGCCTCTTCAAAGCGCTTGCGTGACTTGCGGATCATCAGGTTGCGGCGGCGCAGTCCCTTTTGTGCGGCAAAAGTGGCAAACTTGTCGATCACGTTCTTCTTTTCCAGGAACTTCACGATCTCCTCGTTGCTTTCCAGCTTGTTGATCTCCTCACGATGCTGATCGGAGTAGTTGAAACAGAACTGGCGTACCAGACCGCTCAAAACGGCTTCCTTATAATACAGCGTGATGTCGGTAGTGTCTTCCGGAACAAAGATGTCCGGCATGATGCCGCCACCGCCATATACGGTGCGTCCCAGGCGGGTCTTGTACTTTTCGCCGCTCTGCTTGATGCTGTCCTGTGAGAAGAATTCACCACGCTCATAGCGCATCAGCAGGTCGTTTTCGTATTCCTGTCCGTGTCCTTTCTCATACGGCTTCTGGATGCAGCGGCCCGACGGAGTGTAGTAGCGTGCCGTGGTGAGTCGGATGATACTACCATCCTTGAACTCGATAGGCAGCTGAACCAGACCTTTTCCGAACGAGCGGCGTCCGATAACCAGACCGCGGTCGTTGTCCTGAATGGCTCCGGCAAAGATTTCACTGGCCGATGCAGATCCTTCGTCTACGAGAACTACTAACGGAATATCACGGAAATTGCCCTGTCCGTCGCTGAAATAATTCTCACGCGGTGATTTGCGGCCTTCGGTGTAGACGATGAGCTGGTCTTTCGGCAGGAACACATTGGCCATCTGGATGGCGGTGTGCATATATCCGCCCTGGTTGCCGCGCAGGTCGATGATGAGATTCTTGAATCCTTCACGGTTGAGCTGGGCCAGAGCTACCAGCATCTCCGGATAAGTGGTTTCCGAGAAACTGCGTACCTTTATATAACCCACATCCGGAGTTACCATGTAAGAAGCGTCAATGCTGTGCTGCGGAATGTCGCCGCGCACGATGTCGAAATACAGGATTTCCTTTTCGTGGTTTCGCTTGATACCCAATTTGACTTTCGATCCCTTAGGACCCTTTAATGTTTTCTTGGCTGTGACGTCGGTCACTTCCTTGCCGACAAACGGTTTGCCGTCGACACTTACAATGCGGTCACCGGCCATCAGGCCAACCTTTTCAGAAGGTCCGCCCTTCACGACATTCATGATATGGATGGTGTCTTCACGGATGACGAACATCACTCCGATACCCGAGAAACTGCCCTTCAGGTCCTCCATGGACTCTTCTGCATTCTGGGCGCTGATATAGGCCGAGTGCGGGTCGAGTTCAGACAAGATCTTCGGCATGGCAGATTCCACCAGATCCTTTACGTTGACCGTATCGACATACTGCTCGTCAATAATACGCAGCAGATCGTTGAGCTTGTTGCTGCCGGTGTTGATGATGCTCAGCCGGTTTCCGGAGAAATGGTTGGCATAGAAAGTTCCGATCAGAATACCGGCCACCAGACTTAAAGCTAGAAAAAGAGGCATAAGTCTTGGACTTCGATTTCTACTCATGTGTGTTAGCTTATTGGTTATTTATCATTAGACTTTGAATCACTGGGCAGTTCCAGGTAACATACTTCCACTCCGGCTTTGCGAAGCAGGTTGATACCGTCCTCCAGGCGATAGTTACGTGAATAGATCACACGCTTGATACCGGCCTGTATGATGAGTTTGGAACATTCGATGCAGGGAGCGTCCGTTACATAAAGTGTGGCATTCTCGCTGTTGTTGCCCGAGCGTGCGATTTTGGTAATGGCGTTGGCCTCGGCATGCAGTACATAAGGAAAAGTCTGGTTGTTTTCGTCCTCACATACATTCTCAAACCCCGAGGGGGTGCCGTTGTAACCGTCGGAAATAATCATCTTGTCCTTGACGATCAATGCTCCCACCTGACGGCGCTTGCAATAGCTGTTTTCCGACCAGATGTGTGCCATGCGCAGATAGCGCAGATCCAGTTCCGTTTGTTTGTTTTCCAATGTCATAGTCGGATGTATTTTCTTTATTGTTTTTGTCTTTTGATTCCATTTCTTTCAAGCAGGGCATCGATGCTCGGATCCTGGCCACGGAAGCGGCGGTAGAGGGTCATCGGATGCTCGGTGCCTCCCTTGGAAAGGATTTCCTTGCGGAAGCGGGTGGCGATTTCTCGACTGAAGATGCCGTGCTGCTTGAACAGGGAGAATGCGTCGGCATCCAGCACTTCGGCCCACTTGTAGCTGTAATAGCCTGCGGCATAGCCTCCGGACATGATGTGTCCGAACTGTACGGACATGCAGGTATCCGGCTCCTGAGGCAGCAGGACGGTGCGCTTCCAGGCTTCGCGTTCAAAGGCCATCACATCGCCCTCGAACGGATGATCCAGAGTATAGTAGGCCATGTCGAGCAGACCGAAGCTTACCTGACGGATGCAGGCATAGGCCACATTGAAGTTGCGGCTGCGCACCACACGGTCAATCAGTTCGTCGGGCATCGGTTCGCCGGTCTGATAATGGCGGGCAAAGGTGTTGAGGAAATCCTTCTCAATCGCAAAGTTCTCCATGATCTGTGAAGGAAGCTCCACAAAATCCCAGTATACGTTGGTTCCGCTCAGGCTCTCAAAACGGGTGTTGGCAAAAATGCCGTGCAGGGCATGACCGAACTCGTGCAGGAAGGTTTCCACCTCGCCAAGGGTGAGCAGAGCCGGTTTGTCTTCGGTAGGCTTCGTGAAGTTCATGGTGAGCGATACGTGCGGACGGCTGTTTCCGTCCTCCTTGCTGATCCACTGCTCTTTGTACGAAGTCATCCAGGCACCGCTGCGTTTGCCTTCGCGCGGATGGAAGTCTGTGTAGAGCACGGCCAGGAAACTGCCGTCCTCATCAAACACTTCGTAAGCGTGAACATCGGGATGATACACCGGAATATCTTTGTTTTCACGGAAAGTAATGCCGTAAAGGCGGGTGGCCAGACCGAATACGCCTTTCTTCACCTGTTCCAGTTCCAGATATGGGCGCAACATCTCGGCGTCGATGTTGTATTTCTCCATGCGCAGCTTGTGGGAATAGTAAGAGAAGTCCCACGGACGGAAGTCGAAGTCGTCGCCTTCAAGTTTCTTGGCCAGTGCGATGATTTCGGCCACTTCAGCCTTTGCGGTAGGCAGATAAGCTTCCAAAAGATCGTTCAGCAGGCGGTAAACCTGTTCGCTGGTTTCGGCCATACGTTGTTTCAGCACGAAGTCGGCATAGGTGCGGTAGCCCAAAAGCTGGGCTTTCTCGCGGCGCAGGTTGACGATGCGCTTCACGATTTCCAGATTATTGTATTCGTTGTCCTTGGTGCAGATGGTGTTTGCGGCACGATACATCTGCTCGCGCAAGCTACGGTTGTCGGCATAGGTCATGAACGGCGAGTAGCTTGGAGCGTGAAGGGTAAATACCCATCCCTCCAGATCCTTTTCCTTGGCGGCCAGGCGGGCGGCTTCAATGGCGCTGTCCGGCAGTCCCTTCAGATCCTGTTCGTCGGTCAGATGTAGCTGGAAGTTATTGGTCTCCTTCAGCTGGTTCTGCGAGAACTGAAGCGTGAGCTGGCTCAGTTCCTTGCTGATGGCACGGAATTTCTCTTTATCCTCGGCACTCAGATTCACACCGCTGCGGATGAACCCGTCGTACATTTTGTCCAGAAGCATCTGCTCCTCGGCATCCAGCGGACCGTGGTTCTCATACACTTGTCTGACACGGGCAAACAACTGCTCGTTGAGCATGATGTTGTTGGCGTGCTCGGTCAGGATGGGCGACATTTTCTGTGCCAGTTCATCCATCGCGTCGTTGGTTTCGGCACTCAGCAGGTTGAAGAACACCTCGGTGACGCGTGAGAGCATATTGTCGGGAGTGGTATAGGCTATGGTGTTGTCGAATGTAGGGGTATCCGGATTGTTGATGATCTTGTCGATGGTTTCATTCTCACGGCGGATACCTTCAAGAATGGCCGGTTCGTAGTGCTCCAGTTTGATTTCCTGAAAAGGCGCGGTATTGTGCGGAGTTCCGTATGGCTGGTTGAAAAACGGATTCTCGTGGCGTGTCTGATTTTTTTCGTTTGTCATATATACTGTTATTTCAATTCGTTATATTCCGATAATTTTTCAATGCTGGGAATAATAATCTCTTTTCGTTTAAGGATCAGTTTCCCTTCTTTCTGCATGCGGTTCAGACTTTGTGATACGTTAATACGGGTATCATTTAAAACGTCTGCCAGATCGATCATACGCATGGTGAGGGCTTTTTCTCCGGCCGGATACTGAATGTGCTGCAAAATGAAGCGCACGATTCTCTGTTCCAGAGACTCTCCCGGAAGTATGTTCCAGCAAGGTCTTTGTTTCTTGAAAATAATACTGGAGAGGTAGTTGAAAAAATTCAGGCGGAAAATATCGTATGAGGCGATGATCTGGAGAGCTGCAGGTTTGGGTATACTGATAATGCTGGCTTCTGTTTGGGCCTGATAAGTACTGCGATAGTGCGGATAAATGCCAAAAAGTGCTTCTGGCTGGATGACAGTCGGTCCCTGAATCCGTTCACTCATGGTAAAAAGATGATGTTCAGCCTGAGTGACAATACGGAGGGTTCCTTTCAGAACGAAGATCAGATACTGACAGTTTTCGTCTTGCGTCACGATGTTGCGTCCTGCCGGTATGCTTTTCATTTTGAGCGGCAGGTTGTTCATAATCTGAATCATATCGCTCCGACCCATACCCTGAAAGAATGGAAGCTCAAGCAATGTTTCAAAAATGGAATTTTCCATCACAACAACTCTACAATTTATTCCTAACAAACTGTTATGTAGGTCAGCGGCATTGCTGCCGCTTTCCCCATTAAGAACTGTACGTGCGATTTTCACCGCATACAGCTCC
>CALUKY010000034.1 GCA_944321345.1 uncultured Paraprevotella sp.
TTAGCTATATGATTCCCGCTATTAGGGCTCATTGGGGACTTGCACCCGTTAGCTAATACTCATGCCGAGCGTACCTACAACAAAAACAGCCTGCCCTTCCGGACAGGCTGTTTTTGTCTTAAGATGATAATAATCAATAAAAAAAAGATCTTTTCTTTGCATCTTTCCACAAAGATATTACTTTTGCATCGTTGCCTATGCAATCATTCACGAACAAAAAAAGAAATATCAACTAAATACAATATAATGAAAAGACTAATCGTTATTTTAATGATGTCTGGATTCATCACCGGAATTCAGGCACAACGGGTTCTATCTTTAGACAGCTGCAGAAATCTGGCGATAGCCAACAACAAGACACTGCAGATATCCAAACTGAAGATGGAAAAGGCTCACTACGAGAATAAGGCGGCCTTTACTAATTATCTTCCCAAGATTTCCGCAACCGGAGGCTATATGCGCTTTGGAGATGAAATATCACTGCTCAGCGACGCTCAAAAGAGCAGTCTGGGAAATTTAGGAACCAATATCGGACAGGCATTGGCTCCGGGACTCACTGAGTTTGTCACCCAATTAGGGCAAATCAACCCGATTTTGGGACAAATGGCCCAACAGTTTATTCAGTCGGGCAAATTACAAGGCATGGAACAGGCTTTGAATCAAACAGGAAAAGATCTGGCAGATGCTTTCCGGACGGATACACGAAACACCTGGGTGGCGGGCGTAATGCTTACCCAACCGCTTTATATGGGTGGAAAAATACGGGCTTACAACAAAATCACCGAATTGTCCAAGGAACTGGCCGGAAAACAATATGACACAGAAACGCAGAATCTGGTGCTGAGTACCGATGAAGCCTATTGGATGGCTGTGTCGCTCAGCAACAAAAAGAAACTGGCAGAAGGTTATCTGGACCTGATCCGCAAGTTAGACAGCGATGTGGAAAAAATGATTCAGGAAGGAGTTGCCACTCAGGCCGACGGGCTCACTGTTAAGGTAAAGCTCAATGAAGCGGAAATGAACCTGACGAAGGTGGACAACGGACTGAGTCTATCCAAGATGCTTCTGTGCCAGCTTTGTGGCATTGACCTGACAGAAAACATCACCCTGGCCGATGAAAGTGTCGACAATGTACTTACAGAAACCGTAAGCGAGGAAGAACTGAATCAAGGAGCAGATCAGCGTCCCGAAATCCAAAGTCTGGAACTAGCAAACCAGATCTACCAGCAGAAAGTAAATGTAGTACGCTCGGATATGTTGCCGTCATTGGCACTCATAGGGGGCTATGCCGCCACCAGTCCTTCCGTATTCAACAGCTTTGAAAACAAATTCCGAGGCACCTGGAATGTCGGTGTCATGCTGCAAGTGCCCATTTTGCACTGGGGCGAAGGGTTCTATAAAGTGAAAGCAGCCAAAGCTGAAGCCACCATGGCCAAAATGCAAAAGGAAGAGGTAAAAGAAAAAATTGAATTACAGATCAGCCAAAGCAAATTCAAGACCGAAGAAGCTCAGAAACGGCTGGCTCTGGCCAACCGAAGCATGGAAAAAGCCGAAGAGAATCTGAAAATAGCCACTAAGGGATTCCGTGAAGGAGTGATCCCAACTTCCAATGTGATGGAGGCACAGACGGCCTGGCTTTCTGCCCAGACCGAAAAAATAGACGCGCAGATTGACATCCGTCTGGCTGATACTTATTTAAAGAAAGCCCTCGGACGTCTGCCGGTACAATAACCAAGGAACAACATATAAAAAGAATCAATCACAAAACATTTAAACAAAAAATTATGGAAAAGAAAGCACAACAACATAGTATTATCTGGGCTTTAGTAAGTCTGGTTGTCATCATAGCTCTGGTAGCTGGAGCTGGAATGATCCTTTTAGGCAATGAAGATGAAATCATTCAGGGACAGGCAGAAGCAAATGAATATCGCGTATCAAGCAAAGTTCCGGGACGCATCCTGCGTATTCTGGTACACGAAGGGGATCACGTACGCGCCGGTGACACACTGGCCATTCTAGAAGCTCCGGACGTACAGGCCAAACTGGCACAGGCCGAAGCCGTGCAGAATGCGGCAAACGCCATTCGTGAGAAAGCGGACAAGGGCGCACGCCGCGAACAGATTCAGGCCGCTTATGAAATGTGGCAGAAGGCAAAGGCCGGACTGGAAATCGCTGAAAAGTCATACAACCGCATCAACCGCCTGTTTGAGGAAGGCGTGATGAGCGCACAGAAACGTGATGAGGTATATGCAAACTATAAAGCCATGCAGGCTACCGAAAAGGCAGCCAAGGCTCAATACGATATGGCACGCAACGGAGCCCAGAAAGAGGATAAAGAGGCTGCAGCAGCCAAAGCCCGTCAGGCCCAGGGTGTCGTAGACGAAGTAAACTCTTATATTAAGGAAACCGTGCTCGTGGCCCAGATGGACGGTGAGGTGTCAGAAATTTTCCCGCAAATCGGCGAATTGGTGGGAACCGGTGCTCCGATTATGAACGTAAGCATGCTTCAGGATATGTGGGTGACCTTCAACGTACGCGAAGACCAATTGAACAATCTCTCTGTAGGCTCTGAGTTCAAGGCTTTCGTACCGGCTTTCAACAAGGAAGTGCAGCTCAAGGTTTCTTCCATGAAGGATATGGGATCATATGCTGCCTGGAAAGCTACCAAGACTACCGGTCAGTTTGACTTGAAGACCTTCGAGGTAAAAGCCACTCCGAAAGAGAAAATCGCCGGACTGCGCCCGGGCATGTCCGTAATCATCCGCAAATAATGGAAACTCACACATCATGCAAAGCAATAAAGGAATCATAGCAATTATGCTGCGGGAGCTGAGAATACTCGTCTCCCGCCCGCTGTATCTGTTCTGTATGGTTGTCGCTCCTTTATGCTGTTGCTTGTTCTTTACAACCCTGATGAATGAAGGGTTGCCCAAAAACCTTCCGGTAGGCGTGGTCGATCAGGACAACACCTCCACCACCCGAAATATCATCCGCAATCTGGATGCCTTTACACAAACCGGAATCAGCAAGCAATATGCCAACATCGCAGAAGCGAGAAAAGACATGCAGCGAGGCAAGATTTATGCCTTCTACTATATCCCGAAAGGAACAACCGATGATGTGATGGCCAGCCGTCAGCCTAAAGTGTCATTCTACACGAACAATACTTTCCTGATTGCCGGCTCACTGATCTATAGGGATATGCGTACCATGTCGGAACTGGCCAAAGGAGCTGTCGGACTTCAAACCATGCAGGCACGCGGCATTCCTGAAGCCGCGGCACGAGCTTTTCTGCAGCCCATCGTAATCGATACGCACGCCCTGCAGAACCCCTGGCTCAACTATTCGGTTTATCTGAACAATACTATTCTGCCAGGAGTACTCATGCTCATGATCTTCATGATGACCGTATTCTCCATAGGAAGTGAAATCAAGCACAATACACAAAAGGAATGGCTCGAAATGGCAGACCAGAACATCATGCGGGCGCTACTTGGAAAACTGACTCCGCATACACTGATTTTCTATGCTGTAGCACTGGGGATTAATGTATATCTTTACGGCGTACTGCAATTCCCGTTCCATTGCAGTGCGGGTGCTCTGATGCTCTCCACACTGGTTATGGTGCTGGCCTCACAAGGCTTCGGAGTACTGGTATTCTCTCTGTTACCGACACTCCGTCTGGCACTGAGTGCCTGCTCGCTGTGGGGCGTGGTATCTTTCTCCATCTCCGGATTCACGTTTCCGGTCATGGCCATGCATCCGTCCTTACAGATGTTATCGAACCTATTCCCACTGCGTCACTATTTCCTGATCTACGTAAACCAGATTCTCAACGGCTATCCCATTGAATATGCCTGGAAACCTTATCTGGCTCTGGTCATCTTCATTCTGCTCCCGCTCCCCTTCTTAGGACGCCTACACAAAGCATTGCGTGAATTTAACTACATTCCTTAAGTTATGAAAGAAAATATATCTGTATATCAGCAGTTCCTGCGTGCTGTGAGCGAGACCTTCCTTGTCTGGCGCCGGGAATGTGTGCGTGTGTTCCGCGATCAGGGAGTACTGATTTTCTTCATTCTGGTACCCCTACTGTATCCATTGCTGTATGCCTTTATCTACACCGGCGAAGTGGTGCGTGAGATTCCGGTTGTAGCCGTAGACCAGTCGCATACAGCCTTGAGCCGCGAGTTCCTGACCCGAGCCGATGCTGCGCCTGATCTGCGCATTGTGGCCTATGCTTCGGATGTGGAAGAAGCCAAGACCCTGATGAAGGAACAGAAAGCCTACGGCACCATCCTGATACCATCCGACTTCAGCAAACGCCTCAACTCGGGAAAACAAGCTACGGTAGCTGCCTACTCAGACATGAGCGGACTGCTTTACTATAAAGCCATTCTGTCGGTCTGCACTGATATGTCACTTGATATGAACAAAGAAATACAAATTGAGCGTCTGGGAAATACCACGGATGAGCAGGACAATATCAGTACCACCCCTCTGGAATATGAGTATGTGCCAATGTTCAATCCTCAGAACGGTTTTGCCAGCTTCCTGATTCCGGCAGTACTGATTCTGATCATTCAGCAGACACTGCTTTTAGGAATCGGTCAGATCAACGGTACGGCACGTGAATTGCATACCTTCCATTTGCAGTTGCCTCCCGGAAAACGAAACGGTACCTTCCGCATCGTATTAGGAAAATCATTGTGTTATTTCATGGTCTACGCCGTTATGAGCGCCTGGTTGTTATTTGCCGTGCCCAAGATATTCAGCCTGCCTCAAATCCCTCAAATCTGGGATCTGATGGCTTTCATGCTGCCTTATCTTCTGGCCTGCATCTTCTTTGCCATGACTCTGTCTATCCTTGTATTCTCGCGCGAGAGTTGCATGCCCCTGTTTGTTTTTACATCAGTACCCTTGCTCTTCATCTCCGGTATCTCCTGGCCGGGAGCCGCAATTCCCGAAGTATGGCGTGTCCTTTCCTGGATAGCCCCTTCTACCTTTGGCATAAACGGCTTTATCCGAATCAACTCCATGGGAGCTTTACTGGATGATGTACAACAGGAATATTATGCTTTATGGATTCAGACTGCAGTATATTTCCTTACTGCCACCTGTGCCTACTATTATATGATCCGCCAAAGCCGTAGTTTGGCATTGCAACAGCAAAAAGAACAGGAAACAAATAACGATTAATTCGCATAATCCCCTTATTCCGTACACACAGGGACTTGTTTCTAGTCTGATGCTACAGAATAAGGGGATTATTGTATACCCTAACATAGGTGTTCATAAATAATGAGCAGGCTGCCTTCCTTAATAAAAAGAAGACAGCCTGCTCGGTCAAAACATCCTTTAATAAACCCAAATTTCCAAAACAAAACTAACCTTAAGGATGTTTCTTTAAATACTCCTTTCTCACGAGAGAAGTATTTTAGGCGTGTGCTACGCTTAGCTTCCACTTTTTACACTTAATCTAATTTACTAACTATGATTGCTTTTACTTTCTATTTATAATTATACAAGTATTGTGCCAGAATCAACCAACAGCAACAACCACCTAATTATCAATAATATACAAATCATCTATTTAAAATTTCCCATGGGGAAAAACGGGGAAAAGTGTGGAAAGTGTGGAATTTTTCCACACCTATTTGTGGATTTTAGAGCAATATACCAGAAGTTGCTCCATACTTTTCGGAATTATATTAATCTCCTTGTCTGTAAAATCATAGTTACCCGGACCTTTCGTATTTCTCTAAAAGAAACTGCCATATCTCAGCTGTAGAAGAGTATAAACGGCGAAAGGCCCTTCCTTCACAGGAAAGACCTTTCTCTGAGGATTTTTAATATAGAATAGAATCTCAAAACATACTTAACGAATATATTAATATCATGTTATCCTCTAATCCTAAATATGATTTATGCCATAAAACGAATCTTATTTTCTGCTTTTTCAATAACCTCTTCTACTTTTTCCTTTTTTGTTGTGGTTGTATCCGGTTCTACCGCATCGTCGTTCTTTGCAAGAACAATCTTTTCTGTATTATTCTCTGTATCGACAATAACAGTATCAGAAGTCACTGTGTCATCATACAAAGCTTGTGTCGTGTTAGAATCAACTACAACAGTATCCGGTTCATCAACTCCTTTGTTTGTCATCTTGTTTGTACTTGAAAATGCTGTTGCACTTACTACCATCACTGCTGCTACTGCTACAAATAACTTTTTCATAATCTTATCGTTTTTAGTTTATATTTTCTTGTTTGCTTGTTCTGCTTAATATCATGCAACCACCGTGCCAAGAGTGCCAGAAAACATTAATTCATTGATAATCAGGAACAAAAAAAATCCACACTCCTAGACAGAAGTGTGGAATTGTGGAAATTATGTCACTGTATTGTGGAAATAGTCCACAATTAGGACAGCTGATAAAGTTTGAGTTTATTGTATAATGTTTTCCGGTCAATGCCTAACAGTTGGGCAGCCTTACTCTTATTATTATTCGTAGCCTGAAGAGCCTGAAGTATGCGCTCCCTTTCCGATACAGCATCGTGTAAGGCAAAAGTATTCTGTGTAGCAACCGGACGTACCTCTGTGAGCTGTTCTCCCAAATCCTCACGCGTAATGAAATCCCCTTTTGCCAATAGAGTTGCACGCTTAATCACATTTTTCATCTGACGCAGATTACCGGGCCAGGAATAAGTCTGCAAGGCCCGTTCGGCATTCATATCGAAACCTGTCAGTTCCTTGTCCAGTTCACGGTTTGCCTGATCAAGAAAGAAATTGGCAAAGAGCAAAATATCTTCCTGACGATCCTTTAAAGCCGGCATCTTCAGGGTAAACTCATTGATGCGATGATACAAGTCCTCACGAAATTGACCGTTTGCAATAGCCTGTTCCAGATTCTCGTTCGTAGCACAGACCAAACGCACATCCACCTCGATCTCTTGTGTTGATCCAACCGGACGAATACGGTGTTCCTGAATAGCACGCAACAACTGCACCTGCACATCATAACTCAAATTTCCCACCTCGTCCAAAAACAAGGTACCTCCATTTGCCTCGACAAAAGCACCAGTCTTGTCCGTCACCGCTCCGGTAAACGATCCTTTCACATGGCCAAAAAACTCAGAAGCGGCCAATTCCTTAAGCATGGCACCACAGTCAATCGCGACAAAAGGCTTATCGGCCCTTTTGCTAAGCTGATGGATACGGTGAGCTACATATTCTTTTCCCGTACCACTGGCCCCATTGATAAGCACCGACATAGGGGTTGGTGCTACCAGGCGCACATAATTATACAGCATCCGGGCAGCTTCACTCTCACCTTCCAGAAAATTATTCGTATAGGATTCATGATCTGGCTCACTTTGCGTAGTATCCAGCTTGCTATCATCAGGAACAGGTGCAGTCAGAGCGTCATTAATCTTTTTCAGGAGAATGTCTGGCTGCACAGGTTTGGCAATATAATCGCTAGCTCCTTGTTTCATGGCATCCACCACATTTTGCACTTCGGCATAACTGGTCATGATGATAAACGGTGTATTGTTACCCATATTGCGCAACCAAGACAACAGATACAGTCCGTCTTCGTCAGGCAGACGAAGGTCTGAAAGCACCAGATCATACTCCTGCTGATGCAGAATTTTCCGGGCACGTGCATTATTGCTTGCCGTATCTACGGCAAAACCTCTTTTTCCCAACCAGGTCTTCAACATGGTAGAGAATGTCAAATCATCTTCTACAATTAAAATGGACTTCATAGTTCCCATATTTTATGATAACAGGGAAGCTTCATGCTCTCCTTGTTTTATTATATCCTGAACCTGCAAGATCAGGCTTCTGATTCTTTCTTTTTCTTCGTTACTCATTACACTCATCGTACGCTTGGTTTCCAAAACTTTCAGAACCTTACATACGTCCTGAGCACCGAGCATGGTGTACGAGGGCAACATTTTATGCGCAATCTCTCCTACCCTCCTGATATCACCCTGTTCCAATGCTACCCTTATCTGTTCAAGATTCTGTATGCTTTCAGTTACGAAAGTTTCCAGTATCTGACGTGAAGCTTCCCGGTCACCATCAGCAAAAGCCAGCAGATTCTTGAAATCCAGCTGCATTTCCATAACAGGAAGCCGTTCTGACGGTTCTTCGACCTGTACTCCGGTACTCATGCCGATAACACGCTCCACGGTCTTAACCAGTTCACCGGCATTGAACGGCTTATACAAACTGGCAGCAAAACCGCTGTTCACAAAATCCCGTTCACTCATATCACTACGGGCAGTAATAGCCACAACCGGAATTGTCCTACCACAAGTTTCAGAAAGGGCACGAACGGACTTCAATAATTCAAAACCATTCATACCCGGCATCTGTATATCTGTAAACAGTATATCATAATCCTGCCTTTTCAAAGCTTCAAACAGCTCTTCAGGATTCAGACAGCAGGTGAGTTCCAGTTTCTGATCACCTAATGTTGATTCAAACATCGCCCGATTAAGCTGCATCTGTATACGGTCATCATCGATCATCACCACACGAAGTTTATCTCTCATCAACGGCATTTCCTCATCCGACTGTTGAAGTAACGCTTCACGTTGCAAAGGAAGATAAACATGGAAAGTAGTTCCGTGACCCACATGACTGCCTATACGGATACTTCCGCCCAATAATTCTACAAGTTTCCGGGTTATGGACAATCCCAATCCAAAACCTTCCTGCCCTTGAGCACTGGAAAGACGGGTAAACGCCTGGAATACCTTTTCCTGTTCTTCGAGCGACATACCGCATCCCGTATCCTTCACGGCGATATGCATCAGAGGCTCCTCCAATTTTACCTGAAGGGTAATTCCACCTTTTTCCGTAAATTTCAGCGCGTTACTCAACAGATTATCGGTAATCTGACGAATACGGAAAGGATCACCGGCAAAACTGGCATTCAGTGCTTCATCCAGATCGGCTGTAATCTCTAGTCCTTTCTTATGTGCCAAAGGCACAAAACTGGTGAATAAAGTATCGAACAACTGCTTGGGATTGAAAGCTACGCTCTGAATATCCATTTTATTGGCATCCAAACGATGAAAATCAAGCAGCGAAGTAACCAGACGAAGCAAATGCTGAGCCGAACTACGCATATTCTCCAAATAGAATTGTGAGCGCTTTTCCTTGAGCAAACGAGACAGCAAATCTATATATCCCAAGATAGAACCTACGGGAGCCTTAATATCGTGAGTAATAGTAAGCATTAATCGCTCACGCACCTGCAAGAGATCTTCCGCACGCTTCTTTGCCTTTTCCAATTCTTTCCGATAATGGTTACTTTGGGTAATGTCTCTCCATACAATCAAAGAGAAGACCAAAGCTAACAGTACCGCAGATACAGATATAATCGCAAGAGTCAGGATCGCTTTCTGACGAATCTCCGCCTCGCGCTGCATCCGGCGATTCAAAAGCTGTTGCTCTTCCTGCTCAATGGTTTCCAGCATTTGGGTCACTTTCAAACTGAGTAAGGCTCCAGCTGCCTGCTGTTCTTTCAAGCGGTTACGAATCAGATCTGTACGACGCGACCTCTGTAACAGAACACTATCTTCGGCCCGCTGCAGGATATTTACCAACGTATCGGCCGCATTATAGGCCTCCTGTTGCACTGTATCAATATACACTTCCTGCACCACCTTATTCACCTCAGTGGAATCTTCTTTAGCTGGCGAGAAAGCTTCGGCAAGGCGTTGGAAGAAACGTTTCTTTTTCTTCTGCTTGACCACATAAGACTGATTGTTTGTAATCACCTTCTTCTGTATCTTCGGCTGACTTACCACAGTATCCTGCTGGGCAATCATTTTCTTAATCTGTGTCTTATAGGCCAGATTCTCTCTGGAGTCATTCACAAGGTGAAGCAACGAACGCATGTTCTTTTCCTTTTGCCCCAACAAATCTTTCAAGGTATCAAGACGCATACGCTGTTCCTCATCCGTAAATACGACACGCAACGAATCAATTGCCTGACAAGCCCGCTGCATCGCTTCCTGATAAGCCTGAGAATTGGGTAGCTGTCCTATACTGACATACTGGGCTACAATCTCAGCCTCATACAAGCGACTCACCACTGTATTTACCGCACGACGCCGCTCTGTGATGGCCTGTTCTGCCTGCTGCGACCGTTCCAACAATACCAATTTATCATAGATATAAAAAATTGATACCATCAGCAACAGAATAAGAATCACATAGCCAAAGGCCACCTTTATGGAAGTTCCCAGTTTCATCAAATCCTCCTTATTTCTGTCGTTCTATACAAGCCAGATAATCATAATGACTACCTTCCAAGATCTTGGTTACCGTAAAACCATATTCCGAAGCATAATAAGACAAGGTTTCAAAATCCACATAAAGCCAGTCAAACTGCGGACCGGAAATATTCTTATATTTCATCTGATAATCCACCTCACCATAATAAGCCGCGTTCAAGTCAAAATCCAGACTTCCGTCTTCATTCTCAAAAATATAGCGCAAATCTGAGGAATCCATATAAATACGTCCGCCTTCAGAAAGTAAAAGCTTCATTTTATTAAAAAAACAGGGCATATTCTCCAGTTTGCCCACAATACCCGACCCGTTCATCAGAAATAGTATCGTATCATACTGCTCTACGAACGTCGGATCAAACAAATTTACCAGACGGGCATCACGCACCCCTCTTTCCCGTTGTACCTGTACCGACAACGGCGAAATATCAATAGCCGTAACATCCAACCCTTTTTCCTGTAAAACCAGGCTATGACAACCCGCTCCAGCTCCCACATCAAGCACACGCCCTTGCGCCATCCGCAATGCAGTACGCTCTATGTCCGACATATCTTTTTCCTTACGGAACAACAAAGGTACGGGTAACTCATCTTCGTCAAACAAAGAAGAAAGCACACGCAATTTTGATGCTGTTCCCTTTCTCATATATTCTTGTAATGCCGTTCCCATCGGGTCGGAAGTAGAATCCAATACTGTGGTAATCATAAAAACAAAGTTACTATATGTTCGCAAATATAACGCTTTTTTTTCGGCAAGATGGCGAGCTATTCCCATGCGCCTTGTTAAAAATGGAAAATGTCTAAAAATGCTTTGATGTTGCCTTTATACGTGAACCGGAAAAACAGGCACCGACCAAAGTAAGAATCCCCGCCAACAACAATGCATTGTGAGGGGCAGAATCTGGAGTAATGTGATACAGCAGCGCCACTAAAGTAGCTCCCGTAGTCTGCCCTACCAGACGTGCCGTGGCCTGCATTCCACTTGCACCTCCGCAACGATGGGCTGGAGCAGAACTAAGTAACAGATGATTGTTGGGTGACTGAAACAGTCCGAATCCCAACCCGCACAACATAAGTCCAGCTATCAACAGGACCTGAGGAGCGGAAACCGGCATAAACGACAGCAGAAAGCAGCCACTACTCATAACCAGCAGTCCGAGAGCCCCCAACAGACCGGCATGAATTCGGCCGACCAGGAAACCGGCTACAGGCGAAGCAAACACGATGACCAAAGGCCAGGCTGTCATAAACAAACCGGTACGTACGGCATCAAAACCAAAAGAATGATGCAACAAAAACGGAATGGATACCATAGCCAGCATCTGCGATGTAAAAGAACAGATACTTGTCATTACCGACAGACTGAAAACCGGTATTCTCAGCAGATCGAAAGGAAGCATAGGATAAGACTGGATCAACTGCTGACGTACAAAGAATGTACCGATCACCACAAGCAAGGCCAGTCCGCCAAGCACCCAAGTCAGGGCCGCGCCATGGGCATATGCCTCCAACGTACCGATAAAAAATCCAAAGGTCAGCACATTCAGACAAGCTGAACGATAGTCAAAACGACGTCCTTCAATACGAGTTGGATTATCAGGAAGATATTTCCAGGCAAAACAGAAAGTAACCAGCCCCACAGGAATGTTAATGGCAAACAGCCAGGGCCATGAAGCGACAGCCAGAATGGCGGCCGCCAAAGTCGGACCGGTAACAGCAGCCAAAGCAACAACCATAGCATTCAATCCGAACCCTTTAGGCAAATGTTTTTTAGGATAAATCAGGCGCACCAAAGAGCCGTTCACACTCATTACCATAGCAGCTCCGAGTCCCTGTAACATGCGTGAAAGCACGAGCTGAATCAATGTAACCGAGAAAGTACAGCAAAGAGAACCTAGTAGAAACACCACCAAACCGGTCAGATAAACCTGTTTGAATCCCTTCAGTTCGCCCAATGATGAAAAAGGCAACAAAAACATCATTACCACCAGCTGAAATCCATTGACTATCCAAATGGAATCCGAAGAACTAACCTGTAACTCTTTGGAAATACTGGGTAATGCCACGTTACAGATGCTTCCATCAATGACAGACAGGAACAAACCGGAAAAAATGGCGACCATCGCATAATATATCTGAGGACGATGCAAACCGTCCCATTCCAGATTGCCTGTAACTTTCAGACTATCCATATTCATCCTTAATTTTACCTGAAAACAAATTTACCTGAAAAAAAGCTCCCCACGCAGCACTAAGCAATACGCGGGGAGGCTATATTGTAGGAGCACAGCTCGCTTTACTTACTTATTTCCACAATATGAGTCGGAGCCTGTTCCTGATTTCGCTTATCGGTCTGACGAACAACGGCAGCAGCCAGTTTCATAAATGATTTGCCGACCGGAGTTTCTCCGTCCAATGCCTCGGGAGTACCCTTATCACCGTTTTCACAAATACTCTGTACAACCGGAATCTGTCCCAACAACGGTACATTCATTTCTTCGGCCAAGTGTTTCACACCTTCTTTGCCAAAGATATAATACTTGTTCTCCGGAAGTTCAGCAGGCGTGAACCACGCCATATTCTCCACCAGTCCGAGGATAGGCACATTCACCTTGTCGTTCATATACATATTGATACCCTTGCGGGCGTCGGCCAAAGCCACCTGCTGCGGAGTGCTGACAATCACGGCACCGGTGATGGGCAATGTCTGCACCAAGGTAAGATGAATATCACTGGTTCCTGGAGGAGTATCAAGCACAAAATAATCCAAATCACCCCATTCGGCATCGCCGATGAGCTGCTTCAGCGCGTTGCTGGCCATACCTCCACGCCACAAGGTAGCCTGATCCGGATCAACAAAGAAACCGATAGACAGCACTTTGATACCATATTTCTCCACCGGAATAATCATGTCGCGGCCGTTAATCTGTTCGGCATACGGACGGGCATCTTCCATCTGAAACATTTTCGGCACGCTCGGACCGAATATATCCGCATCAAGCAAACCAACCTTAAAGCCCATCTTAGCCAAGGCCACAGCCAGATTGGCGGCTACAGTAGACTTACCCACACCACCTTTTCCGGAAGATACTGCTATGATATTCTTCACTCCCGGCAACAGTTTGCCCACTTCGGGACGCGAGGCCTGGATAGTCTTTATATTAATTTCAACTTCAACTTCCTTTGCCACATAAGCATGAATGGCAGCTTCGGCCGCTTTCACGATAGATTTGATAAACGGGTTGGTCGGTTTATCAAAGATCAGTGAGAAACTAACATGCAAACCGCTGATGCGCAAATCATCCTCTACCATTTCCGCCTCGACAATATTCTTGCCGGTTCCCGGATAACGCACGGTAGCGAGCGCATCCATAATCAGTTTAGGATAGATATTCATTTTCTCTTCTTTATTTTAAATTACATATCATTATTTCGAAGTTGCCAGACCGCTCCGCTTGCTACGATTATAACTTCTATAATCATCCAGCTCGATTTCCACTTCAGGTTCCTGCAACTCACCGGCATGCGGCAAACGGAAACGCAGATATTTGATATTCAGTCCACGGTCGATCCATTGCTGCTCATAGTAAGTTTGTATACT
Source organism: uncultured Paraprevotella sp. (assembly GCA_944321345.1). Taxonomy (GTDB): domain Bacteria; phylum Bacteroidota; class Bacteroidia; order Bacteroidales; family Bacteroidaceae; genus Paraprevotella. Next base: position 13,915 of record CALUKY010000034.1, read on the forward strand.
CAGAATACGGGCTTCTTCAGTATCCGGATGCTCTGCCAATACACTATGGTATAAATCTGTGGTTGAGAACTCTACTGGAAGGGCATTCTTCTCGACCATATAGCTGGTATAGGTAAACAGGAAGTTGGAATCTGTTTTCAAGTGAATCAATCCGCCGTCAACCAAAAACTTCCGGTAGCGGTTCATAAAGTAGGTGGATGTCAGTCGCTTGGTAACCTTCTTCATCTGCGGATCGCTGAAAGTCAGCCAGATTTCCTCCACTTCGCCTGGCTCAAAGAAACGGTCGATAATTTCAATATTGGTACGCAGAAAAGCCACATTCTTCAGGCCTTCACGCATAGATTCCGTTGCTCCGGTCCACATGCGGGCTCCCTTAATGTCTACCCCGATAAAATTCTTCTCCGGATACAGGCGAGCCAGCCCTACGGTATATTCACCGCGTCCACAACCCAATTCCAAAACAATCGGATTCCGATTACCGAAAAATTCATGCCACTTGCCTCGTCCCTCAAAGGGCACATTGTCAACCACTGAATACGGATATTCAAATACGTGCGGATATTCTGCCATATCAGCAAACTTAGCCAATTTACCTTTTCCCATGCTTTTCCTTGATCGTTACAGAAATTTCTGTTTTTCTATTTTTATATATAACCTCCTTAAAATAAATAGATACCGCACGCGTTTTTCAACGAATGCGGTATTCTATCATGTTTTTTATATTGTCTGAATGACTTGATCACTGAACCTGCTCACCTTCTGTTTCAGGTGCCTTCTCAATCAGATCCATAAACTGATCCAACTTAGGAGTAATGATGATCTGAGTACGACGGTTTCTCTGTTTTCCGGCTGCAGAAGTATTGTCGGCAATCGGATTGTACTCTCCACGTCCGGCAGCTGTCAGACGAGAAGGATCTACACCATACTGATTCTGCAAAGCCTGAACTACAGAAGAAGCACGCAGAGCACTCAAATCCCAGTTGTTTCGGATATTCGGACGTGAAATCGGGTCTGTGTCCGTATTACCCTCAACCAGAACATCGTAATCCTTATAGTCTGTAATGATCTTGGCAATCTTGCTCAGAGTCTCTCCGGCACGTTCACTGATTTCATAGCTACCAGACTTATACAGCATATTATCTGACAAAGAAATGTAAACCACACCTTTCAACACCTTGATGTCTACATCCTGCAACTCATCACGACTCAAAGAGCGGGTCAGGTTGTTGGTCAATACCATATTCAGAGAGTCTGATTTGTCCTTAGCCTCAACCAGTTGCTTGATAAATTTGTTAGAAGCGTTGATTTCATCGACCAGTTTCGAGATATTCACATTGCCCTGTGAATTCTGCTGGATACTCTTATCCAAAGAGTTCTGCAATGCGGCATATGATGCTTTCAGCTCGGCATTGTTTTTCTGAGCCTCTGCCAATCTTTCCTCCAGACTTTTGATATTTGCCTTGTTCTCAGCCAGCTGAAGCTGAGCCTTCTGATACTGATTTTCCAATTTGTTTTTCTCGGTCTGCAAAGAAGCATACTTTTTCTTCGTTACACATCCTGAAAGCAAGAACAGGGCAACGACCATCGTAAATAAAGAAATAGAATGTTTCATAATTAGGGATTTTAATGTTTCCTTTTTATCCATATTTTTATCAAACGGAAATACAAGTCCGTTATTCGGGTCAAAAATACGAATATATTTTAAAACGAATACTTTTTTTCTAGTAAAATAAATTTAAATGACTGAATATTAGTAGCAATCACATCACAAAAAAAGCCGACTTTTCGAAAGTTTTTTTTTGAAAAGTCGGCTCTATACAAGCAATATTTTTATCTGAACCTTAAATGCCCGATTATTCAATAACCACTTTGGTCCAACCATGTACATCCGGTTCAGTACCATACTGTATACCACGTAAATGGTTATAGAGTTTTGTACTTATCGGTCCCGGTTTACCATCCTTGCTGATGACATAACTCTTTTTGTTTTCCAGATCATCAATCCGTTCAATCGGGCTGATTACCGCAGCCGTACCACAGGCACCGGCCTCTTCAAATGTAGCCAGTTCCTCTTCGGGAATTTGTCTTTGTTCTACCTTCAAGCCCATATCCTCAGCCAGCTGCATCAGACTCTTGTTAGTGATTGAAGGCAGGATAGATGTTGATTTCGGAGTGATATAGGTATTGTTTTTAATACCGAAGAAATTAGCCGCACCACATTCATCAATGTATTTCTTTTCCTTAGCATCCAGATAAAACTCACAAGAGTAACCCAAATCGTGCGCCATCTTATTGGCACGCAAACTGGCGGCATAGTTTCCTCCTACCTTGTAAGTACCGGTTCCCAGGGGAGCCGCACGATCGAATTCACGGATAATCACATACGGATTGGTTGCAAAACCACCTTTGAAATACGGTCCAACCGGAGTAACGAAAATGACGAACATATATTCATCAGCCGGATGTACACCTACCTGAGCTCCGGTTCCGATCAGTAACGGACGAATATACAGTGAAGCGCCACTTTCATATGGAGGAATAAAGCGCTCGTTCAAACGCACCACTTTTATAACCATTTCCTCAAAAAGTTCTGTTGATACTTCCGGCATCAAGATTCCGCGACAAGTGCTTTGCAGGCGTGCCGCATTTTCATCCATACGGAACACACGTACCTTGCCGTCCGGACAGCGGAAAGCTTTCAGTCCCTCAAAAGCTTCCTGTCCATAGTGCAGACAAGTGGCAGCCATGTGAATATTGATGGTCTGTTCCGAACACACTTCAATCTCTCCCCATTTTCCGTCGCGATAGTAGCAGCGGACATTGTAATCTGTCGGCATGTAACCAAAAGACAGATTTGCCCAATCAATTTCTTTCATATTCAATCAATAATGCGAAAACGCAAAGGTTATGCTTTTGTATCTTCGCTTGTTAAGCTATAAATTTATTGTTTTTCAAGTTTCTATCGTCAGTCCGATATTTTTTTCAAGGATTTTCTACCGGATGGTCGATTGCAAAGTTATGAAAAAAAATCATATTTTAAACAAAGAAAGAAAATAAATTTCAAATTGAAATTATTTTTCCGCATCATCTAATATTTTTTGTATTTCCTGATCGGTCTGGTATAGTTTTTCCTTACAATACCCGATCAGTGTCTTCGCTTCTTTCAGTTTTTCGGCCAACTGATCTATTCCCAGCTCGTTGTTTTCCACCTGCTTCAGGATATCCTGCAAAGCCGCAACAGCCTCTTCATAGCTTTTGGCATTATTCTTTCTTGGCATAAGTATCTTCTATTCTTTTGAAATCCGTTATAAAACCTTCGAACTCACCTTGCCTTGTGCCAGATGAGTTTCAATCACATCGCCCGGTCTCAATTCGTCGGCCCGGGTAACAACCTTTCCATTGCGATAAGTCAAGCTGTAGCCCAAATTCAACAAACGCTCCGGATCAAGAGCCAGAATCTGCCGACCATAAAAGTCCAACTGACGTTTTTCGTGCTCCAAACGGACCCGAACCACTTTCGCCAGCCGTTCTTCATGATTCTCCAGCTTCAAACGGTCCTGCTGCACTCGCATGCGGACTGCCGTCTGAACGGTATGCTCATAACTCAAAATCCGTTGTTCGAAACGCCCTTTTACCGATCCGAAAACCCGTGGAATCCGAGTAACAAGCGTAGTCAGTCGCAACTGCTCCGTGGTGATACGCTCACGGACCAGACGTAGAATATCCTCTTGCAACTGCTCCAGACGGGAAGCTGTCTGCAACTGATGGTTCAACAGACAGGCCGCGGCAGCCGTAGGTGTCTTGACCCGCGTATGTGCCACAGCATCAAGCACCGTGTCATCACGCTCGTGACCGATTCCGGTAATAACAGGCAACGGAAACTGGGCACAGCTTGCTGCCAAAAGATAGGTGTCGAAACCGGACAGATCGCTGGTAGCACCTCCGCCACGGATAATCACCACCACATCCCACCGGTCGCGCTGTTCCAGAATCTGATCAAGGGCGGCCAGAATGGTTTCCTCAACCCGCTCTCCCTGCATCACCGCCGGAAACAGGCGTACCGTAAAGCGAAATCCGTAATCGTTATGAAGCAACTGATCGCAGAAGTCCTCAAAACCGGCGGCTGTCTTCGAGGATATTACAGCGACACGGTTGACCAGCAAGGGCATATCCAGATTCTTGTTGTCGTCAATCACCCCTTCGCGACGCAACTGTTCCAGAATCTCCCTGCGCCGGCGCGCCAGATCCCCCAAAGTATAGGCAGGATCAATATCCTCTACCATAAGCGTGTAACCATAAAGTTCATGGAAAATCACACGCACACACACCAGTACCTTGATTCCGGCCACCAGGCATTGCCCGGTTTCACGCTCGAAATAAGGCTTGAGCCTGCGATATGCCGAAGCCCAGATTGTTCCGCGAGCCTTAGCCACAAGCTGTCCGGAAAATTCATCCTTTTGAACAAATTCCAGATAGCAATGCCCCTGATAGGCCTCTCGTACCTCGCTGAGCTCGGCCTGAATCCAATAAGATTGATGAAACTCCAGATCGATTGTGCGCCTCACCATCCGGTTCAGTTCCAACAACGACAATGCTTCTTTCATGCAAATTTCTCTATATAAGAATGTATTCCCTTTTGTGAAGCAATATATCCGCCACCAACTACCAGATCACCTACATAAAACACTGCGGATTGTCCGGGCGTTACAGCCGAAGCCAACTCCTGAAAATGCACCAGATACAGATCGCCACGATCGGAATTTTCATCCCACAAGCGATCCACTTTCTTCAGAGAGCAAGGAATAGAGCGGCTACGGTAACGGATACGCACCGACAGTCCTTCTTCCGGCAATGCTTCGGCATTCACCCAATTGGTCTGCTCCACAAGCATATATTCAGTCATCAGCCGGTCTGCATCCCCCAGCATCACCGTATTTTTCTGTGGATTGATCTTCAACACAAAAGCCGGCTTACCCAAAGCAATGCCCAATCCCTTACGCTGTCCCACCGTGTAATATGGAAAACCCTGATGTCGCCCTAACTTGTGCCCTTGCTCGTCTACAAAATCTCCGGGACCTATTTTCTGGTCCAAATCGGGCAACTGCTCTTTCAGAAAATCCCGATAATCCCCCGGTATAAAGCAAACTTCCATGGATTCGCCCTGACGGGCCTTCATTTCAAATCCTTTCTCCGCAAGATAGGCTCGTACTTTGTCTTTCGTGGTATCACCCAGCGGAAAAATGCAACGGCGAAGCACATCCTGAGAAAGGCGCCACAGAAAATAAGACTGGTCTTTCTTCGGATCTGTACCACATTTGAGATATACAGCATCTTCCTTTTGTACGGTCTGTACATAATGACCGGTTGCGATATGATCGCAGCCCAAACGGTCGGCCCACTCCATCAGCATACGGAACTTAAAGGTAGGGTTACACATGACACAAGGATTCGGAGTGCGACCATTCAGATATTCATCTATAAAATTACGTACGACTACATCCTTGAACTCCTCTCTCTCATCTGCCACATAATGAACAATACCCAAGCGATCGGCCAGTTCACGTGCCTGCATCACATGATTGGGCAAATTCTGGCCGGGTTCCGAAAAATGCTGGGGCAAATCCCACACACGCATCGTTATTCCAACCACTTCATATCCTTGTTCCTGGAGCATCAGGCACACAGCCGAACTGTCTATGCCGCCAGACATGCCCACTAATACTTTCTTATTCATATAATTCTTCATATTTCAGGAAAGCAAAAATACAGAAAAAAATGAATTGACAGGAGTAATTTCACATATTATCGGATACGACCACCGTTTTTAATATTTACACAGACCTGTACCCGAAAGCAAGTATTTTACACACAAGCTTTTTTCAGAATTTAGAGAACCCTGAAGTTGTTTTTTTTGTACCTTTGCAAGAAATTTCTTATTTAAACCAACAAAAGATTGATTCATGTCAGGAAAAGCATCCTCTACAACGGAACTGGGCACACGTCCAGTGGGAAAACTTCTGATGGCCTACGCCATTCCGGCAGTTATTGCCATGACTGCCTCTTCCTTATATAATATGGTAGACAGTATCTTTATCGGACAGGGAGTAGGCGCCATGGCCATTTCCGGTTTGGCGATTACTTTTCCACTAATGAACTTGTCTGCCGCTTTTGGATCCATGGTCGGCGTTGGAGCGGCCACACTGATGTCTGTCAAACTAGGACAAAATGACTATCAGACAGCACAGAACATACTGGGTAATGTCGTGGTTCTAAACCTTGTTTTAGGTATTCTGTTCGGAGTAATCGCCCTTATTTTTCTAGATCCCATTCTCTATTTCTTCGGAGCCAGCGAGACTACCATTCCCTACGCCCGCGACTATATGGAAATTATTCTTCTGGGCAATGTCGTCACACACAGCTACTTAGGTTTAAATTCCCTACTACGTTCTGCCGGTCACCCGCAGATGTCCATGTATGCTACCATTCTGACAGTGGTGATTAACACCATACTCGACCCTCTGTTCATCTACCAGTTCAATATGGGAATCAAGGGAGCGGCCTATGCCACCATTCTGGCCCAGATTATCGCTTTGGTATGGCAATTTGTGGTGTTCAGCAACAAAAAAGAGCCTCTGCATCTGAAACGCGGCATCTATCGCTTGAAGAAAAAAATCGTATTCGACACGATTTCCATCGGACTTTCTCCCTTTCTGATGAACACTTGTGCCTGCCTGGTTGTGATACTGATTAACCGCGGTCTGGCCGAATATGGAGGCGATCTGGCAATCGGAGCTTATGGCATCGTGAACCGTGTGCTGTTCCTCTTTATCATGATTGTGATCGGTATCAACCAAGGCATGCAGCCTATCGCAGGCTATAATTACGGAGCAGGACGCATTGACCGTGTGTTCCGTGTGCTGCGCTACACGATTTACAGCGCTACCGTAGTAACCACCTTAGGATTTTTGATCGGCGAAATATTCCCCAAACTCTGCGCCCGTGCCTTTACCAGCGACGAACAACTGATCGAAATGGCCGCCCACGGCATGCGCATCATTGTGATTTTCTATCCGATAATCGGATTCCAGATAGCCACGACAAACTTTTTTCAAAGTATCGGACATGCAGGTAAAAGTATTTTCTTATCTTTAACACGCCAACTGCTGTTCCTGATTCCGGCGCTCGTAATCTTCCCACGATTCTGGCAGCTGGACGGCATCTGGATGGCCATGCCGGCATCTGATCTGGTGGCCTGCATCGTAACCGCAATTATGCTGGTGATTCAAAACAAGAAAATGAAACAAAGACATTTGGCAAGCAATGGACAACAATAAAAATTTTGTACTCAATATTGGACGCCAGCTGGGTAGCGGCGGCCATGCCATCGGAACGATTTTGGCCAAGGAATTCGGCATTAAGTTTTACGACAAAGAGGTGCTCGATCTGGCAGCTCAGGAAAGCGGCTTCAGCAAATACTTCTTTGAACGCGACGATGAACACCGCGGCTTTGTAAAGAGTCTGTTCAACTCCATCATACCCTTTACCAGCAGCGGTGACCCTTATGGCAACCAACTCAGCTCGGAATCGCTTTTCAAGTTTCAGAGCGACGCCATCAAGAAAGTTGCCGAGCGTGAATCGTGCGTATTTGTAGGCCGTTGTGCAGACTACGTGCTACGCGACCATCCACGCTGCGTAAACATATTCATATCAGCCAATATGGAAGACCGTGTGAAACGCCTGATGCAAAATTTACAGATAGACGCTCAGGAAGCTGAAAAGAGAGCTCTTGAAGGTGATGACAAGCGTGCGTCTTACTATAACTACTACAGTGCGCTGACCTGGGGCGAAGCGTCTACTTATCACATCTGTATCAACTCTTCCGTATTAGGACTTGAAGGCACCGCAGAGTTTCTGAAGTCCTTCATCGTGAAAAAGCTGAACTTATGAAACGTATAGGGATCCTTTCGGACACACACGGCTATTGGGACGACCGTTATATAGAATACTTTGCCGAGTGTGACGAGATATGGCATGCCGGAGACATCGGCTCATACGATCTGATTCGCAGACTAGAGGAGTTCCGCCCCGTAAAAGCGGTATGCGGCAATTGCGACGGTGGAGACACCCGCAAGACCTATCCCGAAATACTGGAATGGGAATGTGAAAACACTCGTGTGATAATGACTCACATCGGGGGATATCCCGGAAAATACGCTCCGGGCATCCGAAAGATACTGGCAGAGAAACGCCCCCAACTGTTCATTACCGGACATTCACACATTCTGAAAGTGATGTTCGACAAACAGATGAACCTGCTCTACATCAATCCCGGAGCCGCCGGAATCATGGGCTGGCACAAGGTGCGCACCCTGATCCGTGTCACCCTGTCTCAGGGAAACTTCAGCAATTTAGAAGTCATCGAACTGGGAGATAAAGAAAACGAATAAGAAACTTTAAAAAACATACACTCGTGAAAACTTATTTAGTAACAGGAGGTGCCGGTTTTATCGGCGCAAACTATGTGAAATATATCCTGAACAAGTACAACGATATTACTGTTGTTGTTTTGGATCTGTTGACTTATGCCGGCTATCTGGGCACCATTGCCCAGGATATTGACAACGAACGTTGTATTTTCATCAAAGGAGACATCTGCGACGCACATCTGGCTGATGACCTGTTCGCAAAATACCGTTTTGACGTCATTGTAAACTTTGCGGCAGAGAGCCATGTGGATCGCAGTATTGAAAACCCGCAACTGTTCCTACAGACCAATATTCTGGGTACCCAAAACCTGCTCGATGCCGCACGCCGCGCCTGGGTAACCGGAAAGGATGAAAACGGATACCCCACCTGGCGTAAGGGAGTGCGTTTCCATCAGGTATCAACCGACGAAGTGTACGGAAGTCTGGGCGAAGAGGGATTCTTTACAGAAAACACTCCTTTGTGTCCTCACAGTCCGTACAGCGCTTCAAAGGCCAGTGCCGACCACATTGTATGTGCCTACAAAGATACGTACAAGATGCCGGTAAGCATCACCCGCTGCTCCAATAACTACGGTCCTTACCAGTTTCCGGAAAAACTGATTCCATTGATCATCAAGAATATTCTCGAAGGCAAAAAACTGCCTGTTTACGGACAAGGAACCAATATCCGCGACTGGCTTTATGTGGAGGATCACTGCAAGGCCATTGATATGGTTATCAATCAGGGTGCCGACGGCAGTATTTATAATGTAGGCGGACACAATGAACGTCAGAACATCCAAATCGTAAAACTGACCATACAGACCATCCGTGAAATCATGGAAAACGAACCGGAAATGCGCTCGCTGCTCAAAAAGCAGATCAAAAACGAAAACGGTGAAATGACTGTTGACTGGATCAACGAAGACCTGATCACCTTCGTAAAAGACCGCTTGGGCCATGACCTGCGCTACGGCATCGATCCGGAAAAGATCAAGACCGATTTGGGATGGTATCCGGAAACTGATTTTGAAACCGGCATCGTGAAAACCATCCGCTGGTATCTCGAAAACCAGAAATGGGTGGAGGAAGTAACCAGCGACGACTACCAGAACTATTACGACCGTATGTACGGCAGACGATAATTCATCGGATTCTCATAGCAAAGCAGAAAAGCCTTTCAAAACATAACATTCCGCTCTGATACGGAATGTTATGTTTTGAAAGGCTTTTCCTTTTCTTCTTTCCTGAAAATTTCAACACCTCAGTCAGAAGCACAAGAAGAACAAAAGGTGCACGGAAAAACTCCGTACACCTTCATACTGTGATTTATAATAATAACACAATGAATTTCTATTATTTGCCGAAACGAACTTTCAGCTTCTCGATCATATCCTTAGTCATAGCATCCAAGTCATACTCTGGCTTCCAACCCCACTCTTCACGAGCGCAAGTATCATCCAAAGAGTTTGGCCAAGATTCAGCGATAGTCTGACGCAATGGATCTACCTCATATTCCATCTTGAAGTCTGGAATGTATTCCTGGAT
>CALUKY010000035.1 GCA_944321345.1 uncultured Paraprevotella sp.
CAGATTTATCAAAACTTTCTATAGATTAAATTATTGAATATCAGCGAATAAAGATATTTTTAAGGGACGACTACTTAAGTATACCTTTTGGAAAGCATTTGAGTATGCCGCACCAAAAAGTTACTGTAACAAAAACAAAAACAGCGATAAAGCAAGAACGCTCTTTTTCTGCGTCTTCTTTATCGCTGTTGTTCTGAAATCGGAAACCACCATTCAGGATTCCCGATAAATTCTTATAAATCTGTTGCTTCGTCAGTAAGACGCAAGCCCTCCGGAGTAATCTCTATCAGACGGCGCTTATACAAATCGCCAACGGCTTTCTTGAACACTTTCTTACTTACTCCGAACACGGAATAAATCTCCTCGGCCGGACTCTTGTCGCCCAACACCGTGCTGCCACCATTCAGCTGCAAGTGATGAAGCAATACCTCCGAGAAATCGTCCACGGCATGCATTCCCTGACGCTGCAGGGTCACGTCGATCTTTCCATCCGGACGTACGCGCTTGATGTATCCGCGCAGACGGTCACCGGTATGCAAGGGGCGGAAAAGTTCGTTTTCGTAAAGCAGACCGCTGTACTGATTGTCTACAATGACCTTAAATCCCAGATCAGTTTTCTGCCATACCAGCACATCCACTTCTACTCCCGGCTTATAAGGTGGCATTTCCTTGGAGAGATAGCGCTCCACCTTGGCCGAAGCCATAATGCGATAGCTGTCTTCGTCCACATGAAGGTGCACGATATAGCTCTGCCCTTTCTGCATCTTCATTTTCTGTTCACGGAAAGGAACAAACAGGTCTTTCAGCAGTCCCCAGTCGAGAAAGGCTCCGAAGTTATTCACCCAGGCCACCTGAAGATAAGCAAAATCGCCCACCATCGCCTTAGGAGTTTCTGTGGTGGCAATCAGGCGCTCCTCACTATCAAGATAGAGGAATACGTCCAGTTCATCGCCAATCTTGCATCCTTGCGGAGCGAGCTTGAGCGGAAGCAGAATCTCGCCTTCCACCCCTCCGTCGAGATAAAAGCCGAAATCAACCTTCTTGACTACCTTCAATTGGTTTATCTTACCTAATTCTATTTTCATAAAGGATAATTTTCAAAATCAAATTCATAAGTGGAGAGATAGCGCTCACCGGTATCGGGCAGAACAACGACAATGCGCTTTCCGGCATAAGCCGGGTCCTGCGCCAGCATGCGGGCAGCATAAACGGCCGTGCCGGAAGTGATACCGGCCAGAATTCCTTCTTCGGCAGCCAGCTCACGAGCGGTACGGATGGAATCATCGTCGGTTACGGTCAGCACACGGTCCACCACCGACGCGTCATAATTCTCGGGAATAAAGTTGGCACCGATACCCTGCAACTTGTGCGGTCCGGCCTTGCCTTCGGTAATCAACGGGGATGACGCCGGCTCTACCGCCACAATCTCAATCTGCGGATTCAGGGCTTTCAGGCCGCGTCCCAAACCGGTAATGGTTCCGCCTGTGCCGACTCCGGCAATGACGACATCCACCTTTCCGTCGGTATCTTCCCAGATCTCGCGGGCTGTGGTCTCCTGATGTGCCAGCGGATTGGCCGGATTCTCGAATTGGGCCAGGATAACGGCGTTCTCTGTGGTCTGCTGCAACTCACGGGCAATACGTACCGAACCGGCCATGCCTTCGGCTGCGGGTGACAGGACCACACGGGCATTCAAGGCACGGGCCAGGTTACGGCGCTCCAGACTCATGGTTTCGGGCATGACCAACACCATTTTATAACCTTTCACCGCCGCTACCATGGCCAGACCTACTCCCATATTTCCGCTGGTAGGCTCTATGATGGTGGCTCCGGGACGCAGGATGCCTTTACGCTCGGCATCCTCAATCATATACAGTGCGGGACGGTCTTTGGCACTGCCCGCCGGGTTGAAACTCTCCAGTTTGGCAATCAGATCAATGCCCAGACCGTATTTCCGGGAATAGGCATTCAGGCGCAACAGCGGCGTGTGTCCGATCAACTGGGTTAAACTTTCTGCGATTTTCATATCTGTAACGCTTTATTCCTTGATGGTATCTTCCGTATAAATCAGTCCGTCGCGCATATGGATCGTGCGGTCGGTAATGCGTGCCAGTTCCTCGTCGTGCGTCACGATGACAAACGTCTGTCCGTACTGGTCGCGCAGGTCGAAGAAGAGTTGGTGCAGCTCGGTCTTGTTCTTGGTGTCCAGACTTCCCGAAGGCTCATCGGCCAGAATCACGGCCGGATTGTTAATCAGAGCACGGGCAACGGCCACACGCTGCTTCTCGCCTCCCGAAAGCTCGTTGGGCTTATGCTCGGCACGCTCTCGGATTTTCATAAAATCGAGCAGTTCCAGAGCACGCTGACGCACTTCCTTTTCGCTTTTTCCGGCAATGAACGCCGGCAACATAATGTTTTCCAAGGCCGTAAACTCGGGCAGCAGCTGATGGAACTGAAAGATAAAACCAATTTGACTGTTACGGAACTCCGCCAGTCTGTTCCGCTTCAATGCCGCAACGTCAACTCCATTGATCAGTACCTGCCCGGCATCGGGCTTGTCCAGAGTACCCATAATCTGAAGCAAAGTCGTCTTTCCGGCTCCACTGGGACCGACAATGCTGACCACCTCGCGCGGAGCGATATGCAGGTCGATTCCCTTTAATACTTGCAATGTACCAAAACTCTTGGTCACACCTTTTATATCTATCATGATTCTTTCTCCTTTCGTTTATATCATAATCGGGTAAGCACATACTGTGCCAGATAACATCCGAACACGGCCGGCATATAGCTGATGGTTCCGGTGGTGGATTTCTTGTTGCGCTCGTTCACGCGCAACACGGCATTCGGATCGGCCTGTTCACTGGAGAATACCACGGGTACCTTGCGCCGCACTCCCTCTTTTTTAAGACGGGTGCGCACGGCCTTGCTCAAGCCGCAATGGTAGGTTTCCCAAAGATCGGCAAACTGCACCTGTGTAATGTCGGTTTTGGCACCGGCTCCCATACTGCACACAATGGGGATTTTACGCTTCAGCGCTTCCAGAATCAGGGCACACTTGGGAGCGATGGTATCGATGGCATCAACGATAAAATCGTATTTCTGCGCATCGAGCAGCGCCGGCACGCGCTCCGCTTCCAGATATTCCGGAAGAACGGTCAGTTCTATGTCGGGATTGATTTCCCGGAAACGCTCGGAAAAGATGTCCACTTTCCGGCGGCCCACCGTAGAGTGCAGGGCACACAACTGGCGGTTTATGTTACTGGGCTGCACACAGTCGGCATCAATCAGCGTGAGATGCCCCACTCCGCCCCGGACCAGCAACTCGGCGGCATAACCGCCGACACCGCCGACGCCGACCACCAAAACATGCGCCCGACGGTAACGTTCCATCCGTTCAGGACCTACTAACTGACAGGTTCTCTCCTGCCACTCTGCTGTTATCATATTGACTTTATTCCTTGAGTTTACGCCACGGGCCGAACCACTCGTTGCCGGATTCGTAACGGTCGCGCGCGGTGCGTGGCTGCATGATGCTCATGGCCGGCATGGCTCCGGTAGCATAGGTGTCCGGGAATACCAGCAACAAGCTGTTCTTCATATAATATTTCTTGATCTGATGCGGGATATGCTCGAACGACGGACGGAAAGAAATGGATCCGCGACGGGCGCATACCACTACCAGCAAATGATCTTCACGGATGATCTGCGACAAGCGCTTCAACTCGTTACCGCCGTCGGTTTCGTGATATTCGGCACGGATGGACGGATGCTTCTTCTGCAGATATTTGCTGATATGCTTCAAGGTTTTGGGATGACCGTGATAATCAATGCGGCAACCCAAGCCTTCGGTCAGACGACCGATGCGCTCGACCCAATGCAGGAATCCGGCCTCAAACTCCGCCTTCTCGGGAATGGCAACATGAATGCGACGGATCGTATTGATCGGCATCGTACTGCGCACCATCATAATCTGTCGGTTCAGTCCGCTCAGCAAGCCCAGCAGTACAGGACCGAAGAAGGACTCTGTAGGCGAAGACTGCACATGCAGTCCGACCACCACCTCCGAATAATCATTTTCGCGCATGGCGTGAATGATACCGTTGGCCAGATTCGTAGCCAGACGGACCTTACTCTGCATCTGCACATTCGCGGCCGAAGCGATATGGGTGGCCTGTTCCAGAATTTTCTGTCCGCGCTCCCGGGCGGCGTCGTCATCGTCGAGCACCACATTCAGAGCCATCATCGGAAACTCGCAATGCTCCTGACGCATCATCAAGGCCAGGTTCACAATCGGATCTACCGTTTCAGGATAAGCCAACGCGATGAGCACTTTCTCATCTTCCAAAGGCTGGTCCTCAATGGTCTTTTCGGTCTGCAACGTGATTTTACGCGCCGCATGCTCTGTAATGAACGAGCTGACAATACAAGTTACCAGAATCAGGATTACGGTTCCGTTGAGAACATCTTCTCCCAGCAAACGACTGCCATCGGGCATGATGATATTATAACCGACCAATACGGCTGCCAGTGTGGCCGCAGCCTGCGCATTGCTCAAACCGAACATCAGATCGCGCTCCATGCCGCTCATCTTATAGATTTTCTGGGTCACAAACGAAGCGATCCATTTTCCCAACAGGGCGATGACAATCATCACGGTAGCCACCCGCAGGGCATCTCCTTCACCAAAGAGAATCTGCACATCGATAATCATACCGACACTGATGAGGAAATAAGGAATAAACAACGCATTACCCACAAACTCCAGATGATTCATCAAAGGAGAGGAACGGGGGATCAGGCGGTTCAGCACGATACCGGCCAGGAAAGCGCCCAAAATGCCTTCCATTCCGGCCAGTTCCATCAAACCGGCTCCTAAAAAGACCATGGCCAGCACGAAGATATATTGCACCACTCCATCATTATATTTCCGGAAAAACCTGCGGCCGATGCGCGGAAAAGCATAAATCATAAACCCGCCCACAGCCAGGACTTTAATAAACATCAAAGGCCAGAACCAGTCGCCGGTAGACTCCTTGAACATACCGGCGATGACAGCCAGCACCAGCAAGGTGAGCGTGTCGGTCACAATCGTACCGCCCACGGCAATACTCACACTACGATGCCGGGAAATACCATAGCGGATGACTATCGGATAGGCAATCAATGTATGCGACGCATACATACTGGCCAGCAATACCGAAGTGATCAGATTATATTCCAGAATCCAGATATTGGAAATGATTCCCAGTCCCAAAGGAAAGAGGAAAGCCAAAATACCCAATGCAAACGCCTTGTTTCCGATCCGTTTCATGTCCTGCATGTCCATTTCCAGACTCGCCAGGAACATGATGTAATACAAACCCACTTTACCGAAAAGTTCAAAACTGCTGTCTTTATCCAGAATATGCAAGCCATGCGGTCCGATCAGCACACCAGCAATAATCATTCCGATAATGTGCGGAATCTTCAGGCGGCCAAGTAATACCGGGGCAAACAAGATAATGCATAACACGATGAAAAAGATCCAGGTAGGGTCGGTTATCGGTAAATAGTCAGATAGAAAGGGTATTTCCATATTCGGTACAAGTTTTAATCTTTTTGCAAAGAAACGAAAAAGTTTCGGTTTTTTTATCTTATATATATAATAAAATGCCTATTTTTGCAACCGAAATCATCAAAAATTTAAAGATTAATAAAATGAAAGTAGCTATTGTTGGTGCCAGCGGCGCCGTTGGTCAGGAATTCCTGCGTGTGTTGGAAGAGAGAAACTTCCCACTGGATGAGTTAGTGTTGTTCGGTTCTGAGCGTAGCGCCGGAAAGAAATACACTTTCCGTGGTAAGGAAATCGAAGTGAAACTTCTGCAACATAACGATGATTTTAAGGGTGTGGATATCGCCTTCACTTCTGCCGGAGCCGGTGTATCCAAGGAGTTCGCAGCCGACATTACCAAATACGGTGCTGTAATGATCGACAATTCCAGCGCCTTCCGTATGGACGAGGATGTACCTTTGGTTGTACCGGAGTGCAACGGTGACGATGCGCTGAACCGCCCGAGAGGTATCATCGCAAACCCGAACTGTACTACTATTATGATGGTAGTTGTATTGAAGCCTCTGGAAAAGCTGAGCCACATCAAACGCATTCACATTGCCAGCTATCAGGCAGCAAGCGGTGCCGGAGCAGCAGCTATGGACGAGTTGGAAACTCAATACCGCCAAGTACTGAACGGTGAGGAAGTAACTGTTAACAAGTTCGCTTATCAGTTGGCCTATAACGTAATTCCTCAGATCGACGTATTCCAGGACAATGGATATACCAAAGAGGAAATGAAGATGTTCAAGGAAACTCAGAAGATCATGCACAGCGATGTTCAGTGCTCGGCCATGTGTGTTCGTGTTCCAGCTTTACGCTCTCACTCAGAGGCTGTATGGATCGAGACAGAGCGTCCGATCTCTGTTGAAGAGGCTCAGAAAGCCATTGCCAACGCAGAAGGCGTACAGCTGATGGACGATCCAGCCAACAAGGTTTATCCGATGCCACTCTTCCTGGCAGGCAAGGACGATGTATACGTAGGTCGTGTACGTAAGGATCTGGCAAACGAGAACGGTCTGACCTTCTGGCTAGTGGGCGACCAGATCAAGAAGGGTGCCGCACTGAATGCCGTACAGATTGCAGAATATCTGATCAAAGTTGGAAACATCAAGTAAAATCTGATTCCTATTTTATTGACCCAATAATTGGCTCGGAAAACAACTCTTTCAAAAAAGGGAGTTGTTTTCCGAGCTTTTTTTGTATCCCCTATCACTACATAACACACTGATATACAGTACATATCCACTCAAACAGTAAAAATAAAGAAGATTTTCCTGAAAAAAAGTCTGCCCGCATAGGGGTATTTTTCAAGTTCTGCGTTTTGATTACGAAAGCGGTTCAGAAAATGCGACACGAATAAAGACAACGCTCCTGAGCCTCTCCGGATAACGGTCAGCATCCGTTCTCCTCAAATCGCAAAAAACAAAAAAATAAATAATCATTAAAAATTAAACGTTATGAACTTGAAAACCATCATATTTTCATTGTGTGTAGCTTCTTCTGTCAGTGTAACCCGTGCAGAATCAAAATTCACTCCATCCGAGAACAAGCACGACATCCGTCTGTCTGTCAGCGACGGAACACCACTGACAATCACGGAACAAGGGATGATTTGCAAAAATCAAGAAAAGGGAGTGCCAACCATGAAAGGCGCTCCCTTTTCTCTTGATTTAAAGGTCAAAACAATTTAAACCACTTCTTCGAGCCTATCCATATCTTAGACATTTATTCCTGTGTATTCAGTTTAGAAATTTAATCCGCACTCGAATAAATAACCGTTCAAACCTCTAAACGACTGTTATAAAAACATCTCTCCCCAAAACACAATCCAAGATTTATCATTTATTCCCAAAATGACAAATCAAGTATTTTTCAAAAGCTTCATCTGGAAAAACAAACGAATAAATATACAGAAACACCCCCACTCTATACCTGTTTTATACAATATTTATACGAAAAACATGCAAAAAGAAAGGCCTAAGAATCCTTTTATGATTCTTACTCCGGACCAAACATGCAAAAAAACTTCCTGAAGTTTTGAAAAAGTCATCGGGAAGTCTTGAAAAAATCTTCAGGGAGATTTTTTCAAACGCCCGTAAGCACTGATCTATAAATCTATTTCGACATATTCCTAAAAACAGACAAACAGCCTCAACTGACTAGACCATAATATATTAACTACAAAAACACGCTTTCAGATTTTCAAATTCAGATTAGGGTTCAGTACTTCTTGCATATTTTTTATTCTGAAAGAGCCTTATGAACAAAATGCCAAATACCGACTCAATACCAATAGCTAAAAAAGGAATGTAACAGACCAAAGTTCCGATCTTTCATTTTTTTTATGAGGGGAATAGGGGTATTTTGCCCTTCGTGCGTTTTATCATCGAAAGCGGATCCAGTCCGCCATCTATGGATCAAAAATAAAAAATAATATTAATTTAAAAACATTGACCTATGAAATTGAAAGCTATCGTATTATCTTTGTGTGCGGCATTCTCTATCAGTGCAGTTCGTGCAGAATCTAAATTCACACCATCGGAAAACAAGCACGACATCCGTTTGTCTTTCAGCGACGGAACGACACTTACCATGACCGACATTTTCGGTGGAGCCCTGTCTGAAGGTTTATTGGGTGGCAAACGTACTGACGAGAAAGTAATCGGAGTATTCGGATTGGGATACCGTTACAATATCCACCGATTCAGAGTGGGAGGTGATTTGGGAAAGTGCTGTTCCGCGGATATCGCGACGCATTGATGTATCGGCTGGACGCAGGATACGGCTATCAACGGAATTTCAAGAAATCTATTTTAGCCCTGCGTATCGGTTTGTACAGTATCGTGGGAAATCCACCGGATGAGGATATCAAGAATTTTTATTTTGTGACTTACCGGCAGAATTGTCTGCCATATGCAACAATCAGTTTCAAGTTCTGACAGTCTGCATAAAACAGGATATAAATAAAAAACGGAGTTGTGACAAATCATACTGCACAACTCCGTTTCTTATAATCAATTACAAAGGAATGTTTCCGTGCTTCTTAGGAGGCAGGGTATTCATCTTGTTACGGGCCATCTCCAATCCCTGAATCAGTTTCTTACGGGTGTCTTTCGGTTCGATGATCTCATCGATATAACCCAACTCAGCCACACGATAAGGGTTGGCGAAATTTTCTTTGTACTCCAGAATAGCCTTCTGCTTGGTCTCCTCGTCAGCCTTGCGGTACAGGATGTTCACAGCACCTTCGGCACCCATTACAGCCACCTCGGCAGTAGGATAAGCGAAGTTCACATCAGAACCGATCTGCTTGCTGGACATCACGATGTAAGCACCACCGTAAGCCTTACGGGTAATCACCGTCAATTTAGGCACTGTGGCCTCGGCATAGGCAAACACGATCTTGGCTCCATGACGGATGATACCGTTGTGCTCCTGATTGGTTCCACACAGGAATCCCGGTACATCTACGAAAGTAACCACCGGAATATTGAAACAGTCGCAGAAACGGATGAAACGGGCCATCTTGTCAGATGCGTCAATATCCAGCACACCTGCCAGATAAGCCGGCTGGTTGGCTACAATACCTACTGAACGACCACCCAAACGACCGAATCCTACCACAGCATTCTTGGCAAAATGCGGCATGATTTCAAAGAAATAATGATCATCCAGAACAGGCTCGATGATATCCTTCATATCGTAAGGCATGTTCGGATCAACCGGAACGACAGTCTGCAAAGCCTCCTCAATACGGTTTACATCATCTTTTGAAGGACTTACCGGTGCATCGTCCATATTGTTTGACGGCAGGAAAGTAAGCAACTCACGGATAGCCATCAGCACTTCTTCCTCGCTGTTACCCAAGAAGTGTGACACACCGCTCTTGCTGCTATGCGTATAGGCGCCACCAAGTTCCTCCTTGTTTACATCCTCGTGAGTCACAGTCTTCACAACATCAGGTCCGGTTACGAACATATGGCTGTTTTCCTTTACCATGAAGATAAAGTCGGTCAGAGCAGGAGAATAGCAGGCACCACCGGCGCAAGGGCCCATGATGGCAGAAATCTGCGGAATCACACCTGATGAGATGGTGTTCTGATAGAAGATAGAAGCATATCCTGTCAAGCTCTCCACACCTTCCTGAATACGGGCACCGCCCGAGTCGTTCAAGGCAATGATCGGAGCACCGTTCTTCAAAGCCAACTCCTGAACCTTAACAATTTTCTTGGAGTTTACAGCACTCAGTGTACCGCCGTAAACAGTGAAGTCGTAAGCATAGACAAACACCAGACGGCCATTGATCTTACCATATCCGGAAACCACTCCGTCGCCCGGAATATGGTTTTTGTCCATACCGAAATTCGTGCATTTGTGAATGGCCAACTTGTCCATCTCTACAAATGTGCCCTTGTCCAGCAACATGTCAATGCGCTCGCGGGCTGTCATCTTACCACTTTCATGCTGCTTCTGAATGCGGTCTACACCACCACCTGCTTCGGCAGCCTTATTGATCTCATGAAACTTGTTATATTGTTCTTCTCTTTCCATGTTTATTTATCCTCATCTAAAGTTAAAAGAATAAGAACTTGATCGGCTGCAACCGTATCTCCTTCTTTTATTAGGATCTCTTTTACTGTACAGTCAGAGCTTACCTTATAGTTGCTCTGCATCTTCATGGCTTCAATAACCACAGCTGTATCACCGGCATTCAGATGATCACCCACCTGAACCGGAATGCTGACAATCTTGCCCGGCATCGGCGATACGATCTTATTGTCCTGCAGTTCGTCCGAACCTTTCTTCATACGCAGATACTTGGCACTCGAATCAATAATCTCTACATCGTAAGTAGAGAAATTGGTATTCACTTTATAATCCTTTCCATTATCTGAACGTACGAACTCCGCATTGTAAGATTTTCCTGCATAGAGAACCGAACATCCGCCACGTTCTACCATCGCCACGTCTACTTCATATTCAACACCGTCAATGCTGATATGAACATTATTGCCTTCTTTGCTGAGCAGCTGTACATCGGCCACTCGATCACCAATACGTATTTCCATAATTAAATTCTTAGAACACCTTTATGTAAACCGAAGGCTCGCCAGCGACTGATCGGACTGTTGTCCTTCAAACCGGCAGAAGCATTCTCTTCCAAATTCATCAGATAGTCAATATAGGCTGCGATAATCGCAATATTCTCGGCAGTACCCTTGGAACTGTTCTTGTGCTTCAGGGACTCGGCATTCTTTGCAATGAAGCCTGTATCGTAATGTCCCTCCACGAAATCAGGAGTAGACATGATCTTTCTCAAATAACTGATATTGTTCTTCACACCTGTAATCTTGAACTCATAGAGCACACGGCGCATACGCTCAATGGCATACTCACGGTTCACGGCCCATACGATCAGCTTACCGATCATCGGATCATAGTGGATCGGAATCTCATAACCTTCATACACGTAACTGTCAAAGCGTACTCCGATTCCATTCGGCTCTACCAGCTGACGGATCATTCCCGGCGAAGGCATGAAGTTGAATTCAGTATCCTCCGCACAAATACGGCACTCAATGGCATGTCCGCGCTGCTTGATGTCTTCCTGCGTCAGGCGCAACGGCAAACCGCTGGCCACATTGATCTGCTCCTTAACCAAATCAACACCGACCACTTCCTCTGTAATCGGATGCTCCACCTGCAAACGGGTGTTCATCTCCAGGAAATAGAAGTTACGGTTCTTATCTACCAGAAACTCAATAGTACCGGCACCGACATAATTAACGGCCTTGGCAGCAGCAACGGCAGCCTGACCCATCTTTTCACGCAGCTCTGGAGTAACGAAGGGAGAAGGGCTCTCCTCTACAATCTTCTGGTTTCTGCGCTGTACCGAGCACTCACGCTCATACAAATGGATCACATTGCCATACATATCTCCCAAAATCTGGAATTCAATATGATGCGGCTCTTCTACAAACTTCTCGATATAAACCGTGTCATCGCCAAATGAAGACAAAGACTCAGACTTGGCAGAAAGATAAGCTTCCTTCACTTCATTCTCATCGTGAATCAGACGGATACCTTTACCGCCACCGCCCATAGATGCTTTCATCATCACAGGGAAACCGATCTCCTTGGCTACAGCCAAAGCTTCTTCAGGACTCTGCAAACCTTTCTCTGTTCCCGGAACGACCGGAACCTGAGCGGCTTTCATGCAAGTACGTGCCGAAATCTTGTCGCCCATCATATCCATGGTTTCGGCAGTCGGACCGATGAAGATAATGCCTTCTTCCTTGCAACGGCGTGCAAATTCAGAGTTCTCAGAAAGGAAACCATATCCCGGATGGATAGCATCAACCTGATGTTTTTTTGCCGCAGCAATAATCTTATCAATGTTCAGATAGCTGTCTTTCGATGCAGCCGGACCGATACAGCAGGCCTCATCGGCATACAACACATGCTTGGCAGTTCTGTCTGCCTCAGAAAATACGGCCACAGAACGGATCTCCATCTCTCGGCAAGAACGCATGACACGCACAGCAATTTCTCCACGATTGGCAATCAACACCTTACGAATTGCTCTGTGATGCGGGGTATTAGTAGATACAACCATATTTGTTTGATTTATTTGTTGTAGTTTCATTTACACGGAATCATATTCTCAACATCTCCGACAGCCCAAAACACAAAGACTTATACGGAAAGAGCCTTAAATATCACAAAATCCCGGTATTTGTGCAAAATTAATGTTTTTTTTCGGATTCCACATCTTAAAGCCTTATTTTTCTCCTATTTATATCTTATTAGAAAATCCGGCAGGACTATTCTCATCAAGATAAGGCTGTAAAAATACTTTAAATCCGCAGACAAGAATAAAAAACCTGCATATTCCTGAAAAGACAGGAACATGCAGGTTCACTTATTTTTTAATGCCAGTCCGGAATGTCTTCTCCGGGCTCATAATAATCAACCAAGGTCACATCAAACATGACTGTCGAATAGGCCGGAATCTTGTCTTGGGCATTCTCGCCATAACCTAAAGTTTGCGGAATATAGATCATCCAACGGTCACCACAATGCATATACTGCAAGGCCGTACCGAAACCGACGATCGTGCCCGACACTCCAAACAGCTTCGGGAAAGCCAGATTCAGGTCTAACGGAGGAACAAAGCTATAGTCAAACACATCCTGTACTATAGTGTCCTTACCGTTTATCACGTCTTTTGTGGGCATCAGCATACCCCGATAATGCACACGAACAGTATCTGTCGACATCGGACTGCCTTTGCCACTTCCGGCGTTCAGAACTTTAACACAGATCGAATCGGTCAGTTTGGCGGCACTGCCTGCCACTTTATAATAGCTCTGATACATTCGCCAGTCGCAGTTTTGCTCCCACTGGTCGCCATACTCAGCCTTGGCTGCAGCAATAGCGCGCCGGGCCGTATCCGCCACCTGTTCAAAATATACAGCATTACGCTGTTTCCAACTTTCATACTTATTAAAAGTAGCATCATTTTCCTCGCAGGAAACCAATGCAAAAGCCGACAGAAACAGGCAACACAGATACCATACGCATTTTCTCATCTCTTTATCGGGTTTTATGGATTATAAAATTTTCTTCAGCAATGAAGTGATGCTCACCTGATCTTCGATCAGCGCACGCAACTCACTTACCGGAACACGCTTCTGCTCCATCGTATCGCGATAACGCAGAGTGACGGTGTTGTCCTTCAATGTATCATAGTCTACAGTGACACAGAACGGAGTACCTACAGCATCCTGACGACGGTAACGCTTTCCGATAGAATCCTTCTCGTCATACTTGCAGTTGAAGTGGAAACGAAGTTCGTTGATGATCTCGTGTGCCTTCTCTGGCAGACCGTCTTTCTTAACCAACGGCATAACAGCCAGCTTCACCGGAGCCAAAGCTGCCGGCAACTTCAGGACAACACGGGTTTCGCCATTCTCCAGTTTCTCCTCCTGATAGCTGTGACTCATGATGGTCAGGAACATACGGTCCACACCAATGGATGTTTCGATTACATACGGAGTATAGCTTTCGTTGGTTTCCGGATCGAAGTATTCGATCTTCTTACCGGAGAACTTGGCGTGCTGGCTCAAGTCGAAGTTTGTACGGCTGTGGATACCCTCTACCTCCTTGAATCCGAAAGGCATCTTGAACTCGATATCAGAAGCGGCATTAGCGTAGTGAGCCAACTTCTCGTGATCGTGGAAACGATAGTTCTCTGCACCGAATCCCAAAGCCTGATGCCAAGCCATACGGGTCTTTTTCCAAGTCTCGAACCATTCCAGTTCGGTTCCCGGCTTTACAAAGAACTGCATCTCCATCTGCTCGAACTCACGCATACGGAAAATAAACTGACGGGCCACGATCTCATTACGGAAGGCCTTACCGATCTGTGCGATACCGAATGGCAGCTTCATACGGCCGGTCTTCTGCACATTCAGGTAGTTTACAAAAATACCCTGAGCGGTTTCCGGACGAAGATAAATTGTAGAGGCTCCTTCTGCAGTAGATCCCATCTCGGTCTTGAACATCAGATTGAACTGACGGACATCAGTCCAGTTGTGAGTTCCGCTGATCGGACAAACAATACCTTCATCCAAAATGATCTGCTTGATTTCAGCCAGATCATTGGCGTTCATGGCATCGCAGAAACGCTGGTGCAAGGCATCACGCTTCTGCTGATGCTCCAAAACACGAGGGTTGGTGCTGCGGAACTTCTCTTCATCGAAGCTGTCGCCAAATTTCTTGGCAGCCTTGGCTACTTCCTTGTTGATTTTCTCATCATATTTGGCAATCTGATCCTCGATCAGCACATCGGCACGATAACGTTTCTTGCTGTCACGATTATCAATCAACGGGTCATTGAAGGCATCTACGTGACCGCTGGCCTTCCAGGTAGTAGGATGCATAAAAATAGCGGCGTCAATACCTACAATATTCTCATGCAGCAACACCATGCTCTGCCACCAGTACTGCTTGATGTTATTCTTCAATTCAACACCATTCTGTCCATAATCGTAAACAGCTCCCAAACCATCATAAATCTCACTGGAAGGAAACACAAAACCATATTCCTTGCAATGGGATACGATTTTCTTAAATACATCTTCTTGCTGTGCCATATTTTTGTTTTTTTATTGAATATTCAAGTTTATGTCATCTTATCAGACAAAGTGCAAAGATACAGAATATTGTAGAATTATCCCATTTATGCATCCATTTTTAGTTGAGTTTCACAAATTAGCAGGTCATTTCGAGCTGTTATAAAAAGGTTTGAGTATTAAAAAAAACAAACACATCCCGAAAAACGGAGTAGGATACAAAAAAAAATCCTACTTTTACCCATAAATCAGAACAAACTGTATAAAGTTGAAAAAGCATATCTCTTAATTAAAATAATCAAAAATCTAATTTCACATGGTAAAAAAACTACTATTCCTGCTTTGTACCTTTTTGGGTATATCCCAAAGCTATGGCGCAGATCTGCCGGTCATCAGCAATTCCGAGCAGACTGTGTGGTATCTTGTTCAATTTCTGAATCAAGGCAATGTTCTGGAAGCACAGGGAAACGGTGCCTTAGTGCATACAGCCAAAGCTTCGGGTTCTGACGCCCAGCTCTGGAAAATCGAAGGCGACGAAAGCAACGGTTTCAAACTGACCAGCAAGACCAATCAAGTTCTTTATGTAAACTCTACAGCTAAAGAAGGAAAATTCTATTCAGGAACAACTCCTTCAGAAAACCAGCTGTTCCGTATCGTCAAGACGGAAAATTCATCTTATCTTGGCGGTTTTGAAATTCAGCCTCTAAACAATGCGGCTGTATCCATGAATCAGTTCGAAGGTGCCGGCGTAGGAAAAGACCTGGGCCTTTGGGATAAAAACGATCAGAACAACCCGCTCAAGTTCATGACTCTTGAGGAATTCCAGACGATCGGAAAATACGGTATTATCCCTTACCCTACTTCTCTGAAAGAACGTAAGGAAGGTACTCTGGCTTTGAACA
Organism: uncultured Paraprevotella sp.; assembly: GCA_944321345.1. Classification (GTDB taxonomy): domain Bacteria; phylum Bacteroidota; class Bacteroidia; order Bacteroidales; family Bacteroidaceae; genus Paraprevotella. Next base: position 15,636 of record CALUKY010000035.1, read on the forward strand.
CGATAAAAGCCATTACTTATGTGCCGACCGAAGCACAGGACATCCAGAAAACAGCCAGTGCCCTTGCAGAGCAGTTGAAAAAAGTTTCCGGCATAGAACTGACCATTAAAGAAAGTACCGGCAGCAGCGAAGCGCAGACTATCAATTTGCTGCAGGATGAAGAAGTAGCCAAAGAAGCCTACACCTTACAGGTGGAAGACGACCGGATTACGGTCAAAGCATCTACCGGAGCAGGTTTCTTCTATGCTTTGCAGACTCTGAAACAGATGATGCCCCGCGAGATTTACGGCAATACGAAAGCGGAGAATGTAGTTTGGGAAGTTCCATTCCTGAACATCGAAGACAAGCCTCATCTGGGTTATCGCGGCTTCATGCTGGATGTGGCCCGTCATTTCTTCAGTAAAGAAGAGGTGAAACGTGTCATTGACCTGATGGCAACTTACAAGCTGAATATCCTGCACTGGCACTTGACTGACGACCAGGGCTGGCGTATTGAGATTCCGGAGTATCCGAAACTGACAGAAGTAGGCAGCATCCGTAATGGTTCTTTCGTAAGTCCGGGTGACGGAAGCGGAAAATTCTTCGACGACACAGAATACGGCCGCGGCATGTGGTACACACAAGATGATCTGAAAGAAATCGTGGCCTATGCCAAGGATCGTTATATAGAGATCCTTCCGGAAGTAGACTTCCCGGGACACATGGTAGCCGCTGTAACCGCTTATCCGGAACTGAGCTGCGATCCGAACAAGAAGTATTCCGTACGTCTGGACAGCGGCGTTTCAGAAGATGTTCTGAATATCGGTAAAGACGAAGTTATCGACTTCCTGAAATGTATTTTGGACAACCTTGCCGGCATCTTCCCTTATCCATACATTCACTTCGGCGGTGATGAATGCCCGACCACACAATGGAGCACCAATGCCGACTGTTTGAGACGCGTTCAGGAAGAAGGTCTGGCCGGAGTACAGGAGCTGCAGTCCTGGCTGGTCGAAGAGTTAGGAGTTTATGTGAAGGAAAAATATAACAAGGATATCGTTGTATGGGATGAACTGTTGTCACACTGGCACGAGAGCAATACCGTGAAACCGGTAGTCATGGCCTGGAACAGTATTGATAAAATGAGCGAAGCTGCCAACAAAGGCCTGAAGAGCATCGCTACTCCTCATTCTAACCTGTATCTGGACATGATGCAAGTAGGTCCGGGTCAGACAACAGTAGACGAACCTTATTTCGGAGGATGGAGTGAAACAAAAGTCGTATCTCTGGAAAGCGTATACAACTTGAACCCGACATCACCGCTGTCTGGCCGCGAGGACTTTGCCATGGGTGTACAGGCAAATATGTGGACCGAAACCTGCAACGACAGCATCGAGCTGGAATATCAGTTGCTCCCACGCCTTCTGGCACTTTCCGAAATTGCTTGGTTACCGAACAGCAGCAAGGACTGGACAAGCTTCTTGCGCCGCCTGCAGACCCATGCAGCCACATTCGAACAGAAAGGCCTGAACTATGCCAAACATTACTTCACACCGGAAGAGCTGGACGAAAACGAACAGGCTCTGAAGGATGCCAAGGATATTCTGGACCAGGCTGTACGCGGCGGTGTAGGCTACCCGTCTGCTGATTTGCACGATGCTCTGAGTGCAGCATATGCCAAAGCTTCGGAAACATCAGACGAGGCAAATATTGCCGCATTGAAAGAAGCTACCGCAAACTACAAGAACGGTAAGATCCAGATGCCTCAGGCCGGAAAGATCTATCAGCTGATTTCTGCATCAACTTATTACAAGCAGCAATATGCCGGCTCAAGCATGTATCAGGACGGAAACAATATCCGTATCCACTACACCCCGCAAACCGAACCGGAAGAACTCTGGTCTTTTGAGGAAAAAGACGGCAGCTACATTATGGTAAACTATGCTTCAGGCAAGCAGATTCAGATGAATACCTTCAATGCCAACGCCACTTTGAGCGATGCCAATGGTACTCCGGTACGTATTGACAAGGCAACCATAGCCAACGGAACCTACACCTTTATTCCGGGTACCGTAACCATTTCGGCCGTAGCCGGATACTCAGAAGCGGCTACAGGTGAAGTAAAACGCCTTACCGGTACCGGAAGCGGTTATGTCATGGCCAAGAACGAACCGAAACTGTGTAGCGCAAGTACCTGGTATCTGGTAGAAGTAACCGACTTCAGAAAGCAGTTGGAAGGACTGGTTTACAAATGCAACCGTATTGCAGAAACACCTCTGACCGGAGGATATGACGAACCTACAGAAGAAGCCATCAATTTTCTCAAAAGCGACCTGATCACTCCGGCACAGAACACCCTGAAGGGCGAGGAACTGATTTCAGAGGCAACCTACAAAGAATATGTAGCGTTTTATAACAAGTTCCTGGAAATGCCGAGAAAAAGTCTGCTCGACGGTATCTCTGAAGAATACTATTATCAGATCCAGAACGCATACTTTACCACACACTATGCTTTTGCCAACGTAACCAATGCCGTGCCGAAAAACTTGACTGCCGGACAGGCCGGCTTCCTTTGGTATTTCAAAAAGCAGGACGACGGAACCGTGATGATCTACAGCAAAACGACAAACAATCCGGCTTATATCAGTTCATCTGCAGAAGGGCAAGTCATAAAAGTGAACAACAGTACAAGTGGCACCAAGAAATGGACATTGGAAGAGATCAGCACCGACCAGTCAAACAAGGGTATTGCCATCGTGGACCCTACCGGAGAATTCAGCTGGTATACCAATCCAAGTGCATTCGTCAACATCATTCTGAAGCCTAAAACCTGGGGTGCCTCTATCTGGAATCTGATCAAGACAAATGAAAAAGTAGTCACTACAGATATTAATCAGATTGAAGCCTCAGCTGAAAACGACAACGTTTTCTACGATCTGACCGGACGCCGGGTTTCACAACCCAAGCACGGAATTTACATTCAGCAAGGCAAAAAAGTAGTAATTCAATAAACCATCCGTTTACTCTCTAAAGAAACAGGAGCATGTATCCCTTATTCGGACACATGCTCCTGTTTCTTTACATATATAATCTAAAACCTCTCTGCATCCGGCTTTTTATTTTTCTGACCAACATTTTCAACACACGGTGATTTCTATCTCGCTTTTTTTTCGTATTTTTGTAACAAACGTTTATAAACCACAGATTTAAGGAGTACTCATGAGCAAAGATACGACAGAAATAGAAGAACATTCTGACTATAAACCCGCAACCAAAGACGACGAGCATGTAAAGCATCACCTGAGCGGCATGTACCAGAACTGGTTTCTGGACTATGCCTCGTATGTGATTCTGGAACGTGCCGTGCCACATATCATTGACGGTTTCAAACCGGTACAGCGCCGCATCCTGCATTCCATGAAGCGTATGGACGACGGGCGCTACAATAAAGTGGCCAATATTGTGGGGCATACCATGCAGTTTCATCCGCATGGCGATGCCTCTATCGGAGATGCCCTGGTGCAGCTCGGACAAAAGGACTTGCTCATCGACTGTCAAGGAAACTGGGGAAATATCCTTACCGGCGATTCAGCCGCCGCTCCCCGTTATATTGAGGCACGCCTGTCCAAGTTTGCCTTGGACGTGGTGTTCAATCCCAAAACTACAGAATGGAAACTTTCTTATGACGGACGCAACAAGGAGCCTATCACACTCCCGGTAAAATTTCCTTTGCTCCTGGCTCAGGGAGTGGAAGGTATTGCCGTAGGTCTGTCCTCCAAAATCCTGCCACACAACCTGAATGAAATCTGTGACGCCGCTGTAAGCTATCTGCATGGTGAAGAGTTTCAGCTCTACCCGGACTTCCAGACCGGCGGCAGCATTGATGTAAGCAAATACAACGACGGACAACGTGGCGGTGTGGTAAAAGTGCGAGCCAAGATCAACAAGGTTGACAACAAGACCCTGGCTATCACAGAAATTCCTTACGGAAAAACCACAACCTCACTTATTGATTCCATACTGAAAGCTATTGAAAAGGGAAAAATCAAGGTACGCAAGGTGGAAGACAATACCGCAGCCCAAGTGGAAATACTGGTACATCTTACTCCAGGTGTCAGTTCGGACAAAACGCTGGATGCCCTATATGCCTTTACCGACTGCGAAGTCAGCATTTCGCCCAACTGCTGTGTCATCGAAAACCGGAAACCCTGCTTCCTGAGTGTCAGCGAGGTGCTCAAACGTTCGGTTGACAACACCCGGGAACTGATCCGAAAGGAACTGCTTATCAAAAGAGGCGAACTGACCGAAAGCCTGCACTTTGCCTCACTCGAAAAGATTTTCATAGAAGAACGCATCTATAAGGACCGCCAGTTTGAACAGGCCAAGGATATGGATGCCGCCTGCGAACATATCGACGAACGCCTCACTCCGTTCTATCCCAAGATGATCCGCGAGGTGACCAAAGAAGATATTCTGCGGCTGATGGAAATAAAAATGGCACGCATCCTGAAATTCAACAAGGAGAAAGCCGATCAGGCTATTGCCCGCATGCAGGAAGAGATAGCCCTGATAGACCGCGACCTGAACAATCTGACCGAAGTGACTGCCAACTGGTTCCGTTTCCTGAAAGAAAAATACGGCGCAACCCATCAGCGCCGCACGGAACTGCGTAATTTTGACACTATTGTAGCGGCCAAGGTTGTAGAGGCCAACGAAAAACTGTACATCAACCGCGAGGACGGCTTCATAGGCACATCCCTGAAGAAAGACGAATTTGTGGCAAACTGTTCAGACATAGACGATGTGATTCTGTTCTACCGCGACGGAACTTATAAAGTGATCCGAAACAGTGAGAAAGTTTTTGTAGGCGAAACGGAAAAAAGCAAGAAAGAAAAGCGGAAAGCGGAAATCATTCACGTGGCCATATTCAAGAAAAACGACAAACGGACCATCTATAATGTAGTGTACCGCGACGGCAAAAACGGAAGTTTCTACATCAAACGATTTAACATCACTTCGGCCACACGCGACCGTGAATATGACATCACCCAAGGCAAACCAGGCTCACGCATCGCATACTTTACCGCCAATCCAAACGGTGAAGCCGAAGTCATCAAGGTAACCCTGAAACCGGTACCCAAACTGAAAAAGATATTTTTTGACCGGGACTTCAGCGAAATCAACATCAAAGGAAAACAAAGTATCGGTAACCTGCTTACCAAACTGGAAGTACAGCGCATCGGACTCAAGAGCCGGGGCGGTTCCACCTTGGGCGGACGAAAAGTGTGGTTCGACCATGATGTAAACCGACTGAACTATGACGAACGCGGTGACTATCTGGGCGAATTTATGAGCGAAGATCAGATTCTGGTCATTCTGGACAACGGACAGTTCTATACCACCAACTTCGATGTCAACAACCACTATGAGCAGAACATCATGCGCATTGAAAAGTTTGCTCCTGAAAAAGTATGGTGTGCCTGTCTGTATGATGCAGACCAACAGGGAATGCCATACATCAAACGATTTACGTTTGAATCATCGGCAAAACCTATCAGCTATTTGGGCGAGAATAAAAATACACGTCTCATTCTGTTGACCGACACACCGGCTCCACAGCTGAAGGTTACTCTCGGTGGCAATGACCGTTTCCGCGACCCGATACTGGTAGATGCCAACGATTTTATCGGTCTGAAGAGTTACAAAGCCAAAGGCAAGCGCATTACAACCTGGACGATAGAGAGTATAGAAGAGCTTCCTTCTGAGGTCGTGACAACAGAGCCAGAACCATCATACAACAGCGAAGAAGCAACCACTGACGACAGTACTACAGGCCTTCCTCTATTTGACCTTTCTGAAGCAGAATACAATGATTCGAACGACGAACAAAATAATTAACCGTACAGTCCTCAAGGTTCTTTGTCTTTGGGGACTGTTATTCGTTACCCCATCGGCAAAGGCACAGACCGACAACAACCGCTATACTACACACAGCACCCTGTTCGGTATCGGACACCTGAACCAGATGGACACTTACCTGTCGCCATTTGAATACGAAGGATTTCAAGGAAACATTGTGCATGAAAAATTCCGTCCGACCCATTGGTTGGAAGGGCGCATGGTTACCCAACAGAAAACAGAAGGACATTTGGGAATGTCAAAAAATCCGGCACAAAACGCCAGTGCCCTATCAGGAACCCTATCCTATAAAATCGGATGGCACTATTCATGGAATCCGGTATCTTCATTGAAGCTTTTTGCCGGCGGAGGTTTTCAGGTCGTGGCGGGAGGCGTGTATAACACACGAAACGGCAACAATCCGGCACAGGCACAGGCCCGAACCGGACTTTACGCTTCTGGAATTGCTGCCTATCCTTTCCAGATCCGGAAACAGCGATTCCAGATACGCTATCAAATCGATATTCCTTTCTGTGGCATGATGTTCTCTCCAAACTATAACCAATCGTATTACGAGATCTTTTCGTTGGGCAACTATGACCATAACATCCGTTTTATCCACCCGGGAAACGCGCCTATATTTTATCAGGCATTGACATTGGACTTTCCCGTCAAAGGATTTACTTTCCGAGTAGGATACGGATGTGACATCGAACAAAGCCGGGTAAACGGAATCAAGAGCCACTCCTACCGTCATTCGTTCCTGATTGGCTATGTAAAAGACTTCTATTTTCTGAAAAGAAATGAAACCAGACGCAAGAATCTTCCAAACTTCTAATCTTTTATGAAACTCAGAAACATCTTTCCCGGACAAATTCTCTTTACACTTCTATTACTATTATGTAGTACGGGGTGCATACGTGAAGATGACTACCAAAATGATCCGGTCGGAAACTTTGAGGCACTATGGAAATGCATGGACCAGAATTACTGCTTTTTTGATTATAAAAAAGAAGTATATGGTTTGGACTGGGACTCCATATATTCCGTATACCGCCCACGCATCAACAATTACATGACCCAACAGCAACTCTTCGAAGTATGCTGTGATATGCTGAGCGAACTGAAGGACGGCCATGTAAACCTTTACAGCAGCAGCGATGTGGGACGAAACTGGAGCTGGTATGAAGACTATCCGGCAAACTTCAATGACAGTGTACACCAACTCTACCTGGGCACAGACTACAAAATTGCCGCAGGACTGAAATATCGCATTCTGGAAGACAACATTGCTTATGTATACTACGAAAGTTTCAGCTCGGCCATAGGCGATGGTAACATTACCGCCATGCTGACCGAACTGAAGACCTGCAACGGCATGATTCTGGATGTACGTAACAATGGAGGCGGTAATCTGACCTATGCTACCAAATTGGCCGGTTATTTTACAAATGAAAAAAGACTTGTAGGCTATATCGCACACAAAACCGGAACAGGGCATTCTGATTTCTCCAGCCCGACAGCTGAATATATAGAACCGGCTAACGGACTAAGATGGCAGAAACCGGTTGTAGTACTGACAAACCGCTCCTGCTACAGTTCGACCAACACTTTTGTACGCGACATGAAGGTTTGTCCACAAGCAACCATTATGGGTGATCGCACCGGAGGCGGATCGGGAATGCCTTTCACCTCGGAAATGCCCAACGGATGGCTGATACGCTTCTCGGCCTGCCCCATGTATGACGCAGACATGCAGCAGATAGAATTCGGAATAGAACCGGATATTCAGGTCAGTATGAAATCTGAAGACCTGAAACGGAACAAGGATACCCTGATCGAAACGGCACGCAGTTTTTTATCACAAAAGTTTGCAGAATAAAAAAAAAGCAGTACCTTTGTGTTACAATCCTGCGCCTGTGGTGAAATTGGTAGACACGCCAGACTTAGGATCTGGTGCTTTGCGGCGTGTAGGTTCGAGTCCTATCAGGCGCAC
>CALUKY010000036.1 GCA_944321345.1 uncultured Paraprevotella sp.
GGATTGAAACATATTGTGCTTGTGTTGTTACAAGCGCAATATAGAGTCGCACTCCTCGTGAGTGCGTGGATTGAAACCGGATAAAGAAGGACATCAGGGTATGACCCAATTGTCGCACTCCTCGTGAGTGCGTGGATTGAAACATACGTACTGCCCTTTTTCTTCAGGTCGACATGTCGCACTCCTCGTGAGTGCGTGGATTGAAACATATTGTGCTTGTGTTGTTACAAGCGCAATATAGAGTCGCACTCCTCGTGAGTGCGTGGATTGAAACTTGCTATAAGAGTGAAGCACGGAGAATCTACAGAGTCGCACTCCTCGTGAGTGCGTGGATTGAAACTCGATATGCTTTCGGCTGTGACTGCCCAGTTCCTTGTCGCACTCCTCGTGAGTGCGTGGATTGAAACTGCCTGGTCCGCCTTGCTCATCTTACGGAACTCGGGTCGCACTCCTCGTGAGTGCGTGGATTGAAACAAATGGTGAGAATTAAAAACTTTTGGCGGTCAGTCAGTCGCACTCCTCGTGAGTGCGTGGATTGAAACGCCCTGATGATGCCCTACGCCGCCGCCATGTATTGTCGCACTCCTCGTGAGTGCGTGGATTGAAACTTGTTTTGGTTCTTTCCGGTCTTTCGGCATTCTCGAGTCGCACTCCTCGTGAGTGCGTGGATTGAAACCTCTTCTTCGTCCGTTATGTTTAACCATTCTTTGTCGCACTCCTCGTGAGTGCGTGGATTGAAACTTTGCTTAAAACGCAGGTATAAGCATGCAAAACGGTGTCGCACTCCTCGTGAGTGCGTGGATTGAAACACACAGGTTTCTAATTTTTGTATAAAATTAGAAAGTCGCACTCCTCGTGAGTGCGTGGATTGAAACACCATGGAGTAAATTTTGTTATACAACGCAACTTGTCGCACTCCTCGTGAGTGCGTGGATTGAAACATGAATGTATCAAACTTATAAACAATTAAAACATAGTCGCACTCCTCGTGAGTGCGTGGATTGAAACATTGCCCATAAGTAAATATAGGTCGCATTTGCTTCGTCGCACTCCTCGTGAGTGCGTGGATTGAAACACCGTATATCTGCGCTCATCAAGCGCATAAAAAGGTCGCACTCCTCGTGAGTGCGTGGATTGAAACTAGCGGTTGCCGGTATCTACCCTCCCCCATACCAAGTCGCACTCCTCGTGAGTGCGTGGATTGAAACTTTTTTATAGGCTCTTGGAAGTCTATAATTTGAGTCGCACTCCTCGTGAGTGCGTGGATTGAAACTTTTTTAGGAACTCAACGAACCATTTTTTTACAGTCGCACTCCTCGTGAGTGCGTGGATTGAAACTTAATTCTGCTAATTCCTCTTCGCTTACCGCATGTCGCACTCCTCGTGAGTGCGTGGATTGAAACTCATAATAGTATATTTTTAAGTTACTCACTATAAGTCGCACTCCTCGTGAGTGCGTGGATTGAAACTAGTACTTATTTTATTAGTGTATAAATAACACTTTAGTCGCACTCCTCGTGAGTGCGTGGATTGAAACAGGAAAGAGTATGCGAATATATAAAAGGCTTACCGTCGCACTCCTCGTGAGTGCGTGGATTGAAACTCCAAAGGAGGCACTACATCATTAATGGTCAACGGTCGCACTCCTCGTGAGTGCGTGGATTGAAACACTATAGACCGTATAAGCCACGGCGGAAAAATCAGTCGCACTCCTCGTGAGTGCGTGGATTGAAACAACACAACGAGAAAGAACGTAATTGAAACATTGGGTCGCACTCCTCGTGAGTGCGTGGATTGAAACTTTCTCGTCCAACCGATTTCGGCAGTACGTTTAAGTCGCACTCCTCGTGAGTGCGTGGATTGAAACCTGATGCTTGCGTTCTTCGGCGGCACCCTTGGCAAGTCGCACTCCTCGTGAGTGCGTGGATTGAAACTTAATTACCGAAACCGCATCCACAGCCACAATCAGTCGCACTCCTCGTGAGTGCGTGGATTGAAACACTTTAGCATCTCCGGTGATTACCTTAGTTGAAGTCGCACTCCTCGTGAGTGCGTGGATTGAAACAAAAACCTTATTATTGCATATCCTCGTAATATAGGTCGCACTCCTCGTGAGTGCGTGGATTGAAACAAAACTTCTTCCTCTGTAATAGCGTACTCGTTCTGTCGCACTCCTCGTGAGTGCGTGGATTGAAACATCAGAGCTGCAGCGGTCCAATCGTTACCACAAGTCGCACTCCTCGTGAGTGCGTGGATTGAAACGCAGAAGCGTTGAGGCTGGCCGCAGAGCAGCAGGAGTCGCACTCCTCGTGAGTGCGTGGATTGAAACGTTGCTTGAGAATGCAGACTCTCGCATTGCCGGGTCGCACTCCTCGTGAGTGCGTGGATTGAAACGCCATTGGAACCGCAAATGAAAGCCAGAAGGTGACGTCGCACTCCTCGTGAGTGCGTGGATTGAAACAGATAGGAGGAAGAAATCTATTGTTAAACTCTGGTCGCACTCCTCGTGAGTGCGTGGATTGAAACTCTTTTTTTGAGAAAATAAATACCTAAATATTTTGTCGCACTCCTCGTGAGTGCGTGGATTGAAACAAGTTCCGTGTGGACTTCATGAAGCCGGACGGTGAGTCGCACTCCTCGTGAGTGCGTGGATTGAAACTTGAAAGTATCATAACTCAAAAGTTTAAATAGTTGTCGCACTCCTCGTGAGTGCGTGGATTGAAACCCGATGCAAGTTCTAACCTTGCTACAATAGTTTTGTCGCACTCCTCGTGAGTGCGTGGATTGAAACTGACCACTAGTGGCCCGATTTTAGATTTATCCAGTCGCACTCCTCGTGAGTGCGTGGATTGAAACGGCGTCCGACACCGATAACTTAAATAAGCTGTTAGTCGCACTCCTCGTGAGTGCGTGGATTGAAACGATCGGCAGTATAGTAGCACTGCCGTAAGTTTGGTCGCACTCCTCGTGAGTGCGTGGATTGAAACATCCTCAATCTCGACCTCACGATAAAAACCGAAAGTCGCACTCCTCGTGAGTGCGTGGATTGAAACGTTTGCAACACGGGCACAAATTGTTTAACTTATGTCGCACTCCTCGTGAGTGCGTGGATTGAAACATGCCAGATATTGCCTGCAGTCCACCATCAATGGGTCGCACTCCTCGTGAGTGCGTGGATTGTAACAAGTACGTGGCTATTGCTATAGTATCTGCTCTGGTCGCATTCCTCGTGTGTTAGTGCGTTATATGGTTTTTATCAGCTTTTCATACTTTAGATTTGTTATAGAGTATAATTACTTACTATTATTTATCATAAAGTTTCTCTAAAAGGGTAAGTTTGTGTATCTTTGGCAGAATAAATATGGCAAGATAACAAAACATAATATGAATAAACTTTTATTGGCCCTGAACAAGTTTTCGGGCATTGATATAGAGGCGCTGCTGGCCAAACAGCAGGAACTGAACCGCGAGATCGAGTCCTTGAAACAGAAACTGGCCGCTTCTTCGGAAAAGAATGAAGAGCTGGAGGCTAAAATCAGAAATCTGGAGGAACAGATTGCCGAACTGAATCGGGTTTCGGAGGGATTGCGTGCGGATTTGGAAAAAAGAGGTCAGGAAATTGCGGCTTTGCAGGACACGAATGCTGCGCTGAGCACGGCAAAAACAGAACTGGAATCTGTCAAGGTTGCTTTGGAGAGCGAAAAGAGCGATCTGTCAGCCCGTCTTGGCGAAGCGGAAGCAAACGGCAAGGCATTGGACGCTGCGAATGCGGAACTCAAAAGCGCCAATGAGGAACTGGCAAAAAGCAATGAGGAACTGAAACAGGCGAAAGCGGATCTGACTGCGGCGCAAACGGCATTGGCTGCTGAGAAAGCGGCGTTGGAAAGCGAGAAAACGACTCTTGCGGCGCGCCTCAACGAAGCGGAAGTCAATGGCGCCACGCTGAAAAATACGAATGCGGATCTTACCGCCGCAAACACGGCTCTTGCGGCCGAAAAGGCTGAACTGACTGCAGCCAATGAGGCTCTTGTTGCCGGAAAAGCGGATTTGGAGTCGGAAAAAGCGGCGTTGGAAAATGAGAAGTCTGCTCTTACTGCCCGTCTGGGCGAAGCGGAAGCGAACAGCAACGCTCTGAAGGAAGAAATCAAGACTTTGGAGGAGTCTGTACGCCAGTTTGAAGCCCGCCAAAAAGAACAGTTGCAGGAATTGGAGAATCTGAAGGCTCGCCAGAACGCCGAGGAAGCGGAACTGCAAAAGAGCACCGAGAAGGAAAGCCTGTGGCAGCAGAAAGAACAGGAATATCAGGCCCGTTTGCAGGAAACCAAAGAAGAACTGCAACGGAAGGAAGAGGCCTTGCTGCAGAAGGATGCCGTGCTGAAGGAGAAAGAGAATCTTCTGGGCGAGCAGGAAACGGTGATTTCGCAAAATGCGGAAAAGCTTCAGGCTCAGGAACTGAAACTCAAGGAGCAGGAACAGAATCTGTTGGCCGGTAAAGAGGAAAAGGGCCACATGCAGGAACTGTTCAAACAGCAGGAGATGTCGGCCGGACTGTTGCATCAGAAGGTGCAGGACTTGAATGACAGGCTCAAGAGCCAGGCTGCCGAACTGGAGCAAAACGCTGTGAAGGCGCAACAGGAGGCACAGCAGATTGCGGAGTTGAAGCGAAATAATGAGGAACTGGAACAGCAGAAGACGGAGCTGGAGCTTCAGAAAGCAGAACTGAAAAACCAAATGGCCGGAATGGAACAGCAGTTGACCGGAATGAAGGCTTCGGATGGCATGCTCCGTCAGAAAGAGGAGTTGCTGACAAAGGCTCAGACTGAAATAAAAAACTTGAAACAGGAACTGGAAACCTGGCGCGACAAGAAGCAGCAGGAAAAGGAACAGGTGAAGGAGACGGAAAACCTGAGCCAAAAGCTGATCGAGGCGCAGTCGGAGATTGCGGCCTTGCGCCAGAAGTTCGTGCAGATGGAAACGGAGCGTGTGGAACTGTTGCAGCAGATTGCCGCTCTGAAACAGCAGCCGGCAGTGGCACCAAAGCCGCAGGAACCGGAAAAGCCGATGTTGGTGGAGCAGGGGGGTAACCGTCTGGTGCGCTACGGACAGGCCGTGGCTCTGGATTATCAGGGACTGTTCCGCGGACATACCGTGGAGCAGGAGGACGAGGACCGTTATCCGTATTCCCGTGAACCGTTGTTCCACACGGAGGTGGCCCGCTGGACCGAGCGCGAAGATCTGCCGGTGGGACTGGCCGGAAAACTGTTGCAGAAAGGACTGGCCGTGCTGGAGCAGCTGGGGACCGGAATCCGTGTTTCGACACGTGCCACACTGCCTGTGGCTGACACGGAATGGGGACTGCATCCGGATGTGCTGATCGAATGGCCCGAAAAGGAGCTATGCGTGGCGGTGCTTGTGGATGCGCCTTATGATTTGCGTACCGGAGCGGCCTGGCATAGCGTACCTTCGGCTACAGACAGCTGGATCAACTATTACTATACCAATCGAGGCGCGTGCGTGGTGCGTGTGGCCGAGGAACAACTGATAGAGGATTATGAGCAGGTGCTGGCTTATCTGAGCAATTATCTGTATGAGCAGACGGGCGATCACCGCCTGATGCAGCAGGTGTCTTGGGGCGTGTCTACTCCGCTGTGGAGCGCTGAGGGCGTTCAGGCGGCAGCGGCGCATCATTACCGGGAGCAGTATCTGGGACGTGACCTGTTGCGTGAAACGTTGGCACTGGAGCAGTCTGTCCGTCCGGCCGGCTGGGAACAGCTGCCGTTTACCATAGAGCAGTTGCCGGCGGAATATAAGAAGGTACTTGCCTTTAAGGAGGCGGCGGCACGGAAATACATCGTGGTGCGCACTCGTCCTTATGGCAGTCAGGTGGTGTTCCTCAAGAATCAGGTTCAGGGCAAGGGGCTGTGGCTCGCAGGCGTGGATCAGATCAAGAACGAAACGGTGGAATTGCCTTTCTGGCAAATTGAAGAAATAGCCGGTGCGGATAATATCGACAAGCCGATCGAGGGAGGCGCACAGCTCAGCATGGAGCGCCTGCAGGCCGTACTGGCCGATGCCGTGTGCCAGTATCATCCGGTTGCGGTACAGTATCGTGGCGCGGACGGCAACTGGCAGCAGACCGTGCTCTACTGGCTTACCTTTGCGCCGTTGCAGGGCGGTTCGGTATCGTTGCCTTACGGCGGTCTGTTCCAGGATCTGATGACGGATTCCGTGGATCCGGAGAGCATTGTGGGTATGAGTGCCTTGCATCACCGGGTGGTGCGTGTGGCTTTGCGCGACATCCGCAGCATCCGTGTGCTCGATGTGTTCGTTACCGAGCGTGAGGGAATCGGTGCCTTGGTAAACGGAATCTATTGCGCCGTGCTCTATCAGCAGGCTCCGCTGGCCGAAGTGCTTTATGACAGTCTGCCGGAGGATGTGAAGCTGATGCCGTATGCCCAGGCCAACTATGCGCATCTGTGCATGCTGAAACAGGAGTACAAGAAGGCGTATGCCATTTATACTTCCATTGATCCGCAGCAGCCGATGCAGGAGAACATGACCTGGGAGGACATGATCAGCAACGACTTTACGGAACTGGTGAAGAATGACGTGGAGCCGGAACTCTTTATCCGTATGGCACACGATCTGAACCGTGCGGGCTGGCATTTTGAATAACAAGAATCTAAACCTTATAACAACGGAAAAAATGAAAAGAATGCAGTATGTTTGCCTTTCCTGCTGTCTGGCCGGTATGGGCGCTTTAATGTTGCCCTCGTGCTCGGACGATACGCCGGGGGCTTACGTAAAACCGTGGGACGGAGCCGCCGATATGAATACGACGATGGCCGCCGGAAATGACTTTTACCGCTATGCCAACGGGAACTGGCTGGCCCGCACTTCGTTGCCGCAGGGCTGGAAGGAGTGGGGACCCTGGCAGATTACGGAAAATGATGCCGAGGGAAAGTTGCGTATGATGTATCAGAGCAGTACCAATGCGCTTATCCAGAAATATACGTTGGTGGCTCAGGACAAGCTGAACCGTGCCGAACGAAGCGCGGACGCCTTGCGCTCCCTGCTTTCGGAGATTCAGCGCATTACGACGCGCGACCGCCTGATGTCGGCCATCGCTTCCATGCAGAAAGCCGGTTACAGTCCGTTCTTCGAGATCGGGGTCACTCCGCATGAGTTCAACAGCCGGGTGTTTCTGCCGATCCTGAAGGTGACGTCCACTTATTTTGATGCCGCACGTTATGACGATACTGCCTTCAAGGCGGCCTACCGCCAGCTGGTGGGTGAGACTTTCTCGGAACTGTTTGCCGAAACTTCGCTGACCGATGCGCTGAAAATGGCAGACGACGCTCTGGCGGTACAGAGCCAGTTGCAGACGGCATACACCCGGCAGAGGGGCATCAAGGAAGCGGAAAATACCCGTGCCACGGACAGCGGTTCCATTCTGAACCTGCTGACGCAGTGTGGCATCAAGACAACCTGCGTGTATGATCCCGCAACGAACATTGATGTGGCCAATGACCTGATTGTGAACGGCGACCTGGATCAGCTGAAGAATTATCTGGCCATTTATCTGGTGGAGCAGAACGCTTATCAGGTGAGCCTGGACATTCAGAAGAAATGGCTGGATTTTGAACAGACTTATCAGACGGGCAGTATTTTCTATCAGCACCATAAACAGTATGATGTGAATACGGCCAATGCGGAAGACGCCTGGACTTGTCTGAACCGCTTTGTTCCGGAATTTGTGGGACGGCAGTACGCGCAGAAATATATGACAACGGAAAAGCGTAAAAAGATAGACAATATATCTTCTGACTTGCGCAATGCCTTCAAGGAGCGTCTGCGCGACAGTGTGGACTGGATGGGCGAGGAGACTCGCAACACGGCTTTGGAGAAACTGGACGCGGTGACCTGTCTGCTGTTGCAGCCTGCCGCCTGGCCCAAGAGCACGGAGGTGCAGATCGATGCCGACAATTACTGTGCGGCTACCAATCAGTTGCGCAAACTGTGCTACGACCATAAGCTCGATCTGTTCGGCACTCAGATAGCCGACCGTCGTTGGGAGTATGTGCTCCACACATATCCGCTCTTCCGTCCGGCATGCGCTTATGAACCGCGAATGAACGCGCTGATTGTAACGGCTGCTTTTGCCGGAGAGGAACTGCTGGACGAGCAGGACGCTGCGGCCCGTCTGTATGGCGGAGCGGGATTCCGCATGGCGCACGAACTGGTGCACGGCTTCGATGCCAAAGGTTCTTTGTATAATCACACCGGAGCACAGGCCGACTGGTGGAAGGTGTCCGACCGCTCGGCGTTCAACAGCCGCAAGAAGGTACTGGCCGACTGTTACAGTATGATAGAGCTGTTGCCGGGAACGATGACAGACGGAGCGCTGGTGGCTGATGAAGCGTCCGCCGATCTGGGAGGATTGCAGATCGCGGCTCAGGCGTTTGAGAAGGATTTGAGCCGGAGAGGCGTTTCCAGTCAGAACCGCAAGCAGGAACGGCAGAATTTCTTCGTATCCTTTGCGCAGACTCTGGCGAAGGTGACCACGGATGACTACAAGGCGGCATATTACAGTGCTTCGCCGCTGGCGTATGACGAGATCCGTGTGCAGGGTACGGTGCCGGCCGTGTTCCTCTGGTATGATGCCTTTGAGGTGAAGGCCGACAACCGCATGTATCTGGCTCCGGCCAAACGCACGCGTTTGTGGTAAGTATAACGAATGTAACTCCGGTTAAATTATCTCTAAAAATCGGTGAACAGAGAAACGATATCCAAAAATATGTTCTAACTTTAGTGGGTATTAATGACTAAAACAACACAGAACAATGGGTATCATGGACAAAAAGATAGGGTTGTTTATCCCCTGTTATATCAACGCGGTATATCCCGAAGTGGGAGTGGCTTCCTATAAGCTGCTCAAGAGTCTGGGGCTCGATGTGGATTATCCGCTGGATCAGACTTGTTGCGGACAGCCGATGGCGAATGCCGGTTTTGAAAACGAATCGGTCAAGCTGGCTGTCCGCTTCGACAGTCTTTTTGAAAAGTACGATTATATTGTAGGTCCTTCGGCCAGTTGTGTCGTCTTCGTACGCGACAATTACGGACGCTTGCTGAAGGAAGAAAAACACCGTTGCCAGAGTGAAGGCAAAATCTACGATATTTGTGAATTCATTCACGATGTGGTGAAGCCTACATCCCTGAAGGCTTCTTTTCCGCACAAGGTCAGTATACAGAACAGTTGCCACGGGGTGCGCCTGATGCATCTTTCGGCGCCTTCCGAACTGAACATCCCTTATTATAACAAACTGCGCGACCTGCTTTCGCTGGTTCAGGGCATAGAGATTGTTGAGCCTGAACGGCCGGATGAGTGTTGCGGATTCGGCGGTATGTTCGGAGTGGAGGAGCATGCCGTTTCGGGACAGATGGGACGTGACAAGATCCGCCGCCACATGGAAACGGGCGCGGAATATATTGTCGGGGCGGACAGCTCGTGTCTGATGCACCAGAACGGTATCATCGCACGCGACAAACTGCCTATCAAAACCAAACATATTGTGGAAATCTTAGCATCAGGATTATGAGTACAAAGCATTCAGAAGCAGCAGAGCGGTTTCAGAAGAACAAGAGTCTGGCCGCGTGGCACGATGAAACCTTGTGGATGGTGCGTGCCAAGAGAGACAAGATAAGCCGCCAACTGCCGGAGTGGGAAGAGCTGCGCCAGATGGCTCACGATATAAAGATGTATAGCAACAGTCATCTGGACGAACTGCTTACGGAGTTTGAACGGAACGCTACGGCCAACGGAGCGGTGGTGCACTGGGCGAAGGATGCCGGGGAGTATTGCCAGATGGTGCACCGGATTCTGAACGACCATGGAGTGCGTCACTTCATCAAGAGCAAGTCCATGCTGGCCGAGGAGTGCGGGCTCAACGAGTATCTGGAGGAAAAAGGCATTGAAGTGGTGGAGAGTGACCTGGGCGAGCGCATTCTGCAACTGATGCACAAGAAGCCGAGTCATATTGTCTTGCCGGCCATCCATATCAAGAAAGAGGAAATCGGAGAACTTTTTGTCCGTGAGATGGGTACGGAACCGGGAAACAACGATCAGACTTATCTGACGCATGCGGCCCGCAAGAATCTGCGTCATAAGTTTATCGAGGCAGAAGCGGCCATGACGGGAGCCAACTTTGCCGTGGCGTCAACGGGCGAGTGTGTGGTTTGCACGAACGAAGGTAACGCGGACATGGGAACCTCACAGCCCAAGCTGCAGATTACGGCTTTCGGACTGGAGAAGATTGTGCCGGACCGTGAGGCTCTGGGGGTATTCACCCGATTGCTGGCCCGCTCGGGTACCGGTCAGCCGATCACCACGTACACCTCGCACTACCGTAAGCCGCGTCCGGGCGGTGAGTTGCATATCATTATTGTAGACAACGGACGGAGCGAGATCTTGGCGGACCGGGATCATGTGCAGACACTGAATTGTCTGCGCTGCGGTGCCTGCATGAACACCTGTCCGGTGTATCGCCGGAGCGGAGGTTACTCCTATACGTATTTCATTCCGGGTCCTATCGGCATCAATCTGGGCATGTTGAAAGCGCCTGAGGTGTACTACGACAATGTATCGGCCTGCTCGCTGTGTCATTCCTGCCAGAATGTTTGTCCGGCCAAGGTGGATCTGGCCGACCAGATCTACAACTGGCGTCAGCGGTTGCAACAGTATGGAGTGGCCAGCAAGTCAAAGAAGTTCATGTCCGACGGCATGAAGCAGCTGATGGAGCATCCGGCCCTGTTCAATGCGGCACTGGGTGTGGCGCCTCTGGCAAATCATCTGCCGCGCTTCATGATGTACAACGGGCTGAATGACTGGGGCAAGGAGCATGAAATGCCCCGCTTTGCGCAAGAGAGTTTTAACGAGATGTGGAAGAAAAACAAAATACAGAAATGAGCAGCAGGGAGATGATTCTGGCAAATATCCGGAAGAATACGCAGACCAAATATGAGAAACCCGATTATCGGAGCATGGAAGAGCATGCCATCCGCTATCCGGACCTGATCGGGCAGTTTACCGAGGTGATGAAGCAGATGGGCGGTCAGGCCGTGTTGCTCCAGGAAGGGGATGATTTGAACGCATTGATCCGCAGTATTTATCCCGAGGCGAAACGGATTGCCGCTACGGTTGCGGAGGTGGATACCGCATTCGGCAAACAGACGGTGGACTGTGGCGCTTTTCATCCCGACACGGTACCTGCTCCGGGCGATCTGGACGGTACGGACCTGGCCATCGTTCAGGGCCGTTTGGGTGTATGTGAGAATGGGGCGGTCTGGATAGAGCAGGAGGTGGAACAGCGTGCGGTGTATTTCATTGCCGAGGCATTAGTGATTTTGCTGGACCGCAAGACGCTGAAGAACAACATGCACGAGGCTTACCCGCTGATTGAAACCGGAAAGTATGGCTTCGGAGTCTTTATTTCCGGACCGTCGAAGACTGCCGATATTGAGCAGGCACTGGTGATGGGAGCACACGGAGCGCGGAGTGTTACCGTGATTCTGGTATAAAGCACAGCGGTTGGTTTCCGGAAAGGAAATCTTTTGATTTATAAAAGCAAACAGGGAAGTTACGTCAAACGAGCCGTAACTTCCCTGTTCGCTTTTATTGCTTCTTTCAGACAATGAAAAATTGATCAGAAGCATTCATTCATTTTATCGAAAAGAGTCGGTTTATTCGCCGTCGGTTACATGAACACCGGCTGCCAGTCCCTTACACTTGGTGCGCAGGGCATCCAGATCGCTGTCCACTTTATCCCAGCAGACAACCACACCCATGCGGCGGCCTACATGTGCTTCGGGTTTGCCGAAGATGCGCAGATAAGTATTGGTGGCGGCGCACACCTGTTCCATTCCGGTGTATTCCGGTTTCTTGCTTTCCACTTCAGAAAGAATCACGGCGCTGGCACCGATACGCTCCTGAGTGATTTCCGGAATAGGAAGACCGAGAACGGCGCGGCAGTGCAATTCGAACTCGGAAAGATTCTGGGTGCCTGAGAGGGTAACCATACCGGTGTCGTGCGGACGTGGACTCAGCTCAGAGAAGATAACGCCTTCCTTATGGCTCAGAAAGAACTCTACACCCCAAAGACCGGCACCGCCCAAAGCGCGGGTGATCTTTTCGGCCATATCCTGTGCGTCTTTCAGCATCTCCGGAGTGATGGCTGCCGGCTGGAAGCTTTCACGGTAGTCGCCGCCCTTCTGAACGTGGCCGATCGGCTGGCAGAACAGGGTAGGACCGTTTTTCTGAGTTACGGTAAGCAGGGTGATCTCGCTGTCGAACGGAATGAACTGCTCCACGATCACTTCCTTCAAGTCGCCACGGGCACCCTCACAGGCGCAATCCCAGGCCTTGGCCAGTTCGTCGGCACTGTCTACCTTGCTCTGACCGTGACCGGAAGAGCTCATCAGCGGCTTGATGATACAAGGGAAACCGATTTCTGCTGCAGCAGTGCAGAGTTCCTCATAATTGTTGGCATAGCGGTAGTTGGCTGTTTTCAGTCCCAGTTCCGTGTGAGCCAGTTCGCGGATTTCCTTGCGGTTCATGGTGTAGTTTACCGCCTTGGCGCTCGGAACTACCTGAATGCCCATTTTCTCTGCGTCGTACAGCACTTCGGTGCGGATAGACTCGATTTCCGGCACGATGATGTCCGGCTGGTGTTTGCGGATGGCGGCCATCAGGGCTTCGCCGTCGAGCATACTGAACACCTCACACTCGTCGGCCACCTGCATTGCCGGTGCGTTCCGGTAGGCATCGCAAGCGATGACATACTGTCCCTTGCGTTTGCAGGCAATGACAAATTCCTTGCCCAATTCTCCGGATCCCAATAAAAGAATTTTCTTAACCATATCTTTTGTTTCTGCTAAATTTCAGGTTGGATGATTACTGATGCTGCTCGCGCAACAGGTCGTTTACGGTCTTCACCGGATTGAATGTTGAGAGCGGAACTTCAACGAACACGGTATTCCAGTCGCTCATGGCGCCGTTCCACAGACCAGGCAACTCCAGAGCCTTGAGTTCCTTGCCGTTCTTGCTCTTTTCAGAAATGAAGCCGGTGTTGTGGTCTACATACTGAGTCAGGTCAAAGGCTTCGCCCTTGTAGTTTTTGATGGCGCAAACCAGATCCACCGGATTGAAGTGGGTTCCGTTTTCGAACATCTTCACATAGTCCGGATTCTTCTTGTCAATCTGGCTGCTTTCCAGAATCTGCAGAGAAACGGTGCCGTCGGCATTGTAAGCCAGGAACGGACCGCCACCCGGCTCGCCTTCGTTCTTGACCACACCGCAGATACGCATCGGACGGTTCAGCTTCTTGCGCAGGTAAATCACCAGTTCGGCATCTTCCAGATCCTTGAGGTCTTCCTTGCGGCAGCAGAGTTTCTGTTGCAGGAAGCGGATAATCTCTTCCAGATCGGCGTGGGTGTAGACACCGGTGTCGAGTTTGCGGAGATAAGCAAAGGCCTTTTCCTGCAAAGATACCAGCAGACCGGCAATTACTTTCTTGTATTTCACGGTGTCGGCCTTCAGACGGTCGGGCACCACATTGTCGATGTTCTTGATGAATACGATATCCGAATCCAGATCGTTCAGGTTCTCGATCAGCGCGCCGTGACCGCCCGGACGGAACAGAATCTCGCCGTTTACACGGAACGGCTCGTTGTCTTTGGTTGCGGCAACCGTGTCGGTTGACGGTTTCTGGATAGAGAATTCCACCTGATATCTGGTTTGGAACTCCTGCTCATAGGCCGGTGCTTTCTCCGC
This sequence comes from uncultured Paraprevotella sp., assembly GCA_944321345.1. GTDB lineage: Bacteria > Bacteroidota > Bacteroidia > Bacteroidales > Bacteroidaceae > Paraprevotella. The sequence goes on from CALUKY010000036.1 coordinate 13,829, forward strand.
TACCAGGGCACGGAACAGGTCCAGATGGTCCGGACTGACGGTGAAATGTACGTGGCTCTCGCCGTTGGCCGAAGCATAAAGGGCGGCTTCTACCAGATGCTCCTCGGCCGGAGTGCGTGATCCGTTGTCATATTTATGAAACAGGAGCAGACCTTTCGGCAACTGTCCGTAGTTCATGCCTTCACTCTTCAGCAGATTGGCAACAACGGCCTTGTAAGCGCCTTCCTGTACCAAAGTGTCGATATCCTTGCCCTGATTCTGGAGGCAAACCTCATTCAGGCAGGCATAGAACGCGAACTTATGGATCTCATCGAAGAATTTCTTTTCAAAATCAGTCTGAGGCTGGTCGTAGTCCGCTTCCAGGAATTCGAAGAGATTCTTGAACATACGGCTGGCAGCTCCCGAAGCCGGGACGAATTTGGTGATACGGCGGGCAGCCTGCTGATAGGTGTGCCAGCTTTCGATATATTGGTTACACAGATCTTCGTCCAGACGCAAAATGCCGCCGTTCTCAACGGATGCCGCGTCTTTCAGTTTCAGGAAAGGGAAACCGGTTTGAAACTTCTTGAGCTGTTGCTCTACCTGTGCTTCTGAAATACCTTTTTTCTGAAGTATTTCTTTATCTTCTGTGGTTAGCATAACGGTTGATTTTAGATTGGTACAACAATTTCATTTTCAAATATAGGAAAAATAAAGGAGAGAAAGCGCAATTATTTCCGAAAATTTGTAACTTTGAGAAAAAATACGAAAAGCCTATGGAAAATCTGTTTTTTTTTCGTCCCGAAGAACAAACTCATCTGAAGGACCTGTATCGATCTCTCTTACGGCTGTCAGGTAAAGTCCTGAAGCCGGATGATTGTGCCAATCTGAAGAATTATCTGGTACAGGCCGGTCTGAATAATTTTCTGAAAAGGGATGTTTTTGACTTGAATCCTATTATTACAGATATGGAAACCTCGCTCATCGTGGCGCAGGAAATCGGACTGACACGCGCGGCCATATTGGGTGTGATGCTGCATTCGTGCGTGCGGAGCAATTATTGCACGCCGAAGGATGTGGAGCGTGATTTCGGCGAGGATGTGGCGGGAATCATTCATGGCCTGAACCGCATTCAGGAACTGTATGACAAGAATCCGAGTATCGAAAGCGAGAACTTCCGAAGCCTGTTGCTGTCGTTTGCCGAGGATATGCGTGTGATCCTGATCATGATTGCCAACCGTGTGTATATCATGCGTCAGATCAAGGACACGCCGAACAAGGAGGCCATGCAGAAGGTGGCTCAGGAATCGGCTTATCTTTATGCGCCGCTGGCACACAAACTCGGTCTGTATCGGTTGAAGAGCGAGCTGGAGGATCTGTCGCTCAAATATCTGGAGCATGATGCCTATTATCATATCAAGGACAAACTGAACGAAACGAAAAAGTCGCGCGACGCTTATATCGAGAACTTTATCGGTCCGATTCAGAAGAAACTGGAAGATGCGGGCCTGAAATTCCACATGAAGGGCCGCACCAAGAGTATTCATTCCATCTGGCAGAAGATGAAACGCCAGAAGTGTGGCGTGGATGGCATCTACGACTTGTTTGCCATCCGTATCATTCTGGATTCCAAGCCGGAGCGTGAAAAAATGGAGTGCTGGCAGGCTTATTCCATCATTACCGATATGTATCAGCCTAACCCGAAGCGTTTGCGCGACTGGCTGTCTATCCCGAAGAGCAACGGATACGAGAGTCTGCACATCACGGTGCTCGGTCCGGAAAACAAATGGGTAGAGGTGCAGATCCGTACCGAACGTATGGACGAGATTGCCGAACGCGGTCTGGCGGCGCACTGGCGTTACAAGGGTATCAAGGGCGGCGAGGCCGGTGTGGACGAATGGCTGAACAGCATCCGCAATGCTCTGGAGAACAACGACGATATGAAACTCATGGATCAGTTCAAGATGGAACTCTATGAGGACGAGGTGTTTGTGTTCACTCCGAAGGGCGATCTCTTCAAACTGCCGAAGGGAGCCACGGTGCTTGACTTTGCCTATGCCATCCATACGAATGTGGGAGAGCACTGCATCGGCGCGCGTATCAATGATAAGAATGTGCAGGTGCGCCAGCAGCTTAGCAGCGGTGATCAGGTGGAAATTCTGACTTCTTCCAACCAGACGCCAAAGCAGGACTGGCTGAACTTCGTCATCACGGGTAAGGCGCGTACGAAGATCCGTCAGGCGTTGAAGGAAATGCAGGCCCGTCAGGCGGCTTATGCCAAGGAAGTGCTGGAACGCAAGTTCAAGAACCGCAAGATTGAATACGACGAGCCTACGATGATGCACGTTATCAAGAAGATGGGCTTCAAATATGTAACCGACTTTTACAACAGTCTGGCCAACGAGACTCTGGATGTGAACTCCGTGCTTGACAAATATACGGAGATGCAGAAGTACATGAACGGAATGGCCGATCATACGCCGGCACCGAGCGCACAGGAGTTCAATATGCAGTCGGAAGCCGAGATGAAGACGCAAGGCCATGATGATGTGCTGGTTATCGACCAGAATCTGAAAGGTCTGGACTTTACGTTGGCCAAGTGCTGTCATCCGATTTATGGAGATGATGTCTTTGGCTTTGTGACGGTAAACGGAGGTATCAAGATACATCGCTGTGACTGTCCGAATGCCGAGCAGATGCGCACCAAGTTCGGTTATCGCATCGTGAAGGCCCGTTGGGCAGGAAAACGTGGCGGCCAGTATCCGATTACTTTGCGCGTGGTGGGTAACGATGACTTGGGTATTGTAAACAACATTACCTCCATCATCAGCAAGGAAGAGAAAATTTCCTTGCGCAGCATCAGCATTGATTCGCACGACGGTCTGTTCTCCGGCAATATTACCGTTCAGCTGGACGATACCGTAAAACTGGAACAGCTCATCAAGAAACTGAAAACGATAAAAGGTGTAAAGATGGTAAGTCGGAACTGATGTCCGACGCCGGAATATATTCGAAAGGCCAGTCCGCCCGATCGTGTCCATGCGACAGAACAGGGGCGGCTGGCCTTTCTTTTTCATATAACAAACCGGCATTTTATATTTATTATGGCAATATGCCGCCTCTTATGGGGAAAATTTGAAAAAAAAGCATTATTTTTGCGCGAATAATTTTATGTAAATGGACTTTTTAGCTCTTATCGACAAATATTATGCAGACAATCCTCCTTTGAAGGAGATATTGCTGTGTCACAGCAGACAGGTGGCCGACCGTTGCCTGAAAATTGCAGAGATGCATCCGGAACTGAATCTGGACCGCACTTTTTTGGAAGAAGCGGCCATGATTCACGACATCGGCATCTTTATGACCGATGCAGAAGGCATTCACTGCCATGGTGACGCGCCTTATTTGTGTCACGGATATCTGGGAGCGGAGCTGATGCGGCGCGAAGGTTTCGAGCGTCATGCACGGGTATGCGAGCGCCACACCGGTACGGGGCTGACCAAGGAGAATATCGAGGAGCGGAACCTGCCGTTGCCGCACCGTGATTTTCAGCCAGAAACGCTTGAGGAGCAGGTGATCTGCTATGCCGATAAATATTATTCCAAGACACATCTCAACAAGGAGAAATCCTATGAAAAGGTACTCCACAGTTTGCAGAAATACGGCGAACTGGGAGTGGTCACTTTCAGAAAATGGAAGGAAATGTTTGAGTGATTCCATAAATTGCTTTTCTAGAACCAGAATTCATTGAAAACAAAAATATTCATAACATTGTGGTCCCTGGGGACTTTTTATGTGTTGGCCCATGATCAGCGTGCTGATTATGGGTGGCAGCGTGTACCCGGACAGGTCAAATGCCGGGTGCCTGAAAAAGATTCCCTTGGGGCGGATACGCTTTCGCGTACCATACTCGACACACTGCAACGTGCGGATGCGCAGCGGACAGATTCCCTGAAACTGTCTGATTCGCTGAAGGTAAGACCGGTACGCATGTCGCTGGATTCTCTGTTGCTGAACGACTCGCTGCTGGTGGATTCAATTCCTGCGGACTCTACAGCGGCCGATACGGTGAAAAAGAGTAAATCGGCACTGGATATGCCGGTAACATATTCCGCTTCGGACTCTATCACTTTTGAACAGTTTGAGGGTAGGGCAAACCTCTTTGGCAGCAGTATGGTGAAATACCAGAACCTGGAACTTCAGGCGGAACTGATTACCATGAGTCTGGACAGCAGCCTGGTTCATGCCGTTGGACGGGCAGACTCTGCCGGTAATGTAAAGGGACAGCCGGTGTTCAAACAGGGATCGGATGAGTATGAGCCGGAAAAAATCAGCTACAACTTCAAGACGCAGAAAGCGTTTATCAACAATGTCTATACCAAACAGGGAGAGGGATTCCTGATCAGCGAAGAGTCAAAGCGTGACCAGGAAGGAGTTATGTATGTGCGGCATGGAAAATATACTACCTGCGATGCCAGTCATCCGCATTTTTACCTGTCGCTTACGCGCGCCAAAGTGCGTCCGGGTAAGGACGTTGTGTTCGGACCGGCCTATCTGGTGGTAGAGGATGTTCCGTTGCCCCTGGCTATTCCGTATGGCTTCTTCCCGTTTAACAAGAAGTATTCTTCGGGTTTCCTGATGCCGACATTCGGTGATGAGCTGAGCCGTGGTTTCTATTTGCGCGACGGAGGATATTATTTTGCGATCAACGATATGATCGACCTTCAGCTTTTGGGTGAAATCTATACCAAAGGTTCGTGGGGACTCAGCGCACAATCAAACTATAACAAGAGATACCGTTTTTCGGGAAATTTCTATGTGAGTTACCAGAATACGGTGGAGGGCGAGAAAAACATGCCCGACTATCAGAAGTCTACCAGCTTTAAGGTGCAGTGGACCCATCGTCAGGATGCCAAGGCCAATCCTACGCAAAGCTTCTCGGCCAGCGTGAACTTCGCGACACAGAATTATGAGCGTAACAATCTGAGCAGTATGTATAATCCGGAGAGTTACACTCAGAGTACACGAACCTCCAGCGTGAGCTACTCAAAGACTTTCTCACGCATCGGACTGACTCTTTCCGGAAACTTCAACCTCTCGCAGAATATGAGAGACTCGACCGTGAATGTAACTCTGCCGAGCATGAATATTTCTCTGGCGCGCTTTAATCCGTTTAAACGAAAGAAAATGGTGGGCAAGGAGCGCTGGTATGAAAAGATTGCCCTAAGTTATACCGGAGAGTTGAGCAACAGTATCTTTACGAAAGAAGAAAAACTGTTTAAATCCAATCTGATTAAGGACTGGCGCAACGGTATGTCGCACCGCATCCCGATCAGTGCCAACTTTACTGTGGGTAATTATATAAACATTACCCCTCAATTCAGTTTCACGGACCGAATGTATTCCAATCGGATCATGAAACGGTGGGATCATGATGCTCTGGAAGAGGTGGCGGATACGGTATGGGGATTCTACAATGTGTATGACTATAATATGAGTATTTCCGCGAATACGAAATTATACGGTTTCTACACTCCGCTGCCCAAACTGTTCGGAAACAAGATTCAGACAATCCGTCATGTCTTCACCCCTTCTGTAAGCCTGAGCTATAAACCGGATTTCGGAGCGGAACGTTTCGGATATTGGGATACTTACGTCAAGACGGACGAAAAGGGAAATGTTTCTACGGTAACCTATTCTCCTTATGCCAACGCCCTTTACGGAGTGCCTTCGCGAGGAAAGAACGGAAGTGTAACCATGTCGGTTTCGAATAATGTGGAAATGAAGGTCCGTACGGACCGTGATTCCACGGGCTACAAGAAAATCAGCCTGATTGATGAGCTTGGAGCAAGCTTGAGCTATAACATGGCTGCCGCAACAAAACCGTGGAGTGACTTGAATACGAATATCCGTATACGTACTCCGTGGAATTACACTTTCAGCATGAATGCTGTGTTTGCAACTTATGCATATGAATTCGATGAAAATGGAAATGTGCGCGTGGGTGATCGCACGGAATGGTCATACGGACGTTTCGGACGTTTTCAGGGTATGTCTCAGAACTTGTCCTACACCTTTAATAATGAAACTTTCCGGAAACTTTTCCGAAGAGGGGAAAACAGCGGTGGGGAAAGTACCGAATTGACCGAAAGTGAAAGTTTGAAGGATGAAAACAATGATACGAATCTGGATCCAGATCTGAGAGCCGGACGAAAAGGAGGCAAACGTTCTTCGGATTCTGATGTGGACGAGGATGGTTATCTGGCTTTCCAGTTGCCCTGGTCTTTTTCTGTTTCGTATGGCGTGAGCATGCGTGAAAATACAAGTGCCAAGATTCGGGAGAAAAGAATGCGTTATCCGTATAAACTGACACATACGCTGAATTTCTCCGGAAACCTTCAGATCTCTGCCGGATGGAACATCAGTTTCTCTTCGGGATATGACTTTAATTATCACCGCCTGTCTATGACCACGGCATCGTTGAGCCGTGACTTGCACTGTTTCTCGATGTCGGCCAGCGTTGTTTTGAGTCCGTATCGTTCGTATAACTTTACGTTCTCTGCAAATGCCGGAACCTTGGCGGATGTATTGAGGTGGAAGAAACAGAGTAGCTACAGTTCTAATATTGAATGGTATTGATGCTTCAATAGTTATGTATGCAATAAAACCGAAGGCTTCGCATCTGATCGATAAAATAGATGCGAAGCCTTCGGTTTTTATTTTTATATTGTTTTACTCAAAGAGTTGAATGCCGCTTTTGGTGTGTATGTCTTTGTCTTTTGCCGAATCTTCTTTTTCTTCGTTACCGGGGCAGGGGGTGTTAAAATCAAGTTCCAGCTGGAAGAATATTTCCTTACGCACCTGATAATGTCCGCGCTTTTCTCCTTTAATAAAAGGGGAGGACGGGCGGTTGGATTGAGCCCAAAGATAGAAACGTACTGATTGGTAAATGTCTTCAAAAGAGAGATTCCCGGCAAAAAGCCCTACCTTTTTATTATAGATGTGACGCGCGATGAGGTTTACGGACATACTGCGGCCGTTAGCCTCCTTCAGTACCTCTATAATGTCCTGGTGATATTTGTTTCGCGTCATTTGTGTCTTTTCTCCTTTTTGTGAACGGGAGTGCAAAGGTAGGAATAATTTATGATAAATGAAAAGCCTTAGCGAATCAAATCGTCATCATAATCATCCAGTCTGCCGCTCCATAAATAGTTTTTTGTTTCCTTGACCAGCACGCCGGACAAGAGCAGCAGGGAAATCAGATTCGGAACAGCCATGAGGGCATTCACAATGTCGGCAAAACTCCATACCAGTGAAAGATTGAGTACCGAGCCGACATAGATCATCACGATCCACACTAGCCGGTAGGCGAGCATGGCCTTTCGTCCTCCGAGATATTCTACAGCCTTTTGTGAGTAATAGGTCCAACCGAGAATCGTGCTGAAGGCAAACGTAACGATACCGAAAGAAAGAATAGGTGTGCCCACATAGGGAATTTTGGCAAATGCCATTTTGGTCAGCGCGGCATCACTGGTATGATCAATGTCTGGATAGGCGAGAATGCTGCTCACCAATACCAATCCGGTCAGAGCGCAGATTACTACCGTGTCCCAAAAAGTTCCGGTGGAAGATACCAGTGCCTGACGAACCGTATTTCTAGTTTGGGCTGCAGCCGCTACGATAGGAGCAGATCCCAGTCCGGATTCGTTGGAGAACAAGCCGCGTGCAATACCATAACGCGCCGCCATCATGACGGTAGTGCCGGTAAATCCGCCACCGGCTGCCTGTGGCGTGAAGGCGGATTTTAAAATGAGCTGTATGGCCGGGAGAAGATAGTCTGAGTTCACAAACAGAATGTATATACAGCCTGCCACATAAAGGAATGCCATGACCGGCACTAAAGTCATGCACACTCGGGCGATACTCTTGACTCCATTCAGCACAACCAATGCTGTGAGCAGACTTATTCCAGACCACTCCAATGAGGAGAGATACCATAAGATTCGTGTAATAATAAGGATATGGAATTTGCCTGTACGGTGTTTCCGATGCCAAAAGCTGCCAATGCGGTAAATATGCAAAAGAGTATTCCCAGCCATTTCTGCCCCAAGCCTCGCTCCAGAGCATACATCGGACCGCCAATCATCTCGCCGCTTTCAGTTTTTACCCGATATTTGGCCGCTAAAAGTCCTTCGGCATACTTTGTGGAAATTCCAAGCACCCCGGTTATCCAACACCAAAATACAGCCCCCGGGCCTCCTAAAGCTACAGCCGTAGCTACTCCGATAATGTTTCCTGTACCAATAGTTGCCGCCAGAGAAGTAACCAAAGCGCCAAACTGACTTACATCTCCATTTGCATCGCCATCTTTTTTAACGGATAACTTGATGGCCTTGAATAAATACCGCTGGGGAAATCTTAAACGAAGAGTCAGAAAACAGTGTGTTCCTAATAATAAAATAATCATAGGCCAACCCCAAATCCAGGAACTTACCTTACAGTAGATCAATTAAAAAAACATTTTCCATAATACTAACTTTTTAGCCTTGATTTTAATAATTCGTGTCTATTCTCTCATATTTTTATCTTGTGTTCTGAACAAATCTAAAAAAATATATCTATATATGAAAGAAAATTTATGTTTTTCTTTTGATTAATCCTTGTTTGAATTGAAGAATACACAAAAATATAAGGATTTATCCCCTCAGATAAAACATCAAGCCCTCTCAAATAAGTCGTCCGATGATTTTTTAATGATAGGGGCCGTTTTTGATGAAATAAAAATTTTTTTCGAAGATATTTTCTTTAATTTTCAAGATGGTTGATTTTATGTTTTACAGCATATTGCTTGGTAGTTTCAATGTGTTTTTCTATCTTTGCAAAGATTTCCCCTTGAAAATTTTTCTGGAAAATATTTGGTGGGAAAGAAAAAAGTATCT
>CALUKY010000037.1 GCA_944321345.1 uncultured Paraprevotella sp.
GACTGTCAGCTCTTGTACTACGTTAATCTGTCTATGTAAATCTTTCAAAGAACTCTTTCTTTAATTTCGCTCACGAGTAACCTGCCACCTCATTTCGAGGGCGCTTGTTTCTCGTTTGCGGTTGCAAAGGTAGGCACTTTTTTCTTTCCCACCAAATATTTTCCAGAAAAATTTTCAGAGGGAAATCTTTGCAAAAGTCCAGATAGACCTAAGAAAAGGAAATAAAGCTCTGTTTTACAGCATTTTTGCAAAAAGAAAAAACTTTGATTTTTCCCCAAAAAAAAAAATCAGAATAAAACGAAGCTATGACTGTTTTTACCACCTTATAGACTTATCACTACATACTCCTTATATATTTACATTATCTATATTCAACAAGCCCAACACACCAGTTGAACAAAATCAAAGAACAAACTTTCTCAAATTATTGTCCCGTCAGTAATTTAAAATTGACAAGACAATAATCAATTACTGTGCCGTCAATAATTTAAAATCTACAACTTTGATTCATATAACAATTAAATTATAATGATAAAGTCATTATTTTATTATAGGAGTTATGATATAAATAATCTATCAAGAGTAGTATTAATACCACTTCTTTCGCTTGAAATACCAAAATACAGCCAAGGCAATGACAATCATCAGTCCCCAGGCACCGGCATATCCGTATTTCCAGCTCAGTTCGGGCATTACCTGAAAATTCATTCCCCAAATACCGGCAAAGAAGGTCAGAGGAATAAAGAGCGTGGACACCACGGTGAGCTGTTTCATAATGCTGTTCATACGCTGGTCGTTGTTGGAAAGATACAGATCGACCAAGGCGGAAATCATTTCGCGACAAGTGTCGAGCGACTGGAATACCGATTTGAGATGATCATTCACATCCTGAAAGAAAGGAAGCGTGGCATCCTGTATCAGGCAGTTCTCGCAATGCAGCAGCACGTGCATTCCGTCTTTCAGCGGATTCATGTATTTCTTGATCATACGACACAGTTTACGGAACTTCTGAATATCCCCGATCGAAGTTGTCGTATCGCCCAGCGTAGCCAGCAACTGTTCCTCCAGATCCTCCAACTGGTCCTCCATATCAGAGAGAATGCCCATGTAGTGACTCATAACACTATTCAACAACACGCTCAACAAGAAGTCACATCCCCGGTTGCGCACCTTGGATACATTATTCTGCACCGCATCAGGCACAAAAGAAAAAAAGTCAATATCCCGATCGGAAAACGTCAGCACAAAGTCCTCGCCCTGAATCATCGAAATCTGATGCAGAGAATAATCGCCATCCGGCTGCAACAACATCAATTTCAGAATCACCACATTATAATGGTCGTGCTGTTCAATCTTGGCCAGATGCTGCGGGTTCAGTATATCCTGAGCCACCAGAAAATTGATTTCATAATGGCGGCAGATCTGCTCTATGGTAGCCACATCCGACAGACCGTGCACCTGAAGCCAATGCTGCCGGCGCTTGGAAATCAATCCTTCCACATCCGAAAGGCGGTGCCCCTTGCCCATATCCACACCATGCTCGTCGTAGGCACATACATGCAAATGAGTGGCCACCAAAGCGTCACCACGATATTCCAGTTCATCCTGTAACTGATTATTTCTGATCTTCTGACTCATAAATCATTCTTTATATTTAAGGTAACGAACAAGGGCCGCCCGCCATTTACATCCGCCGGACAGCCCTCTCTCTTTATCTCTCTACACGGATTATGCCCTTTTAACGGATAATCCGATAATAATCTTCCTTGCGTGGTTTCGCTTCAGGCAACGGCCCGTCGGCATAACCTAAGCTCAGCGCTCCGATTCCCATCAGGCCTTCGGGCAAACCCATCTCGGCCATCAAGGCCTTACCTTCTGCTGTGGCGAACATCTCCTTCTCACGGTGAATCCAACATGAGGCAAGCCCCAAAGCATGTGCCGCCAGCATCATGTTCTCCAGAATACAACTGCCGTCCTGTATGGGGTTGTTGGCATCGGCAGGAGCAAACACCAGAATATACACCGGTGCGTCGTAATACGGATTCAAAGTCACCCCCATCACTTCGGCATTCATGCGCGCCAAACGCTCCTTGAACGCCTCGTTCTCCACGGCCACGATATAGGGTGCCTGCTTGCCGCGCGAGGTAGGCGCATAGGTTCCGGCCTGAAGCACCGCTTCCAGTTTGTCGGCTTCAACAGGCGTAGCCTTATATTGGCGCACACTGCGACGGGTGCGGATTATATCTAAAGTATCATTCTTGATCATAAGCAATCTTTTTTACATAAAGAGCCAACAACGACTCCGGATTTATTTTTTGCGCGGATATTTGCGGAACCAGCCGTCCAGACGCAGACGCATCACTCCGAGCACGGCCTCGCCGAATATTCCGCCACTCATCTTGCTGGTACCCAGTTCACGGTTTACGAAGATTACCGGCACTTCCTTGATACGGAATCCGCACTGAATGGCTGTAAACTTCATCTCAATCTGGAAAGCATATCCCTTGAAACGCACTTTGTCCAACTCGATAGTTTCGAGCACACGGCGTGTGTAACATACAAATCCGGCTGTGGTGTCGTGCACACCGATTCCTGTGATGCACTGTACATATTTAGACGCATAATAAGACATGAGCACACGTCCGATAGGCCAATTCACCACATTCACACCGGTAATGTAACGTGAACCTACCGACATGTCATATCCCTCCTCGGCACAGGCACGATACAGACGGGGCAGATCATCTGGGTTGTGGCTGAAATCGGCATCCATCTCAAAAATGTAATCATATTTCTGTTCGATGGCCCATTTGAAACCGGTGATATAGGCGGTACCCAATCCTAACTTTCCGGTACGCTCTATCAGAAACAGACGGTCCTTAAATTCATCGGCCATCAGTTTCTTCACAATGGCCGCAGTGCCGTCGGGTGATCCGTCATCAATAATCAGGATATTGAACGGTTGCTCCAGCCCCAGCACGGCCCGGATAATGTTCTCGATGTTTTCCTTTTCGTTATAGGTAGGAATAATGACAATACTATCTGAACGCATATTTTACTGAATGTTGTTTCTGTTGTGTAATTGAAATAATGAGCAAATATAGAAAGAATATGTGAAACCTGATCATTTTATAGAAATAAATCCCCCTCTTTCCCTTTTTTTACTGCTTTATTTGTAATTTTGCCTGTAATTATGGACATAAAAGAAATTCTAAAACGATATGCAGACCATCCCCTGCTCAAGGGACTGGCCGCACAGATTGCCGATCCGGAAATCCGCTCCATCCATCTGTGCGGAACATGTGCCTCATCTCTGCCCGTACTGTTCAGCAGCATGATTGAACATGTGTCGGAGACTGCCGGAATGCCCTATCTGTTCATTCTGGACGATGCCGAGGAGGCCGGTTATTTCTACCACGACCTGATCCAAATACTGGGCGACAGTTTCGTATTCTACTACCCTTCCTCTTATCGCCGGGCCATCAAGTTTGCCCAAAAGGATGCCGCCAACGAAATTCTGCGCACCGAGGTGCTGAGCCGCCTGCAGACGGAAACCTATCCTCTGTTCATTGTCACCTACCCCGAAGCTTTGGCCGAAAAGGTGGTGTCACGCAAAAGTCTTCAGGAAAAAACGCTGCGCATCCGCAACGGCGAAAGCATCGAAATTACCGATATCCGCAAGACGCTGATTGATTTCGGTTTCAAGAATGTGGACTATGTGTACGAACCGGGGCAGTTTGCCATCCGAGGCAGCATCGTGGACATCTTCTCTTTCTCTTCGGAATATCCGTTCCGAGTGGACTTTTTCGGTAATGAGGTGGACAGTATCCGCTCTTTCGACGTGCAGACCCAGCTGTCGCAGGACAAGCTGAATGAGATTGCCATCGTGCCGGAACTGCAATCGGGAGCCGGAAGTGACAATATGCCGTTTACCGACTTCCTGCCCGAAAAGACTCTGTTGGTGCTGAAAGACCTGACCTTTGTGTGCGACAGTGTGGAAAAAGCCTACCGAGACGGCTTCTCCCAACAGGCCATTCTGGAGCGTCAGGCGCAAAGCGAAATGGACGAACAGGATATCTATCTGCAGATGAAGCGTGAATGCCAGCTTGTAGAACGAGATGTGTTTGTCAAAGGTATCTCCCGTTTCCGGAGAATTGAATGCGCTGCCTCTGCCACGGGCACCCCACAGGCCACCATCCGCTTTGAGATGGTGCCGCAACCGGTGTTCCACAAGAATTTTGAACTGGTACAACAAACTCTCTCCGACTTCAAGGCCAAAGGATATCAGATTTACATTCTGGCCGACTCGGAAAAGCAGACCGAACGTCTGCAAACCATTTTCGAAGAGCAGCAGTCGTGCCTGACTTTTACCCCCATCAACCATACGCTGCATGAAGGATTTACCGACCATACTCTGAAAGCGTGCTTTTTTACCGATCATCAGATCTTCGACCGCTATCATAAATATAATCTGAAGAGCGACAAGGCACGCAGTGGAAAAGTGGCTCTCTCGCTCAAGGAAATCCAGCAGTTTCAGATCGGCGATTATGTGATCCACGTGGACCATGGTGTGGGACGTTTCGGCGGACTCATTCAGATTCCGAACGGAAAGAACATGCAGGAGGTCATCAAAATCATCTATCAGAACGATGATGTGGTGTTTGTGTCGATACACGCCCTGCACAAAGTAAGTAAGTATAAAGGAAAAGACGGTGAACCGCCTCATCTCAACAAGTTGGGAACTGGAGCCTGGGAGCGCCTGAAAGAAAAGACCAAATCCAAGATCAAGGATATTGCCCGCGACCTGATCCGTCTGTATTCCCTGCGAAAGGAGGAAAAAGGATTTGCCTTCAGTCCGGACAGTTTCCTGCAACACGAGCTGGAAGCCAGTTTCCTTTATGAGGATACGCCCGACCAGCTGAAAGCCACTCAGGACGTAAAAGCCGATATGGAGAAGGACAAGCCGATGGACCGTCTGGTATGTGGCGATGTGGGATTCGGAAAAACGGAAGTGGCCATTCGTGCCGCCTTCAAGGCCTGCGCCGACAGCAAACAGGTGGCTGTGATGGTACCTACCACCGTACTGGCCTACCAGCATTTCCAGACGTTCAAGAAACGACTGAAGGACATGCCGGTACGCATTGATTATCTGACCCGCGCCCGTACGGCTACACAGACACGGGCTGTCTTGAAGAACCTGGAAGAAGGTAACATAGATATCATTATCGGTACACACAAGCTCATCGGTAAGACCGTGAAGTTCAAGGATCTGGGACTGCTCATTATTGACGAGGAACAAAAATTCGGAGTAGCTACCAAAGAAAAGCTCCGTCAGATGAAAGTCAATGTGGACACACTCACTCTGACAGCTACCCCAATCCCGAGAACCCTTCAGTTCTCGCTGATGGGCGCACGCGATCTGAGCGTGATTCAGACACCGCCACCCAACCGTTACCCGATACAGACCGAGGTACACACCTTCAGCGCCGACGTAATCTGCGAAGCCATCAACTTTGAGATGAGCCGCAACGGACAGGTGTTTATCGTGAACAACCGCATTGCATCACTCTACGATCTGGAAACCATGATTCGCAAACGCATTCCGGATGTGCGTATCTGCATCGGTCATGGACGCATGGCATCCGAAGAACTGGAAAAGGTGATTCTGGACTTTGCCAACTATGATTATGATGTGTTGATCTCTACAACCATCATCGAGAGTGGTATCGACATACCGAACGCCAACACGATCATCATCAACGGAGCACACAACTTTGGTCTGAGCGACCTGCACCAGATGCGCGGCCGTGTGGGACGAGGCAACAAAAAAGCCTTCTGCTATCTGCTGGCTCCCCCACTCTCCTCGCTCACGCAGGAGGCGCGTCGGCGCCTGCAGGCTATCGAAAACTTCTCCGATCTGGGCAGCGGCATCCATATTGCCATGCAGGATCTTGACATCCGTGGAGCAGGAAATCTGTTGGGTGCCGAACAAAGCGGATTTATCGCCGATTTGGGATATGAAACCTATCAGAAAATCCTGGCCGAGGCCATCAAGGAACTGAAGAACGAGGAGTTCAACGACCTGTACGAAGAAGAACTGGCTCAGGGAAAAGAATTGGGTGGAGAAACCTTCGTCGAAGAGTGTTCTCTGGAAAGCGACCTGCGCATGAGTTTCCCGGAAACGTATGTGCCGAGCAGCAGCGAGCGTATGTTGCTTTACCGAGAGCTGGATAATCTGGAAGAAGATCAGGACATCGAAAAGTTCCGGACACGCATGCTGGACCGTTTCGGTCCGATTCCGCCTGAGGGCGAAGAACTCATTGAAGTGGTACGCCTGCGACGCATCGGCAAGAAACTGGGTGCGGAAAAGATTTATCTGAAGGGCGGAAACATGACACTGTTCTTTGTTTCCAACCCGGACAGCGCTTATTACAAAAGCAAGCCTTTCGGACAATGTATCCAGTATGCCACCATCCATATCCATCGCTGCAAGCTGAGAGAAATCAAAGACAAGCGCTCCTTGGTCATCGAAGAGGTAGGAAACGTAAAAGAAGCCGTAAGCATCCTGAAACAAATCTCGGAAATAGAATGCTGACCATCAGAAACATAAAAAGACGAGCAAGGCGCAACTCCATTAATTGGCAGTTGCGCCTTGCTCGTCTTCTTGCAATTCATCGCCCGAAGGCAGACGTTCCACCACAAAGGTGCGCACCTCGGTATTCTCCAAAGGACGTACTTTCTTATAATACTCTCCTTCGATCACCGAAATCAGAATACGGAGAAACAGGCCGTGACTGACCACCAGAATACGCTGACCGGAGTGGTTCTCCAACAACAAACGCAGAAAGGATTGCGCCCGGTCAAACATAGCCTCGACCGACTCGGCAGAAGGATCTATCGGAACACGCTCTTTCAAAAGACTCACTCCCGTAGAACGCCCCCAGTCACGCTCCCGCAGCAAAGGTGTATAAACCACCGGCAGATGCAGTGTCTCATTCATGATGGCAGCCGTATCCTTGCAGCGCCGCAAATCACTGCAATACATCAAGTCAAAGGTTTCACCAGCCAGCCGGACACCGACTGCCGCAGCCTGTTCTTTTCCCAACGCGGTCAGTGTTCCTGGCATGTGTCCCTGCAAAATACGCAGTTTATTCTCTTCTGTCTCGCCATGGCGGACCAAAAACAAAGTAATACTCATATCAAACAAAATAAAATCAGCCGACCGGCTGACCGTTCATTTCAAGCACACAAATTTAGCATATCTATTTATATTTCATGCTTCACCTGCCGCAAAAACAAATAAAAAGCCATATCGAATACTTTTCAGAGTACTGACATGGCTTCTTAATCTCTATTTTTATTCCGGACAATTACTGCATATTTCGCTTCATCTGCTTACGTTGAGCCGGCTTCTTGTCACCTAACGGACACTTACCGTCTCTGCCCGGTCCTGCCGGAGCACAGAAAAGTGCCTGCATCTGCTTCATGTTCAATACTGACTTCAGCTTCTTGTAGTAGTTCTTTCTGATGTCCAACTTCTTCTGCTGCATGTCAAAACGCTGCTCGATACATTTTTCAATATCCGCATCAGTCATCGCAGCGCATTTCTGTCCATTGGCCGGACAATTTGCGGCTTTGGGACAATTCTGCATACATCCCTGAAGTTCTGTCAGATATTCCTTATAGATTGGAGCGAACTTGGCAGTTGTCGCGTCGTCCAGCATCAGACGCTTGGCCATACGGTTCGTTTTCATTTCTATAGCCTGTTCCGGAGACATTTTCTGGGCATTCTGATTTCTCTGAGCATTGGCCGGCATCACAAGCATCAAGGCAAAAGCCGCGCCTAAAAACATTTTCTTCATCATTTCTGTCGTATTTTAAGTTAATGATCTTCATGATTGCAAATACCATACGACAAGCCGGTACCACATTCCTGCCGTAAAGCAATCTCATTCCTAAGACAGAAGAAAAAGAAAAGGTTTAAACCGGCAATCATTTTTTTTGAAAAAAATATCGGCATCCTCAAAAACAGGTCACTTCAACAGGCTGTCTATTTTCTGCACCAGCTGACCGAATTCCTCTTCATTGAAAAGGCGCGTCAGCATCACAATCTTGCCCTCCTTGTCAATCAGAACATTTCTCGTAATACCACTTTGTTTCAAGGCAAACAGGCCGAAGATGTCCGCGCCGGGATCCAAAGTCAGCGGATAGGTAACCTTTGTAGATTTACGGAATTTCTCCACGGTTTCTACCGGTTCGTCACGGTCTATTCCTAACAAGACGAAGTCAGGATTCTCCTTATGCTTCTGCCAGATATCTTTTTCGATAAAAGGCATCTCCTGACGGCATACTCCACACCAGCTGGCCGTGAACTGCAACATCACGACCTTGCCCCGCAAATCGGAAAGCTTTTTCTTGCTGCCATCCGTATACAAAATGGTAAAATCGGGAGCTTCCTGTCCCACCCGGACAATATATCCGTCTTTATCTGCCTGCGTTTGCTGTACTTCCTGTTTACGGTTACCCGTGCATGCCCAAACCGGAATACTGGCCAAAACCATGCCGAACATGGCGGTAACAAATAATTTCTTCATGATTAGTGTTCTGTTAATCTTAAAACATTAATATAATTTTAGTTGGCAAAATAAACAGTTTATCCCCATTTCTCCAAAGTTTTTTATAAATTTGCGGTAAACATTAAATACCAATAACAACAATGAAAATATTAATAAAAAACGCGATAATTGTAAACGAAGGGAAACAGCTTCCCGGTTCGGTACTGATTGAAAACGAACAGATTGCCGAAATCTTTGAAGGAAACGATGAAAGTATTCTGCCGGAGCAGGCCGACCAGACCGTGGACGCTTCGGGCATGTACCTGCTCCCGGGAGTGATTGACGATCATGTCCACTTCCGCGAACCGGGACTCACCCACAAGGCAGATATGGAATCGGAAAGCCGGGCTGCAGCCGCCGGTGGTGTAACCTCCTTTATGGACATGCCGAATGTAAATCCGCTGACCACCAACCTGGAGAATCTGGAAGAGAAATTCCGTCTGGCCTCCGAAAAAAGCAGGGTGAATTATTCTTTCTTCTTCGGAGCCACCAACAATAATGCCGACCAGCTTCCACAGTTGGACCCTAAAAAGATTTGCGGTGTAAAACTGTTTATGGGCAGCAGCACCGGCAACATGCTTGTAGACCAGAAAGAGGCTTTATATGAGGTTTTCCGAAAATCTCCCATGCTGATCATGACGCATTGCGAAGACTCCGGCATCATCAGCCAGAATCTGAACCGGTGCAAAGAACTTTATGGCGAAGATCCTTCGGTTGAGCACCATCCGGAAATCCGCAGTGAAGAGGCATGCTACCGTTCATCGGAGCTGGCCGTTTCTCTGGCCCGTGAGACAGGAGCCCGCCTCCATATCGCTCATATTTCCACAGCGCACGAATTGGATCTGCTTTCCAACGAAGGTTTGGACAATGCTTACAGCGGACATACCTGTAAACAGATTACCGGAGAAGCCTGCGTGGCGCATCTGATGTATACTCAGGATGACTACAAGACACTGGGCACACGTATCAAATGCAATCCTGCCATCAAGACTTCGACCGACCGGGATGCCCTGCGTCAGGCTCTGACCGACGGCCGTATTGATGTGGTGGGCACCGATCATGCGCCTCATCTGCTTCAGGAAAAAAACGGCGGTTGCGTCAAAGCGGTTTCCGGTATGCCGATGGTACAGTTCTCTCTGAACTGTATGCTCGAACTGGCAGATCAGGGAATCCTTCCTCTGGAACGTGTCGTTGATTTAATGGCCCACGGACCGGCAACCCTGTTCGACATTTCCCGCCGAGGCTTCATACGCAAAGGCTATTTTGCCGACCTGGTTCTGGTACAGCCGGAACAGCCCTGGACCGTGACCACTGACTGCATTCTGAGTAAATGCGGATGGAGCCCGCTCGAAGGACACACCTTCAACTGGAAAGTGAAATATACTTTCTGCAACGGACACCTGCTTTATCAGAACGGACAAATTGACGAACAATATAGAGGAAAAGCCCTGACATTTGAAAGATGATACAAACAATAACTTACCACCTGCGTGATGTCATCCCCTACATCAACTGGATTTATTTCTTCCATGCCTGGGGATTTCCCCCGCGTTTTGCCGGCATTGCCGATGTACACGATTGTGCCGGATGTAGAGCCGGATGGCTGAACCAGTTTCCCGAAGAAGAAAAGGCACGGGCTACCGAAGCCATGCGCCTGTATGACGATGCACGCCAGATGCTGACCAAACTGGATGCCGCCTACCACAGCTATGTGCGTTTCGGACTTTATGATGCGAATTCCGATGGCGACAATCTCGTGTTCCGGTCAGACGAAGGTGGGAATGAGAAAAATGAGAAACAAGAATTCCGTCTTCCTCTGCTCCGCCAGCAACAGAAAAAAACGGAAGGTCCGTTCCTTTGCCTTTCCGATTATGTGCGACCGGTCGCACACGGCATTCCCGACAAAGTAGGAGTCTTCTGCGCCACTGTGGACGAAGAGATAGAACATCTTTACGAAAAGGATGAGGATTACGATCCGTTTGCCCACATGCTCTGCCAGACATTGGCCGACCGGTTGGCAGAAGCATCCGTTGAAAAAATGCATGAAGAAGTACGGAAAACCTATTGGGGATATGCGCCAGACGAACAACTCTCCGTCAAGGAACTGCTTTTAGAGCGTTTTCAAGGAATCCGTCCGGCTGTAGGCTATCCTTCCCTGCCCGACCAGAGTACGAATTTTGATCTGGATGCCTGGCTCGATTTCAGCCGGATTGGAATCCGCATCACCGAAACCGGTGCCATGATTCCGCACGCGTCCGTAAGCGGACTGATACTGGCTCATCCTCAATCCAAATATTTCGCTGTGGGAAAGATCGGCGAAGATCAGCTCGAAGACTATGCCCGGCGAAAAGGAAAACCGGTTGAATATATCCGCAAGTTTTTAGCCGCAAACTTATAAAGCCCAAATAACATTATGATATTAAGAATATTACCACTACTGTTGCTCACCTGTCTCTTGCCGGACATATACATCTATTACTGGCATCTGCGCAAGCCCACTGTTCCACGATGGGCCAAGGTGACATTCTGGGGTCCTACGGCCCTGCTCCTGTTCTTTGCCGTATGGCTTACTTACACAGAGAGCCTTACCCCCGAAAACATGGATGCCATCGTTCTTTATTTTTCGGCCTACATGCTTTTGGCTCTTCCCAAAACAACTTATGCGCTTGTTTCGCTCTTAGGAAAACTGGTTGGCCTGATACTTCCTCCTTACCGGAAAGCCAATACTCCGATCAGTTTTACTGCCGGATTTGCCGTATTCTGCATGATGATCTGCGGTCTGTCTTTTGGCCCCACACTTTTGAAGGTACAGAAAACTGAATTCCACTCAGATACCCTTCCAAAGAAATTCGACGGCTACAAGATTGTCCAGATCAGCGACCTGCATCTTACCAGCATGAAAACCCATCCGGAATTTATCAGCGAACTGGTGCATACCATCAACGCCCAACAGGCCGATGCCATCTGTTTCACAGGCGATCTGGTAAGCACGGATGTTGCCGAACTTTATCCTTTTGTCGATGAATTAAGCAAGCTGAAAGCCAAAGACGGGGTGTTTTCCATTTTAGGAAACCATGATTATATGACTTATGCCAAATACATGACTCCGTTGGAAAAATCCCAAAAATTCCATGAAATGCTAGATCTTCAGGAAAAGATGGGATGGAATCTGTTACAGAACGAACACAGCGTCATTCACCGGGGACAGGACAGCATTGTCATTTTGGGAGTGGAGAACGACGGCAAACCGCCTTTTCCGGAACGGGGAGATCTGAACAAAGCGCAGGAAGGACTCAACCAGAACGCGTCATTGTTCAAGCTTCTGCTCAGCCACGACCCAAGCCACTGGAAACGTAAGGTTCTGCCCACCACAGACATACAGCTCACTTTATCAGGGCATACCCATGGCATGCAATTCATGATCGGCAACTGGTCTCCAGCCCAGTATCTCTATCCCGAATGGAAAGGCATGTATCAGGAAAACTCCCGCGGTCTTTACGTGAGTCTGGGTGTCGGCGGCGCGCTCATCCCTTTCCGTTTCGGTGCATGGCCAGAAATAAATGTCATAACATTACACTGTAAATAAAAAAAACACTAATTTTGCAGCCATTAAAAGTCAAAACTCATGAATATCATTTATAAGATTTATCAGTTATGTATCGCACTGCCCATATTGTTGGTATGCACCGCGCTTACAGCCATTATCACAATCATTGGTTCATGGATCGGAAGTGCTCATTTCTGGGGATATTATCCGGGGAAGATCTGGTCCATCATCATCTGTAAGGTCTTGCTCATTCCGGTGGAAGTACGTGGCAGAGAACATCTGGACAAGAAAACCTCCTATGTGTTTACGGCCAACCATCAGGGGGCATTCGATATTTTCCTGATTTACGGATACCTGGGAAGAAACTTCAAATGGATGATGAAGAAATCCTTACGCAAGATTTTCCTCGTAGGCAAGGCCTGTGAAAGCGCCCGTCATATTTTTGTAGACAAATCCGGACCGAAAAAAATACAGGAAACCTACAGTAAGGCCCGTGAAATTCTGAAAGAAGGAACCTCGCTGGTTGTATTTCCGGAAGGTGCCCGCACTTACGACGGATGCATGATTCCGTTCAAGAAAGGAGCATATCAACTGGCTGATGAATTGCAGTTGCCCATTGTTCCGGTTACGATTGACGGTTCGTTCGAAATACTTCCCCGAACTGCCGGTTTTTCTTTTGTGCGCCGCCACAAGCTGATTATGACCATTCATGCTCCAATCCCTCCTTGCGGAAAAGGCATGGAAGATATCAAAGTCATGATGGAAAAGTCTTATGAAGCCATTGAATCAGCCTTACCGGAAAAATATAAAAAGAAAAATGAAGTCTGAAAAGGTTTGATCAACTCCATAAAATATGCCCCCGCAGAACGGTTTCGTTCTGCGGGGGCATATTTTTATTCTTTCTGTTTAATATTCCAAACCAGCTTCCTGTCTTTCTTTCATCAGTTCCATATTTTCCTTGGCCAGCTTCATGTATTCCTTTACATAACTGTTTTCCTGAAAATAGGGAGTGGAAATAGACATCAGAGAATCAATCTGCGGAGTAATGATCGGATAAGGGAAAGCACTGGTCAGAATCATGAAGACTCCCGGCCCCAATACATTATCAAAATTTCGGGAAATAAAGTCTATGATCAGAGAATCATTCTGCCGGTTCAGTTCTGCGGCTTCCTTTTTCAGTATATCCAATACCTCATCATGATCCATCCCGTCCATAATCATCTGGCTTTCCTTGTGTGAAAGTTCAGCCAGCTGATTGTCTATCCGGCTTTTCTCCTGAATAAAAGCATAAAGCGTGTCATTCAGGGGTGTTCCGGTAACCGTCTGTTCCGCATGATCGATATGAATTTGAAGATTACCTTCTTCGAGTACCAAAGGCATAATGCTTTCTTCATCCATAAATAGGTTTACCATCATGGTGGAATCCCAAGGACCGGAAAATTCAAACTGCCCGTGAATCACCTCACAGGAATCAATATTCACAAGCTGGTTGTCCTTGAGTGTTTTCAGATAAAGCATTTTCCCATCCAGACTCTGCACGGTAGAACTGCCTTCTATTATATACTGTTTTGAGCAAGACAACAGTGTAAGCGGTACTGTCAGCAAAGCTAAAAATTTCCTCATATCAAACATCTACGTATTATCTTCAGTGTTCAAAAATACAAGCATTTAGCGATGTCAGAAAATTTATTATCGAATTTTAATCTTTATACAACCCGTTTAGTGATTCAACGCCCCTCTTTCTCCAATTCGGCCGGAATACGAAAAGCTGTATAAAGCTGAAACACGCACCCTACACAAAGCGTAAACATCCACTCATTACGCTGCGCAAAACCATAATGAAAGGTATTCATAGACATGGCCACCGCTGTAAGCAACAGGAAAAGCGCCCCCAACAACTGTTGCCGGCGCAAGCGCTTGATGACCCAATTTTTTCCCTCATAAGCAGCCTGAAACTGAATCAGAGAAAAACAACAGGCACCCACGGTATACAGATAAAAGGCGCCAATCCAACGGGTAAAATACACCGCCGCACCAACCAGAAGCATCAACGCTCCGGCCATATAGATTATATTCTGCAGTTTAGTCAGCTGTTTCATCCGAATGATCCATTATAACAAAAATATCTTCATCTTCCGTTTTCATGAAATACTGCTCCCGGGCAATGCGTTTCACGGCCTCTGGCTGTGTGTTCATTTCATTCAAACGCTCTGTATCATACTCATATTTTTCCTTATACTTTCTGATCTCTGCTCTCATCTCGCGAATCTGCTTCAGGTTGTGATAACGGCTTAACAGCGAGTTTTCATCCACGACTCCAATAATCAGCAGAAAAAGAAAAGTCACACAGGCGTATTTATGATTGCGTATAAACGCCCAGGCTGTCTGGAGTTTGTTTCCCATATTACTGTTCTTAATAATTAATGCGGGAGCAAAGATAGTGATATTTAAGATATAAAAAGTATGCTATTGCCATCTTTTTTTCGTATTTTTGCAGAATACAAAAACAGATCAAACAATAAAAAATACAATACAATCATTCATGGGAGAATATATTGTTTCTGCAAGAAAATACAGACCGGATACCTTCGATGATGTGATCGGACAGCAAGCTCTGACCACCACACTGAAAAATGCGATTGCCAACGGCAAACTGGCACACGCCTATCTGTTCTGCGGACCACGAGGAGTGGGAAAAACCACTTGCGCACGAATCTTTGCCAAAACCATCAACTGCCTGTCACCACGGGAAAATCATGAGGCCTGCAACGAATGTGAATCATGCAAGGCGTTCAACGAACAGCGCTCGCTGAATATCCATGAGCTGGATGCAGCGTCCAACAACTCGGTTGAGGATATCCGTACACTTATCGAGCAAGTATACATCCCGCCTCAGATAGGAAAATACAAGGTTTTCATCATCGACGAGGTGCACATGCTTTCCACCGCAGCGTTCAATGCATTCCTCAAGACTTTGGAGGAACCGCCGGCCCATGTCATTTTCATTCTGGCCACTACGGAGAAACACAAGATTCTCCCTACCATTCTGAGCCGTTGCCAGACTTACGATTTCAACCGCATGAGTATTCAGGACACTGTGGAGCACCTGAAGCACGTGGCCGAAAAGGAACATATTACCTACGAAGTGGAAGCTCTTGATCTCATTGCCCAAAAAGCCGATGGCGGAATGCGTGACGCCCTGTCTATCTTTGATCAGACAGCCAGCTTTACCAACGGTAACCTGACCTATCAGAAAGTCATCGAAAACCTGAATGTATTGGATTACGACTATTACTTCAGACTGACAGAATATTTTCTGGAGAACAAGGTTGCCGAATGCATGGTGCTGTTCAATGAAATCCTGAAAAAAGGATTCGAAGGCGGACATTTCATCAGCGGCCTGGCTTCGCATCTGCGCGACCTCATGGTATCGCAGGATGCCATTACCCTTCCGCTGTTGGAGGTGAGCGACTCGATACGCAAACGTTATGAGGAACAGGCCAGAAAATGGAAACCGGCACACTTATACCATGCCATCAAACTGTGCAATGACTGTGACCTGAACTACAAGGCAAGCAAGAACAAACGATTGCTGGTAGAAATCACTCTTATCCAGTTGGCACAACTTACACAGGATGATGAAACCGGCTCCGGGCGTAAGCCCGGAAAGATCTTAAAACCTATATTCTCGGCGTTTCAAGGAAAGGCCGAGAAAGCTGTTGTACCCCGCACACAACAGACACCAGCCACAACCCCCGTAACCAAACCGGAACCGACCAAAAGCAGTCCGCTTCCGGAAACGGATGAGAACAAACCTAAAATCCCAAAACTTAAAATGGGACAATTGGGTCTATCCATCCACAAACGCCCCGATCAGACGGCAGAAAGCAACGAGATACAGGCGCAATACGGCTCCAGCCAGTCACAGAACATCCAGCAGGAAGATGTGCCTGTCACAGAAGAGCAGCTTGTTTTTTACTGGCATGAATTCGCCAACCTGCTGCCACGAGAGGAAACAGCGATTGCCAAACGTATGAAAATCATGCAACCCAAGCTGGTGGATGCCGATCATTTTGAGGTAACCGTAAACAATGAACAGGTAAAAGTTTTCATGATGCAGATGGCTCCCAAAATCGAAGCACACATGCAAGGCAGGTTGCATCACCGCAACCTGACCATGACGGTACAAGTGGCCGAAGCGGAAGCGGCATCAAAGATTTACACAAAAGGAGAACAATTTCAAAATATGGCAAAAAAAAATCCGAACCTTCTCAAACTGAAAGAAGCGTTCGGACTGGAACTGGCCTGAAGCGTTACAGCTTCAGGTCGTGGTTCATCAGGCGGTATTCGGCCATCTGCTCGTAGCGTGTTCCCGGCCGGCCGTAATTGGCAAACGGATAAATGGAAATGCCGCCACGCGGGGTAAAGATACCAGTTACCTCGATATATTTTGGATCCATCAGACGGATCAGATCCTTCATGATTTTATTCACACAGTCTTCGTGGAAGTCGCCGTGATTGCGGAAACTGAACAAATACAGTTTCAGACTCTTGCTCTCTACCATCTTCTGGTCGGGCAGATAACTGATGCGGATTTCCGCAAAATCCGGCTGCCCGGTAATGGGACAAAGACTGGTAAACTCGGGACAGTTGAAACGCACCCAATAATCATTCTCCGGATGTTTGTTCTGAAAAGCCTCCAACACCTCGGGCGCATAATCCTGGCGGTACTGTGTGGTTTTTCCGAGCGACTGCAATCCTTCTTTTTCTCTTTCGCTATTACTCATTTCCTTTTTTCTTTTTTTGTTCCAGATATTTTTCCAGTCCCTCACGACGCAGTTTGCAGGCCGGACAGTGGCCGCATCCGTCGCCGGGAACTCCATTGTAGCAGGTCAATGTACGCTGGCGCACCAGATCAAGCACTCCCAACTCATCAGCCAGAGCCCAGGTCTGGCATTTGTCAATCCACATGAGCGGAGTATGAATCACAAACTGCTCTTCCATTGCCAGATTCAACGTCACGTTCAAACTCTTGATAAAACTGTCACGACAGTCAGGATAACCGCTGAAATCAGTCTGCGACACGCCCGTCACCAGATGATTGATACCGTGCTCGCGGGCATAGACCGCGGCAATGCTCAGAAAGAACAGGTTTCGTCCGGGTACAAACGTGTTGGGACAACTGTCGGCAGGCTTCTCCTCGTCCATCACCATCGTAGGATCAGTCAGGGAATTGCGGCCCAGATGACCGATAAAAGACACATCCATTGCCTCAAATTCCACATCAGCCTCGCGGGCAATCGCACGGGCAATCTCTACTTCCTGCTGATGCTTCTGTCCGTAAACGAAACTCAGCGCATAAACTTTCTTGAAATGTTTCTTGGCCCAAAACAGACAGGTTGTAGAATCCTGTCCGCCACTGAATACAACCAGGGCCGCCTCATGATTCATCATAAGTCTGAGATTTTTAGAACGTTATAAGAAATTTTCCGATCGTATACATCCACCTGTTCGGTCTTCTTCACATACTTCACGACACGGATGGTTACCGGAAGAATCACGATTTCATAGGCTGTTTTCAGCGTAATCTGCCAGAACATCATCCAAAGCAGGTTCTTGAACGGAACAAGGCCGCCTAAAGCCAGAGGAAAGAAGATCAGCGAATCGGCTGTTTCGCCCACCAGAGTGGAAAGGATGGCACGAAGCGAAAAGTTCTTACCGTTGGAAGCAATCTTCATGGCGCTCATGATATAGGCATTCAGGAAAGAACCGCACAGGAAAGCCAGGAAGGAAGCAAAGGCCACACGCGGAGCCAGTCCGAACAGATTGTGAAAGCCCTCCTCATTGTTCCAGTATGGAGCACCCGGTATCCAATCGGCCAGCGCACCGAAGAGTACGAAAATAAAATTCATGATAAAACCGGTCCAGATGATCAGACGCGCACGCTTGAATCCCCACACCTCTGCGATGCAGTCGTTGATGATGTAAGAAATCGGGAATACAATAATAGCGGCCGTGATGTTCAGCGGTCCATACATGATTTGTTTTGTTGCCAGAAGGTTTGCCGAAATCAGGCAAACACAGAAGAGTATCCCCAGCAACATGAAGGATACACTCACAGTTTTCTTTTCGTTCATATTTCTTGTTTTTAAAGAGGTTACAAGCACTCATTCCGCATCGCCCTTGGCAATGCGGATGCAAAGATACGCATATTTTACGGATTCTGCAAGACAAGCATGCCCGGTTTTTCTTGTTTCACACCCGAAACGCAATCTTAATACGTCGAAAAGCGGTTCCCTCAAAAAGATACAATTTGGACCGAATAATATCGAAATCTTTATTTTCTTTTTCCAGACAAACCCTTATCTTTGCGAAAGGTAACTTATAAAAATAATATCATGGAATATTATATCTTGATAAACAATGTAAAACAGGGTCCTTTTCAGAAAGAAGACCTGCCCCTTAAAGGTATCTCTGCCAACACAATGGTATGGCGGGTCGGAATGAGTGACTGGCAACGTGTTGCAGAATTACCCGAACTGGCAGATCTTTTGATGCAAATGCCTCCGGAACCACCGCGAAATAATCGGATCATGCCTAAGACATGGCTCGTAGAATCTATTCTGATTACTATTTTCTGTTGCCTGCCGTTTGGCATTATCGGTATCGTCAATGCCACAAAAGTGGAGAATTTATATCTGAGCGGCCAATATGATATGGCGGAGTACTATTCTTCCCAAGCCAAGAAATGGACAATATGGGGATTGGTTTCCTCCATCATTTTCTGGATTCTGTATATACTCTTTTTTGTCGGACTTTCTGCAATACCCTTTCTGTTTTTATAATTCCATTGGGCGTTTAGCCGGATAAAAAATGCAGCTATAAATTTTGACGGATTTCTCCGGACAGATTATCATTTTTGGAAAGTCCTGCGTCATGAAAAGAAAAATGTGGATAATCTTGCTCGCCGTTGCCGGAATCATTTTCTTTACATTCGATCCCTCGGCCACGGCCCTGTTTCCCAAATGCCCGTTTCTGATGCTCACGGGATGGCAATGTCCCGGGTGTGGCTCGCAACGTGCCATTCACGCCCTGCTTCATCTGGATATTGTAGCCGCCCTTCGCTATAATGCCTTGCTGGTACTGTCGCTGCCACTGATTCTTGTTCTGCTCTATGCGGAATGGAAACGGAACAGTAACCCGAAACTTTATGTCCGCATGCATCATCCGGCGGTAATCTGGAGCTGTTTCGGTATCATCGTGCTGTGGTGGGCGGGACGCAATTTATGGGCTTTTCTTCAGGCATAGTCACCGATCGGAAGGATATCAAAAAAATTAGGATGGATTGAAAAATCTTCGAAATGATTTCTCAAATCCATCCTATTCTTTTTATATAAGGCTTGGCAAGTTTATCTTAGGCCACCCACTTGGCAATGAACAGTCCTCCGAAGAAGAGCCACACATAAATGACACCAGCCAGCAGGAAAGGCTTGGCACCGGCCTGCTTGAATTTATCAAAACTGGTCTCTGCGCCGAGAGCCGTCATGGCCATGGTCAGCAGGAAGGTATCAAAATTATTGATGAAGTTGATTGTCGGATCAAGTACTGATGCCGGGATAAAGGTAGCACCCTGAAGCAGTGAATTGATTCCGATGACAAGCAGGAATCCGAAAGCGAACCAAGGAATAGTGATCTTACCTTTTTCCTGAGCGGCACCGGACGTGTTTTTCTTCTTGCGGGCCAGGCACAGACTCATGATAACCAGCACCGGAGCCAGCATCATCACGCGAATCATCTTCGTAATGGTTGCCGCATCGGCCACGTGTCCTCCGGCAGCATCCATCGCATTACCGGCACCAACCACATGGGCCACTTCGTGCAGGGTTGAACCGGTAAAGATAGCCATGGCCTGATCGTCCAGTCCCAACACTCCGGAACGGTAGAGTACCGGATAGAGAAACATGGATAATGTTCCGAAAATCACCACGGTAGACACTGCCACCGCTGTTTTGTGAGGAGCGCATTTTACCACCGGTTCGGCACCGAGCACAGCTGCCGCACCGCAAATGGCGCTACCGGTTGAAGTCATCAAGGCCGTCTCACTGTCCATTTTCAGGAGTTTGCCCACCAGTACTCCAATAAGCAATGTGCCTGCAATGATGATAACATCGGCCAGAATTGCCGGAAGTCCGATTTCCATCACCTGCTGGAAAGTCAGTTTGAATCCGTAGAGTACCACACCGGCACGCAACACTTCCTTTGTACAGAACTTGATACCGGGAACCCAAGTCTGAGGCAGCTTGTTGCGCAAGCTGTTGGCATAAATCATACCGAGAATGATACCGATGATGAGCGGACTGAAAGAAAGGCTCTTCATCAACTGAAACTCAGCAATGTAGAATGCTGA
>CALUKY010000038.1 GCA_944321345.1 uncultured Paraprevotella sp.
GGTATGATTCAAAAAATTTGCGAGATTCTGTCTGTGAACAATATCTCGCAAAAATGGGCTTTTTAAGGGACGACTAATTATGTGAAAGAAGGTTTTATCTTTATAAAGAATGAACGAAAAATTAAAAAACATAGTGATTATTTACATTTATAAAAGATAATGTTATAATTTTGCGTCGTTTTGTAAATGTAGAACACGCATTTACATTTAAAATCATTGAGAGATTGTTTAGTATTAATAAAAATTAATTTGTTTTATGAGGGAGGACAAAAAGAAAAGCGACACTGTGCGGTGTCCGTTTTTGTTCGCAAGTTGTCTGCTTGCAGCTCAGTTGGCAGTGGCATCTCCGTCCTGGAAGCTGGAGAGAGCCGCAACCTCCGCATGGACATCAGCTGCTGACCAGCAGGAGCGAAAGCTCACCGGTGTTGTTTACGATTCGGATGGTGAGGTTTTGCCTGGAGCAGCAGTGTTTGTAAAAGGTGACATGCGTTATGCTACTGTCACCGATTTAGATGGTAGGTTTACGCTGAAAGTGCCTGCTAATGCCAAGACTCTTACAGTATCTTTTGTCGGTTTTGATCCGAAAGAGGTTACCATCGGCAAGAAGTCGAATTATACCATCACGTTGGAGAGTAGTTCTGCCCTTGATGAGGTAGAGGTTGTTGCCACCGGTTACCAGATGTTCAAGAAGAACTCGTTTACCGGTAATGCTACCGTGGTGACAAAGGACCAGCTTTTGAAAACCAATAATAAGAATGCGATTGCCGCCTTACAGGCTTTTGATCCTTCTTTCCGTTTGAAGGATGCCAATATCTGGGGATCGGACCCGAACAGTCTGCCGGAGTTCTCAATCCGCGGCGAAAGCAGTATCGGTATGAACCGTGGTCTGGATGTAGAGTCTGCCCGCCGCTCCCAGCGTACCAATCTGGCAGACAATCCCAATCTGCCGATTTTCATTCTGGACGGTTTTGAAGTAAGCGTTCAGAAAATCTATGATATGGACATCAACCGTATTGAGAGTATGACCATTCTGAAAGATGCCGCCGCTACGGCTCTTTACGGATCGCGTGCCTCAAACGGTGTGATTGTGGTGACCACTGTTCCTCCGAAACCGGGAGAACTGCGCATCGTCTATAACTTTACGGCCGGAGCCGAGTTCCCGGATCTTTCCGATTATAACCTGTGTAACGCATCGGAGATGCTTCAGGTGGAAAAGATGGCCGGACTTTATGATGCGCCGGCTGATAACCCGGCCGGCCAGATCCAGCTTGATATGGAGTATAACGATCTGCTGAACGAAGTCCGTCGCGGTGTTCAGACCGACTGGCTGGCACAGCCTTTGCGCAATGCTTTCAACCATACGCACAGTATGAACCTTTCGGGTGGTGTGGAGTCTATCCGTTATAGTGTGGATTTGAATTACAGCACTCATAACGGAGCCATGAAGGGTTCCTATCGTGATGTGTTCGGCACCGGCCTGTCCTTGGACTACCGTTATAAGAAATGGTTGCAGATCATGAACCAGACCACTTACAATGTCACCAAGTCAGAAAACTCTCCTTACGGTGATTTTTCTACCTATGCTTCTCTGAAACCATATTATGCCCCTTATGACAATGACGGTAATCTGGTAGAAACATTGCCATATTCCAATAATGTGGCCAATCCGTTGTATCAGGAACATTATTTGGGCAGTTATTCCGGCCGTTCTACTTTGTACGACCTGACCAATAACTTGAGCATTAATATCGATTTCAATTCCGATTTCCGTTTCAAGGGACAGTTCTCCATTACCCGAACCGATGTCAGCACAGAATCTTTCGTTGATCCGAAAGATCCTGCTTTCCGCAATGTGCCGAGCAAGGAAAAAGGTACTTTGCAGACCAATACCGGAAACGGATTCAACTGGAACCTGAATGCCCTGTTCTATTATAACAAGTCGTTAGGCAAACATTTCATCAATGCCACTGCCGGAGCCAATGCCCAGCAGAATGAGAATAATTCGACAGACATCCTGTATCGTGGTTTCCAGTTGAGTAACCTGCATTCGCCAAGTTATGCCGCCGGACAGCCAGACAAGGCCAGCGTATCGCTCAGCATGGACCGTCTGATCGGTTTCCTGGGAGCCTTGAACTATTCTTATGATGATATCTATCTGGCCGACTTCTCGTTCCGTACCGACGGTTCGTCAAAGTTCGGTAAGGAAGACCGTTTTGCTCCGTTCTGGTCCAGCGGTGTGGGCTTGAATATTCACAATTACAAGGCTTTGCGCAAGAGTGAAATGGTCAACACCCTGCGCCTTCGTGCCTCTTACGGTGTGACCGGTAATGTCAGCTTCCCGTCATACGCCGCTGTTTCCACTTACCAGACTTCCGACGACTGGTATTATTCCACTCCGGCCTATATCCTGATGGCTTTGGGAAATCCCGCATTGACTTGGGAGCAGACCGGAACCTGGGATTTGGGTATTGCAGTGGAACTGTTCAAGCGCCGTCTGTCTCTTGAGGCCAACTATTATTATAAGGAAACCGACGGACAGCTGTCGCAGATGAACATCCGTACTTCGTCCGGTTTTACTTCTTATTATACCAATGCCGGAACGATTCTGAATAAAGGATACGAACTGAAACTGAATGTAGTGCCTTTCCAGAACCGTGACTGGACGGTTGCGGTAAACGCGATGGTCAACGGAAATACCAACCGTATCACCAAACTGGGACAGGATGCCGAGGAGTATAACAAGAATATTCAGGATTTCCACAACGGAAAGGGAGAGAACTCTTCCGAGTATTCAGATCTGATGTACGTGCCTTTGACCCAATATTATGTCGGAGCGTCAACTACAGCCATTTATGCCGTGCGCTCTTTGGGAATTGACCCGTCAACCGGTCAGGAACTCTTCTTGAAGCGTGACGGAAGCGTTACCTATACCTGGGATGCTGCCGATCAGGTGGTTTGTGGTGATACCAGTCCCGACGCTCAGGGTTCTTTCGGAATCAATGTCGGTTGGAAGGGATTCTATATCAATGCCAGCTTCCTGTATCAGTGGGGAGCGCAACAATATAACACCACTTTGCTGAACAAGGTAGAGCAGGCTGATATTGCCAACAGTAATGTGGACCGCCGTGTCATGACCGACCGCTGGTACAAGCCGGGCGATGTGGCTGCTTTCTACAATTTGAAGTCTACAGCCGAAACTCATCCGACATCCCGTTTGGTGCAGGATGACAATTATGTTTCGTTCAGCAGTTTGTCTTTCGGTTATGATTTCAATCCGGCACTGGTCAAGAAATGGCATCTCACTTCTTTGGGCTTGCGTTTCAACGCCAATGAACTGGCCCGCTGGTCTACCATCAAGGACGAGCGCGGAACCAGCTATCCGTATGCGAAGAATTACAGTTTCACTTTAACCCTTGGCTTATAATCATGCAGCGATTTATGAAAAAAATATCTTTTAAAATACTTCTGTCGGCCGTAGTCCTGTCCTTTACCTCCTGTGCAAACTGGCTGGACATTGAGCCGGACGGTGAAGCCACCAACGACAAGCTGACCGAAACGGGCGACGGTTACCGTTCCATGCTCAGCGGTGTCTACAAGGCCATGACATCGGCTTCACTCTATGGAACCGAATTGCAGTTCGGTGTTGTGGACTGTATGTCGCGCCAATATTCCTGGGACTGGTACAGCACCGCGAACAGTTCAAAGACCATTTATACCGAAGCACGTAATTTCAATTATAGCGATGTAAACCTGCGTCAGAAGATTGATGACATCTGGTTGAAGGGATACAACGTTATTGCCAACGCCAACAACCTGATCCAGTCTATCGAGAAAGAGAACTCCGGCAAGTTCGAAGGTGGGGAAATGGAACAGAGAATGATTCTTGGCGAGGCTTACGGTTGCCGTGCTTTGATGCATTTCGATCTGTGCCGTTTGTTTGCTCCGGCACCGGTTGAGCAGGAATCGGGAGATTATCTGCCTTACGTGACCGAATATCCTAACATCCAGCCTCAGGCTATCTCTGTGGACAAATTCCTGGAGCATGTGGTTTCTGACATCAAGAAGGCACGCGCGCTGACCGCCGATTTTGATACCACCGCATTGGGTATGACCATGAACTCTTCTTCCAATGCCCGTTTCTACGATCAGTACGATGCGAATATGGAGGGCAGTACATCCTCTGAGATGATCGACGATTTCTATAAAGGCCGTGGCTACCGTTTGAACTATTATGCTCTGACGGCTCTTCTTGCCCGTGTATATCAGTATATGGGACAGGACGATCTGGCCTATGCTTACGCCGATTCAGTG
Source organism: uncultured Paraprevotella sp. (assembly GCA_944321345.1). Classification (GTDB taxonomy): domain Bacteria; phylum Bacteroidota; class Bacteroidia; order Bacteroidales; family Bacteroidaceae; genus Paraprevotella. The sequence continues at coordinate 4,312 of CALUKY010000038.1, forward strand.
CTTAACTTCAAGGCCTACGGACTGGCAGGCGCTTCATATTCCATGTTCACCGCCGATGACTGGAGTACGGTGAAGATTGCCAACAGCGATCATGAAAGCCGTCAGGATCTTAAAGTGGTGTCCAATCTGATCTTTGCCCTGTATTGTGCCGATTCCTATGAGGATTACAATCTGGAGTCTTTCTTCCAGAAGAAGTCGGAAAACAGTATCGGTAACTCAAACTGGATGACCGTAGATATCGAGGGGCAGGAAATTTTCAAGAATGCCACAACGCAGCAGGACGAGTTCGAGAATGACTACCGAAGCAAATATCTGCTGTTTGTTCCTGATTTTTCTGCGTTCCAGGGCAATAAGTATTGCTTGTCTGCCAAATGGTATTGCAGTGACGACAAGACTCTGAGAGACAAGAATCTGCAGACACTTCCTATGATCCGTGCCACAGAGTTGCGTTATATCATGGCCGAGCATAAGGCCCGGACCGGTGACTTTGAGGGCGCTTATCAGATTCTCAATGAGATTCGTAGTAACCGTGGTCTGAAAACAGCTCTGACAACGCAGAATGATTTCCAGGGTTTCCAGAATGATCTGATCCGTGATGCCCAGCGCGAATGGATTTCCGAAGGACAGCTGTTCTATCTGTACAAGCGTTTGGGAGCCAAGGTAAAGATCGGCAATCAGGTGCGGAAGCTCAGCAAGGCCGAATATATGTTGCCGATACCGGACAATCAGAATATGTAAAGCAAAAAAATAAGGAATATAGATTATGAATAAGATAATTGTTTTATTGGCTGTAGTGGGGGGATTTCTTTTTACCTCTTGTCAGGAAGATCCTATTACGCTTTTCGGCTACGACCATTACGTCTATTTCGACAAGTTCTGGAAAGATGAGGCTTATCCGGGAACAGCAAAAGCCGATTCGACGGAAGTCACTTTCTTCTTTCTCGATGAGAGCCAGAACAGCATGAATGTGGATCTGGTTGTTGCCATGGCCGGTCGTAAGCTGGAAAATGATCTGAACTTTCAGTTGCGTGTCGTGGCCGATCAGACTACGGCTTTGCCCGAGGAATATACTTTGCAGGATCATTACACATTCCGTGCCTTACCGGTCAAGGAGGGAGATACCCGTTTTCAGGACACCATTCATATTCAGCTGAACCGGAGCAACCGTCTGGACCAGATGCCCGAGGGATATCGTCTGGTGCTGGAGATTGTTCCCAACGAACAGGTTAAGGCGGGGCCATACGAGCGTTCACGCAGTGTGATCCGTGTCATCAAGGATCCGGTGCGTCCGGACTGGTGGAATGCAGAGGTGACAGGCTATCTGTTGGGTACCTATTCGGCTACCAAGTACAAGCTCTTTTTGCAGCATGTGCCCGGAGCAGATGAACTGGATCAGGAGATGATCGAGAACAATCCGGATCAGGCCCGCAAGCTGGCTTTGGAGTTCAAGCAATGGCTGGCAGAGAATCCTTCGGAAGACGAGAACGGACCGATCGAAGTGCCGGTTTAATGAAAGTCGAACATTCATATTTTGAGTATTATGAAGAAACTGATATATCCCATGTTGGCCAGTATGCTGGTTCTGACTTCCTGCTTTAAGGACGAAGGTAATTATGATTACGATGAAATGAACCCGCCACACTGGCTTTACGACCAGAACAGTCCGTCGGTCATTTATGCCCGTGCAGGAGAGGAAGCCGTGTTTGATGCCGGAAAACTTTTTGTGTGGGACAACGATTCCGCCCAACGGGAGAAGGAAGTCCGTTATGAATGGATTCTGAATGGCAAGGTGGTAGGTGAGGGGAAGACCTTTAAGGTGGCTTCTGCCGATCTGATGAAGGCCGCCGATGTGAAGGAATACACTTCGAGCGGTTCCGGAGGAACTCCCGGTGTTTGCGCTGTGATAGAGAAAAATACCGATGTGAAATATATGGGGTGCATTCAGGTATACTTTACAGAAAAGTATACTTCGGACAACTGGTTTGTGCTGACCGAAAGAAATGCGGAAACCGCTATCGCGGCTCTTTGCAAGAAAATCGTGACGGAGAACGGTGTGAAAAAAGAAAACTATGAGGTGACACCGGACGCCTATGCCGAGGCTAACGAAGGCAAGAAGATTCCGGGGCGTCCTGTTTCCATGAACTGGGCTTATGACAAGCATGTCGGTTCGCAGGGTTCCATTACCGTAATCACCGATCAGGGCGGTTATGAACTGAGTGCCAGCGATATGAGCCTTTACAGCCAGATCAACGGCGAGCAGTTCCTCGACGGCACACCGGCCAATTTCAGTCTGGTGGCCCGTGCCGACTGTGATGCCGACGGAATGTCTGTTCCGGCAACTTTTCTGGCCGGAGCCGATGGCCGGATTTTTTCCCGTGTGATGTCCAAGAACTATCTGGGCGGAAAGTACCTTACCGAGCCTTACTTTGTTGATGAGAAAGGATACAAGGTTACCAGGTTCGGAAACACGCTCTACGGTACCCGCATGATACCTTGCTATGACGAGAAGAACCGCAGAATCATGATCGCTTCGGTCAATACCCGGCAGGAAGTGGTCGACGGAGAATACATTATGCTATCAACCACCAGTCTGAAGCCGTTGCTCCAACCGTCGCCGAAAGTTTCCGTTCAGGCCATGCCCGAAGGAACCGAGGTGCTTTATCTGGGTGTGACAAACCATGTGCCTAATTACACGCGCGGCTGCATTCACTACACGATGGTTTACAACCTGCCGGGCGAGGCGCACACACGCGTTTCCGATTTCTCGGTCTATGTAGCAACTTCAACGACGAATACCAGTGACAATTTCTCCAGCTCCTTCCTGTTGGAAAATGCGCCGAAATTGAGTGCTTCTTCGAAGATTCTCTCCAGCGGAGCCACTCAGAGAGGTTCCTATCCGGGTACCGCCTTTTCCGGAAAGGTCTTGTATTACTCGGTAAACAACGAACTCTATTATGTGCACAGAACACCGGTAGCCGGAAAACCGCAGCAGCATGAACTCAAAAAGTTCGAAATGCCTGAAGGGGTAAGTATTACTTCGCCGATTTCCTGTCTGGCCCTGTCTCCGTTGTACTGTGATGAACTGCTGGTAGGTTGTGAGAACGGCGATCTCTTCATCATCAATGTCAATGTGCTGGATGATCCGGAACTGGTTTACCAGTGCAATCTTGGCGGTAAGGTGATGGCAGCACAGCAGTTGGGCGGACGTGCCCCTTCGGCCGACCGTTTCAATAACTGATCGGACAGATATTTTTGTTGATCCCTGTAATAAGATGAATTTTAGTTTAATGTAATAATATTAAGAATGAAAAAATTTGTTTTAGGATTATTCCTGATGTTGGGCGCTCACGCCGCAGTAGCGCAGAACACCTATAAGGTGACTTTTGAAAACAAGAGCGGCAACAAGAATCTTGATCTGAAGACCGTTTATCTGTTTTCGATCGAGGATAAGATGGCTATCGACAGCGCTCAGTGTGTCAATGGAGTCTATACCATGGAGGGAACTACCGACCTTCCGAAGCTGGCCTCTGTTTGCGGTACGGCAAACGGTTATAATGTAGTTGCGGCCTTTGTGCTCGACAACGAACCGATCAAGGTAACTGTGGATAAAGGTATCCAGGTGACCGGTTCAGAGGTAAACGCCCGCATGCAGGCCATTACCAAGACCATTGAGGACGGAGGACGTGCCCAGCGTGAGTTGCAGATGGAAGCGGCCAAATATAACGGTCAGATGCCCGACAGCGTGGCCAAAAGACTTGATGCCGAGTGGATGGCCATTACCGACCGTCAGATCAAGGCTTTGAAAGACGGTATCACCAATAATAAGGACAATCTGATTCCGGCCTATTTCGTATTCAACTATATGGAGGTTCTGGGTGTGGATTTCATCGACAATTTCCTGAAGGATTATAAGTATAAGAACGATCCGTTGCTTGCCAGTGTATTCAAGATGCTTGAAGGCGAAAAGCGTAAGGCTGAGGGTGCGCTCTTTACCGATTTCGAGCTTCCGGACATGGACGGAAATATGCATAAGTTGTCCGACTATGCCGGTAAGGGCAACTATGTCCTGTTGGATTTCTGGGCTAGCTGGTGTGGTCCATGCCGTCAGGAAATGCCGAACGTAAAGGCGGTGTACGACCGTTTCCACAGCAAGGGATTCGAGATCGTGGGCGTATCTTTGGATAACAACAAGAAGGCGTGGACAGACGCCGTAGCCAAGATGCAGATGACCTGGCCGCAGCTGTCTGACCTGAAAGCCTGGAAGAGCAGCGCCGCACAGCTCTATTATGTAAAGAGTATTCCGGCCACTCTGTTGATCGGTCCCGACGGTAAGATCGTGGCTTCAAACCTGCGCGGTGAGGAGCTGATCAAGAAGATCGAAGAACTGTATCAGTAATATCGAATCGGCAAACCGGACGTTGTGCAGGTGTGCCCATAATTTGCCTTCCCTTATATCGGAGCGCGTTTGAAGCGGTTTCGATATAAGGGAAGGCTTGTTTTTATAGCTTAGTCTGTTTTTTTGTCCGTTTTTTAAAAAAAAAATATTTGTTTGTTTTGTAAATATAAATTAAGTTTGTGACTTGATAGTTTCCTGGTCTGTTATATTCATAAAACATAAAAACATCAAATATAAAGTTATGGAAGAAAAGCAAGATATGAATGAAATGTTTCGGTCTGGTTCCGAGCAAAGAGATGCCCCTGAGGTCCGTGAAATCACAGCAGGCCTGAAGTCTGACGCTCCGAAAGTAAAGAGTGGATTCTGGGGGGGGATGTTCGAATTCATTAAAACTCTTCCGGTGTCCAGTGCCATCGTCCTGATCAATATCCTGATGTATCTGATTATGCTGTTCAATGGCGTGAATCTCTTGTCGTCTACTGGTTATGATTATATAAAGTGGGGGGCGAATTTTGGTCCACTGACGCTTACCGGTGAGTGGTGGCGTGTGATTTCCTGTTGTTTTATACACAAGGGGCTTCCTCATTTGGTGAATAATATGCTTCTGTTGCTTTTGATGGGATGGATTGTGGAGATAATATTCGGCAAAAGGCGCTATGCGTATGCCTATATTGTTACCGGGCTGTTCTCCTCTTATTTCAGTCTGTTGTTCCATCCCGAGATCTCCAGTGTCGGTGCTTCTGGTGCTGTGTTTGGTATTGTAGGACTGTTGTTGTCCGGAATATTCTTTAATAAAAACATGACAGGATTCAGAAAGGGTTTTATAGGTCCTATGCTGGGAATGTTGGCTATAAACCTGCTTTATGGATTTTCAAACAAGACCATTGATTTGGCCTCACATATCGGCGGTTTTCTGACCGGTTTTGTGTTGGGGGCATTTTATGCTTTGTTGGACCGTCTGGTCTCAAAGGAAAAGGTTACTTCTTATCAGAATGTCATGGAAATGTTCTTTGTACTTCTTTTCATTTTCCTTTTGGGGAATATGGCTTCGAATGTTCCGGCAAAATATATCCTGATGAAAAGGCAGTGGGACGCAGGTGTGATAGAGAAAATAGTGGAGCGCAAAAAAGCGGAAAAGCGGGCAACGAGTATGTCTGAGTGTTCTATAAATTTTAACGTTTTGATAAAAAAAACGGTCTGAAAACTTCGGATTTTCAGAGCTTGCTATTCTGTTTTTTCAAAAAATGAAGTCTCAGAGCATGATGCTTACATTAATACACTGATAATCCTGTAAATATACTCCTAAAGTGCGATTATGGCAGGCGCTGTTCCAGCTACGGAAGATTGAAAAAAACAGCGCATTTGAGTGTCCTGAAAAAAAGTTCCTGAAGTTCTTCAAAAAACTTCAGGAACTTTTTTTGAAATCATCGGGGAGTTTTTTTCAATCCTTTACCGGAAAAGCATAAAGAAAACATCCGGATAATGCATAAAACGCGTATATTTATGCTTTTATTGTCTCGTTTTATTGCATAAATATGCTTTTATTTTTCCGGAATGCATAAAGAACGAAAAAATACTGTAAGTCTAAAGGTAGAAAAACAGCTATTTTGTAAGTAGAAGATGTAATAAACTGTTATTTTTTGTTATTTGTAAGTGGGACAGATTATTTTCATATCAAATAACGTTCTTGTTAGTATTCCGGAAATAATTAAATTCTTATCTTTGCTTTGTTTTGATACATCAAAACGGTAGTAAAGACTATTATGACAGCTCCGCCCATAGAACAGTCTACACGAGAAGAACGGCGTACTTTTGTTATCAACTCGTGGAAGTGTCTGCACAATTGTGAATTGTGCGGCAAATGTTATGTCCTGAAGGGAAAGGATCCTGAAACATTGTATGCCGATTATATAGAAGGAAAACGAAGCTATATGGATATTACCTTGGAAATCAGAAATAGAAACTATTAAAATTTAAAGTTATGGAAGCAAAAGAGAAAGTTTTGGCTACGATGAAAGAAGCGGGAACCCCGCTGAATGCCGGTAAGATTGCCGAATTGAGCGGCTTGGACCGTAAGGAAGTGGACAAGGCCATGAAGCAACTGAAAGAAGAAGGTGCTATCGTTTCACCGGTCCGTTGCAAATGGGCTCCGGCAGAGTAGAAAAACAAAGCGGGTCTGGCACTTGACGCCAAACCCGCTTTGTCTTTAAATGGAGTCTTGATTTTTATTCAGAGAGTTTCCAGTTTTTTATCAGTACGAGATTCTGCAACCCACAAAATAGCGGCGGGGCAGTCCCGGACCGTAAATGTATCCGGCATCACGTGAGATGCCTTTGTCGAAGTCTTTCTGATAAGCATTGAAGATATTCTGCACTCCGGCATTCAGTTGCAGGGTAGTACTTTTGTAAAGAGGAATGTCATAAGCAACTTTCATATTGATGTCCCAGAAGTCGGGAGTCGTCTCCTCGCGGTCTTCGGGAATATATCCGGCCAGATGCTGTACGAGCATGCTTCCGGTATAGGTTCCGGTCAGAGCAACCGACAGGCGTTCGACAGGAGTGAGGGTCGCTGTAAAATAACCATATACATCCGGTGAACGGAACATCTTCTTCTGTGGGGCGATATTCGGGTTCTCGCTCCAGGTTTCCGCCACCTTGTACCGGCTCTGCTGATAGGTGGCACCGGCCTGAATCTGAGCCCATTTATAAGCTGCCTTGGCCTCCAGGTTGACACCCATCACCCGGGCTCCTTTTTTATTGGTGCGCACGAAAACCAGATTACCCTGAGCATCCTCACCACGCTCGTCGAGGAAGAACACATCTTTCAGATCATTGTAGAAACCTTCGATCTGGAAGTTGGTCTGCACCTTTCCGAAATGTTTGTAATAATCGGCCGAGAGACTGATGCTCTGCGAACTTTCTTTCTTCAGGTTCGGATCGATCTCGATAAGCATGGCCCGTGCTCCGACCGCTGCTATGTGCAGGTCCTCGTCAAAGGCCTGAGGAGCACGGAAACCGCTGGCATAAGACAGGCGGAAGTTGAGGTCTTCTGTGGGGTTATAACGGATATTGGCACGCGGATTGAATACCACATTGTCCAACAGATTATGCTTGTCCATTCGTCCTCCGATCAGGAATCCCCAATGTTTGTTTTTCCATTCGTTTTGCAGGAAGATGCTTCCGTTGTGGATGGTTTGGAGAATGGTCCGGTTATATCCCGGCATCTCGTCTTTCATGTCGTTATACTGATATTCCGATCCGGCGGTCAGCTCGGCGGGAAGCCACAGCTTGTCTGCCCATTTCAATGTATATTGAGCACCGCCTACTACGGTAATGTCCTTGGTCTTTCCATAAGCGTCGGGATCCTGCTCAGCACCATAGTAGCTCTTTCGGTCTGTGTGCTGTGATGAAGCATAGGCCATGAAACGGTGTTTCAGATTGCGCGAAGAGAGCTCATAGCGCAGACCTCCTCCATTGATTACATGAGTGGTCTGTTCGGCAATGTTGGCCAGATGAGGCTGCAGATCCAGACTGTCACCACCCCGGCGATATTCGTGGATGTTGTGATATTCAAAGGTCAGTTTGGACAGATCGGTGGTTTTGATGTAAGACCGGAAGCCTACGGTGCGTGCGTCCAGGATTCCCACTTCGGTAAATCCGTCCTTGTTGGCATCATACGGAGCACGGTGGCGGTACTGTCCGAACACATAGATGCCCGCTTTCTGATCATCCGTAACCATCGACGCATTGATGTCGGTCACATTCTCCGGACTCTTTCCGGTCATGGTCAGTTTGTGTGATACATGCGCCGAGTTACGTTGCGGTTCTTTGGTAATGATGTTCAGTGTTCCGGCGATGGCCGAAGAACCGAACACGGCAGAACCACCGCCTCGGATTACTTCCACGCGCTCGATCATGTTGGCCGGGATCTGTTCCAGTCCGTACACTCCTGTAAGTGAACTGAAGATGGGGCGGCTGTCTACCATAATCTGAGTATAAGGTCCGTCGAGTCCGTTGATACGTACCTGTTGGAAACCGCAGTTCTGGCAGTTGGTTTCCAGGCGCGCGCCCGACTGAAAACTCAGTCCCTCGGCCAGACAAGAGGCGCTGGTGGTTTCGAAGAGTTTGCTGTCGAGAATATTGACTAAGGATGGAGCCAGACGCTTGGAAGTTTCGTTGCGGTTGGCCGAAACCACTACATTGTCAAAAGCGATAAGGTCCTCTTCGGCCATGAAGTTCACTTCGATGGTTTTTCCTTTTTTCGTTTCAATGTTCTTGCGTACGGTTTTGAAACCGGTACTTTCCATAACCAGTACATATTTTCCTTCCGGCAGATTCTTGAGAAAATAATGCCCTGTGGCATCGGTCATGGTACCCAGTGTCGTGCCCTCTATATATACCTTCATGTAGGGCATGTGCTCTTTGGTTTTGGCATCAACAATATGTCCCATGACATTGGCATCCGTATCCTGCCGGTTGTCAGGATTTTGCACTGGCTCGTCGACAGTTGCATTGGCGAGCAATTTTGAGTAGAGGCTGATTTCCGCTTTCGTGCTTCCGGAGAAGGCAGAAAGGATAATCATAAGCGAAAGAACTTTTTTCATTCTAGTTAATTAAATTAATTGGTAATTTTGAATGGTTTTGATTTTTTGCAAAGTTCTTTCTTTCAGCCAGTTTTTGCAATACCCAAATGTGATGGTTTTAAGAGTCTGGTTTTTGCTTTGTTATAAGTATGAGCCCCTCAATATTATAGAGTGGCTTATGATCCGATGGTGCTCTTGTAGAATATTTTTCAACAAAATTAAAGAATATAATGTTTTTTAGTTTTTGTGTGTAATAATAATTTATATTTGTAATCATGTTACACTGTTTAAATTAAAAGAATCATATGAGGATTGTTTGTTTGCTTTTATTCTGTTGCTTTTCTTTAGGTCTCTGTGCCCAGGTTTTGGAATCTGAAGATCAGATATGTGGCTATTTTGAGAAAGATGGCGCGAAAAAGACTTTGTCAAAGAAAGAGGTTGTAGACCGTTTGTGGAAACAGAATTTTTTAGTTCAGGTTAAAGTGAATTCTGCAGGAAATGTATTGGTAGATAATGATTCTTTGGGGGTGTCATGCTATGTTGATGAAAGAGGATTTTCCACCATCGTGGATTTTATGAATTTATACCCTCATGAAGTTATCGTTTACTTGTTTCAAGAACACGAAACACAGAAAAGCGACACAACAGCGGAAGTAATTGAGAAGTATATTCAGGTTGTCAAAGAACACAGCACGTCGCGCCAGAAACAGATGGAGAAGTACTTTTCCCGGACAGAATTACCGAAACCGGTAATCATGATCAAGCCAGGCTCTTTTTATTATGGGGCTATTGTTGATAGTCTGAAAACCTTGTTTGTTTCGCCACCATCAGCTTTGATTTTATCTGATATTGTTTGGGATATAAATGATGAATCGGAAAATGAGCCAGAGATTAAGAAAGTAGAAAAGAAAAAGAGATTAAAATATTCCGGCTCCGATAACAATACAAAAGAATATTTGGTATTTCACGTGGATTCGATGATGGGGTATCCGGACCGTACAGAGGTGTTTATCACCCATTTTACTCCCAATGAATCAGTTGGAATCAGTCGTAATTGTATCCTGAAAAATACAGTAACCGGCGAACAGATGAAGATTAAGGATGTTCGCGGAGATGTAGGCTTTGAGAACAAGAAAGTAATTCCTGGAAGCCGGTTGAGTTATGTGTTGATATTCCCTCCCGTTCAATCGGATTGGAAAGAAATGAAACTAACCTGCTTTCAAGAAACGAACATTGATATAAAGCTTGAAGGGGAATGGTTGACTGATAAATATTAATTAATGGATAGTCTGTTTACACTTCCATATTACTGATCCGCTTTGTTTCCTTGCGTGCTTCCTTCCAGCGTGGGAAGAAGCGGTCCATGACGGCATAAAAGCGGTCGCTGTGGTTGGGTACGAGCAGGTGTGTCAGTTCGTGTACGACCACATGCTCGATACACCAGTCCGGCAACAGAAGCAGATAGACACTGAACGCCAGTTCATGCGTGCGGGGTTGGCAGCATCCCCAACGCGATATGGTAGCCTGGTAAGTGATGCGCCCCGGTTTGACTTTCATGAGCGGGGCGTATTTCTCAATCAAAGGAGGGATTATGCTTTGCATACGGAGCAAGGCATCCTCACGCTGTTCCGGGGTTTTCAGTGGAAGCTGATTGAAAAAAGCGTATCTTTTTTCCTGCTGCTCTTGGATACGTATGCGAGCTTTCTGAATCCACTCCCGGTTCTTTTCGATAAAATCAGTAACGATATCCTTTGATAGTCCGATAGGTGCGGAAACCAGTACATCGCCATTCTTGGCAATGCGCATGCTGAGTCGTGATGTGCGGCGATAGGTTACTTTTATGGCCATGTAGTTCTTTTATTTTCTTGTAATGGTAATTTGTATTTATCGGAAATGTTTTTATTTCTTCATGTATTTATCGGAAAACTGATGTAATACGCCAATCATATCTGCCGGCAGCAACCTGACGCATTCCTGACGGATGTTTTTAGGAACACCGCCATAAAAGGCTTCTGCGATACTTCCTGCTATGGCTCCCATGGTGTCGGCATCTCCGCCCAAGGACACTGCCAGACGGATGGCACTTTCAAAGTCCGTGCTCTCCAAGAAGGCAATGATAGATTCCGGTACACTGCCTTGACAAGTTACATCAAACCGATAATTCGGGCGAATCTCGTTGCAGGTGCGATGCAGATCATATCCAAAATGCTGTTCTATATATTCCTGAATATAGGTTTTGCTTTCTCCTTTCCGGGCCAGAAAGATGCAGGCCGCTACAGCCTGTGCTCCTTTGATTCCTTCGGGATGGTCATGCGTTACTGCCGCGCTTTCTGCCGCATGTCTTAAAGTTTCCTCAAGTGTGTCGAAAGCCCAGCCTACGGGGCTGACCCGCATGGCAGAACCGTTGCCAAAGCTGTGATAGGGAAGAGGATTGGCCGACATGGCCCATTGGCGGAACATGCCTCCATATCCGGCTTTCGGATAGCGGCGGACATAATCCTGTAAAGAAGGAACCAGGGCTGTTGTGCCGAGCAGCCAGTCTGCCACCGCAACCGTCATCGCCGTGTCATCCGTAAAGCGGGACAGTCCGCTGAAAATCGGAAAGTCTGTTTTCTTTACGGAATAATGTTCATATACCGATCCGATGATGTCGCCGGCTACAGCACCCAAAAGGAACCCTTCTTCGGGAATGTTCAGTGCTTCCAGAGTCAGCCGGTCTTCCTTGTCCTGATAGTAGCGCTTCAATGTCTGACGGAAGATACCTCCGGGAGCCACCTTGTCGAAAAGTGTCATGCAGGAACATACTTTCAGGGCATCAATGCTTCCGAGTACGGCTTCTGCTGAAAGGTCTTCCGGAAGGAGGAGCAGCGCACGTGTGATTTCGTGCAGTCGTGCTCCCAGAATCGGATGGTTCAGATATTGTCGGGCTTCCTCAAAATCAGCTATGCCATAAAAGCTTGCGTTATAGCTGCGTCCCAGTCCTTTCAGTTGCGGAAAGATATACCAGATCCAGTGCGTCTGCTTCCTTCCGCTGCGTATCTCTTGCAGTGCCTGCGGATAAGTGATTTCCTGAGCTTTGAGAAAGCGCTCCAGAGATGTCTGAGGAGCGCTTTCGGGATTTTGTGTAGTTGAGTTATGTGAATTCATGGGAGTTTTATTTTTTCATATCAGGATAAAGATACGAAAAGTTCTTTGTAATAAAAGGAAGATTTGTTTTTAAGTAAGCTTAATTATTGCTAACTTTATGCGTTATAGTTTATAATAATATGCAAATGGATAATCGAATATATGGTAACTGGTGTAAAAGTGATAATGCTTTTCTTGGAGAGCAAGACTGCCCAATCTATGTATCGTGTGGAAATAGGGGAGACAGAAGGAGTGTAACTGGCAAAAAAACGAAATAGTTTTTGAGAGCTCAACAATCTTTTTAATTTATATCTATGGATTCTTTGAAATAATTAAATTTTATTTACAATGATACTAACAACAACTAATAGCATTGAAAACTTCAATGTTCAAAAATATTTAGGAGTCATTTGTGCTCAGGAAGTAATTGGAGTTAATATATTTTCAGATCTTGTAGCTTCCATTTCTGATGTGGTTGGAGGAACATCTAGTACATATCGTAATCATTTATCAAAGATATATGATTCAGCGTTCCGAGCTATAGAAAAACAGGCTGCTATTAGAAATGCAAATGCAATATTGGGTATAAGTATCAATATAGGAGAAGTTTCTGGAAAATCAAAACAAATGTTTATGATAACCATTATAGGAACGGCTGTTGTTATTGTTCCTGATCGCTATTTGATATTTAAAAAATTATCTTCCTTAAATGGGTTTAAGGAAGAAGGATTGATTGATGAAGAAGAATATGAGTATGAGAAAAAGAAAATTATGGAATCTCACACGAATACAATTCAAGAAGAAACTTTAAATGAAAAGACAAGATTAGAACTAGAAAAGCAAATGCTTTTTCGACAAAAACAGGAGTTGATCGAAGCTGAAAAAAGAAAAAAAATTAAAGCTCAAATTGAGGAAGATAAGGCAAAAAGACAAAAGTTTCGCTCTATAATTGAAAATTTAAAAGAGGAAGATCTTGCTAATGTTGAATATAATATGGATATAGATGTGAATTCTAATTTGTATGAAAACTGTAAAATTCTTATCAATAAGGGGAAATGTGCGGAAGCAGCATTGTATTATATGGAAGAAACAGGGCTTAGTTTTGATGATGCCATAGATTATATTAAAGAGGTATAAGGTTTTATCAGGATAAACTGTGTCATGGATTGTTTTTATCCCTAAAAAATATCGGTCGGGGAGTACCTGTTTGGTAAAGGGTGAGATTACCCGTCCCGATGGGAGTAAATTTACATCGACGAAGTCTCTCTCCATATTTTAAAGCTCGTTGTTGCGAGTTCTCTGCTTAGTTGCTTAGCGGCATGTTCCACGCTAGTCCAAATGTCTATTGTTAAATATATATATAATATGAATTACATAAACTTATCGTATTTCGCTCCGTTTTTTTTAGACTACCTTAGGAATATTAAAGAGGTTAAAAATTGTGGTTATTGGCAATTACCATTCATTCCATATACTTTTCCCAAATATCAATCTTCACCACTAAAGGTTTTTTATGTAGGTAGAGATACTTACTATTGGTGTGAATACGATTCTATGTACGATAATAATGGACAAATTGTTCCTGAACTATATTTGCGTAATAATGCAGATTATGTAACTGTTAGTAATATAGAAAAAGATTGGAATAATTCAGGTAGTTTTTGGGGGATGGTCGGTAAACTCCATTTACAATTACTTACAGGCGTGTATCATCAATCTATAAACGAACTTACTGAAAATGATTGGAACTTATTAAGAGGAATAGGTTATGGAAACCTATTTTCAATAGAGTTACCACAAACGTTGAAGAAAAAAAAGTATTTTTCAAAAGAAGATGGTAAGGAACGGTATGAGTATGATGATATTAAAGATTTTCAAGGATATAATTCTTTACGTGCTTTTGCAAAACCATTTGAAAACCTAAAGTCAATATTTTCTGCCTATGGAGAGCCCGATATAGTATTCATACTCTCTTGGGTTGACAAAGATGATTTTTTCGAAGGATTAGATTATGAATTCCAAAAAGACTTGTATGAAAATAATATGAGGTCTGTATATATAAGTAATAAACACAAAACAAAAGTGATTTGGAGTATGCATCCGAATCGTTTCCGTTTCAAGAAAATGAATCCTCAAAAGATGTGTCAATATCTCTGTGATATTGCATGTGGTTTATTAGCAAAGTAGGTTCTTATAATGCTTTTGCTATTATAAGAATACTCGCATAAAAGTCCTCCAAAAGTTTATGTTTAACTTTTTGGGGGCTTTAAAAGGGAAAAATGCTTGAGGAAGAATGTGCGTGAGTGCTTTGGCCATCTTATCTTGCTATTTCTCTTATTGAAGAACTGTTTTGTATAAGAATCACGAGATATACATAAACAGAATGTGAAAAGGCATTGAAATTACAGTTAATGGCCCCAATAATAACAGCTTTATAATTGAGATTGGTTCATTGGTTATTCTATTATGCCAGTATGTCAGTCCTGAGTCATAAGGAAAAAGTATGAAGAGTGCAACAAGAATGCATATGTCAACAACGATATGGTAAATTGTATACCATTTGAGTATCTTGAGTATTTTGTTCTTCAGCTTATATTTTGGCATTATTTTGATTTTTATGTAAACGGACACTGTCCAAAATTTTATGTAAATCTGTATAAGGAATATACCTCTTTGGAATCAAGATAGTTAGAAGAATTACCTCGTTTTGGGGTAATGAGCTGGCAACCGTCCTGATTGCCGTGGTCTGCATCGCTTTGCTTGTTTGGGAAACTCTTACGGTACAAAGGTATGAAAAATATTCAGACTGAAAGGATCATTCCAAAAATTATTTTAGTCAGAATATTGAGCATTCATCCTTATGCAGTCTTGGTTGGAAGCAATTAACGAACAAGGAAGCCACGGTAAAGGCAACTCCTACTCCTACCACGCCTGCCCATCCGTAATGTTGCCAAAACAGACCTGAAACGAACGTACCAGCAGAACCGCCCAGAAAGTAGATGGTCATATAAACGGTATTGACTCGGTTGATGGCGGATGCGTCAAGGGA
>CALUKY010000039.1 GCA_944321345.1 uncultured Paraprevotella sp.
TCAAGGGGAAATCTTTGCAAAGATAGAAAAACACCTTGAAACTACCAAGCAATATGCTGTAAAACATAGTTTTAACAATTCAAACAAACTGGAAAAATATCATCAAAAAAAATTTCATACTATAGTTTTTTTAGATTCTTGCAACAAGATATCCAACCTTCCGGTTCTGAACAACCATTTTGGGGGGTTCCCAATATCATAAAGTCTTCTAAAAATTCAGTCAGTTTCGTAAGTCTCCTTTCAAAACGTTTTATGCTGCTATTGATCATAACGGACAGGACTCTCCACAATCGGCCATCTCATAATCATATCCCGGATGACGTTGCAACCAAACTTGAGCATATGTACAAGTCGCACGGATTTTAAGATTATGATCTTGCGCATAGTCACAAGCTGTCTGAACCAACACCGAAGCAATCCCCCGGCCCGATACAGCCTTTGGCACAATGGTATGTTGCAAATCCAGCAGACCACCCCCTATCACTTCATAAGACACATACGATTTTACCCCTTCTGTCAACAAATAAAACTCCCGATTCTTCTCATCATGTATAACTTTTGTTTCCATAATCATTTTTCGTTTTAATATATAATAGGAAAGATAGACATTTTTCCACTTCTACAAAAAGAATTCATAAAATATTTTCTTCCTGTATATTATTTACATTCAAAGGGGATCTTACAGCAGAACTGACAGATCCCCTTTTGAATATAAACAAAACAACTATAATTTATTTCTGTAATTTATGTACACGTACCTGAGTTCCGGCTTTAACGGTAACCAGATAAGTTCCTAACGGCTGTCCATTCAAAGACAGATTCAATTGACCGAGGTCACTCACATTAACGGCTTTCGCCAAGACGACGCCACCCAGATTGGTTACTTGAACCACCGCGTCTGCCGGCAATCCCTTGCATACGATTGCATCCATGGTACGATCATAGACAATATTTGCAGCATTTACATCAGCTGTTACTTCATCACAGATTCCGGTCGAAGCCCCACCGCTTTTCAACGAGAAGCGCAGTTTATTGGTATACGTGCCCGATGAAGGACAGAAATATTTCTCTAAAGTACCCGGACCGCAACTGGCATTACCCAATCCACGCTGCATATAGTCAAAATGAGCATAGCTTTCTGCTTTCTTGGTCAAATTCCAAGGATGCCATGGTGTATATTCCCCTTTTGTAAGCTGACTGTCATCATAGTGCAACAGCGAGAAAGCAACCTGACCTTCCGTCTGGATCTGCAAAGTATCTTTTTGATCACTTGTCAGCAACAACTCTCGCAAATCCATACGATCACCCATAGTCTGCGGACGAGGGTAGTTTTCAAACATATCCGTAATCGTAGTGGTATAACGTCCCAAATAAGAACCGGACTGACGGTCTACATAATTCTCCCATGGGCCTTTAGCATAATATTCCACACCTTCCCAAGCTTTATCGAACTGCATATACATACCCATGCGACGCAAATCGTCTTTCTCAGGTCGATAAGTTGTTTCCATATCAACAACACCTGAAGCATAAATAGTATATACTATGGTGTGCGGACAAGTTGTACTTTCCACATCAACCTCAATCTGACAAGATTCCTTATCATCAGCCAGAGTACTATTTACAGTTACGTTAGTTGTACCGGTAGAAAGATCACCACTTCTATCATTTTCGATATATCGGAAATTAGAATACTGTGGTCCTCCATTTGAAGCAATGATATCAACTCCCTTAACTCTCCAGGTTTTCAAGACGCCTGTGTTTTTATCTATTATCAATTGAATATTCTCGCTTCTGATATTAAGTTCAGAACCAACCGAGAACGTAAACAGGCTACCCTCATTAGAAGATTGTGCCGGCAACACCTCCGGACGTTTCTGAAGAACATACTGATTGCTGGCCATCATATAACCGGCATCGGCCCATGGAGTCTTTTCCTTCAAATTTACATTGAAAGTAACGACATACTCAGCTCCTTCTTCAAACTTAGTGTCAAATGGAGTCTGCACCTGAGCAGTAGCATCCGGAGCTACAGAAGGAAGCTCTATTTCTTTCTGCTCCACCACGACTCCATTCTTCAGAATATCGTAAGAAAGAACAAACTTGTTCAAGTCTGTAAAGTCGTACTTGTTCTCCAAAGTAAGCACCCGGGTCGCGGTGTCAAAGTTCTTAAACTTGACATACTGATACACACGTTTTACCTCTGTCAGTTTTGCGGTCCACGCTCTGTCGGCAGTAATCAGACCATTGTTCGCAAAATTGCCCTGATGAGGACCCGGATAGTCATAACCGGACATATAATAATTGAAACCATTCTTGGTCAGTTCACCGCTCTTGATAGACTGAGCATCATAAATAGACTGATCCACCCAATCCCAGATACAACCACCGATTCCATAAGGACTGCCTTCGATAATATCCCAATACTCCTGTAAGTTACCCACAGCGTTACCCATCGCATGAGCATATTCACACATGAAATAAGGCTTTCCGTCTGAGTTGAACGTTGCATTCATGGTAACTTCTGCGATAGAAGGATACATCACAGAATAAATTTCTGTATTGTCCCGACCACGGCCGCTGTAACGGGTAGCACCCTCATAATGAATAATACGGTTATCCAGTTTTTTCATGGCGGCAAAAGCTTTGGTAAAGTTAACGCCATTGTTCGATTCATTACCCATTGACCAGAAAATAATGGAAGGATGATTTCGGTCACGGTATACCATACGTGTCGTACGGTCTACATACTGTCCCTCCCAGGTTGGATCTTCTGTAATCGTACCATCTCCATTAAAATGATCATCCCAGTTTTTGTGGCACTCCAGATCAGCCTCATCCATCACATACAGACCAAAATAATCGAACATGGCATTCATCTTGGCCTGACGCGGATAATGACTGGTACGCACGGTGTTCATATTGGCCTGTTTCATCATCATGATGTCCTTCAACATTGTAGGCACATCAATAGAACGGCCATGTACCGGATGAGTATCCTGATTGTTTACACCCTTGAAATATATCTGCTGGCCGTTGATATAGACCAGAGTATTCTTGATCTCAATATGACGGAAACCGTATTTGGTTGAGAACACGGACTCTTCTGCACCGTTTTCATCCTTTTGACTAACCTCTACGGTATACAGGTTCGGAGTTTCGGCAGTCCAAGGCAACAGATTGCTTAAACCTGCAAATTCCAGATTCACCACCTGTTCTTCAGTTTCTGCAGAAAAACTTACTGTTTTCTTCTGACTGGAAACGACAGAGCCATCCGGTGCAATCAGATCCACCTGTAAAGTTTTGGTTCCTGTTGCCTTATCTCGATTATTCAAGGTCAGGGCTACATTCATCTTACCGCTTTTATATTGGGTTCCGGCATCCAGTTCACTGGTAATATAATGGTCACGCACATAAGTTTTCGGAGTAGCGAAAAGATATACGTCACGATGAATACCACTCATATGGAACATATCCTGTCCTTCCAGATAAGAACCGTCAGACCAACGGAACACCTGAACAGAAATATTGTTTTCTCCCTTGCGCACAAATTTCGTCAAATCGAACTCAGCTGCATTGTTTGCCCCTTGGGTATAACCCACATACTGACCGTTCACCCATACAAAAGCGGCACTGTAAATTCCATCAAAATGAACAAAGACACGCTGGTCCTCCCAATCCTCCGGCAAGGTAAATGTCCGACGATAAGAACCCACTGGATTCTTTCCTACACCATTAATATTGGTGCTCACATAAGGAGGATTATCTGCAAAAGCATAGTTTACATTGATATACATCGGTTTGTCATAACCTTTCATTTCCCAGCATGAAGGAACTGAAATAGTATCCCAATCCGATACATCCGCCTGATCTCCATAGAAAGAATCCTCACCCGGTCTGTTCTCAGGCGCACCGACAAAATTAAACTTCCATACTCCGTTCAGACTTAAAACACGACTGCTCTTCGGTGTTGTCCATGGAGTCTGATAAAACTCATCGGCACGCATTTCTTCTACCGAAGCATACGGCATATAAGTAGCATGTCCCGGTTCCTTGTTTTCCTCATAAACAGTCTGGTCTTCCCAATAATTGGAAGGAGATTTCTCGGTAAACTGCAATGTAAAATAAGTGGCTTCATCTGCCGGATCTGTGGTCAGTTCCATATTTCCGGACTCTACCCCCTTGAGATAATATACGGTGTTATCTTTAGCCGTAGCAGACAATTGATAATATCCATCATTTCCTGCGACCTTGGTAAAAGTAAGGTCCTGATTGATATTATTCGATG
Source organism: uncultured Paraprevotella sp. (assembly GCA_944321345.1). Classification (GTDB taxonomy): domain Bacteria; phylum Bacteroidota; class Bacteroidia; order Bacteroidales; family Bacteroidaceae; genus Paraprevotella. Next base: position 4,289 of record CALUKY010000039.1, read on the forward strand.
CAACCGTCCAAAGTAAAGGATATTTCTTGCCATCAACAGAAAAGTCTATTGCCAGACCACCATAAGTCGGATTCATGACAATCAAACCGGTTTTTCCGGAAATCAGTTTCCACACTTGTTCATAGTTTCCCTCCTCATAAGGCTCGGAAACAACACGTGTACTCGTTGAACTGCTTCCTCCGTTGCTGACAACCTGCTTGGTCTTTACATTGGTAATGATATAATATTTTCCGGGAAGCGGAATGGCAGGCGCTTCCTTATCCAGGGCTTTAAAAGTAAAATAGGTATTCTCACCCTGTGCTCCGCTTTCCATGCGCAATTGCCATGTTCCGTTTGATTCAAATGGAACTGCCAACCGATTGGCATTTTCAGCATTAGCCAATTGATAAACATCCGGTTGTCCCTCTACGGCAACGACCTGAATAGTCTGGTTCGCATTATTAATATTTACATCCCATTGGAGTAAATAGTTCTTGGAAGTCAAGGCCATATCTATAGCCTTGTTATAGTTCGGATTGACAAACACATATATGTTTTGTTTGGCATCCTTCTCTACCAGCATCCATTCCTGCCCCAAGCTATTGTCTGCTTCCTGTTCCAGAATGATCGGAGCATTATTCTCTGCATTGCCCCCATTGGAAAGAGCCATTTCCTTAGCTTGATTCAACACATGATAAAGTTTTCCCTCCTTTAGCTCTTCCGCTTGTAATTCTACAGTCCAAGTACCACATAGCAAAAGAAGAAAAAGAAAAAAAACAGATCTCGAAAAGTCTTTTTTTCTCATACGCGATTTTTTGAGTTTGTTTTTAGGTATTAAATATTACGCTTAATTTACGCAAATATAATCAAAGCTCAAATAATATTAGAATCAGACTTGAAAAAAAAACAATTATTTTCATTTTGATATATTTATTCTCTTTTTACTATTATTTTTCACAAAAAAGAAGAAGACGCCACTTTTGCCAATTAAAAACAAGTAGTTTCTTTTACTTTTATCGCCTGGAGCAGATAAAAGGTCCCGCTGCAATAAAAATTACGCACCCAAGGCAAACGAGCCCAAAAGGCAGGCAACACAACCGGTCGTAAGCCAAATTTTGTATGATAATGCGGATTAATCAGAAACAAAGTATGTTGCGCCACCTGAAAACCACTCTTGTATACCAGATGTTGAAACATTTCTATCGTGCAACGGGTTTCTTTAATAGAAAGTAACTCAGTAACGGTTTCCTCCGTTTCACCACACCATCTTAACAGTTTCTTATACAAAGATACCGGCAACAAATGAATCCAAGGACATAAAGACAAACGTCCGCTCGCAATCTGCTGATGGCCTCCGAAAGGCATTTGCCACGCCGGGAAACCGACAAACGCAATCCCATTCGGTGCCAACAAATCGTGCATCTTCCGTAAAAGGCCTTCCTTGTCCGGCACATGCTCAATGACATCGTGCAGCAGAATCAGATCAAAGCGTTCCTTTCCCCAGTCGTAAGTCACGGCATCTCCAACCCGCAACACTGGATTCAAGCCACGTCTCTGAAAAAACTCCCTGGCCTGCATGATTCGCTCATGGCAAAGGTCTATACCATAAACCCGGCAACCCGCCTGAGCAAAAGGCAGCAGATTTCCGCCTTCGCCACAACCGATCTCCAATACTTTTCGGAGCCTTGTTATGCCATGTTTCCGCAAATAAGGCCAATAATACTGCGCCGCAGTCCGGCTTTGCTCCTCAAAATACATTTCTCTGTCTGTATGTCTCTTCTGCATCTTTCTATTCTATTTGCGTTAAACATGAATAATGATGCAGCAAACCCTCAAAACACTGCTCCGGAATTTCTTTTTTAATATGTCCACCGGATACCTACCGGCATACTGAACTCAAAAGGACGGTCCGTATGAATCGTTTTCACTCCTTCACCGGTCGGAAAATAATAATTTACCTGAGGACCCAGATACAAACTGAAATGTCGGTTCAACGGCACCTCTATCCCGACACCTCCAAATACCGACCACTGCACACGAGGCTGAATATCATTAATTTCCGAATAGAACGGCCGTTCTTCAAAGACATAATCTGTACGCGACATCCAGAATACGGGAATATCCAGAGCAGCTCCCATGGTGGCCTGAAGATTGAAATGACGCCCCCGCCACCATTTCCATCCTACACCGGATGATACTCCTAGATAGTGTACCGTCTGGCGAGTAACCAGCAGAGAGTCCGATCCGATTTTAAACTGGGCACCGAGTTTTTTATATTGCAGCCCCAGATCCAACTGCCAACACTCATTCCATTGACGACTGACGGAGAATTTAAATACGAAAGGTTGGTCATAATGCGCTGTTTCCTTGATTTGCTGCCCTTGATTTTGGCGGGCTATATCTATCAGATTCAGCACCTTCTGAGGCTCATCGAATGAAGGAAAGAAAGTCATGAGATATTCATAGTATTCATCCCATGAGGTGGTTGTTCCCGGAACAAAAACATTCCCACCGCTTCCAACGGTCCGAGTCATAATCGGCATGGCCTTGGGACCTATTGCCTCCATTCCCCTATTCTGACTATATGCCAGCGACAAGATCCAACGTCCTTTTCTCTGAACCTTCTTTTTCCAGGACTCGGCCATAGGCAAACACTCACCAGGAAATCCATAACGATACAAGTCGGGGATTTCATTCTCTTTTGGGGATTCATCTTCGGGAAACGCCTCCCCTTCCGGTCTGTTTAAACTGTCTGCAAAAACCGTATCTGCATGCAACAAAGAATCTGACCTGAAACCGGTGTTCAGAACATGACCAGACTCTTTCGGTAGAGACGAAGATTTTGCAGCCCGGACATCCGTCAGAACCGCATCCGAAGTTTTTCCGGAAACAGAGGACGAACTTTCAGAAACATGGCATGGTTTCTGATTTTGCAACATCCAGAACCAAAACAACAGGACAGAAACTCCAAAGCCATATTCTTTCAATAAATTACGGAATAACGCACGGGCTCGCGCCAGTTGTGAAGAAGACGTATGCGGACGAATACCCAGAATCTGTGCAATCTCCTTATGGGTCATTTCCTCAAAATATGCCAGGCGGAATACTTTGCGATAACCTTCCGGCAAATGCTCGGACAAGCGATACAATTCATCCATGGTTACGGAAGAAATACAATCCGGAGCTGTATTTCTTTTTTCCGGCAGTTCTCCAGGAAATGATATATGACGGACATACCAGCCACGCAGGTATTGCAAAGCCACCCGTCGCAGAGTCAGGCTCATCCAAGGCTCCAGACGGGTATTGTCTTTCAGTTCACCGATATGCTCCAGAATCAGGATAAAGGTATCGTGCACCAGATCTTCAGCCAGACTTTCATCGCCCACCAAAGGCAACACTCTCTGCTTCATCCATAAAGCATAACGGATATAAAGCTCCGATTGGGCTTTCGGATCTCCCTGACGGCACCCCTCAATGCATTCTTCCAGATTCTTTTCCATGCGTTTTTTCAAAAACAAATATTAAAAGGATGCATCAGAAAACAGAAAGACTGCATAGGCGTAATTCTTTAACTCTTTTTTACATGAACATGAATTCGATATGACCGGAAAGAGAAATTGAATGGTGGTGTGGCGATTTGAAAAGAAACCCGTCATTGATATTCAGTCTATCAATGACGGGCTCCTCACTACTGTTTTTCCGTTTTTATATCGGGTTCACGCTAGCTAAAACTCAAAACTGGAAATAGATAAACGGCTGTATGTCGCTTGATTTCACCTGTACCACGCAATAGATCAGGGCCACCAGAAGCAAAGCTTGTCCGATCAGCGGCAAACGGATCATACCGCGTTCCGCCCATTGTTGCCAACGGTCGGGGCAGAAGTGAAGCAGATAACCCAAAAGCATCAGCACAAATACTCCCTTATATCCCTGGATCATCTGCACAAAGAGTTCGGGATGGAAAGCGGTAAAGATACGGTCGATCATAACCCAGGAATTTTCGAAGCTCTGATTGCGGAAGAATATCCAGCAAAAGCAGACAAAATGGAACGTGAGGAACACGGCCACCGCCTTTTTCCATCCGCGGCTTTCCTCTCCTTTTTTGCGTCCCAACAGCGAACGGAATCCCTTATGCAGTGCCAGAGCCACACCGTGCAGTCCGCCCCACATCACAAAGTTCCAGCTGGCGCCATGCCACAGACCACCCAACAACATCGTCATAAACAGATTGAAATAGGTACGGATCTTTCCTTTCCGGTTTCCTCCCATAGAGATATAAAGATAGTCGCGTAGCCAGGTAGACAGACTGATGTGCCAGCGATGCCAGAACTCGGTAACACTCCAGGCTTTATACGGAGAGTTGAAGTTCTGCGGAAAATGGAATCCTAACAGCAGAGCCAGTCCGATGGCCATGTCACTATAACCGGAAAAGTCGCAATAGATTTGCAAGGCATAGCCATACACCCCGAAAAGATTCTCCACCCCGGAATAGAGCGACGGATTATCAAAAATACGCTCCACGAAATTGACACTGATATAGTCTGAGATAATGGCTTTCTTGAAAAGTCCCGCAAAAATCAGGAACACTCCCTGGCCGAACATGACCGAATCCACATACAATGGCTTACGGATCTGCGGAATAAAGTCCCGGGCACGCACAATAGGACCGGCCACCAGCTGCGGGAAGAACGAAACATAAAAAGCGTAATCCAGCAAGTTACGTAACGGCTTCAGCTCGCGACGATACACATCGATGGTGTAGGACATGCTCTGAAAGGTAAAGAAGGAAATCCCCACAGGCAGGAAAATGTCCCAGGTAATCCAGTTCTTTCCGGACAGCGAAGCACAGATATCGGAAAAGAAGTGCGCATATTTGAAATAGGCAAGCAGTCCCAAATCAATCAGCAGGCTTAAGAGCATAAAGAAACGGGCAGCCCCGGGTTTGCGACCGGTCTCGGCATATCGGGTTGAACGGTTAAAAGACCAGTCCACGGCCAAAGCCAGCAGATAGTCGGAAACGGTGACCACCGCCAGCAGAAAAAAATATAAACCGCTACTCTTATAATAGAAATAATAAGAAAACAGGGTTACGAAAAGCAGGCGTGCTGTTACTTTCTTGTCCAGCGCGGTATAGACCAGTGCGACTCCCAAAAACAGAAATAGAAAAAGCGAAGTACTGAATATCATCGGCGAAGCCGGATCATACAGCAGATTTGCCCGGATCCCGTCAAGAAAATCAAAGAGTATTTGTTTCATAAGAATAGTAGGCCTTTAGGATGGCTTCAGCCAGAAGCTTCCCTTGTAAGATATACCCTTCTGGGGTGTAATGAATATAGTCTGAACGCTGCAAACCGGCACTGCGCCAGTTACGGCAGGCATAATCGGCTCCGCCCACCACATGATACAGGTCCCATACCGGAATGCCGTGCTCGGCCCCGTATGCCACCTGAGTCTGGGCAACCAGTTCCACCTGTTTGTTCAGGATATGACGGGTCACATAAGTTTTCCTTCCGTTTTTCAGTGTCTTTTTCACCCGCTTGCGCCAATAAGACCCCGGCGGTGTCGTCAGCAGAAAGTCCGCTTCAGGAAACCGCTCCTTCAGAGTGGCCATCAGAGCATCCATTTCCTGAATCTGCCATTCTTCGGTATAATTAGGCCCGTGCGCCTCATTGGTACCAAAAGAAAGGATTATCAGATCCGGATTCAGATCGTCAAACTTACTCAAGGTCTGTTCGTTATTGAACTGGGCATATGTAGCCCCATTGATGCCATAAGCATGATATACCAGACCGGCCTTACCGGTCTCGCGGGCCAGAGCAGAAGTCTTATAGGTAATCTTATCGTCATAGACCGCCGAGTCCCCCCATGCTTTTTCCAGACACTGGCGGGTTTCTACGGTAAAGACATGCCCACGCACATGCGAATCGCCCAAATGCAGGACACGTACCGGCCGGTCGGCCTTCTTGATTTTCTCAAAGAAAGGGGTCAGCAAATCAGAGCCGAGAATCTGATTGGTCTGTGTCTGACGGAATGTCGATGGCATAGAGGCGGTCATTTCCGGCACTTGTCTGGCCATTAGCGTCAGCTGTATTCCCAAAAACAATCCTAATATCCCTAAAAAACATTTGTTAATCTTCATATTGCTTTTCTTTTGTGTAATTCTTCACGGCATTTACCAATGCCTCATAAAGTTTTTCAGCCAGAACTTTTCCACCACGGAAATTCAAATGGGTATAATCCTTATTGGCCAAAGCCGGTTTCTGTTCGGCCATACGTTTGATGCTGGCTGTTCCTCCCATAGCCTCAAACAGATTCCAGAAAGCCACTCCGTTACGTACGGCTGCCTGCTGCTGCTCGTTAACCAAATAACGGATACCGCCGATTGTGGTAATCTTTCCTTCCTTGTCACGGCTGTTCCGGTCGCTCACACTCACCACCAGAATCGGTGTTTCGGGCCGCAGAGCCTGAAATTTACGGATCATACGGTCTAAAGTATGTCCATAATTATCTGCTGCTTTCTTGCCACTGCCCGGTCCCACCACATTCAATCCGTAATGCAACACGATCAGGTCATAGGGGCGATAGTCAAAAAACTGCTTCATGTTTTCATCGGGCACAGACAGCAGCACTCCTCCGCCACTACCGCGCAAAGAGAAGTTATCCACCACCACACCCTGTTCGTTATCCATGGTCGCTCCATACAAGACAATGCGATGACGCGCCAGCGAATCAGCATAGAAAGACCATTTTACCTGACTGATGGCTCCGGTGGTTGTCAAGCACTGAATGCGGTCTTCTCCTTTCAGGTCAAAGGTCTGCTGCTGGCCGTTATTGACTTCTGCCGTAATCTGCAACGGTATCTGGGTCTTCAGAAACAGTTGCGACTTTTGGGCTTTTTGTGTATTCTTTCCGTATCCCGTACCTTTCAGCGTCAGGCTCACCTGGCCGCCCAACGGGAAGAAATAACGGCAGTTGATTCCCAGGAAAGCATTCTTATGCACGGAATCCATCACACTGTGCGACTCCACATTCCGGGAATAGGCACGCACGGTCTGCCGGAATCCGGCAGTCTGCGACGCCATATCGACAAAACCTACTCCGGCACCGCCGAAACGGGACTGGAGCAGATCGCGCAAATCTGCCGTAAAGATATCTCCTTCGATAAAGGAATCTCCGAAATAAGCTATGCGTACCGGTCTTTTCCGGCTATCCTGTTCCATCAGACGATGATAAAAAACATCCATGCTTCTCTTCTCGTCCATGGCATAATCTTCGATGCAGACCATCCCCTTGGGACAGTCGTTCGCCTTCCGATGCGCCGGATGCGGTCTCTGCTGCTTCATGGCCTCAGCCAGTTCCTTCTCCGATACATCGGGTGTATCCGGAAAAAGGTCTGAAAGCAGATCCACACGACGCAACTCTATGCCAAAGATTTCCACCCGTGGCAAAAAATGTAACCCCATCAATGCGGCAACAATCATGAGGCACAGAATCCATGTTCTTTTGTAGTATTCCATAAATCGGCTGCAAAAGTACTCATTTTTAGGCAATAAGACAAAAGCTTCCGGAACATGTTATCATATATTGATTTAAATCAAGCCGATATAACAAAAAATGACAGAAAAGGTCATCCTGATAAAAAAAGGGTCACGACACCCCCACCGGGAATCTGTCGTGACCCTTTTCATGGCAATTTAAAATATCAGATGCACTGTTCTACGTTCCAGACAAAGGCACGCAGACCGAGCATCTCGGTTTCCAGATCCATTTCATGCAGCTTGTCCAACAGAGGCTGTACCTTATGGTCATCTACCACCGTCATGATAGCCGAACACATGGAAGGCCAGGCGTGCGAACCGTAATGTGGTTCTCCCTTCTGGGTACCACGGCCCTGCACCTGCTCCCAACGGGTAAATCCCCGGCAGTTCATACGGTCCAGCAATTCCACGATCCGCTCATTATAAGCCTGATCGAAAGTGATCATGATTGATTTCATATCGTTTTCTTCTTTTTAGGATTCCTGCTCATGTCCGTGATGGATCTTTCCGGATGCCTTGACACGAGTCATCTTGTCTTTATGTTTCAAATAATAATCGTTCAGCTCACGCTGTTTCTTCAGTTTACGGCGGTTGAAGAAAATTCCGTTACCGGCAAACATACAGTAGGCCACCGGAACCAGAATCAGCGTCAAAACGGTTGACACCGTCAGACCACCGATCACGGCTACACCCAACGGACGCCACATCTCGGCACCTACTCCCTGGCCCACAGCCATAGGCACCATACCCAGGATAGTGGTCAGCGTCGTCATCAGGACCGGGCGCAAACGGCTTCGTCCGGCCGTAATTACCGAGCGGATGATACCCATACCTCGCTCACGACAAAGCAGGATGTAGTCGATCAGTACAATACCGTTCTTCACTACAATACCGATCAGCATGATTCCTCCCAACATGGACATCACACTCAACGGGGTGTCAGAAAGGAAGAGGGCTAAAATCACACCGCTGAAAGCAAACGGAATGGAGAACATGATGATAAACGGATAGGTCATGGACTCAAACTGAGCCGCCATCACAATGAACACCAGAATCAGGATCAACACGGCCAACGTACCCAAATCCTTATTGGAATCCTGCTGGTCTTCATACGATCCGGCCACCTTGATCATGATACCTTGTGGCAGATCCATTTTTTCGATAATGGCATTACCGGCAGCCACTCCCTCGCTCAACGCTTTTCCCGAAAGTATGGCATCAACGGTCACGATACGCTCACGGTCCTTACGCTCAATAGTCGGCGGAGAGAAGCGCTCTACAACCGTACCGACATCCTTCACGCGGACACCCTGTCCGGCGGCATTATAAATGATCACATTTTCCAAAGCCTCGATGCTCTGACGCTGGTCGGGCTCGTAACGAACCTTAATGTCGTACTCGTCACCGTCTTCACGATAATAAGAAGCGGTGGCACCGTTGATACGGTTACGCAAATAAGTGGCGGCTGTGGTCAGATTCAGTCCGTGCAACGCCAGTTTCTCACGGTCGAAATCCACCTGATACTCCGGCTGATAGTCACTTCGGCTGATGTTAACCTGCCCGATACCGTCTACCTTCTCCAACTTGGATTTCAGTTCCTGGGCCACACGGTCGGTCGCATCGAAATCATAACCGTAAATTTCAAAAGAAGCCATAGACTGTCCACCCATACCGCCATGCCCACCACCGAGCATCACATCGGTCTTCACGAACTCCGGATATTGGGCCAGATCGGCACGCATCTCGTCACAGATCTCTTCCAGTCCTTTGTCACGTTCGTTTGAAGGCACCATGGAGATGTTGAACTCAATAATGTGCGGACCGTTGTCAGACAGAGAGCTGTAGGTATCATCATCACTGGCCTGTCCCACACGGAAGTTAATGGCCTCCATATCTTTGCCATAGCGTTTCTGCCACTTGTCCGTCAGTTCCAAAGACAAACGCTCGGCCTCTTCCACACGAGTACCTACCGGCAACTCCAGTTTGATACCGACACGTCCGCTATCATTCGCCGGGAAGAACTCGGAATGGATTCCGCTACAACACCCCAAGCTGAGGACAAACAGACCGATACAGCCGAAAAGAATGGTCTTGCGGTGACGCACACCCCAATCCAGACGGGCGGCATACCAGAGATCCAGACGGTCGAGCGCTTTCTGAATCGGCGTAAAGAACATCAGGAACAGCTTGCTCTGTTTCTTCTGCAAGCGCAACAGCTGCGAACACATCATCGGTGTGAAAGTCAGCGCCGAAATGGTAGAGATGGTCATAATCACACACATCATCCAACCCAACTGCTTGAACATCACTCCCGACATACCGGTTACCATGGTCAAGGGGAAGAATACGGCAATCATGGTCAGCGTGGAAGCCACTACGGAAATGGCCACCTCATTGGTTCCATGCACCGCTGCCTGCTTCGGATCCGATCCGCGCTCGATATGAGTGGTTACATTCTCGAGCACCACAATGGCATCGTCCACCACATTACCGATAGCGATACTCAGACACGACAGAGAGATCATATTCAATGAACCATCGGCCACAAACAGATAGATAAACGAGGCGATCAACGACATTGGAATGGTGATACAGATAATCACTGTGGCACGCCAACGTCCCAGGAAGACAAATACCACCAGCACCACAAAGAGAATGGCATAAAGGATGGTTTCTACCAAAGAGTCGATGGTATTCAGGATATTGTCCGAGGTGTCGGTAATTACACCCAGTTTCACATCACTGGGAAGCTGTTTCTGCAAGGTGGGCAGCATTTTCTTCACGTCCTGCGCAATCTGTACGGAGTTGGCACCGGTCTGCTTCTGCACCACAATCATAGCTCCCTGCTTTCCGTCATTATAGGCTTTCTGCACACGTTCCTGCACACCATCCACCACGCGGGCTACGTCGCGTAGATAAACTGGAGCTCCGTTGTGCGTACCTACAATGATATTCAGCATCTGCTGCGGATCCTTGAATTCTCCTTCTACTCGCAGCGCATAAGTATTGTTACCCACATCAAACGATCCGCCGGGCACATTCTTGTTTTCCTGAGCCACAGCCTGAGTTACCGTTTCTACCGGTATGCCATAGGCTTCCATCTTACGGGCATCCATATAGATGTTGATCTCACGCTTGGGGGCTCCCATCACCGATACCGTACCCACTCCGTCGATACGTGCCAACGGGTTGGCCACATTGTCATCCAGAATCTTGTACAACGCATTCTGACTTTCATTGGCCTGCGCCGAAAGGATGACAATCGGAATCATATCGGTGGAGAACTTGAAGATGATCGGCGTATTGGCATCGTCCGGAAGCATGGAACTTACCATATCCAGCTTGTCACGCACATCATTGGTGATCACCTCTATATCGTTTCCGTACTCAAACTCCAAGGTAATCACCGAAGTGTTTTCACGCGACTGTGAAGTAATGTGCTTCAGATGCTCCACAGAGTTCAGGGTATTCTCCAAAGGACGGGTCACATTGTTCTCAATATCCGAAGCCGACGCGCCGGAATAAGTCGTAATCACCATAATGGTGTTGGTATCAATATCCGGATAAAGGTCGACCGGCAGTTTGGACAGAGAGAACAGACCCAGGATCATCACGGCCACAAAACACAGTGTGGTCGAAATCGGTTTCTTTACCGCTCCTTCATATAAACTCATAACAATTGGTTTTCTTTGTTAATCAAATTCGGCAAAATCACTTTACCAGTTCCACGGCAGCACCGTCGGCCAACTTGTTCTGTCCGGCAATGACAACCTGCTGACCGGTCTCTACTCCGCTCAGAATCTCGTATTCCGTACCCAGACGGCGACCGATTTCCACTTTCTTACGGCTTACCGTTCCGTTCTTTTCATAGACATAAACATAATGGTCGCCGGCTCCCATCTGCTTTACCACCGACTGATCAGGCACAATCGTGTGCTTCTCCACTCCGAAAGTCAGTGTGGCACGGGCAAACATTCCCGGACGCACGCGGTTATCCTGATTGCTCAAAGTAATCTCCACAGGGAAGGTATGCGTATTCGGATCAATAGTCGGATAAACAATGCTTACCTTTCCGGTAAACTCTTCCTCGCCATAGGTATCTACACGTACAGCTACCGACATTCCTTTCTTTACCTGCGGATAATAGGTTTCCGACACATGAATCAGCATCTTCACCGGTGCCAGTGTCTCAATGGTCAGAATCGGGTTGGCTCCGGCCATATCACCGTTATCGTAGTTACGAGCGGTTACCACACCGTTCACCGGACTGGTCAGACGGGTATTTTCCCGCATGTTGCGGTAGGCGGTTTCGTTAATGTCCAGCTGCATCTTGGCATTGTCCCACTCGGCCTTGCTGGCTCCGCCTACCTTATATAATTGGTCGGTTCGGTTAAATTCCACCTTTTGGTTTTCAATCTGCAACTTCAGTTGCTGGAGCGACGACTCGTCCATCTGTACCAGAAGCTGGCCGCGGCGCACCACATCGCCCACGTCTACCAGGATGTTCTTGATACGCAATGCGGCATTTGAAGAGATATTGTTCTTTACATCACTCTCCACCGTTGCCGTGTATTCTTCGATCTGCTCTACTTCACGCTCTGAAGACATGGCAATCTTTACTTTCGGTTTTTCCTCAGTTGCCTGTTGCTGTTCTTTGCTGTCCTTGTTTCCGGAGCAGGCCGACAGGCAGCATAAAGCCATCAGGAAAGCTCCCATTTGCACTAATTTTCTCATATTTTCTATTCTTTGTTTTTATTCTTTATATTGGTCATTACCGATCAGACAATCCAGATCGGCGCGTGCGGTAAGATAATCATAAATAGCCTGGTTATAGGTCAGCTCCGCCTGAGTCAGCGCCACCTCGCTGCTGTTCAGTTCCAGAATCGTTCCCCGGCCCACGTCATATCGTTTTTGGGCAATAAGAAGTCCCTTTTCGGCCTGTACCACCGATTCCTTGTTGCTGGCCATCTGCTCGTTGCTGGCCTGCATGTTGTCCAGATAAGTCTGCACCTGCATATTCAACTGGCGTTCGGTATTCAGGCGGTTTTCGGCCAACTGTTGCATCTGAATGCGGGTGGTCTTCATCTTTGTAAAATTATCCGCATGATACAGTGGAATACTCAACGTAAGGGCCACTGTTGAACTTGGTGTCCAGTTATAGTTCCAGAACTGGAAATTCTGATTGAACAGCGCCTGATACTGATACTGGTAATTCAATGCCAAAGTGGGAATAAACGATGACTTCTGAATACGCAAGCTGTGGTCCAGCATCTTCTGATTGAAAGTAAACTGACGCAACGTAGTATTCTGATCGAGAGAAACCTGCTGCAACGGATCATGTGCGTGCACGGTCTTTTCATAATTTTTCAGGTTATCCTGAATCTGGATTTCCAGTTCCGGATCACCGATGCCGAGCAGCACTTTCATCTGAGTCTTTGCCAGATTCACGGCATTGGCGGCAGCGACCACATTCGGCTTGATGTTGCGCATCTGCACTTCGGCCGAGATTTTGTCATATTCGCTCACACTCCCCTGCTCATACTTGGCTTTGACTACCTTGTAATTCTCTTCGCTGTAATTATAGCTCTTCTGCAACACGGCATAACTGTCCTGCGCCAGCATCAGCTGATAATAAGCCTTAGTCACCTGATTGACCAGATCCAAACGCGAAGCACGACTTTTCTCTGCGGCCAAAGCAATATCATCCTCAGTCATCTTCATCGTGCGATAAACAGCCGGCGCATAAACCGGCAAGCTGATACTCAGCGCTCCGTTCCAGGTGTTTGACGCGTCATTACCCATCTTCACCTGATTACCACCGATATTCATGGTAGCCGTCTTGATGGTGTAGGTAATGCTGCCGTTCAGATCGACAGTCGGCAACAGACTCTGCCATGCTTCCTTGGCCGAAACCTTTTTCAGTTCGATGTCCTGATCGGCCACTTTGATCGTAGGATTGTCACTGAGGGCAATCTTCAAAGCCTCATCCAGCGTAAGCTGCAATACCTCTCCGGCATTCGCCTGATGTATTCCGACTCCGAAACATAAAGCCCACAGCAGCAATACTCCCTTTTTAAAACTCATCTTCATCATTCTATCTATATAATTATTACATTCCTTCGGTTTTTAGAATCCCATCTCATTTTTCATATAGGCATCGATCATCCGTCCTCCCTCTTCTGTAGAGATACCGCGAAGCCACACCAGAAGGATCATGCGGAACACCTCCTGCGGAGTATACTTACGCCACACCCCTTCCTCATAAAGCAAACGCATCTGGGCGGTCAGAAACTCTTCAAACAGTTCAAAACGGATATCGCCACGCATCAGTCCCTGCTCTACCCCTAATTTCAGAGCCGAAATAAACTCACGCGAAGCATTCTTGTTGTATGCACGCACATAGTCCATCACCCGACGATAACGCATCATGTCCCGATTAAAACCAGGATACGTATTACGGCAGGCAGACAACTTCTGGTTGAAAGAAAAAAGAATCAACTCCAATACGTTATGAGTCCCTTCCGCGGCATACTCCAACAACTTTTTCTGCTCTTGTGCCCAATGATATTTCAGGCACTCAATAAGGAGCTGTTCCTTATCACCGAACTGCTCATACAAAGTGCGCTTTGAAATGCCGGCATGAGCCGCAATCTCATCCATGGTTACCGAACGGATTCCTTTCTCCCTGAAACGTAGCAGTACCCAAGATAAAATATCGTCTTTTTGTTCTTTATTCACAGACCGTCAATTTTTAATATACTTCCAATAGACTATCTTTTGCTAAAAATAGCCTTAAATCCAGCACAAAAGTATAAAAGAAAACTTTACGCCTATAGAAAGTTTTCTATCAAGTCCATCCAGTTAATAATAATTAACGTGAGTTCGACGAATTCAAAACAATGCAAGCTGTGTGTCAACCGTTCGTGAAACATTGATACACGGCTTC
>CALUKY010000040.1 GCA_944321345.1 uncultured Paraprevotella sp.
ATTTAAGAGCATTGTATTAACAATAACGAGGGCGTTTTGTACTACGTTTTTAGGAACGTAGAACTGGACACCCTACTTAGTAAATGTACTCATGGGCAAAGGCGATATCGGCGATTGGACCAAAGCCTGTGTAGAAACGAGGTTCGAATTCCTGATCAAGCGTACCGCTGTTGGTCAGTTTGATGGTGGCAATGGCACCTTCATCATTCTTGTTCATACCAATGTCCAGGATAGATGGCAGTGAACCCGCATGAGAATAATGTGTGGCACAACGGAACTTCAGCACATTGATGCGGTAACCTTCCGGAGCAGTGTATACCAACTGGGCCTGCTGGTTGGTCATATTGTAACGATACAATTCTCCGCCTGCTGCGTAGTAGAAGAACGACGGGTCAAGCTGTGAATAGTACACCAACGGAGAGGTTGGGGTGAAATTCTTCAAACCTGTCAACTGGACGCGCTCCGTAACGCGGAAGCGTTCTACCGGTTTGTAGGCACGTGTACCTTTTATGCTCTGAGCTTCTTCTGAAGTGTTCTTGTCATTAATCTCAAGACGATATGCATACGCATTATTATTGGCATCGGCAAAGATCATGTATCCTGCAGTTCCGAAATTCGCTCCGTCGCAGGAGATATATCCATAAATGGCGCTCATATCCTCCGGAGCTTCAATACCTGCCTTCTGGAAATCAATACCGGCATCAACCAAAGGAGAGGTCATGTGAGCCTCTGCACGGTCAAATGTCATTTGTGACGGGAACTGATTGCTCATGTAGTGTGTGGTCAGGAAGCGTTTTCCTTTCTTATCCCAGAACAACAGGTAATTCTCGTACATAATACCGCATTCGGCTTCATATTCATCCTTCTTGATATGTCCTTCTGTGTCGTCGGGCACTTCGGAACCGATTTCAAAGAACTGCATTTTGAAGGCACGTCCGCATACATAGGCCACACCGGACTGGTCAATCATGAAACCATACATATTGTCCGGATTGTATTTTCCAATCTGTTTTGGAATGATGGTATGGTTTTCGGTCTGAGGATAAGTCCAGTATTCATTCTCCAGCGGAACCAAGCCATAAGAATTGTAGATATATGCCGATCCGGTATAGGTTGCAACAAAGAGACTGTGTCTGTAGTTTCCATTGTCGTGATAGCTGGAATTATCATAGATATTCACTGCTGTCTTGAATGGATTGGCCGCATTTCCATAGAGTTCTTTCCAGATGTCCGGAGTCATGCTGCCCGGTAACTTGTTGTCGTCAATATTACCAATGAGTCGACTACCTGCTTTACCGTGGAGAACCATCAAGGAATTTTTGTAAGGTGGCACGGAAGAAGCTGTGATGGAATAATACTGTTTGATACCTTTTGCCGGACTGTCTGATACATCTTCTACGATCAACATGATTTCGTAAGAGGTATTCGTGTTCTCAAGGAACATAACGGGAATGGAATCTGCCGTAATGGTTGTGTCCTGAAAGGCTAAAGTACCGTTGTCTTGAGCAATGGGCATACCATACTGCCAATGACATACATACGTCTTTTGATCCTGGAATTTATGGGTTATTTCGGCCTTGATCCAGTCTGTTCGGATACCGGTTCCGGCCATGGGTTGCGTAAATTCCAGAATCCAATCCCCATTGGGGTCTGTATCCGGTTCGGGAGAGAGGGTTACTTCCTCTATTTGATCCATACGGTCAAAAGCGTAGTCGTAGTCGCCCAGGTCCCGATAACAGGCGGTGAGCGTCAGCAACGCTGTTATTGTAGTGATGATCTTTTTCATTGTTATACGGATTATTTATACAGTTCAGAGAGTCTTGAGGCTGTATAAAGTTTGTTATTGCTTATTGTATCTCTTCGATTGCAGGAAATCCATATTCATTGTTGACGTCCGCAGCTCGGAATATCCTATTAAAGTCGGTCAGAGCCTCCTTTGCCGTTGCATACTCAGTGCCTTTGAAGGCTTCATCGCTGAGCACATAAGTGATTTCGCCATTCTGAGTTTTTTGTATAATCGGGAACATCAGGTAAAGGCAGAAGTTCGGATTTGAATTTTTCTTTGCTTTATACAGAGTATTCAGCATGAATGTGTATTTCTTCTTTCCCTTTGGCAACATCGGATTCTGATAGCTGCCGTAGTAAGGTGCGAGCAAATCTTTTCCTTTGTTCCAGGAAGAAGGGATACAGTTTTGGTATGAGTAATTCACACCTTCAATAATCGGAATACCGAATTCTTCTGTTACTGGGAGTTCCGGTTTGTTTACGGAAGCTACGCTATAGATCGAAAGCATGGTCTCTACTGCACGTTTGTTGTAGCTGTTTCCACGAGTCTGATCTATGTTGTTCCACAATTCATATTCGTTGGCCGTATTGATTTGTGCCTCATCACTTACGGCTGCAAAGATATATGCGTTATAAGGACCTACCCATTTTTTCTGCTCCTCTCCCCAGTATGAAGGCATGGCATAGGGAACGAGATCATCATAGGCAGATGCCTTATAGTAGAAAGGCATGTTGAATGAAAGCGTCTGTCCCGGATGAGTTGCATAGAAATTCCGCAGGGAGTCTACTGCCATAACCGAAAGGTTCTTGGGGGTAGTGGCCTGTGCATTTAATGCGCTTTCCAGATTTGCATTGCCGGCTACGCGGCACAAGAAGATCTGTTTCTCAACGCTCCAGTCTCCCAGAAATTTTGTATTATATTGCCAGGTAGAAGGCTTTTGATAGGATTCTGTAACAAAAATGCGAAACTCGTTCTGCCCAGTAATACCACTTCCGAAGTCACTTTCACCTTCTATTTGATTTAAGAACAGACGGAAGGCAAATGTAGAGTCCATGACAGCAGGACGTTTGATGGTAACCGGGAAGTTAATCTCGTGGGCTCCTGCTGGGATAATTGTCTTTTCAGGAAATGTAAATTGTGGCATGCCTGTGCCTTCCAGAGTGTCTGACTGAATGGTAAAAATACGGTCCGTCTCTGTCAGGTGTCCTAAGACGCGTATGCTTACGGTAATGGTTGTATCCGTGCAGTTCTCGTTAAGGACCTGGTCGGCAAAATTTACAGACCGCTGGAATCCCGCCGAAGATTCGTTGAAGTAGATTCCATTGTTCTGAGCATCAAAGAGGAATGGTTCCTGATGTTCACAAGAAGCCAGCATGGTCCCGAGAAGCAAAATCGGAATATATTTTTTTGTTTTCATCATTAGTTCTTGTTATGAGGTAAAAAAATCAGGGCATCTTTTTAAAAGAATGCTTTTTACAGGCTGCTGCCGATCAGTTGCCGGCAGATGCGTCAGCATCATTTCCGTCTGTGTTTTCTTCGTTCTCTTCCGTCCAGCCATATTCCTTTTCTGCATCCGGCAGCGGGAATACATACTGTGCTTCTGTCATTTGGGAAACATCTGACGGGCGCAACAGGAAGTCGGTTTTACCATGTGACTTCAAGAAGAAGAAATATTGTCCTTCCGCATAGAATTCTTTACGGTATTCCTTCTCCAGTGCTTCTTCTCTTGCTTCTTCAGAGGTGAAGTTTTGGTAACCGTTCAGACCTCTGTACTCCATGACTTGTGAAATGTAGCTGGCAGCTTCGTTCAGCGGCAGGCTTTCGCAAAGGATGTAATACATTTCCGGAAGTCGGATGAGCGGTACCATGTAGAGATTATTCACCGCAGTCTGGTATTTGCGTGTGATAGCTTCCTGTTGGTCGGCATAGATGAAGAAGGCATAATCACGGCAACGGATGTCGTTTACACCTTCGCCTTTACGGTCGAATATCTGATCGAATTTATCGCTGCGCAAATAGTATTGGCTTTCGAATCCGGGACCACGAGAGAACAAATCTGTATAATTCTCGTCCATCTGATAGATATTGATTCCGAAAAGAGCTTCAGAAGTGAAAGCCGGGTCGCCGTTGTTTGTACTAGCCAGAGTCAGCCCCGAATTTTCGATGACGTCACGGGCGCATGCGGCAGCAACGTCCTTGTTGCCCAGATACAGGTTCACGCGCGCTTTCAAGGCAGTAATGGCCCAATAATTCAGGCGGAAGCGTCGGCTGCTTCCTGACAGACTTTTGTTTTTTTCGTACTCCATGAGCACTTGTGCGGAATCAATGTCGGCCAGAATCAGTTTGCCAACAGAGTCTGCCGGGAGTAGAGGGAGTTTGGAATTGTCGGCCACCTTGCGGTAAGGAATTGACTTTGCTTTCGGATTGTTCTTGTAAATCGGTCCCCAGGCGCGCAGCAGGTCAAAATGCAGGAAGGCTCTCCAGGCCAGCGCTTCTCCACGGAGCATACGTTTCTGTTCTTTGTTGACGATGACGGTCTCTCCATTCTTGTCCAGCCAGCGGAGCAGGTTGTTGGCATTGGCGATCAGGAAATAACTGCGTTGCCACATGGTAGCCTGGATATCCTTGCTACCTCCGCTGCGTGTATAGTCATAAATGGTAGAGGCGTTCTCGTCCTGAGGAATATTGTCGTAGCTCTGGGCCAGTTTGTCTATGAAGCCAAAGGTCCAGTTGTCTCCATACGCCTGTCGTTCGGTAGAGGCAATATAAATACCGGCCAGTGCGCTTTCAAAACCGTCGGGGGTAGAGAACAGTTTTTCTGCTTCTACATCAGTTTTGGGATTCACATCGAACCAACTGCACGAAGTTGTTGTCAGCATGGTCAGCGCCAATCCGCATATTGGTATAATGAATTTATTGATTTTCATATCTGATCTCTTACTTATCTGTTATAAATTGAATCAACTTTTACTTAAATACAATAGACAGGGTCAAGGTATAGGTTCTTGCGAACGGATAATCCAGACCGCGTTCCATGGCGATGGTTGACAGACGACCGAGGTCGTTGGTGGTCAGATCCAGATTCAGCGCCTGGATGCTGCATTCTCTCAAGAACTTATATTCGGTATCGCGGAAACGGTAACCTACGTTGATACTCGAGAAGGCCAGTTCGTTGTCGTCCATGATGAAACGTGTGCTTTGCGGAGTATTGCTACCGATGTGCGACAGAGCCTTGTATGGAGTCACGTCACCCGGCTTGCCCCATCTTTCCGTCAGGGCGCGGCGGTCGGCATTCAGAGCCACATTTCTGTTCTCCAGTTTGTCTACCAAAGTAGAGTTGTAGGCAATTCCTCCCCATTTATAAGTAAAGGCCAATGTGCAGTAGGCATCCTTCCAGGTCAGTGAGGTACTGATGGTACCGCTTACTTTCGGGTTGGTATCACCCACCGGCACTTTGTCTGTTGGGTCCCAGATGAATGTCTTTTCGCCATTACGCTTCAGATATACTTCCTGTCCGGTTGCCGGGTCAATACCCAGAGAGCGCACGGTGTAGAGCGTAGAGGTAGAATGTCCTACCTGATATACAGGAATCGGAGCGGTTGTAGAGGCCAGTGCTTCCTGATTCATCTTTTCCAGTTCGTTGGAGATTTTGCGGATGCGGTTCCGGTTGTGGTTGGCATTGGCACCGATGGTCCAGAAAATTCCCTTCTTATAGTTCTGGAGAGCAATTACGTTCAGGTTCAAGTCAAATCCCACGTTCTGCAATTCACCAGCGTTGATCATCTGAGAAGAGAATCCGGTAGATGGAGCCAGGTCATAGTCAACCAACATCTGTCGGGTGATGTTGTTATAGAAACTGAAGCTCAGGTTGATTCTGTTCTTCCAGAATCCCATCTCCGTGCTTGCGCTGAAGTTGTCGGTGGTGGCCCATCCCAGGTTCGGGTTAGGCAGTCCCTGCAACAGGGCACCCAGCAGGTTGAAGGATTCATAAGGCTTCATGGTTGAAGAATATGAATAGAATTCGATGGCCAGATAAGGGCTGTAAGACTGGTTACCGGTCTTACCGTATGACACACGGAACGTCAGGTTCGGAACGATACCTTCCAACCATTTTTCACGATGAGCGTTCCAGCGTGCTCCCAAAGACCAGAAAGGCTGCAAGGTATGCTCGGCATACTGAGAGGAGATATCTCCACGGATATTCGCATCCAATGAATAACGGTTGTCGTATGAATAAGAGAACTGTCCGGTGAATCCCATAGAACGCGAGGTTGACTCGCTACCCGATGGGTTGGTGTTCATCTGGAAACCGAAAATGAAGTCGTCCATGCTTTCGTTCGGATAACCTGTTGCCGACAAGTTAACGGCATTGTTGGTATCGTCGTTCATCGTCCAGTTTCCGAACAGGCTGACCAGGTGTTTTTTCCAGGCTTTGTTGTAGTTCACACCCAGATTGCTGCTCCATGAGGTAAGTTCTCCGGTTGATTTGGCGTAGCTTCCTTTTTTGGTCAGGTCCTGAACATTTTCGAAGTCAGTAAGCTGTGCCGGACGGAAGCGCTCGGTGCGGGCCATACCGCGGGTGTAAGACAGCTGGGCAGTGACGCGCAGATTCTCCATAATGGCGTATTCCAGATTTAATCCGGAGAAGAAGTTCAGGTTTGTTGAGAAATCTTTTGGATTGAACTGGGCATTGTAGAGCGGGTTGATGATTTTCTCGCGTACAGTTCCCGCACCCATATTCTTGTCGTCCAGAAGCTTGGAGATTTCCCCGTTTTCGTCTCTGATCGTATAATACGGATTGGCATCACTGTAACTGCTGAATGAGCCGTAGGGCGAGTTGTCGCCTCGGGTATCCGTTACTGTAACGGTAGCGCCCACATTCCATTTGCCCAGACGGTAGCTCATGTTCAGGTTGGCCCCCTTGGAATTGTTGGAAGAGCCCTTCATGACACCAGGTGTCAGCGAGGCGTTCACTCCCAGTGAGTAGCGGAACACCTCGGTACCTCCGGCAGCGGTCAGTGAGTGGCGCTGCTGAAGAGCAGAGCGCAGAGGTTGTGAAAGCCAGTAAGTGTTTACGCCGGCCTGCACGTTGCGCAGATATTTATTATAGGTGTTCATTTGCTCGGCATTGGTCGGGTCGTAGATTCCGGCCATCTGTTCCAGACGGAGTTTCTCTTCGGCATTACACAGATTATAGACACTCAGGTCAGGAGTCTGCAATGCCAGGCTACCTGAATAGTTGATGGAAAGGGCACCGTCCGGAGCCACCTTGGTTTCAACGACCACCACACCGTTGGCCGCGCGCGAGCCATAAACGGCTGTGGCTGCGGCATCTTTCAGGATGGTGATGGACTCTACGCGCATCGGGTCCAGTTCCAGCACCTGACTGATCGGCACGATGAAGCCGTCGAGCACGAACAAAGGCACATTAGGTCGGCTGGATACGTTGTCCAGCATCAACTCCATGCTTGAGTATTCGCGATTGGAGCCCAAAGCCTGGTCGCCTCGGATCTTGAAATCCATTTGGGCATTCGGGTCCGAACCGGCCTTGTTGTTTTCCACGATCTTGAAACTCGGGTCAAAGTACTGCAAACCTTTCAGGATGTTTCCCGGTGACAGTTTCATCAGTTCGGCACCTTCCACGGTGACAAAGTTTCCGGTAAAACTGTTCTTGCTTCGTTTGCTGATACCGGTTACGACCACTTCGCCTACTTCCTGTGAGTTCGGTTTCAGCTCGAAATCCAGATTCGACTGTGATTTCATGATCTGCATGGACTGCGGCTTGTAGCCCATATAGGAAATCTGGATAGATGATTTGCGTGGAAGCTCCAGCATATATTTACCTTCTATATCGGTGACGCAACCTTTTCCGGTACTGTTTCCCGAACCGTCTGTGATGGTCACGGTGGCTCCAATCAGAGTCTCGCCGTTCTCGGCGTCACGGACGATACCGGCCACTTTCACCATACCTTCTTTTTGCTGGCCGACAGCTTCCGGCATGCTCAGCGTGATGTTCCGGTTGTCGCCATAAACGATGGTCACTCCACGTTGGGAGAGGAGTTCTTCCAGAATGCTTTTTAGGGTACGGTTGCGTGCGTTCAGAGTTGTTTTCTGATTGATACCCGGTATGGCTCCGTAGATAGAAATCTGGATACCGGCTTTTTGTTCCACCTGTTTCAGGATAGTGCCCAGGGTGGCATCACTCACGCGAAGAGTTATTTTTTCAGATGCAAGCTTTCTTGAGTTAGGAGTGTTCTGTGCATCTACTAAAGTTGGCGTAGCCAGTAAGGCAACACTCATGCAGGTAACGGCTATGCTACGCCCCAAATGCAGACTTTTTGACGATTTAGTCCTCATGGGTCTTATTGTTTAAAAGTTTAAGGTACTCATTTGTTTTTGTTCACTCAGCTCATGGCTTCCGTGTGCGGAAGAGCGGATTATTGCATCAGGAGATCCAGAATCTTGGCGTATTCCTTATCCTTATTGTACTTTTGCTTGTAGTCTGCAATCCACTGTTCTACTTCTTCAATGTTCTTGCCCTGAACCACGTAGTCGGTCAGCACTCTGAACAGTACGGCATCCAGCTGTGCGTCCTTGAATGTGGCTACAGCCAGTTTGTAGGTATCTTCCACCGTATTGGGCAGGAATTTTCCCAAGCCGGCATCCCGGTCGGCCGATTTCTTTGCCTTTTCGTACACCATGTATTTCACCAGGAAATCCACGTACTGAGTACATCTCAAAGAAGCCTCGTCCTTACGTGTCTGGTAGTTGTCCAGCTGAGTCCAGTAGTCACCGATGCCCTGTTCGCTGATCGGTTTCTGTCTCATAGAGGCGTAAAGGTCCGGATAATAAATTTGCGATTCGCCGACGAGTGCATCCAGAGTGGCTTCTACATAACTGATGAAGGCTTCGGAGTATTTCTTTTTGTTCTCGTTCAGCATTTTTCTTGCTTCTTCGGCATATTTCTTTGCAGCGGCAATGCGGTCCACCGGTTTGTGGTCGAGCACCACGCAGGCGTTCAAAGAAGTCTTGAAGCGCACGGACAGACGGTAGCGGTATAGATTCCAAAGGAACTGGTTCTGGTCTACGGCCCGTTCGGTGCCGCTGAACAGGATTGTTTCTGCCAGTCTGTCTCCATAAGTGATGTCAGCGTGCAGACTGTCACCCGGTTCGAGGAAGAATTCCAGTTCCTGACCATTCACTCTGAAGGTAACGATTTTATCGGTGTTGAATGTCAGCAGATGCTCTTCACCCGGATTGCGATAAAATTCTCCTCTGATTTCGGGAGTCTGCGGGCAATCCAGATAAATCATATCCCGCTTAAAGTTATTGACTACACACGATAACGCCGTGTGCTTTTCCTTTCCCTTACCCTGCATCTGGGGTAACAATGATGCAGAGAACAGAACGAAAACGATGATTTTTTTCAACATGGCTAATCTTATATTACATAAAACAATATTTTCTTCTCTCTTTTATGTACTTGCCTGTTTGCAAGGTTTATAAAGTCTATTTTTTCTATATTTATTAATAATAGGTTTAATTTTTAAATGTAGAGGGTAAAATTATTATTCGCTTTATTTTGTTGTATTTCAATTTTTTACTTGAAAGTTCTGTTCTTTTCCGCAGGACAATATGATCCAATATTATAAGAACATCCTTCCTTTTTATCGAAAAACCGTGGCAAGTTATAAAAAAAGTGATAAATTTACAAGATGGCGTCCTATAATTTTTTTAGTGTTTTTGTTATTATTGTGCTTCATATTTCAACCGTATTTTATGGCCGGTTTTCCGTGTTTATCCGTAGGATATCATAAATTATTACGTTTTCCGTGTCGGGAGGTTATGGGCGGCAAAACTGTCTGTCCGGGAAAATGTATTCCCGCTTTTCAGGCACCGGTCCGAAAAATGATTGAGATGATTTGAAAAATTCATGGTGATGACTTTCCGAAATCATCCTGATGAAATTTCGGAACCTTAATATACGCAGCAGGAGCTGTGCCATTTTCGTGCGACACAGCTCCTGCCTTTTGGAATTTATGTTTAGGTTTATTTTTGTCTTTTGTACTTTAACGTGAAGTTGCCCCGTTTCAGAGTCAGACTGTCCTGAGTTACTTTCTCAATATTCATGGTGTCTGTAAACTCAATGCTGACTCCGTTTCCGATACTTGTGCCCTGCAATAGCAGTTTTTTTCCGTCCTGCTTCCAACTTTTGTATTGCAGGGTAGCCATGTTTACTGATGAGGCCTTTCCGTCTTTTTCAAGGGTTATTCCCTGTTCCATATTCTCCATGCCAGGTACCGGTTCCATCCATGTGCCTTCCAGTTTTGCTTCATTCTTGCAGGAACTCAATCCGTAGACTACGGAAAGGCTGCAAATTCCGATTAAAAACAAGCGTTTCATTTTTCTGTTTCTTTTAGGTTAATGATTTTTATAATGTGGTATGTACCAGTATAATCTGCTGCAAAACCATCTGTACGGTGTTCAGCCTCCTTGACACATAGTTCCGCTTCAACGGGCGTGCCGTTTTTGATGCCCTGAGTCAGACTGTCGTATCGGGCATACAGTTGTCCGGTCTGGTCAATCACCCAATATTCTTTCTGCGTGTCTACATCGCGGAACGAGCGGATTTCGTGTGCCAAAATCAGGGTACCTTTGACCCGTTTGGGGTTGATGGTCTGCACGGGCGGCAGATAAAACAGGCGCATCACCGTGCGTCCGCTTTGCGGCCTGTCCTGCCATGCAATCTCGGCACCGGGAATTTCCGCGTTTGTCCGTACCTTAATCTGTGCATTCTTTTGTGCCCAGAATTTCAGGCCGTTTTGTTCTACTTTCTCCCAAATGAATCCCTCATAGGCTTCGCGCCCCGGATTTTCGGGAAATGTGGGTAACTTTTCTGTCTTCCCGCAACTGCAAAGAAGACATCCAAGGACCGTATATACTATCATCTTTTTCATACGCCTCTTTTTCTGAATTTTGTTTGGGAGCAGAATTTGTTCCGGAGCAAAAGTATGAAAAAAGCAAGACCGTGGTTTGCTGGGATGGAGAAAAAACGGAAAACGTTGATTTCAATCAAGATTTCTTTTTTCGGTTATTCGGGAGCAGAACCCGCATTATCCCTTGTTCTGTTTCCGGTAGGCGGAAGGCGACTGTCCCATGATCTTGCAGAACAGTCTGGAAAAGTAATAGCAGTCATCAATGCCTATTTTGTAGCACATCTGATTGATCCGGATATTGGTCGTGTCGAGCAGTTTGCAGGCATATTGGATTTTCAGCTGGTTGAAATAACTGATGGGAGAGTGCCCGGTGCGCTGGGTGAACAGAGCCGTAAAGTGCGAGGTGCTGTAGCCGCAGTGCTGTGCCATTTCCTCCACACTCATTTTCTTTCCGATGTTCTCTTTCATGAAATGGATGGTAGCTTCTATGAGATCTTTGGGGTCGGAACTGCCGTCTGCGCTCCGGTAAGGTTGCAGATAACACAGCGTTCCCATAAAATAATGCAGGGCAGAGCAGGCATAGAGAATATTGTCCTTGCTGTATCCCATCTCCAGTGTGTGAAAGATTTCCTCGAAAAGGCTGATGCGGCCGTTGATCCGTGAGTGGATGCTCGGTTTTATTTCGATGGGGACATAAAGGCGCTGCGCATAGTTTCCGGCCAGTGCCCCCTTGAAATGAATCCAATATATAGTCCATGGTTCCTGGTCGTTGGCTCCGTAGCTGTGGCTGCTTCCGGCAGGAATGACAAAACATTGGTTTTTGCCGACTGTGTGTTTGACCTGATTCACCTGAAACCATCCTTTCCCCTCCACACAGTAAATCAGAATATATTGTGAGATAGGTTCCAGGCGCTCCCGAAAATGAAACTGCGCATGAGGGTAAAAGCCTATGTCGGTGATATACAGACTGCTGGCCAAAGGATTCTTTTCAATGTCCGAGATGACCGAGGCTGGGATTACCAGTGCTCTTTCTCCCGAAAAACCGTCTTTGCGTTTAATCATGATATGGTTATTCTTTGGTTATTACAGTGCAAAGATATGCGTTTTATCTTATTAATCATAGAATAATCTATTATTTGCGTTTTAAAATCTATTGCAAACCCAACGGAATAGTCGTTGTTTTGCAACCGTAAAAAAGAATTATCCGAAAAAACAAGATGAAACTACAGCACTTACTGTTCGCTTCTATATTCAGTTTTTACTGTTCTGCTGCCGGTGCACAGACAGCCATGCAATACGATTTGTCGGGCACCTGGCGTTTTCAGTTGGATCCGATGGGATTCGGAAAGACACCCGGTTCGGAACTTTATCAGGCCAAATTGGCCGAAACCATTACGTTGCCGGGAAGTACCGATACCGGAAGAAAGGGAATACGTACCACCGCACGATATATTGACCGCCTGATCCGCCAGTTTGAATATTGCGGCATGGCCTGGTACCAGCGCGAGGTGGTGATACCCGAAAACTGGGCCGAAAAAGTGATCCGGATGAATCTGGAGCGGTGCCATTGGGAAACGGGAGTCTATGTTGACGGAGAACTGGTGGCCTGGGATGAGCGCCTGAGCACCCCGAATCGTTTCGATCTGACCAAACAGCTCACTCCGGGTACGCATACCATAACCCTGTGCATCGACAACCGTCTGAAGTATCCTATGGATCACTGGAACCACGGTACCACCGAATATACCCAGACCAACTGGAACGGTGTGGTGGGAGAGATGATGCTCGAGGCCATCGAACCGGTCTATATCGGCGGAATGGATATTTATCCCGATATAAAGGACCGCAAGGCAGTGCTGAAAACCACCTTGATGAATGTCACCGGAAAGGAGACCGAAGGAACCCTGCATCTGGTGGTTCGTGAGAAGCAGAGCGGGAAAACCGTGTACGAAACGCAGCAGAAAGTCGCGTTGGCGCAGCCCGAACAGCAGCAGGAGATTGAGCTGCCTATGGGCAAGAACATGAAATTGTGGGATGAGTTTCATCCTTTTCTCTATGAGGTGACCGCCCGTCTCACGGTGGGAGAGGCAGAACATGCGTGCAGCGAAACCTTCGGAATGCGTCAGGTAGAACAGGGCGCGCACCATATCCGTCTGAACGGCAGAGACATTCATCTGCGTGGAGCGTTGGACTGTGCTGCCTTCCCGTTGACCGGTTATCCGGCCACGGATGTCGCTTCGTGGAAGCGGATATTCCAGACCGTTAAAAGCTATGGATTGAATCACATACGTTTCCACTCCTGGTGTCCGCCCGAGGCTGCCTTTACGGCTGCCGACGAGGTTGGTCTGTATCTACAGGCAGAGTTGCCGATGTGGATCAAGGACGTGGGCAAAAGTCCCGAGCGGCGTGCATTCTTTGAAAATGAAATGCGAGCCATTTTGCGGGAATACGGCAATCATCCGTCTTTCCTGTTGTATTGCAACGGTAATGAAAATGAGGGTGATTTTGCGGTGCTCGAGGATCTGATCCGCAAGGGACAGAGTCTGGACAACCGTCATCTGTATTCCGCTTCTACCGCCAGAACGCATGTGGCTTCCGACCAGTTCTATGTGTCTCACGTAACCCAAAAGGGAGGAATCACCGTTTACGAAGGTATTCCGTCTACGATGTGGGACAAGCGCAAGGAGCATGACATCGACGTTCCGGCCATTGCCCATGAGTCCGGCCAGCGTTGTATGTATCCGAACTTTCAGGAGATGAAAAAATATACAGGCGTACTCCAGCCCCGTAACTTTGAGGTCTATCGCGAGCGCCTGGCCCGCAACGGCATGTTGCATCAGGCAGACGATTTCTTCCGGGCAACAGGAGCGCATACGGTGCTCCAATATAAAGAGGTGAACGAGTCCTTGCTGCGCACTCCGAATTCAGCCGGTTTCCAGTTGTTGGGACTGTCCGACTTCCCGGGTCAGGGTTGTGCTTTTGTGGGAGTGCTCGATGCTTTCTGGGAGAGCAAGGGACTGGTAAGTCCGGAGAAATTCCGCGAATCCTGTGCGCCGGTGGTGCTTCTGGCCCGTTTCCCGAAACGCGCATATACCAATGCGGAAAAACTCGAGGTGCAGTTTGACCTTTATCAATATGGGGCGCAGGATATGCGTCCGTCCAAGCTGAAATGGGATCTCCAGACCGAGAGCGGAGCGTCCTATCAGCAGGGTAGTTTCCGGACCCCGGCAGTCGATGTGGCTTCGGTGGACTCCTTAGGAAAGATTACCATTGATTTGAGCAAAGTGGGGCAGCCCACCCGGATGGTCCTGAAAGCACAGCTGGCCGACAGCGTGCGTAACGAATGGAATTTCTGGGTCTATCCTCAGACTCAGCCGGAGGTTGAGGGGGATTATGTTTATGCCACAGAATATAACGATCAGGTGCGTGAGGCCTTGAAGAACGGCAAGCGCGTTCTTCTGGTGACCGATAAGGTGGCCGGCCGGAAGACACATTTCGCCAGCCATTTCTGGAATCCGATCATGTTCAATTGGGATCCGATGATTGTGGGCACCCTGATTCAGGACCGTCATCCGCTTTTCCGGAATTTCCCCACTCAGGCATGGGCCGACTGGCAGTGGTGGGACATTCTGAATTACGGCAGAGCGGTAGATCTTACGGAGTTCAGAAATCTGACTCCTCTGGTACAGAGTATAGACACATATGAGTATAATCAAAAGTTAGGTATTGTATTTGAAGCGAAGGTCGGTAGCGGACGCTTGTTGTCCCTTTGTCTGGATGCGGTCAGCCGTATTCAGGAGCGTCCGGCTACTCAGGCCTTGATTCATGCAGCCCGTAGCTATGTGGCCGATGATTCTCTGTTTGCCCCGGCCGTGTCCTTGCAGGCCTACGAGGTGGATGCCCTGTTCGGAAAGCAGTCTCTTCAGGAGAAAAGCCAGAAAGAGAGTGCAGCCGTGAAGCAGTTGCTGAATCAGTGACCGGCATAAATATTGATTGGAATCATATTTCTTGGAAAAAAGCATGTTTCATGCATACGGAAAAAAGCTTTCGTCTCTATCTTTGCTTAACCTAATGTTTAATGAATCTATTTTATGAAAAAAGACCGATTGCTTTTGTGGGGAGGAATCTTCCTCCTGATGGGGTGTCGTGGGGTGACTGTCTGTGAGGTCACCCCCACAGCTCAAGACTTGACTTTTGCAGAAGCGGCTCCCACTTGGGATGAAGGAATTCCCTTGGGAAATGCTACTGTGGGTGTTCTGGTGTGGCAGAAAGATTCTTCTTTACGCTTTTCCTTAGACCGCACCGACTTGTGGGATTTGCGCCCCAGCGACAGCCTTTCCGGCGACCGTTACCGTTTTTCGTGGGTGAAGGAGCAAATCCGTAAAAATGATTATCTGCCCGTACAGAAGAAATTCGACTGGCCTTATGACCGCAACCCGGCACCTTCGAAGATACCGGGTGCTGCTTTGGAGTTCTCGTTGAAACATTTGGGGGCTCCCGATTCCGTGCATCTTTATCTGGACAACGCTTTGTGCGAGGTGAACTGGAAGAACGGTGTGCGCATGCAGACTTTTGTTCATGCCACAGAGCCCGTTGGCTGGTTTGCCTTTTATAACCTGAAGGATTCTGTGCTTCCTCAGATCGTGCCTCCGGTTTATGACCGCTCGTCGTCCGACCGGTCCAACGACCATTCCGGTCCGGATTTGGAACGGCTGGGCTACAAGCAGGGTAAAATTACGGAATCGCCCAACCGCATTGTGTACCATCAGCCGGGTTGGGGAGACTTTCATTATGATGTTGTGGTAGAATGGGAGCGCCGTGGTGATGCCTTGTATGGCGTGTGGAGCGTCACCACCTCACTGTCTGCCGATCAGGCCGTGAACGAGGTGGAAGAGGCCATGCAGCGGGGCATGAACCGTGATTATCGCGAGCATCTGGCTTTCTGGAAAGACTACTGGAAGGCTTCTTCCGTAAATTTGCCCGATCCTGTATTACAGAAACAATATGACAATGAAATGTATAAGTTCGGTTCCGCAGCACGTGAGGACTCTTATCCCATCTCCTTACAGGCCGTGTGGACGGCCGACAACGGCAAACTGCCACCTTGGAAGGGAGACTATCACCACGATCTGAATACCGAGTTGAGCTACTGGCCGGCTTATACGGGCAATCATCTGAAAGAAGGAATGGGCTATCTGAATACCATCTGGAATCAGTGCGATACCTACCGGAAATGGACCCGTCAGTACTTTGAGACCGAGGGACTGAATGTGCCCGGAGTGGCTACCCTTACCGGTGAACCGATGGGAGGTTGGATACAATATTCCATGTCGCAGACTACCGGTGCCTGGATTGCCCATCATTTCTATCTGCACTGGAAATATTCTGCCGATAAAGAGTTTCTGAAAGAGAAAGGCTATCCGTTTGTGCGCGATGTAGCCACTTTTCTGGAACAGATATCCAAGGTGGATGAGTCTACAGGAGTTCGTCGTCTGGAGTTCAGCAGTAGTCCGGAGATTTTTGATAACTCCATTCAGGCCTGGTTCAAGACAATGACCAATTATGATTTGTCTTTGATGACCTTTATTTATCGTGCGGCTTCAGAAATGGCTGATGCCTTGCAGCTGTCTCAGGAGGCAGCACATTGGCGGGAAATCGGTTCGCAACTGCCGAAGTACGATCTGGCAGATGATGGTAGCCTTACTTTTGCCAAGGGCTTCCCTTATGAAGCATCCCATCGCCATTTTTCACATGCGATGGCCATTCATCCGTTGGGATTGATTGACTGGAGCGACGGACCGGAAGCACAGCGCATCATCCGTGCCACGGTGAAACGGTTGGATCAGTATGGTCCGGATTATTGGACGGGATATTCCTATGCCTGGCTGGGCAATATGAAAGCGCGCATGTTTGATGGAGAAGGGGCGGCAAAAGCCTTGCGTACCTTTGCCGAATGCTTCTGCCTGAAGAATACCTTCCATGCCAACGGGGATCAGAGCGGTACCGGAAAATCGTTGTTTACCTATCGTCCGTTTACACTCGAAGGTAACTTTGCCTTTGCGGCAGGTGTGCAGGAAATGCTGTTGCAGAGCCATACGGAAGTGATTCAGATTTTCCCGGCAATACCGGCAGACTGGAAGGATGTGTCTTTCGAGAAGCTGCGTGCTATGGGTGGCGTACTGGTTTCGGCTTCCATGAAGAACGGAAAAGTGAACGAAGTGCGGATCTGTTCTGAAGTTGGTGGCGATCTGACACTGGGAATTCCTAAAGGAATGGGACAGCGAGACACCATTCAGGTGCATGCTCCAAAAGGAAAATGGATATCGGTAGATTTGGGAAACCGATAACATAAAAATATTTGCTTTGATAATGTCAATCCGAAAAGAGCTGTATCACATTTGGTTTTTCAAGTGCTGATATGGCTCTTTTAGATTTGTTGCCTGTAGGAGGGTAACACCTTCTATTTAACGTGAGTTCGACGAATTCAAAACAATGCAAGCTGTGTGTCAACCGTTCGTGAAACATTGATACACGGCTTCT
>CALUKY010000041.1 GCA_944321345.1 uncultured Paraprevotella sp.
TACTGAAAGCTGCTACTAACGACTCATAAATCTACCCTTAATCGTGTATTGGATGATAGTTGCGGATTTTAGGTATAAGACTCAAGCATGAAAAGAATCTTGTTTTCCCTGATCCTTGCGGGTACCATGCAGGCGGTATCTGCCCAGAACTATTCTTTGGACAACACCATGAAAGTGGAAAGCACCGACTCCAAGGAGGTGATCATCCGGAAAGCGGCCCATGTGGTTCCTACCGACAACCAGCTGCGTGCCCTGGAAAAGGAAATTATCGCCTTTATCCACTTCGGACCGAATACATTCACCCGTATGGAATGGGGAACCGGTAAGGAAGATCCGTCTATATTTGACCTGAAGACACTGGACACCGACCAATGGTGCCGGGCGATCAAGGCTGCCGGCATGAAGCTGGTGATGCTCACCGTGAAGCACCACGACGGTTTCTGTCTGTGGCAGACCCGATATACGAAACATGGCATCATGTCTACCGGATTTCAGGACGGCAAGGGGGATATTCTGAGAGATCTTTCCAAATCGTGCAAGAAGTACGGACTGAAACTGGGTGTCTACCTGTCACCGGCCGACCTGTACCAGATTGAGAATCCGGAGGGATTGTATGGCAACGGAAGCAAAAAGACCCTGCGCACCATTCCGCGTGAGGTGGAGGGACGCCCTTTTGCCAACAAGACGAAATTCCAGTTCGTGGTGGACGACTATAACGAATACTTCATGAACCAGCTGTTCGAAATACTTACCGAATACGGCGAGGTGGATGAGGTATGGTTCGACGGAGCACACCCGAAACAGAAAGGCGGGCAGACCTATAACTATAAGGCTTGGCAGGAAGTGATCCGTACGCTGGCACCGAACGCGGCCATCTTCGGAAAAGAGGATATCCGCTGGTGCGGTAACGAGGCGGGAAGAACACGCCGCACGGAGTGGAACGTAATCGGCTATCAGGAGAATCCGGACACCATGAACATGTTTCCGGACATGGTGGCCGAGGATTTGGGTAGCCGCGAGGCATTGCAGAAGGCCAAATATCTGCACTACCAGCAGTGCGAGATCAACACTTCCATCCGTGAGGGTTGGTTCTACCGCGACGATACGGAGCAGAAGGTGCGCAACGCAGACGATGTGTTCGACATCTACGAGCGTGCCGTGGGCGGTAACTCTACCTTCCTGCTGAACATTCCGCCAAACCGTGAGGGTATGCTGCCGCAGAAGGATGTGGAGGTGCTGGAAGAAGTGGGACGACGCATCCGTGAAACTTACGGCACGGACCTGCTGAAGAAGGCCAAGGGCCCGAAAGAGGTGCTGGACAAGGACCGAAAGACCTATACGCTGATTGACGAGAACAATCCGGTGATTACCATCACTACCCGCAAACCGATCACACTGAACCGACTGACCATTCAGGAGGCCATCGAGCAGACCGGCGAGCGTGTGGAGGAGCATTATGTGGAGGCATGGATTGACGGAGCGTGGAAAAAGATTGCGGAGAGCACAAACATCGGCTACAAGCGCATCCTGCGCTTCCCGCAGATCACGACCGACCGCATCCGCATCCACTTCCCGAAGATGAGAATGCAGGCAGGCATCTGCAAGATATCGGCCCACTATTATCCGGCGGTACCGCCACAGCTTACCGCCAAACGCAGTATGGACGGAAAGGTAACGATTCAGGTGAAGGAAAGCGATTTCGGCTGGAAGCGCCACGGCGAGAACAGCGCGGGCAACCTGAATGCGGGATACAGCATTCACTACACCACAGACGGAACGGTTCCGACCAAGGATTCGGAACGCTATCAGAGTGCGTTCACGGCCGACAATCAGGAGGTGCAGGCCGTATCGGTACTGAACGGAAAGACCGGACCGGTGCTTCAGGAGCGTTTCGGTTATATCAAGAAAGACTGGAAAGCGGAAGCCAGCAGCGAGGCAGCACAGCACAGCGCGGCACTGGCTGCGGACGAGAACCCGAACACCTTCTGGCTGAGCGGCAACGGGGACCAGGACCGCACGCTGACCATTGACCTGGGCACGGTGAAGACCATCCGCGGATTTGCCTATACGCCGCAGAACCGCAACGCCGAGGGTATGATCGAACGGGGTACCGTCTGGGTGAGCCGCGACAAACAGAACTGGGAAAAGGTGGAGGACTTTATGTTCGGTAACCTGATCAACGACCCGACCAAGCGTTCCTGCACCTTCAAGACTGCCACTGAGGCACGCTACTTCAAGATCCAGATGACCGAAGGAGCAAACCGGAGCGAGAAGGCTACGGTGGCCGAAGTAGATATTTTCTAAGAATTTGTACAACTTTAATAATGAATCCCAGCACCGTTTCGGGGACGCTCTCGGAAGGGTGCTTCATCTACAGAGCTCTTCCGGCCGCTACGGCTGGAGGAGCTCTGCCTGTTTTCAGGGATTCTTCACCTGTTTTTCCGCAGAATGGCTGAAACATTTGTTGCAATCGCACGCACATTTGTTTCATGAAACATTTATAATCGGGTATGAAACAAACGTGATATTCTGATTCTCAGAACTTTCATACTTTTACGGTAGCAAACAAACTAATAATTTTTTCTAACTGAAATTTAAATTTAGAATGCTATGAAAGCGGATAAAAAAATGAGACAAAAGTCTGCTCAGTGCCATGCAGCTGTACTATTACTGGGAATGGCTTGTTCCATATCGTATGCTCAGGCACAGGAAAAACAGGACAGCAACGAGGAGGGCAACAGAAATGTCATGCTGAACGCGGCCAGTGCCAACGGACCGAGAGAGATCCAGATCGGTCTGCCTTCGGCTGATGTCAATGTGCTGGAAAACGGAATTCCGGTTACCTATGCCACCAACCCGCACACCGTGAACTCTCTGTGGAGAGGTGATGTGAGCCTGAGCCACATGGGACTGCTCAAGATTTCCGAAACAGCCGTAACGACCGGAAATATCGGTTATGCGGTGAACTCTTTCACCCAGCTGGGACAAAAGGGATTCCACGGAACACTGAATTACAAGAGCAACCACTTCGGCATGCAGGAAGTGGCCCTGAACCTGAACGGCGGTCTGGGCAAAGGATGGTTCTACAGCGCCAACATGTATCAGGACTTTGACCCGGGAACCTTCGACATCAAGTCTACCCCATTCCAGGACCGCACGCAAATCTACAAGTTTGCCCTGACCAAAAGGTATCACGACAACCGGGGTGAATTTACGGCCCTGTATCATTTCAGCAACAGCCATCCGGTATATAACTATGCCACCCAGTCGGCTCCCTTCATCTATGTGGGCGACGGTAGCGTGAAACAGTTCGGTGACTTCAAGCTGGGTACCACTTCTTATCTTCCGGTGGACAACGACATGGTGTATCGCGACATGCGTACCGGTGAAGTCAAGAAGACCAACCTTTATGACGCTTCCGAGAACAAGGGAAACATGATCACCCTGATGAACGATTACAAGTGGGACAACGGACTGAACTGGAAAGCCATCATGAAATATGACAAGTCTACCGGTTCGCTGGTTTACCAGACTCCGATGTCGCTCGACAAGAACGAAGCGGGCATCAACTATCTGTATGAAAGTGCCGACGGAAGCATGAAACCGTATGACGGAGAATATGTGCAGAGTCGTATGACCTGCCTGAACCGGGGATTCATCAACTCGTTCATGTTTACTTCGGAACTGAGCCGAAAAACCGATTACGGATTGTGGCGACTGGGTCTCAACGAGTGGTACTATGACATTGACTACACTTCTTCGACCACGATGTACGACCAGTCGGTACCTGCTGACGGCAGCTATCCGGTGCGCCTGTATAATGCCGACTATGCCACTTCGCAGAACCGCAAATACAGCAACGGTTATTTCTATGACTTCAACAAGAACGCCTCTGAATATTACAACGGATTTGACAACAAAGTGGCACTCTATTTCACACACGACTGGGATGTGACCGACAAGTTCAACGTGTACTATGGCGGACGATTGGAGTATCAGGCTCTGAGAGGAGAAAATGCAGCTGTGAAAGATGCCGACGGAAACTATATCGGACGATTCGCGGACTATTATCTGGGAGCGGAAAAGGACGGTGTCAAAATCGAACCGACTCCGATGGAGCATGACTGGCTGAACTATGCGCTCACCGCAGCCCTGACCTACAAGGTAAACAACCAGTTCGGTCTGACCGGTGACTTCACCTACATCACCCAGCATCCGAAAATCGAGAGTTTTGCTCCGGCCACTTATCCGAACACGGGAACCATCTCTGTGCCTCTGGGACGTGCCGGTATCTATTACAACAACAAATGGCTCAGCCTGACTTCTTTGGTTTCTTACATCTCAAAGACCAACAACAACGCCACGCTGAACCTGCAGCACAAAACAGCTGACGGACAGAACCAGATCATGGCCGCTCCGCTTACCTTCGACATCCAGACTATCGGATGGACTACCGACGTGGTGGCACATCCGTTCAAGGGATTTGACCTGCACTTCCTGTTCACTTACCAGAAGCCGACCTACAAGAAGTATGAAACATCCATCACCTTCGCCGACGGTTATGTGGGCAAGATCAACGCAACCGGAAACATTGTAGCCGAGATTCCTCAGGTCATTGTGGAAATCGACCCGAGCTATATGATTACGGATTATCTGAAAATCTGGACCAGCTTCCGTTACTTCAGCAAGACGTATGCCAACATCAACGACGCTTATTACTTCAACGGCAGATGGGAAACATTCGGCGGTATCAACTGGCAGGTAAACAAGAAACTGTCTTTAGGCTGTACCGTGGTGAACTTCCTGAACCAGACTGGTGCCAAAGGAAGCATCGCCGGTGCGGAACTCGTTGACAAGGATGAGGCTGCCGCCTATGCGGGATATGTAATGGCCGGAAGCTATATCCGTCCGTTCACCGTAGAGTTCAACGCCAACATCAAATTCTAAACGGTCTTCTAAACATTTATAATCGACAAAAGGAGCTGTTATCCGGATAGCCGGATACAGCTCCTTTTTCCATGCCGTGGCGCTGGCATTTCTTTATCTTGAGACAGCCTTGAACTTTTCTTCAGTCCTTTATTGCAGAACGGAAGTTTATTTCATATTGTCATTGGTCAGCGGTTTTCCCTTGAACTCTCCGGTGAGGGTCTTGAGGAAAGAAACCAGCTGGGCAGTTTCCTGATCGGTCAGCTCCACTCCCACTTCATACTTGGCCATATCGCGTACAGCCTCTTCCAGCGTTTTCTTGGTTCCGTCGTGGAAGTAAGGAGCGGTCAGAGCGATGTTACGCAGTCCAGGAACCTTGAAGCGGTGAATGTCGCGCTCGGTCTTGGTTTCCTTGTTGCGGCCGTGGTCTTCGAGAGTGATCTCGGTATTGCGGTCGGCAAAATAATCGCCCTGCAAGCCCATCAGCTCGTAAGACTGGCCACCGAGGTTCTCACCCACGTGACAGGTAGCACAGTTATATTGCTTGAACAGCTCATAACCGGTAATCTCTTCCTGGGTCAAAGCGGACTTGTCGCCCTTGAGGTATTTGTCGAAACGGCAATTCGGTGTGAGCAGCGTACGCTCGAACTCCTGGATGGCATCGGTGATGTTTGCCTGAGTCCAACCGTCGGGATATACCTCTGTAAAGGCTTTGGTAAAGGCAGCATCTTCGGCCAGACGGGCACAGATATCGTCGAATGACTTATGGCCCATCTCTACCGGATTCAACGGAGGACCGCCGGCCTGATCGGCCAAAGTCTTGGCGCGTCCGTCCCAGAACTGGACGAAGTTGTAATGGGCGTTGAATACGGTCGGCGCATTGACACCACCCTTCAGGCCCTGAATACCCTCGGAGAACTGCTTGTTGTCTACACCACCGGTGTTCAGACCGTGGCAGGTGGCACAAGACACGGTGTTGTCCACCGACAAACGGGTATCGTTATAAAGCATCTCTCCCAAAATCACCTTACGCATATCCACCGGAATAGAATCGGCAATCGGACGCACCGGCTCGTTGGCAAACTCGGCAGCAGCCAACGGATTCGGATAGTGGGCGGCACGCTGGTCGCGGATCCAGTTCAGGGCAATGGTCTTCTCGGAATCCAGAATGGAAGCTCCCCAGTGAACCAGATAATACTTGGCCATAGGCATGGTACCGTCCTGAATGACTTTCTCCACTTTGGCCAGATCCACTTCGCTGACCGGTGTTCCAGCCTTGATGGCCTCCATCATCGGAGCGATGTCGAAGGCACGGTAACCCAAACGGGCATCTTCCTTCACCAAATCTCCGGCAACCGGGAAAGAAGCGTAGAACGGCAACTTCGGCTCGGCTACGTGACACTCCATACAGCCGGCATCTGCCAGCAACTGATACATCTGCTCATTGGCCGGAAGATCGGACGATGGCGGCTGATTGACCAGACGATAGGTGGCTGCTCCTGCCGCGATAAGCACTACGGGCACCAACACATACTTCTTCTTCATTTTTCTCTTACTTTTATTAGTTTAGGTAATTATTTTTATGCCTGACTATACACATGGACACTGCCTTGCGCCGACGGCAGATAATTCACGCCGTACCAGCAGATCTGAAGAGTCAGGAAACTCAGAATCAGAATCCAGTAAAGCTTGCGGTGCGACACGCCCGACATGAGGCGCAGATGCACATACAGCAGATAACCGAACCAGGTGATCGCCGCCCAGGTTTCCTTGGGATCCCAGCTCCAGTAGTTGCCCCAGGCGTCCTTGGCCCACACGGCTCCCGAAAGCATTCCCAGTGTGAGAAAGGCCAGACCGACATAGACCAGCTGATCGAGCGTGTCGAGATATTCGGGCTTGTGACGGTACAGTCCGATGCAGGAAAGGATAAAGGAGCAGCCCAGCACGGAATAGGAAAAC
The DNA here is from genome assembly GCA_944321345.1 of uncultured Paraprevotella sp. GTDB lineage: Bacteria > Bacteroidota > Bacteroidia > Bacteroidales > Bacteroidaceae > Paraprevotella. The sequence continues at coordinate 6,886 of CALUKY010000041.1, forward strand.
ATGTAAACCGTGACATGCGGGATGAACCACGGACTCTGCAAAGCCGGCATCAGCGACTGGTCGTGTATCTCGGGCTTCAGAATATTGATCATGCAGAACACGAGCGCCAGAAGCGTGGTGAAGGGCAACACCCAACGGTAGCGCCAGCGCCAGTAGGTGATCAGTCCGGAAATGCTCAGGAAGAAAGAATACCACAAGCGGGTCTCTCCCATCGTACGCAAAGGCGGTCGGGAAAGCATGATCCACAAACCGGCAATGAAAACGGCAAAAATCAGGGTTCCGGCAACAGTGGTCCACAAAGCCGCACGGCTGCGGGTGGCCTGACGCACCGAGAGTACCGCTCCCGCAATCCAGCACAGGGCCGCAGGAGCCACAAAATATTCAAAATTATCCCAACTGATCATCTTTTCCTCTCTTTATCGGTCCTTTAACAAACAAAGCCACAGCCGAAAGCAACATCATGATGATTCCGGTGAGCTGTACATATTTCCAGGGTTGCCTTACAACCTGAAGCACGCAGTAGCGAATCTCATCCCCGGCATGCATATCATATCCCGTGAGATAGAGGTCTTCGCCAAAACGGATGCTGTGCGGTTCGTTGACTTTCAGAATGACTTCCTGCCCGTCCACCGCCACATCGGCCTGATAGGTGCTTGGCATACCGTTATCATAATAGTCCACTTCAAAGCGGAGTAGCTCCAGTTCGTAATCCAGATAATGCACCCGTCCGTCGGCGGCATAGGCCATTCGTCCGGGTTGTTCCTTATAGACCGGCACCCGGTACATCCGGGTATCGGCACTGCCCCAAAAGCCTCCCAACAAAGCCAGCCACAATCCTAAATGACTGGTCAGGAAACGCCAGCGGATGCCTTTCCGGTTTCGGATACCCCGGAAGGTGATCATGGCCAGATGCGACTGGAGCAATAACAAGATAAAGAGGAATGGCCAGGAAGTGGTCATCTCATGGATTCCCAAACGCTCCCAGAAAGTTCCTCCCTCTCCCATCGGCATCATGGCCGAATGCTGGGGCACCAGACCAATGACCAGACAAAGCAGAATGAACATCACAAACGTAATCACCGTGGTGCGCAAAGAAAGCAGGAAACGGCAGAAACGGGTATGCCGGTAGTCCTTGTAAAGCACCCACAAGGCCAATAGCCAGAGCAAAACCAAAATAATGTTCAATGGGAAAGAAAAAAAGGTTACCGGAAATCCTCCGGCAATATATTGCACCGCAAAAAGCAAGAAAACACTTACTCCAATGCTGATAATATCCAAATGCTTCATGATGATCTGATCATTGTTTGCATGCGCAAAGATAATATTTTTCCATTCGTCAAAAAAACATCTGATATAATTTTTGTAACTAATACAAATATTATGACATTACGGGAAAAGACAGTCATTCTGTAAAGACAATCCCCTTTTCATTACCGACAGGGATTTAAAAAGAAGTGACTTATATTTTTTAAAGATTTTCTTTGTCGTTTAATTTTTTTGGTGTACCTTTGTTCTATCAAAAGCCGACATGGCTCAGCTGGTAGAGCATTTCATTCGTAATGAAAGGGTCGCGGGTTCGAGTCCCGCTGTCGGCTCCATTTCAAGTCATTTCACAACCTAAAAAAGTTGGAAATGGCTTTTTTTCATCTTTATCCTGTAACCCTTAAAACCAAGAACCATGAGAAAAATCACACCGAAAATACGCCAAAGGCTATTGAAAACCGGTTTAGGCGGCTGCATGTTTCTTTTTGCCACAGCTGTATGTGCCCAACAGAAAATGGAAATCTCATTATGGCCGGATGGCGCTCCAAACTCCAACGGAATTACAGAAACCGAAAAAGTGCTTCAAAACGGAATTGTCGGAAACGTAACCCAGCCTTTACTTACGGTATATTTTCCCGAAAAAAGTAATGGCAAGGCCATTGTAGCCTGTCCGGGCGGAGGATATGCCTGTGTGGCTTTAGGACATGAAGGGCATGATATGGCTTCCTGGTTTAACAAAATGGGAATTACGTTTGCCGTTCTGAAATACCGTATGCCAAACGGACATTATGATGTTCCGCTGAGTGATGCCCAACAGGCAATCCGCATCATGCGCCAGCATGCTGACGAATGGAATCTGAAAATGATTGGTATCATGGGGGCTTCGGCCGGAGGGCATCTGGCCTCAACGGTAGCAACACATTACACCAAAGACTGCCGACCGGACTTCCAGTTGCTCCTGTATCCGGTAATCAGCATGTGTAAAGAGATCACCCATCAGGGATCACGGCAGAATCTGTTGGGCAACAACCCCTCAAACGAACTGACGGACCTTTTTAGCAACGAACTCCAGGTAAACGAACAGACTCCACCGGCCCTTCTGATCCATTGTAGCGACGATGAGGTTGTCAAACCGGAAAACAGCATACGCTACTACCAGGCCCTTCTGACCCACAAAGTACCGGCTACCCTGCTCTGTTACCCCAAAGGCGGCCATGGTTGGGGATTCACTGATCACTTCGCTTTCAAGGAGCTATGGCTGGATGAGGTCAAAAAATGGTTGGAGATGTTATGATCCTTCTTCAGCTAAAAAAACGTACTTGTATACAAACAATGACAAAAAATAAAGGGTGAACCATAAGATTGGAAAATCCATCTTTGAAGTTCACCCTTTGTTTTATTCAGAAAAAAGAATTTCTTATAAAGTAGCTTTCAGCGCCTGAGCCAGCTGATCCGGACAGGATGTCGGACGGGCACCGCAACGGATACCCTCCAGACGCCGGACAACTTCCTCTACCGGCATACCCTTAACCAAAGAACAGATACCTTTCAGATTACCGTTACAGCCTCCCTGAAAACGTACGTCCTCTACAATTCCCTGCTCCGTCTGGATCTCGATAAGCGAACTGCAAGTTCCTTTCGTCTTAAACTCAACTTTCATATCTTGAGATTCTTATTCCTCTTCTGGCTTCATGTTGGTATAAACAGTCTGCACATCGTCAAACTCTTCCAGACGCTCAACCATTTTATTGATGGTTTCGCGTACCTCAGGAGTTACATCCTTCAAATCATTCGGAATGTAAGTGAACTCACCACCGACATCCTCAAAGCCCTGCTCCTCCAGATGCTTCTGAATAGCACCGTAACTCTTCGGATCACCGTAGATGGTTACTGTTCCTTCTTCTTCATCCTCCTCATAGTCCTCTTCTACTCCGTAATCGATCAGGTCCAGAATCAGATTGTCCATATCTACTGAAGGCTTCTTGAAAGTAAAGACACACTTGTGATCGAACAAGTAGGCCAAAGAACCCATGTTACCCAAAGTTCCGGAGAACTTGTTGAAGATAGAACGTACATCGGCTACAGTACGGGTCGGGTTGTCAGTCAAAGTATCTACAAACACTGCGATACCATGAGGACCGTATCCTTCGTAAGTCATTCCCTTGTATTCGCTCTGGTCCTTACCCATTGCATTCTTGATGGCACGCTCGATGTTGTCCTTCGGCATGTTCTCACGCTTACAGGTTGCGATGATAGAACGCAGGGTCGGGTTGTTTTCCGGTTCAGGGCCACCGGCTTTCACCGCAATAGCGATTTGTTTACCCAGTCTTGTAAACGTCTTGGCCATGTGACCCCATCTTTTCAATTTGGCAGCTTTTCTATATTCAAATGCTCTTCCCATTGTGTAATATTTAAATGTTTTGAATTGATAATCTTGATTTCAGAAAGATAGCTGCACCCTTACGGATGCAGCCTTTATATTAACGCAGTTTTGCGTTGAGTTTATCCTCTAAGTTGCTGATCAGTTTGTTCATGATCGCATCAATCTGCTTGTCGTTCAGAGTCTTGGTTTCATCCTGCAACAGGAAGTTCACCGCATAGCTCTTCTTGCCTGCTTCCAGATTCTTGCCCTCATAAACATCGAACAGACGGACAGCCTTCAAAAGTTTCTTCTCGGTTGCGTAAGCGATCTTCTCGATTTCCTCGAAAGTAATGTTCTTGTCAATCAACAGAGCCAAATCACGGCTAACAGCCGGATACTTGCTGATTTCCTTGAAACTTACCTTGTTGTTCTTGATAGACTTCATCAGCAGAGTCCAGTTCAAGTCAGCAAAATAAACCTCATTATCAATATCGAACATGTGAGTCATCTTCTTGGCAACGATACCCATAGTAGCCAATACCTTTCCGCCACGGTTCTGGATTTCGATGGCCTTGGCAAACAGATCATTCTTTGACTCGGCAATCACCATAGCTCCCATATTTACACCCAGACGGGCGAAGATGTTCAGCACATAGGCTTTCAGTTCATAGAAGCTGCTGTCTTCATCGGCATGGCACCAGGAACCGCTCACACGCTTACCGGTAACCCACAGACCCAGGTGATAATCCTCGCTATAAGCGTCCAGCACGTGCTTTCTGACTTCCAGATCACGTCCGTTGCTCACTCCCGGAATAATCATGTCTGACTTTTTGCTCTTATCGAAATAGTAGCAGTTACCGAACTCGAAGAAACGCAAATCGGCATTCTTACGGTTGGCATTGTGGGCCACACACTCCAAACCACCGAACAGAAGAGTCTGACGCATGGCATTCAAATCGGAGCTCAGCGGATTCAGCAACATAACCAGATGCTCCGGAGCGTAAGTTTCCGAACCGTCGTAATAAGCAGCACGGGTCAGTGAGTTGTTCAGAATCTCGTTGAATCCACAACCAACCAACTGCTCACCGATCAGATTCTGCATCTTGTAACTCTTATCTACATCGCCTTTGATAGCCAGACTGGATTTTACAGAAGTCGGAATCTCTACATTGTTATATCCATAGATACGGAGAATATCCTCAACCACATCGCACGGACGCTGCACATCCACACGATAAGCCGGAACTTCCAGCTTCAGTCCGCTTTCGGTTTCCTCCAGAATCTTCATCTCCAGAGAAGTAACGATGCTCTTTACGGTTTCTACAGGGATTTCCTTACCGATCAGGCCGTTGATATAATCGTAGGTAATGTCTACAATCGGATTGGCAATCTTTGAAGACTGTACGTCCTTGATTTCCATAGCGATCTCTCCGCCAGCCAATTCCTTACACAAAATAGCAGCCTGCTTCAAGGCATACAGCTGTCCGTCGGGATCCACACCACGCTCGAAACGGAAAGAAGCATCGGTGTTCAGGCCATGATAACGGGCACTCTTTCTAATCCAGGTAGGGTTGAAATAGGCACTTTCCAACAATACATTGGTCGTGCTTTCGTAAGTACCGCTACCCTTGCCACCGAACACACCGGCAATACACATCGGCTCTTCTGCATTGCAGATAGCCAAGTCACGGTCGGTCAGTTCGTGAGTCTCGCCATCGAGGGTTACGAAAGGAGTTCCCTTCGGCATGGTCTTTACCACAACCTTATTACCCTTGATCATATCCACATCGAAGCAGTGCAACGGCTGTCCGTAAGCAAACATCACATAGTTGGTGATATCGACAATATTATTAATCGGACGCAGACCGATAATCTTCAGTTTGTTCTGCAACCATTCCGGACTTTCCTTAACGGTACAGTTCTTTACGGTAACCGCACAGTATCTTGGACAAGCCTCGGCATTCTCTACACAAACATCCACATCAAGATCGTGATTATCCACGGCAAAAGCTTCTGTACCCGGACGGTGAATAGAAGTTTTGTAACCGTTCTGTACCAACCATGCATACAAGTCGCGGGCCACACCATAGTGTGAGCAGGCATCCGCACGGTTCGGTGTGATATCTACCTCAATCAGGTAATCACTCTTGATGTTATAGTATTCAGCAGCCGGAGTACCCGGTACAGCAGAATCCGGTAATACAATGATACCATTGTGATCTGTTCCGATACCGATTTCGTCCTCGGCACAAATCATACCGTTGCTCTCAATGCCTCTCAGCTTTGACTTCTTGATGGTGAAGCACTCATCACCGTCATACAGTTTGGTACCCAAAGTAGCCACAATCACCTTCTGTCCGGCAGCCACATTCGCCGCGCCGCACACAATCTGCTGAGGCTCACCCTCGCCCAGATTAACAGAACATACATGCATGTGGTCTGAATTCGGATGCGGTTCACAGGTCAACACCTCACCAACAACCAATCCCTGCAAGCCGCCTTTTATGGCCTGCACTTCTTCTACTGATCCCACTTCCAGACCTTCAGAGGTCAGGGCATCAGCCACTTCTTGCGCTGTCAAGTCAAAGTCTACGTACTCTTTCAGCCAATTATAAGAAATATTCATATTATTTTTTTGTTGTTTTTATTCTTACTCAGACATGCAAAATTACGTCTTTTTCTGAAATATTCCAAAAAGTTTTCAGGAACACTGACTATAAAATGCTTTTTTAAAAAGGAACAGGGCCATCGGGCGGCGGAGGCATCATCTCCATATCCGGCATCGGTGCCGGATCCTGATTCAATTTGGAACCGAATACAGCCGATTCGCCCGGCATCGGGATATATGCGTCCTCTTCCGGATCCTGAAAGCGGGCAAACTCTCCGCGGAACTTAAGCAGGACATCACCTACGGCACCGTTACGATGCTTGGCAATGATGATTTCCGCCATACCGCGCAGGTCGCGTCCCTTGTCATCCTGATAGATTTTATAATATTCCGGACGGTGAATGAAACATACCATATCGGCATCCTGCTCAATGGCTCCAGACTCACGCAAGTCACTCAACTGAGGGCGTTTTCCTTCCGCTCCTTCACGGCTTTCCACACCACGGTTCAACTGACTCAGAGCAATGATCGGAATATTCAACTCCTTGGCCAATCCCTTGAGCGAACGGGAAATGGTACTTACCTCTTCCTGACGGCTGCCGAACGACATACCGCTGGCATTCATCAGCTGCAAGTAGTCAATCATGATGATCTTCACTCCATGTTCCCGCACCAGACGGCGTGCCTTGGTACGCAACTCAAACACGGAGAGCGAAGGAGTATCGTCCACATAAAAAGGAGCATCATAGAGTTGTGTAATTTTACTGTCCAGCTGTCCCCACTCATAAGGTGCCAGCTGTCCGCTTTTGATTTTCTCACCGGGAATCTCACACACATTCACAATCATACGGTTCACCAGCTGCACGTTACTCATCTCAAGCGAGAACATGGCGCAAGGAATCTTCATATCGACCGACATCTTCTTGGCCATAGACAGCACGAAAGCCGTTTTACCCATGGCCGGACGGGCCGCGATAATAATCAAGTCGGAGTTCTGCCATCCGGAAGTCATCTTGTCGAGCTTTTCAAAACCGCTGCTCAGACCACTCAAACCGTCCGAACGCTTGGCCGCATTCTGCAACATCTCATACGCCTCATGAATCACCGGATTGATCTGTGTGTAATCCTTCTTCATGTTCTGCTGCGAAATCTCAAAAAGCTTTCCTTCGGCTTCCTGCATCAGATCGTCCACATCGACGGTGCGGTCAAAAGCCTTGGTCTGCACCACACTGGTAAACGTTATCAGTTCGCGCGCCAGAAATTTCTGGGCAATAATGCGTGCATGATATTCTATATGAGCCGATGAAGCCACCTTTCCGCTCAACTGGGTGATGTAAAACGGTCCGCCCGCCTCTTCCAGATTCCCGGTTGAATTCAAATATTCCGTCACAGTAAGAATATCCACCGGTTTCTGTTGCAGGTTCAGGGAACGTATCGCTTCAAAAATCAGCTGATGCTTATGGTCGTAAAAACTTTCCGGCTTCAGGATCTCGCTAATCTGCGAATACGCGTCCTTTTCTATCATCAAAGCACCCAACACAGCCTCCTCAAACTCCAGAGCCTGAGGCTGCACATGTCCGTATGCATCTTCAGCGGGCACTTCAATCAGTTTTGTCTTCGGTGCGGTCCGCTTCGTCGTTCTTCTATTCTCTGCCATTTTCAATTTTCATTTGTATGCAAAGATAATATATATCGGATTTTTTTTATAATTTTGAAACAAGAAATAATTATTTGTATATTATGATTACATATCCCAACGCTAAAATCAATCTGGGCCTGAACATCGTCAGCAAACGGCCCGACGGCTACCATAATCTGGAAACCGTATTCTACCCGATTCCCATCTGTGACACGCTTTCCGTTGAAGGGATACCGGCCGGCATACAGCCTCAAACCGACTACCTATTTAATATAGAAGGCACACCGGTGGACTGTGCCCCGGAAAAGAACCTTGTCATCAAAGCTTTCCGCCTGCTTCAATCAGAATATCCGCTTGCGCCGGTTCAGATCCGTATGCGCAAAGATATTCCTTTCGGTGCCGGATTGGGTGGCGGATCGGCAGATGCCGCCTTTATGCTGAAAATGCTGAATGAGTATTTTTCTTTGGGTATTCCGACTGAAAAACTGGAAGAATTCGCCGCACGACTGGGAGCGGACTGTGCTTTCTTTATCCAAAACCGTCCGACTCTGGCCGAAGGCATCGGCAATATCTTTACCCCGATATCCCTTTCGCTGAAAGGCTACACCCTGGTGCTGGTCAAACCGGAAATCCACATTTCCACACAAGAAGCTTACAGCAAGGTACGCCCTCACACTCCGGAGTATCGGATACAGGATGCCATCTGCCGCCCGATTGAAGAATGGAAAGACATTATCGTGAATGATTTTGAAGAAAGTGTATTCCCGAACCATCCCGAATTAGACCGCATCAAGCAGGAATTGTACCGACAGGGAGCCATATATGCTTCCATGAGCGGTTCCGGATCTTCCATTTATGGAATTTTCCCTACCGAACCGCAAAACATGGCAGAAATTTTCAAGCCCCACTTCTATTGGCAGAAAAAACTAGACATCTGATTTTCAATAAAATAAAACAGAAAAAGGAATTCCAGAATGCGAAATAGGGAAAACCCCACCCTGATTTAGGGAAAATCCCTCTTTCATTAATATCTTTTTTCTGATCTTTGCAATGTGAAAAGGAAAACAAACACAGAAACACGAAAGAAAAAACTAAATCTTAATCAATCAATATAAACAAAAACAAAGAAACTAAACCGTAACTAAAAATATAAATGAACTAAACCAACCAACTGAAAAGGAAACTAAACCATAACTATTGAAAAAATCATCAACCGTAACAAAACACAAAACTTAAACTTAACTTTGGAGAAATCTAAATTACTGAACCACTATTTTACATACTAAAAAAACAAGACACCCTCTCTTTCAATCTATGTGAATAGCTTGCCAGAAGGGTGTCTTACTTTTATTTCATAAACCACAAAAAAGGAAAGAACTTAAAGTTCTTCCAATTCTCCCGTTGTAGAATCCATGATAAATCCTTTCACTTTCACATCTGCCGGAATCAAAGGATGGTGACTGATCAGATCCACCGTTTCGAGCACTGCGGAACGTGTATCATCAAATCCATGCAACCACTGCTCCAGATCAATACCACAATAGCGCATCATACTGATCTTCTCGTCCGTAATACCACGCTCTTTCATGTGCTGGATCATACGCTTGCTGTCCATACCCTGAACCCCGCAATTGGTATGTCCGATCACCATAATCCACTCTACCCCCAACTCATAAATGGCTACCAGAAGGCTGCGCATAGTACTGTCAAACGGATTGGTAATAGTACCGCCGGCATTCTTAATGATTTTAATATCACCGTTCTTAAAGCCAAGAGCCGCCGGTAACAATTCTACCAGACGGGTGTCCATACAGCTCACAATAGCTATTTTACGATCCGGATACTTGCTGGTTATGAATTGCTCATATCTACGTTCTTCTACAAACTGTTTGTTGAATTTCAAAATCTTGTGATCCATAACTCCTTTCTTTTTACCGAATGCAAATTTACAAATTATTCTCGGGAAACAACGTAAAAAGAAAACTAAAAAAGAAATTACCTCCAGATACAAAAAATCCCTCCGAGAAGACTCGAAGGGATTTCTGTACGCCCTCAGGGATTCGAACCCTGGACCCATTGATTAAGAGTCAATTGCTCTACCAACTGAGCTAAGGACGCA
>CALUKY010000042.1 GCA_944321345.1 uncultured Paraprevotella sp.
TATATGCATGATCAGGCCTGGGGCTTTGATTGGGGATATGCGGGAGATACCGTTACCTTTATCCGTTCGCAGACCATGGAGTATCTGGACGGTGTGAACCGTATTGCAGAGATTACTCCGCTCGACGGTAAGGATGGTATCGGTATGCGTGAATTCAAGATCCGCTTTGAGCAACCTGTTCCGGCAGAAGTTGATGGAAAAACTCCTTTTGGTATAGAAAATCTGACTTGGACTCCGGAAGTGTACTTTGCGGGAAATACCATTCAGAACAACCGTGCCCGAGGTTCTTTGTTCAGTACTCCGAAAAAGACTTTGGTCGAGAACAATCTGTTCCTGAATACTTCCGGTTCGGCAATTCTGCTGTGTGGCGACTGCAACGGATGGTATGAAACCGGTATGTGCAAGGATGTGACTATCCGCAACAATAAGTTTGTCAATGCACTTACCAGTATGTATCAGTTTACCAATGCGGTCATCTCTATTTATCCGGAGATTCCCGATTTGAAGAATCAGGTGAAATATTTCCATAAGGGTTCTGTGCTGATCGAGAATAATGAATTCCACATGTTCGATGCTCCGGTACTCTATGCCAAATCTATTCAGGGACTGGTGTTCAGGAACAATAAGATCATTCAGAACAATGATTATAAGCCATTCCACTGGAACAAGGAGCGTTTCTTCCTGGAAAAGGTTGATCAGGTGAAGATTCAGGATTAAGAAAAATATTTTCTAACATACGAATGGCTTGTTTTAGAAACACTTTATGTGCGTTTTATAAATTCCATTTGATGTGGTAAATCGAAAGGGCCAACTTGTAACTCTATTGATGAATATCAGGAGTCGGGTTGGCTCTTTTGGATTGATCAAGGCTTTGTTGAAATAAAAAGGTCTTGATTGGGGGTGAAAAACGAAAAAATATAAGAAAAAATTTGGTGCGGATTTATAAAATTACTACCTTTGCAACGCAAAACAAAAAGGAAATGCGGAAATAGCTCAGTTGATAGAGCACTAGCCTTCCAAGCTGGGGGTCGCGGGTTTGAGCCCCGTTTTCCGCTCTGAAGCCAATCGGATTCCGGTTGGCTTTTTTTGTACAATAAATAAAAATGAATCCCGATGATTTCAAGCTCCCTTTCCGGGGAGGTAATCATCGGGATTCATTGTATTTTTTATTTGGTCAGTTGACTGCTCAGCGTTTATATAAAGTCATTTTTCCATTATGAGTTGCAACCCAACTGTTGTTGATCACTTTGATGTCATCGAATTCACATGGAATGATTTTTTTTCCGTTTTTGTTGGTTATGCCTTTTTTATTATTTTGAGTCAGGATAAATGCTCCATAAAAGAATTGTATGTGGTCATACTCACAAGGGATAATTCTTTTTCCGTTTTGTTCAGATACTCCTTTCTTGTTATTCTGAACGAGAAAATAATAATTGTTTTGGAAGATAATATTATCATACTCACACGGAATGATTTTTTTTCCTCCGCGTGTGTAAATTCCTTTTTTATTCTCTTTGGTCAGGAGAAAATTACCGTAAAACGGTTGGATCTGATCGTATTCGCAGGAAATGATTTTTTTCCCTTTATGGTTATATATTCCTTTTTTCCCTTTTGCTTCCAGTAAATAATCATTAAAGAAAGGGGTGATGTCATCGAATTCACATGGAATGATTTTTTTCCCGTTTCCTTTGCATATACCCTTCTGATTACCCTTAATAATAATGAAGTCACCGTTTTGATATTTAATATCATCGTATTCACAAGAGATAATTCTTTTTCCGGTTTTACTGTAAAGGCCTAATTTCCCATTTTTCTTAACCATGTATTCCTTGTGAAAATTCTTGATATCGTCATATTCACAAGGAATGATCTTTTTACCGGAAAGAGAGTAGAGACCCTTTTTGCCATCTTTGGTAATCAGATAGGCGTCTCCAAAGAATTTGATCTGGTGAAAAGAGAATGGAATAATTCTTTGCAGATGCGCTCCATTGGATTTGTTTTGAGCAAACAAATTTGATACAGGCATCCACAAAGCACCGTTTAGCGCGAAGAGTATTAACAGTATTTTTACTATATTCCGGTACATGTGTTTTATTTAATTCTTTTTTATAAGCAAATGTAATATATTTCATAAGATATAACAAGTGTCAGAGTATTTATTTTTCATGATATCCCTTTCAACTGTTTTTTGTTCCGCCTGATTGTCTGTGTATTTTGCAGATATTTTAAGAAATTCTCCAGGGGTTGTTCCGGTCACTTGTCTGAATACTCTATTGAAATTTCCCGGACTGGAAAAACCTGTTTCAAAAGCTGTTTCCTGAATCGTGCGGTTGCGATCGGCAAACATTTCTATGGCCCGGGTAATTTTCTGTGTGTTCAGATAATTGCTGAAACGTATTCCTGATCGGTTCAGCAGGCGGCTTAGATTACGTACGGAAAAACCGAATTCACGGGCCACCTGTTCTATTCTTAAATCTTCGCAGGCATGTTCTCTCATGTAATCCAGCACCGGCTTTAACCGCGCATCGTTCGGCAGGGTAATTGTTTTCAATCGTATGCTTTGGTTGGGACTCATATAAGGAAGCATACGAAAAAAATAGAAGGCATAATGATACAGATCCGATTGAGTTGATTTGCTGATTGTAGTTCCGCAGTTTGCAATAAAACGGATATTTTCGGCAATGATTCCATTGCAACTGAATACAGAAAAAGGAAGTTCCTTTTCCTCTTTGGGCGATACGTAAAAGATGATGAGAGAGGCTTGCCGGTTATTGGTCGACAAATCATGTTCTGTATTGGCTGGAATTCTGGCGATATGTTTTTCCGGAACAAAATAATTTTCTTCATTGATCTGCACATGTAATGTACCCGAAAGTGTATAGATGATCTGGGTCTTCGGGTGCGTATGCGGTTTTAGTTTTATATCTTCCCAACCGGTTTTCTTGATCAGGATATCCTCTTCGGTAGACTGGTTTATGGTTTGGATATAGTTTCTTTGTTCCTCGTTCATATGTTCCTTTTTCTTGGCTTTTTCTGATAATGATATTGCTTAATTTGCAAAAACGGTACAAAAATAAACAATTATCTTTGTCAAACCAATAAAAAGGTTTCAAACCATAATTCATTTTGTGATCAACATAACTTTTGCAAATGTTGGTCTGACTGACAGGATACTTTGAATAACAGGAGATTATATTCATGATGAATGGTAAAAGATTGTTTTTGTTTTTGGGGATTCAGGTGTGTATCGGTGCCGGGATGGCGCAAACTAAGGTTGTAACGGTCGAAGATTTGTTTCATCAGATTGATTCCTGCAACCGCCATGTCCAGTCTGGTAAGTTACAGGTAAAACAGTCAGATGCTGCCATTGAAGTGGCCAAGAACGATATGTTGCCATCGTTGCATCTTGAGGCGGACTGGCGGTATATCGGTGACGGTTTTACCACTGACCGTAATTTTTCAAATGCAGAACGGGCCGAGATGCCTCATGCCGGGAATTCCTTTTTGTTAAAGGCGATGCAGACTTTGTATCGAGGTGGAGAAATTACGGGAAATATTGAACGGGGCCGCATACAGAAACAGCAGGCTCAGGATCGTTTGCATAAAACCCGACAGGACATCCGTTTTCTGCTTTTGGGAAAATATCTGGACCTTTTCCAACTTTCCAATCAAAGAAAGGTGTATGAGCGCAATATGGAGCAGACGTGTCTGTTGGTTCGGGACATGCAGGCTGCCTATCGTCAGGGCACAGCCTTGAAAAGCGATATTACCCGTTATGAGCTTCAGTTGCAGAATCTGCAATTGCGTCTGACGTATGTACAGAACCAGATGGATATACTGAATCACGAGCTGGTAACTTCTGTCGGGTGGCCCGTTACGGTTGTCATAGAACCGGACACGTCGGCTCTAAAGATGCTGACTGTAGAACGGTTGGATGAGTCTGAATGGATTACCCGGGCACAGAACGCTTCCCAGATGCGTCTGGCACAGGCGCAGTTGTCGTTAAGCAAGAATCGGGAAGAGCTTTTGCGTGCCGGTATGCGTCCGCATCTTTTTCTGAAAGCGGAGCATGAGTTTTCCGGTCCTATTTTGGTTGAAGTTCCTGCGATCGACAAGAATTTCGGTTTCTGGAGTGCCGGCATCGGTCTGTCTTACAATATTGATGCGCTTTATCGTAACCGCAGAATGCTGAGGCAGAATAAGATTGAGCAGTTGGATATGCAGGAGAATGTGGCTTTGACCGAAGAGAATCTGTTGAATGACATTCATTCTGCGTATGTCAATCTGGATGAGGCTTATGTACGTCTGGAAACCCAAAAGAAGAGTGTACAGCTGGCACACGAAAACTATTATATTGTCAAGCAGCGGTATACTAATGGGCAGGCTCTGATTACCGACATGCTGGATGCCAGCAATACACAGCTGGAGATGGAGCTTGATCTGGCCAATGCACAGATCGGTATTTTGTATCAGTATTATTTATTGCGTAAGGTAACAGGAATATTGTAAACGAACAAAGAAAGGATAACAAGATGATCAAGAACAAGAAAAGAGCTATTCCTAATTTTTTTATTGCGCTATGTCTGGTTGCCGGCATCAGCTGGGTAGGCGGAAAGTTTGTACATCTTTCCAATGTGGAATTTACAGACAATGCACAGATTAAGCAACACCTTACTCCGGTGAATACCCGGGTGCAGGGATTCATCAAGAAGATCTATTTTGAGGAGTATCAGAATGTAAAGAAGGGCGATACTTTGGTAGTTATTGAAGATATTGAATATCAGTTGCGGGTAGCTCAGGCAGAGGCCGATCTGCAGAATGCACTCACCGGAAAGGATGTGATGTATACCACCATCAACACAACACACAACAACATATTGGTTACAGACGCTGCTATTGAGGAACAACGCGTTCGTTTGAAAAATGCGGAAACCGATTACAAACGTTATCTGGAACTGGTCAGACAGGAGGCCGTTACTCCCCAGCAGTTTGACCGGGTACAGACCGAATATGAGGCTACCAAGGCCAAATATGAACAGCTGTTGCGTCAGAAAGAATCGGCTACACTTGTCAAACAGGAGCAGACTCAGCGTCTGGGGCAGAACGAATCTGCCATAAAATTGGCACAGGCCGCATTAAAACTGGCCAAGCTGAATCTTTCCTATACCGTGATACTGGCAACTGCTGATGGCGTGACCGGACGTAAGGATATCCATGAAGGCGAGCTGGTACAGCCGGGACAGACACTGGTAACTCTGGTTGATGGAACCGAGAAGTGGATTATTGCCAATTATAAGGAAACCCAGACTACTGATATGAAAGAGGGGCAACGGGTAGAGATAAAGGTCGATGCGCTTCCTGACGTCACTTTTGAGGGTCGTATCACTTCTATTTCCGATGCTACCGGTGCCGCTTATTCTGTTATTCCACAGGACAACTCTGCCGGAAACTTTGTCAAGGTAGAACAGCGTATTCCGGTGCGCATAGAGTTTACGGAGAGTAATTCCAAAGAGAATCTGTCCCGATTGCGTGCTGGTATGAACGCGGAGTGTTCCGTAAAGATGTAAGGAGTAATGAAAATGGCAGAAGTACGTCCTCGGATCAGTTATTTTAAGGAATGGATTCCAACGCCGGTGTGCATGTTCCTGTCCATGTTTTTTGCCATGGTATTTCAGTTCAACGGCGGTGTTTTCCTGCCTACGGCATATCAGATGTCCAGTGCTTTGGGTTGTATTCAGGAAGATGTCAACATGGCGGCCTATGCTTCTTACATTGGCATGACGGTGATTTTCCCCATTCTGTTCCGGTTGAAGAACCGTTTCATGACACGTCATATCCTGCTTACGGTATGTGCCGTACTGGTTGTCTGTAATCTGATTATGCTGCATTCAGAGAGCCTTCCGGTGTTTTGTATCGTGTGTTTTGTTTCCGGTTTTTTCCGTATGTGGGGCACGTTCGAATGTTTCTCCAATTCGCGTTTGAGTGTTACACCTTCAGGAAATTTTTCGGTGTTCTATCCGATTATCTACATTGTTGTGCTTGAAAGCATCCAATTGTCGGGTTTGGTTGCCACCCACGTGACCGATTGGGCTACATGGCGCTATATGCACTGGCTGGTTATCGCTTTTCTGCTGTTGGTGTGGCTTTTGGTCTTGTTCTGTACCCGCAGGGTGCGAAATGGCAAGAAGATACCGCTTTATGGAGTAGACTGGCTTAGTGTCATTCTGTGGACTGTCATCTTGTTTTCCATAGTCTTTGTCTGTATTTACGGAGAATACTATGACTGGCTGGACAGTGCCAGAATCCGTATGGCACTGGTTGTGGCGGCTGTTTCTTTGATGATCAATATCAACCGCATGTGCACTTTGAAACGTCCGTACATTGACATCCAGGTATTCCGGTACCGTCATTTCCCGACCATATTGTTTCTGTTTCTGATGGTCTGTTTTTCCTTACGGTTTCATCCGTTTTGCAGAATCTGTTTATGACATCCGTTTTGGGTTACGATAGTCTGAATGCCATTTCACTCAACTGGTATGTCTTTGTGGGTATTCTTATCGGTTCGGCTACGGTATTTTATCGGCAGGTGGTGCTCCGAAAGGGTTTCAAGTTTCTGATTTATGTAGGTTTTCTGTTGATATTGGTTTACCAGTATTATATGTATTTCCTTATAGATCTGGATTTGAATATAGAGAGTTTTTATCTTCCGAATCTTCTGAAAGGTATCGGGCACGGCATTCTGTATATCTGTCTCACAATATATATAGCCAAGAGTGTTCCTTTTAAACATTTCTTTCAGGGGCTGTGTGTGCTCAGTTTTATCCGTACCAGTGTCGCGACTCCTTTAGGTACTGCTATCTTGAACCGTTCTTTGAAATACATGCAGCAAGACAATATTGGTTTGCTTAGCCGCAATATAGATCAGGGTTTCACCAGTCAGAGTACGTCGTGGGGATTTTATGATCTCTATGCCGAAGTTGTCCATCAGACCATGCTGACCAGTTTGAAAGAGTTTTTTGGAGTTGTCTGCATTCTGGGATCAGTTTTTTTGCTGGGTGTTTTTCTGTTTCACCCCATCCGTTCCCGTTGGCACTATTACCAGCGTCGCCGGCGCAAGCGGATGAACCGTATTTCCGCGAACTGTTCCTGTGAGGCTGTTGGAAAATGATAGAAAGCATTTTGCTATTTATAGAAAAGGAATTCTCCGGTTTTTGCCGATTCCTTTTCTATTTTCACTATATTTGTCCGATATAATGCGAACTTTTTGATTATGACAAAAGAGAAAATGCCGTCGGTACTGCTGATTTATACCGGAGGTACCATCGGTATGATAGAAAACCCGGAAACCGGAGCTTTGGAAAGCTTTAAATTTGATGAACTGCTGAAGCAGGTGCCCGAGTTGAAACGTTTCAATTATCGTATTGATACCTATTCTTTTCAGCCGGCCATTGATTCTTCGGACATGGAGCCCGGATTATGGGTAAAGATCGTTCAGATTATTGTGGAGCAGTACAATCGTTATGACGGTTTTGTTATTCTGCACGGAACGGATACCATGGCTTATACAGCATCCGCTTTAAGCTTTATGCTGGAAAATTTGTCGAAGCCCGTAATTCTTACCGGTTCTCAACTGCCTATTGGCATGTTGCGTACCGACGGTAAGGAGAATCTGATTACCGCCATTGAGATAGCGGCCGCCAAGCGTGATGACGGACAGCCTATGGTTCCGGAGGTTTGTATCTTCTTTGAGAACGAATTGTTGCGCGGCAACAGAACCACGAAAGTAAACGCAGAGAACTTCAATGCTTTCCGTTCCTTTAATTACTCTCCTTTGGCTACTGTGGGTATTCATATCCGCTTTAATGAACATCTGATTCGCCGGAACGATCCGGCACGTCCTTTAAAGCCTCATTTCCTTTTTGACAATAATGTCGTGATGCTCTCTCTCTTTCCCGGAATCAAGGAAAGCATTGTGCAGTCGGTATTGCAGGTGCCCGGTTTGAAAGCTGTGGTCCTGCGTACTTTCGGTTCGGGAAATGCGCCACAGAAGGAATGGCTTATCCGTCATTTGAAATGGGCCTCCGAGCAGGGAATTCTTATTATAAACATAACCCAGTGCCAGCACGGCGCAGTGGAAATGCACCGTTATGGCACCGGGTTACAATTGCTTCAGGCCGGAGTGATCAGCGGTTATGACAGTACTCCGGAATGCGCCATCACCAAATTGATGTTTCTGTTGGGGCATGAACTGCCTCTGGAGCAGATCCGTCAGCTGATGGATTCTGATCTGGCCGGAGAGATATCCCGTCTGGAAGCCTGAAAAAATTATTCCACTCCGTGCATCATCTTTTTCAGAATGCCTGTCAGGCAGAACAGGATGACTGCCGCCACGGCACTCATGATGGCAAAGAGCATGAAGAAATCAAACAGGTCGGCCACATGGTAGCCCAGCAAGTGCTTGTCCACTCCCTCTTCGGGATAGTAGCTGCTCAGCATGCCGGCAAACTTGTTGGCCGCTGCCGTACTCATGTACCACACACCCATCATCAGTGATGAGAAGCGCGCCGGCGAGAGTTTGTTCACCATAGACAGACCGATCGGTGAGAGGCAGATTTCGCCCATGGTGTGCAGCATATACAGACTGGTGAGCCACAGCATGCTGACCTTTACGTTCGGGTCCAGATCCTTCACACCGAAGGCGATGACCACATAACCCACGGCCAGCAGCAACAGACCGATGGCCTGTTTCACAGGCGATGACGGTTCCAGACCTCGTTTGTCCAATGCGCCCCACAGAGCGGTGAAGATCGGAGTGAGGCAAACCAGCATCACCGGATTGAACGACTGGAAGTAAGAAGCCGGCATTTCCCAGCTGCCCAGATGACGGTCGGTCTGCTCGTCGGCAAAGAAAGTAAGCGAAGCGCCCGCCTGTTCGTAGGCCGACCAGAAGAAGATCACGAAGAAGGCGATGATATAAATCACTCCGATGCGTGCCTGCTCGATGCGGGTGAGCGACTTGTCCGTGATGATAATCACCGGCACCACGATGCTGATGGCGTAGATGGCCGTACCGATCAGGTCGGCACCCTCGAAGATGCGGCTCCAGTCGTGCAGATAGTTCCAGTTGATGGAAAAGAGCAGAAACAGCACGACAGCCGACAGAATGCCCAAAACGGTTTTGCGGCTGGAACCCGATTTCGCCGGAGCGGCTGCAACTTGCTGTGTGCCGGTTCCGGTCTGCTGTGCGCTGGTAGTAGCCTGTTGCGCGTTGGCCTTGGCTGCCGGTACCGTTCCGATGGGCGCTCCTTCAGGAGTCACGATATACTTGTTCTTGAACGCGCAGAAAAGCACCGTGCCCAGAATCATGCCGACGCATGCCGAAAGGAATCCCCATTTGAAGTCCTCCGGATTACCCGTGTCGCCCACGAAGCCACACCACAGCGGCGCGATGAAAGAGCCCACGTTTACACCCATATAGAAGATGGTGAAGGCCGAGTCTTTGCGATGGTCAGCCGGTTCATACAGGTCGCCTACCATGGTCGAGATGTTCGGCTTGAAGAAACCGTTTCCCATAATCAGCGTGAAAAGACCGAGGAACATGAGCGGCACAGCCAGCCCCGTCTGATGATGGAAGCAGGCGCTCAGGAACATGAAGAACTGTCCTAAAGCCATGATCACGGCACCGAACACGATGGATTTGCGGTTGCCCCAGTAGCGGTCGGCGATGTATCCGCCGATCAGCGGGGTGAGGTAGACCAGTCCGGTGTAGCTTCCGTAGATTTCCGAAGCCAGTTCCTTGTTGAAGAGCAGCGCCTGCGTCATGTACAGGATGAAGATGGCCCGCATGCCGTAGTAGCTGAAGCGTTCCCACATTTCCGTGGCGAACAAAAGATAAAGTCCTTTAGGATGTTTTGCTGAAAAACTCATTTTGTTCTGTTGTTTTTTATGGTTGTTTTGTTTTAAGTTCCGGTTCCGCCCAATACAAATAAAAACGAGAAAGTGTCGTCTGCATGAGGCGCACCTTCTCGTTTTTTCAGATACAATCTCTTGTATTATCTGATGAACAGAAGTTCTCTGTATTTCGGCAGTGGCCACAGCTCGTCGTCAACAATCAGTTCGAGCTTGTCCACATGATATCTGATCTCCTCCAGTTTCGGTGCCACGGTGTCGTGATAAGCGATGGCCTTCTCGCGCTCGCTTTCAATCTGATTGGCCACCTTGCGTGCTTCGATCAGTTTCTCCACATTTTCGGTGATGAAGCTGGAGTGTGCGGCGATGTTGCGGATCAGTTCCACGTTCTTGGCACTCAGTCGGGCAGCTTCCTCTGCCGGGAAGATCTGCTGCATCTTGTGCACATTGTCGATCAGTGTGCTCTGGTAGCGGGTTGCCACCGGAATGATGTGGTTCATGCACAGGTCGCCGAAGATACGTGCTTCGATCTGAACCTTCTTCGTGTAGGTCTCCCACTTGATCTCGTTACGTGCTTCCAGTTCCGAGCGGGTAAATACGCGCGCTTTGGCAAACATATCCACAGAGCTCTGGTCCAGATAGCGGTCGAACACCAACGGGCAGCTGGACTCCACATCCAGTCCGCGGCGTGCGGCTTCCTCTTTCCATTCGTCGCTGTAACCGTTTCCGTCGAAGTGGATCGGCTTGCAGGTCTTGATATCCTCGCGAACGATCTTCAGGATAGCCTTGGTCTTTTCCATACCGCCGGCAATCAGCGCGTCTACACGCTCCTTGAAGTTGATCAGCGCCTCGGCTACGGCAGAGTTCAGCGCAATCATCGCGCTGGCACAGTTAGCCTCAGAACCTACGGCACGGAACTCGAAGCGGTTTCCGGTGAATGCGAATGAAGAGGTACGGTTACGGTCTGTATTGTCTACCAGCAGTTCCGGAATTTCCGGAATGTCCAGTTTCATTTCATGCTTTCCGGCGATGTTGATCAGTTCGTCGTCGGTGGCGTTCTCCAGATGACTCAGGATTTCAGTGAGCTGGTTGCCCAAGAAAGAAGACACGATTACCGGAGGAGCCTCATGACCACCCAGACGGTGTGCGTTTGTGGCGCTCATGATGGAAGCCTTCAGCAGACCGTTGTGCTTGTAAACCGCCATCAGCGTTTCCACGATGAAGGTCACGAAGCGCAGGTTATCCTGCGGGGTTTTTCCCGGTCCGTGCAGCAGCACGCCGTTGTCTGTAGCCAGTGACCAGTTGTTGTGCTTTCCGGAACCGTTGATTCCGGCAAACGGTTTCTCATGCAGCAGGCAGCGGAATCCGTGTTTGCGGGCCACCTCTTTCATGAGCGACATGATGAGCATGTTGTGGTCGATGGCCAGGTTACACTCCTCATAGATCGGAGCCAGCTCAAACTGGTTCGGAGCCACCTCGTTGTGGCGGGTCTTGCAAGGGATACCCAGCTCCAGCGCCTGAATCTCCAGATCAGACATGAAGGCAGCCACGCGTCCCGGGATAGAGCCGAAATAGTGGTCATCCATCTGCTGGTTCTTGGCCGAGTCATGTCCCAGAAGCGTACGGCCTGTCATGAGCAGGTCAGGGCGGGTGGCATACAAGCCTTCATCCACCAGGAAGTACTCCTGTTCCCAACCCAGGTTTACGATGACCTTCTTCACTTCCGGATCAAAATAGTGGCACACATCCGTTGCCGCCTTGCTTACCGCATGGATGGCCTTTTTCAGCGGTGCCTTATAATCCAAAGACTCACCGGTGTAAGAGATGAAAACGGTAGGAATCATCAGTGTGTCACCGATGACGAACACCGGCGATGCGTGATCCCATGCCGAGTAGCCGCGAGCTTCGAAAGTGGAACGGATACCACCGTTCGGGAAAGAAGACGCGTCGGTTTCCTGCTGTACGAGCTGCTTTCCGGAGAATTCCTCGATCATTCCCCCCTTGCCGTCGTGCTCCACAAAAGCGTCATGCTTTTCGGCGGTACCTTCGGTCAGAGGCTGGAACCAGTGTGTGCAATGGGTTACTCCCAGTTCCATGGCCCATTTCTTCATACCTTCGGCCACCTGATCGGCTGTTTTCAGATCCAAAGACGCGCCATTGTCCATTACGTCGCACATTTTCTGATATGCCTCTGCCGACAGATATTTGTACATTTTCTGACGTGTAAAGACATACTTCGCAAAAAATTCCGACGGACGCTCTTCGGGTTTGTTAAACGCCACGGCCTTTTTCTTAAAAGCCTCACCGACTACTTCAAATCTTAATGATGATGACATATAGTAATTCTGTTTTATTGGATTTTGTTCCTAATAATATAGTACTTCTTTTTCGCGTGCAAAGATAAGATTTCCTTATGAAAATCCCTTTTGTTTTTTCTATTTTGTTTCCAAAAAGTCTGTTTTATCCTCTTTGGAAAGCATATTTCTTGCTTTTTGCCCGAATGACTGTTGAAACGTACGGCAAATCCTGCTTTGTGAAAGCAGAATGCTTTTTCGTTCTCAGTCGATGAAACGGCGGGTCAGATCGCCGAACTCGTCGATGCGGCGGTCGCGGAGGAACGGCCACCAGCGGCGCACGTTTTCCGATCTTTCCAGATCCACTTCCACCACCACATTTTCCTCCTGGTCCTTAGAGGCGCGATACAGGAATTCGCCCTGCGGTCCGGCAATGAAGCTGCTGCCCCAAAAGGTGATTCCGTTGGTCTGTCCGGACGGGTCCGGCTCCCATCCCACGCGGTTCACGGCGATGACCGGCAGTCCGTTGGCCACGGCATGTCCGCGCTGCACGGTGGTCCATGCCTCGCGCTGTCTTTCCTGTTCCTCTACCGGGTCACTGCTCTCATAGCCGATGGCTGTAGGATAGATAAGCAGTTCGGCACCCTGTAAGGCCATCAGGCGCGCTCCTTCGGGATACCACTGGTCCCAGCACACCTGCACACCTAATTTTCCCAGTGAAGTCTGAATCGGCTTGAAGCCCAGATCGCCCGGAGTGAAGTAGAACTTCTCATAATAAGCCGGGTCGTCGGGGATGTGCATCTTGCGGTATTTTCCGGCGATGCTTCCGTCGGTGTCGAACACCACAGCTGTGTTGTGATACAGTCCGGCCGCTCTTCTTTCAAACAGCGAGGTGACGAGCACAATGCCGAACTGCTTGGCCAGTTCGCCGAAGAAGGCGGTCGACGGGCCCGGTATCGGCTCGGCCAGATCGAACAGATTCGTGTTCTCGGTCTGACAGAAGTAAAGCGAGTTGTGCAGCTCCTGCAACACCACGAGCTGTGCTCCCTGCTTGTGTACGGATTCTATGTTTTTGGCCAGTTTCAGAAGGTTGTCCTTGGTATGCTCTGTATTGGCCTGTTGGATAATGCCTACTTTGATTTTTCTTGCCATAATGATTTGTTTATGAAATGATGATGGGATAGGGGGTTACAACACACCGGCCGGATACTGCATGGTGCAGCAGTGCAGCGATCCGTGCTGTTCGATGAGCACGCGGCAGTCGATGCCCACGATGCTGTGTTTCGGGAAAGCCTTCTGCAACTGCTTCAGGGCCAGTTCGTCCTTGACCGGCTGATTATAGGTAGGCATCAGCACGGAATCGTTCAGGATCAGGAAGTTGGCGTAAGTGGCCGGCAGACGTTGTCCGTCCTCGTCAAACGCTGCGTCCGCCATCGGCAGCGGCACTAATTTGTAGGACTCACCCTCCAGCGTACGGAACTCCTTGAGCTGCTCTTCCATGCGGAACAGTTCCTCATAGTGCTCGTCGTCCTTGTCAGTACACTGCACATAAGCGATGGTGTCGTTCGGGCAGAGGCGCGCCAGGGTGTCCACATGACTGTCCGTGTCGTCGCCCGCCAGATAACCGTGGTCCAGCCACAGCACCCGTTTGGCATGGAACGCCTGTTTCAGATACTCCTCGATCTCCTCGCGGCTCTTCGGCTCATTGCGGTTCGGTGCCAGCAGACAGGGAGAAGTGGTCAGGATGGTACCCTCGCCGTCGCTTTCGATGGCGCCCCCTTCGAGCACAAAGCCCAGATGATTCCGGTAGTCGCCCCGCACCATATTCGCGGCAAAGAGGCGGCGGTTGATCTGGTTGTCGTGGTTGGCGGCAAACTTCATGCCCCATCCGTTGAAGCGGAAGTCCAGCAGTTCGGCACCCTGTTCGCTCATACAGGTGATGAAGCCATGGTCGCGCGCCCACGTGTCGTTGGTGGGGCATTCCATCCACAGGATATTCTGCAACACGTTTGCCGGCAGCTTCTCAGAGAGCAGTTTCTCTACCGCCTCCTTTTCCGGAGTGACGATGAGCAGCTTCTCGCGGCTGGCAATCTCATAAGCCATGCGCACATAGCACTCCGTCACCTGCGGCAACAGGTCGCACCAGTCGGTATCCTTATGTGGCCAAGTGAGCTGCACACCGCTCTGCGGATACCATTCCGCCGGCAGAAACGGCCCCTCGGCCTTCGGTAACTTCACGACGTTTCCCTCTTCGAACTTCAGTTCCAGAGTGAGGTTATCTTTTTCCTGACTTCTGACATTGAATTGTAGTCCCATTCTTTAAAATATTTCCAGATTATTTTGATCTAAACTTTGTTTTTATTGAAAGAACCAGTTCTTCTGGATTCTTTATGCCTTGTTCTCTTTAGGCTTACGGTCAAAGAACGGATTCTTGGACGCGGCTGCCACCGGGATGGCAATCACGTTGCGGCAGTCTGCTACGGGCCATCCCAACCGCTGGGCGGCGCTTCCGGCCGAGTACATCACCCGGGTGTCCACATGCAGGCGGGCCGCAGTGGCGCAGGCCGATCCCACGGCGATGCCCACATCAATGGAGTTGAAGGCACAAGGCGCGTCCGCACCCTTTTCCACACAGGTGGGCGCTCCGCAATAGGCACAGTTCAGTCCCAATGTCTGCTCGCGGGTGCCGATGAGCACCACCGCTTCCGCCTCGCGGATGTTTCCGGCGTCGCGCAGGAAGAACTTGAACCCGTTGCTCTCGTACATGGTTTCCATGGTGGAAGCCAGCAGTTCCAGTTCCTCTTTCGTGTCGCACAGACCTATTTCAATCAGATCCATGCCCTTGGCCTTGGGAGCGGTGCGGGCGGCCCGCATCATCTCTTTTGCCGCGCTTACGGCCAGTTCATGTCTGAGTTCTCTTTCATTCTTCATATCGTTGGATTTCTATTCGCAAAAACAAATGCAAAGATAGTGAAAAAGCTAAAAAGGATTTTCACTATCTTATGCTAAAAATGAACTTTTTCCTAGAAAAAAATACCCTCTGCATTCAGGGATTTGATGATGGCCGCACCGTGGAACGCCAGCAGCATCAGGTATAGCAGCAGACCGCAGGCAATGCCTATTTTGATCAGTCGGCCCGTGTCCTGACTCATCACGCGTGCTTCGGCTATTTTCCCTTCGTGATAAAGGTCCTGAATGCGGTACGCCCGGAGCAGTCCCACAATGCCGAAGGGCAGGCAGACGAATACGGTGATGAGCGATATGAGCCACCAGGTGTTAGGCATCGGCACGACTGTCTCCTCCAGTTCCTTGCAGTGATCGGCACGGACCCATTCTTCGGAGTTTTCCGTGCGCACCAGAGCTGTGGGCAGGAGGGTGCGTGCCTTGAGCTCTTCCTTGCTGAAAGGCCCCTGAACCTTATTCTTTCGTTTGATATAATATTTCATAATTATCCTTCCGTTTATGCGGTTTTTTAGATGCAATCAAAGATAAAGATTTCTTCCATAAAATACAATGATGTAAGCGATAAATATGACATTTTTTCAGGAATTGGACTAGCCGTTTTATGCAAAGAAAAGTGCAAACAGATTTTATTTTGCATAAATATTTGTTCCATTCTGCATAAATGTTGCATATATACGTGCTGTATGCAAAAAATCAGGGCTAATTCGATACCATTTCTAGACAAATAAGATAAAAAAACAACCCGATGATTGCAAAAAGTTATCGAATTGTTTTCCAAAAAGCATCAGGAAGTTTTTTTAAAACCCTCTCTGGAGCTATAAATTCTCATCATTTTCTGTCTGGATGGCTGATGTGCGAAAACGTTATTTTTGCTGGTATTAGTTTGTAATCTAGTGGATTAGGTGGTTTACTACCTTCTGAGAATCCATTTTTTGAAAAATGGATGGATAGGGGACTGAAAAAAGAAAATCTCAGCTGGTTATTTTGCCAAAATGGCAGAGGGGACGATAGAAAATGTATGGTGTTTGGATTTGTGAAATAAACGATGAAAGGTATGCAGAATATTTAAATAATAATAAGTATATTTGCGGGAGGAGATTGCTATTACTTTTCGGTAAAAACGAAAAAATATAATTTTACTACATACTTTTAAAAGTATAGGTAGTGTTTCACTGAGTGTGTCTGAGGCAAGTTTGCCTTAGAAGTGATGATACAAGTTATTCTGGTATCTTGCATCTTCCGGTGGATTTCCGTTCTGCATTTCCGATGATATGCGTTTATTTTTCAGTTGGTATTCACTATTGTTGGCAAAGTTAATACTTCTTTTTAGACACGCTCTGTTCTTGTGCAAACAATAACATGAATCTGAGACAACAGTATGAGACAAAAAAGATGTTCCATAGTATGAAAGAAAAAGGAGTGCGATAAAAGGAGGATTTGTATTGCTCTTTATGCAGAAAATAAATACATTTGTAGAATGA
>CALUKY010000043.1 GCA_944321345.1 uncultured Paraprevotella sp.
GCCGGAGCTGGTAAGATTACTGAGAGTTTATGAAAAGAAACAGAACAGATATAAGACTTTTGAGGATTATTATCCACGTGTGATTTCTTTCTTTATTGATTATGAGAAAGAAGAGAATAAAAGATTTGATGCTGTAAAATAAGTAAATTTCCAGATATAAAAAATCTGTTTGTACGCATCTCCGGACACGACCTTTTTAACCAAAACGACAGTTTCTTGCGCGAATATAGTGCAACAGCTCTGACGCATACTTATCAGAAAACCCTCGGTCGCTATGGTATGCTTACCTTGAGATACAGATTCTCATCAAAGAAGAAATAACAAATCTCTAATGTGATGATTTTTATTGTTCTGATCGAATATTATGGTGGTAATTAGAATGAGAGTTTGCAAGCAGACAGAAATGTTACCATTATAACGGTCTTTTAACCTTTTTCAGATTTAATTCTATAAGATTATGGTCTAATCTTTTGAGCATTCCTTCTTTTTCCATTTTGTTGAATTCCGTGGAAAGAGCAGGACGGCTTACATTAAAATACTCTGCCAGTTGGGTAATTGTGGGGGAAATACGGACTGTTGTCGAATTGGGTTCGATTCTTTTGAACAGATAAACCAGAATCCGCTCCCGAATGGTTTTGCGGGACAAGACATCCAGACGGTTGGTCGTGCATTCCTTACAATTGCCCGATATGCAGAGAAAACTTTTCAGAACCTCGGGATATTTGCTGATTAAATGAAATGTCGAATCTTTTGTAGCCGTAAACAATACAGAAAGACAGGTGGTCTTGAATGTTGCCGGAAAACGGTTGTCCTGATTGAAAAGGTGAGGAGTGGCAAAAGCCCGGGGTGCCTCAATATGTTCAATCAGAATTTCATTTCCGTTGGCATCAATGATATTGACTTCGAGCTGTCCTTCCAACAGGATATACAGATGAGAACAGGCATCTCCCTGTTCCAGAATAACAGTGTCTTTGCAGATTTCTTGCAGTCTGAAGTCCAAAGTATTGATTATTTCATGTTTCATCTGCTCGGATACCCCCTGAAATAAGGGAATGGAAAACAGCAGGTGGGTATAATAATCAGTAATTGGAATGATTTTCATGATTGCGAACCTTTCATTTATTTTTGCAAAAGTACTTCTTTCCAAAGATTTCTGTAATTCTGGATTGTTAATATTGATTTATAACCATTAAATATTCTAAGGTGTAAGATTTCTGACAGCAGAGATGAAATGCGTCCTTTATTTTTGCAGAAAACAACACATACGCTTATTGAAGGATTATAAAAAATGAATGAAAATGAGAAAAGTAAGTAGAGAAATGGATTCGCAATGGGCTTTGGAAGTGATGCGCAAGGCTCCTTATATTACTGTCAGTTTTACACGTACTGACGGAACGGCATACGGAGTTCCTTTGTCTTTGGCCTGTACCGATGACCGCATCTGGTATTTTCACTGTGCGTTGGAGGGCGATAAACTGGATGCCATTGCTGAGCATCCGCAGGTGTGTCTTTCGGCAGTGACAAAATGTGCTCCGACCGTCGGTCCAAAGGATGGTTCGTTTACTTTGCAATATCGTTCGGCAATAGCTTTCGGAAAGGCTGAGCTGGTAACTGATGATGAGGAGAAGATCCGGGCGCTCCGGGCCATCAGTGAGCGCTTTTTGCCACAACACATGGATGCTTTCGACGATGCCATTGCACGCAGTCTGCACCGTACGGCAGTTGTGCGCATCACGTTGGATGAACCGCCAACAGGAAAGCGCAAGCAGTATGACCGGAACGGTGAGGAAATGAAATACGGCCGGATGGAATAGCGTAAGGATTCTCTGAAAGAAATAGAAAAAGAAATGGATTTGTTTGATGTCTATTCCGTTTTTCCGATTACAATCGAAAAAGGAAAGGGGTGATATGTCTATGATGACAAAGGTGTTGAATATCTGGATTTTTATGGAGGGCATGCTGTTATCTCGGTGGGGCATTCTCATCCTCGTCTTGTCCGTGATATGTGCGACCAGTTGCAGCGTTTGATGTTCTATTCGAATTCAGTGAGAAATCCCTTGCAGGAAAAACTGGCTTTTGAGTTGGGAGAAATTTCCGGATACCCTGATTATCATGCTTTTTTTGTGAACTCCGGTGCAGAGGCCAATGAAAATGCTTTGAAACTGGCATCGTTTCATACAGGGAAGAAACGTGTCATTGCTTTCCGGAAGGCTTTCCATGGCCGTACTTCTGCAGCCGTAGAAGT
Organism: uncultured Paraprevotella sp.; assembly: GCA_944321345.1. GTDB lineage: Bacteria > Bacteroidota > Bacteroidia > Bacteroidales > Bacteroidaceae > Paraprevotella. Next base: position 2,246 of record CALUKY010000043.1, read on the forward strand.
AACGGACAATTCAAGGATTACGGCACCGATCAATGAGAATCAGCATGTTTATTTCGCTAACCCGGATTTGGAAGAAGTGGCCTGTGAACTGCAAAAAGGAGATGTATGCGCCGTAATTATTGAAGGAATATCGGGAGTGGGAGGCATTCAGGTGCCATCTGATGACTTTCTGATAGGTTTGCGCGAGATGACTCAAAGGCATCATGTAGTGCTTATTCTGGATGAAATCCAGTCGGGATACGGGCGTACGGGACGGTTTTTTGCCCATCAGTGGGCCGGTATTCGTCCGGATCTCATCACGGTTGCCAAAGGTATTGCCAATGGTTTTCCTTTTTCTGCCTTGTTGGTCAGCGAGGCTTTTTCTGCTCAGAAAGGAATGTTGGGTACAACCTTTGGGGGAAATCATTTGGGATGTGCTGCGGCATTGTCTGTAATTCAGATTCTGAGGGAAGAACATCTTATAGAGAATGCTCTTCAGACAGGTACTTATCTGAAAAATAAGTTATCCTCGTTGGCTTCACCGTTGATTCGCGAAGTCAGAGGTCGGGGCCTGATGCTTGGAATTGAATTTTCTGTTCCTGTAGCCGGAATACGCGAGGCGTTGCTTTTCGAACATCATATCTTTACCGGTTTTTCCGGAAATAATGTGTTGCGGATTCTGCCTCCACTTTGTGTTTCGGCACAAGAAGCGGACCGCTTTGCAGAAGCTATAGAGAGTGTTCTGAAAAAAGAGGGAAGGCAAGATGGAACGAAACGATAATTCTGTACCTTATCGGGTATTTGTCATTGCCGGTAGTGAGCCATTAGGTTCGGCCGGATTGCAGGCAGATATAAAGGCTATTACGGCCTGTGGCGGTTATGCGGCGGGAGCACTTACTTGTGTTGTAGATGAGGATACTACACAGGTGAAAAGCATATTTACTCTGCCATTGGACCTGGTTGTCGGACAAACGGAATCGTTCTTAAAAGACATTGGGGCCGACTGTATGAAAACAGGAATGCTTTATTCTGGTGAACTGATATCGGCAGTTGCTGATGTAATAAAGAAATATGAATCAATTCCTTTGGTGGCAGATCCGGTGCTTGTAACGGTATTGGGTGACAAACTGGTTGATGATTGGGCTATCGACGCATATAAAACCTGCCTTTTTCCTTTGGCAACGATGATTACTCCGAATAAAAGAGAAGCGGAGCTTCTTTTAGGCAGAGCTTTGAATCCGTGTGATATCAGGAAAGATTTGCAGGATTTGGTGTCGTGGGGCAACACATCGGTACTTCTTAAGTCTGTTCCGTTTAACGGATATTTGGCTGATTACTTTTACCATTCGAAAACGGATTTCTGTTGCCGCTATGTAAAAACAATTGTGCGCAGTTCTACTGTGAGTGGAACGGGAGATCTGTTTTCTGCTTCTATAGCTGCATTTCTTGCCCAAGGTGAGAACGTTTGTCAGGCGGTGAATCGGGCAGAAACGTTTATTGATCAGGCTATCCGTAGCGGAGCCGCGTATTCTTTTGGGAAAAGCTTTGTTCCGTTGGCCTTATGTCCGGATCATTTTGCCTTACAGTCTGATTCCAACGGATGTGTTTGCGAGATCTCTTAATGATTTAGCGGCATTCGACAGAGTCTGGATAAACTCTTGTCGGATGCCGCTAAATGACTTGATGTGAATTAAGCCTTGCGCTGTTTCTTGCGGAGCAGGCGCGCAATCCACAGATAATATCCTGTGAGTGGGAGAGAAGCACCCAGCAGTGCGACCAGCACGGTGAGGACGCGGGTCAGCGTACCACCCCATTCGCCTACATGGACACTGTAAATCCATCCGCGGATCTTTCTGGATTTGTCCAGCGAAGCATAAGGAGTTTCTTCGGTAATCTGTCCGCTCTTCGCATCGAAGGTATAGCGGTCGGCGGCACGCTGGTTTCCCCAATGATGGAAGTATACCGAAGCGGTATTCTGGGACAGCTGGATCTGGCGGTATTCCGGATTCTCGGCGGCCAGCTGTTCATACACATGCTGCCAGCTGCAAGTGCTCCGACGTACTTTGGCCAGACGGGCATCTTCCTGCGGTTTTTGTCCTTTGCAGTTCTGAGAGGAGTTTAATTTGCCTTTTTCTGTTTCCGGTTGTTTGGTCTGACTCTGCTGCGAGGTTTTCACTCCGAAAACGGTATAAAATCCGGAACGATACCAGCTGAACGACCAGGTGAGTCCGGTCAGTGCCATAGCCAATAACAGGATCAGGGCATACATGCCTCCGGCTACGTGCAGATCATACCAGAAGCGCTTCATGCCTCGGGTGCAACAGATCTGCAGGCGTGTTTTGAGTGCCTTGCAGGTGCGTGGCCACCAGATGAAGATTCCCGAAATCAGTACGAAGACAAAAGCTAAGGTACTGGTGCCGACAATAATCTTTCCCCAGAAGATGCCGCCCTGCGGATCGGCACTGTCGAGCAGCCAGCGGTGCAGGCGGAACATGGTGGAGAAGAAAGGCAGACGCTTGGTCTTGCCCGTCAGTTCACCGGTATAGGGATTGATGTAAGCCGCCGCTTTCTTGGGTTTCGAAAGGGAAAGTTGCCAGGCACGGTCCGGTTCTGGATAAATGGTCATGCCCGTAATGGAAACACTGTCGGGCAACTGCCGGGTGGCGCACAGCATCAGACTGTCGGCCGGAAGCGGCTGCCGGTTTTGTGCCTCCACGAAATAGATTTCTTTTTGTACTTTCTGTGTGATTTCCTGTTCAAACACCAGCATGGCGCCGGAAAAGCAAATCAAGGTAATGATGATTCCGAATGGAACGGAAAGCCATAAGTGAATGTCGTGAAATATTTTTCTCATTGTCGTAAAAGATAAGAATTCATAACAAGGATATGGAAATTACTCACATTTTGCAATACTAAATGATGTTTTATTGAGTTTCTGTAAAAAGCCTGGAGCATGAATTGCCCCAGGCTTTGATCATTTGAGATGAGAGAGAGTTATTATTGGATAGGGGTAAGGCGTCCCAAACCGTTTACGGTTGCCGCGTTCTCAACAGTCAGCACTCGTGTGGCTACAGCGGTAGACGCGTCAATGCGGTACACACCCGGATGACCGTCGGAGGTGGAGATGGTCGTATAGAACGCTCCGTTTTCTTTGTATGGACTGCGGCTGAAATCGGTAATGACATCCGTAGACGGCAGACCGGTGACATAAGTCAGTGTCTTGGCATCAGCATCGAACACGGCGAGCTGGTTGGCTACATAGCCTGTTTCTGTCAACGGACGGTCGTACATGCGCAACAGGAAGTAGTTGCCGGTCATGTGCCAGCAGCTCAGGAAAGATTTACCGCCCGAGAGCGCTTCGATATTGCAATAATAGTCGTCGAAGTTTTCTGCTCCGTTCGGAATGCGTACCACTCCGGCAGGAAGCGTGGTTTTCTGACGGGCGTCTTTCATCGTCTTGGCATAGCTGGGGGAGAATACATATACATCTCCGTTGTCGGCGCTCCAGATGGTCTGGTAATATTGTGATTTGTAACGACCGCAGGCATAGCTGATCTTGTCGGTGCGGATCAGTTTCTTGTCAGTCAGGCTCTTGTCCGAGAAGATGGCCACCCAACACTCGTTGGGGTATTGGGTCCATTGTAACTCATTTTCCTTGTAAGAGCTGCTTCCGTTTCCTCCGGCTTCGGTCTTGATCAGATCTTCATTGCCCGGCAATACCCATTTGTAGCTTCCGTCCGCATTCTTCTGCATGGTTCCGTATTGGCTGAGTCCCATGGGAACAGGTACACTGTAAATCTTTTCTCCATGCTGTAACAATCCGGCCAGAGTGACATATTCTCCGTTACCTAAGAAGTTTTCCGAGAGGTAAACACTGTCTTGGGTATTGTTGCTTACGTGAGTTTCCTGTTCGGTGTCCAGATAGGAGATCAGGAAACTTTTAGGGATATAGCCATTGGCATCCTGCCATTCTGACGGCCCGTTGCCTGTTGATGAGGTAATGATATACTGGTCATACTGGCCGTATGAAGTGAATCTTTTTACCTTATATTCGTTGTCGCGTTTCTGCAACTGACCGTTGGCATTCAGAATGAATGACTGGGTGGTACCGGCTTCTCCGTCGTTATAGTTCAGTGCATAAAGGTATTTGTTCTTCTGGAAAATCCAGTAAGTGGCCCCGTCGTTTACCAGACCGCTGGCAGAAATAGTCTTCTGGTTTAAAGAGTCTGTGGTCAGCAGAATGTTGGTTGTGCTGTTTGAGGCTACAATAGAAGTGGCCAGTACATATTTTCCGGTACTTCCGTTGCCGGAACCATTACCACCGTTTCCTCCGTTGTCTGTTTCTTCGCTGGAGCAGGCAGTCAGAGCGCCGCCCAAGGTCAACGCCAGCATGCTGGCAAAAAGGATGTTCTTTTTCATGCTTTTAATTGTTTCTGTTGTTGTTTATTCTATAATATCGTTGTGTTTTAGTTTCCAAAAAATACTCGGATCTTTCCGTAAAAGGCACGACCGGCTTTCTGAAGACTGAAGTTGTCATATAGCTTCTCGTCGGTCAGGTTCTTGCACTCGAAGGTCAGACTGTAACGTCCGTTGCGCAGGCTGTAGGACAGACTCAGATTGTGTGAGAACTGATTGGGCACCATATAGTCGCTGTTATTTGTGCCGTAGAGTTCCGACACATAGCAGAACTGATGCAGATACTGGTTGTCGTAGTTCACCGTGAGGGTGTTTCCTTTCTGGAACAGATCGCGCCAGTAGAACGTGACAAAGGAGTCGGCAAAACGATAGGGCAGGTTCGGCATCCGGCTTTTATATCCCGGATTGGCCACTGAACTGGTTCCGGACATCTTTTCATTGTCGCGTACATTCATCTCCGTGAAATTCACTCCCACACTCAGCCATTTGCTGAAATTGTATTTGGCCGACAGATTATAACCTAAGGTCAGCACCTTGCCGTAGTTCATATAGGCCGCCGCTTCCTTGCCGCCGCTCAGGGAAACCAGCTGGCGCTGGATGTAGTCCTTTGTATTTCGGTAAACGAAACCTCCTTCAAGGAAAAGCCCGTGCTTGCGTATCTGTTTGCTGAAAAGCAGATTCAGGTTGATGTTGTCACTCCGCTCCGGTTTGATACCGATATCTCCGGTTTCCAGATCTTCGTCACCGAAAGTCTCTTCAATGGTCGGCAGACGGCAAGCGCGTTCGTACGACAGTTTGGCTTGCAGTTCCGGAAGAATGAAATAAGTTCCCGCAGCGCCGAAGCCGTAGAAATCATTCGTTCCTTCTGTGCGTACATAGTTGCTTTGGGTTTCGTCTTCGGATAGGGGACCGGCTACATACTGGCGGTAGTATTTTCCGAATGTTGTGAGATTCCATTTGTCGGAAGGCATCAGACGGTAAGACAAACCGGTGATGTTCTTGCGGGTTTCCTTGGCAATGGGATCCGTCTGCTCTTCTTTGGCCAACAGAGAGGTGTTGTTACGCTGGAAGGCATTGAACACATGGCTCAAGGTAAAGGTATGAATATCGTGCAACCGGTAATTTGCGGTGAGGGTGCTGTTCCAGTTATTGTTGTCGGAACGCATATGCTGGTATGACTGTTCTCCGCGAGAGTTCATCAGATGCTTCTCGCCCAGCCAGTTGTATTCATACTGCGAGGTGTCTACCTGTGTGGTGACATTGCGGTTATAGTTTGCCGTGAACACCACATCCAGTCCTTTGGTAAACAGGTTTCGCTTGGCATATTCGAACGAAGGCATGAAGGAATGCCCCCTGCGATGCTTGTCGCCATAGACGATTTTCTGCTTCACTCCATTCTGCACATCCTGATACATGTTCGAGAAGGTGAAACCGAAGAGCATCCGGTCGGCCCAGCTCTTTCCTTTGACACCGACTTTACCGGAAATGGCTTCGTTGTGATACGTGTCGTGGAAGCGTTGCACACGAACCAGATTTTTCACGTTCAGGGCTCCCGTCTCGAAATTCTGTACCGGAGCATCTACCCAATAATTGTTGTCGGAATAATTCTGAAAAGCATTGATTTCGTAAGTAAGACCGTTGCGGAAGGTCTGTCCGAAATTTATATAGGATTTGTGTGTGTTGAACGAGCCGAAGGTATAGGCCGCGTCGGCGAACCAGCTCTGGCGCTGCTGCTTGGTCACAATGTTGATGACTCCACCGATGGCATCCGCTCCGAATCCTACCGGAACCACACCACGGTACACTTCAATGCGGTCGGCAAAGTTTACGGGGATATTGTTCAGACCGAATGAACTGCCTACACCCTCCTGGGGCACTCCGTCGATAAAGACCTTGACGTGCTTGCCGCTGAAACCGTCGAGAGTGACCTGCATGTCCGAGCCGACACCTCCCGATTCACGCAACTTGATGCCCGGAACCGAAGCAATGGCATCGCCCAGATTCTTGTTCAGTCCGGCAATGCCTTTCAGGTCAACTGCAATGGCATTGAAGGCCGATTTCTTGATGCGGTCCGTATGACTGGCCTGTACTTGTACCTCGTCCAGTTCCATTTCTGCGGGGGCAATCTTCAGATTGATTTTCTGATGTTCGCCGGAACGAATGGTTACTTTTTTGCTTACTGTCTGGTAACCCATGGCCTTGACCGTGAGGGTGTATTCTCCGGCCGGCGCTTCCAGATGATAGACTCCCTTGTCATTGGTGGCTCCGCCATAAGAAGTCCCTTCCAATTGTACGGTGGCAAAATCCATAATCTCTTTTGTCGTTGAAAGAATCTTGCCACTGATGATTCCCCTTTTTTGTGCTTGTGTCGTTGCAGTTGCCCCGATCATAAACAGGAGGCAAAGCAGTGTAATAACCTTTGTTCTCAAAATCTTATCTAAAAAGTTAGTAATGTATTTGCACCGTAACGGTGTGTCTCCTAAAATCGTTGCAAAATTACGCAGATAGGAAATAAAGCGCAATCGCCAAAAAAAGGTAATATTTTAAGATAAAAAATACTCATATTTGAGTATTGTGAGATTCGGAAAAGCAGTATGAAGGGGGTTGATTACAGACCGAGTTTATGATTTTTATGCTGTTTCCTTGTCCGAAACCTCATTTGTACAGATCCGTCTTACTTAAAACAGATGATAAAGCGCCACGCACAGCATCATGCGCTCATGATGCGTGTACGTGGCGCGTACGCATTGAAACAGAAATTCACGAACAAAATAGGGCTTTTATTTATTTAGCCACATCTTCAATGCGCTGACTTTTTCCCGGCTTACAAGAATCTGATCTTTGGCTTTCGGACGGAGTTGCAGAAGCATCTTTCCGTTGAAATGCGGTTCGATCTGTTCGATACTGTCTGCCGAAAGCAGTACTTGCCGGTTGGCCCGGAAAAAGAGTTCCGGATCAAGTTGTTCTTCAGGTTTGTTCAAGGTGAGATCAAGGAGATGGGTCTTTCCGTCGAAGGTGACGGCAAACGAAATCTTGTCTTCCGAATAAAAATAGGCAATTTCCGGAATGGAAATGGTGTACATGCGACGGGGGGAGGTGATCAGAAAACGCTGGCGGTACTTGCGGAACGTACCAGTCTGACCGATGGCCGACAGAATGTTCTCCAGATAGGCCTGGTTGTCCTCGGACGAGAACACACGGCGCGCATGATATTTCTCGAATCGTGTGATGCTTTCTTCCAACCGCTCTTTGTGAATGGGCTTGAGCAGATAATCAATACTGTTAACAGTAAAGGCCTGAACGGCATATTCGTCAAAGGCGGTCGTAAAGACAATGGCACACTGAGGACGCGCCTTTTCTATGAAGAGGAAAGAGTTGCCGTCGGTAAGCTGTATGTCGAGAAACAGAATGTCGGGCTGTGGGTGCGTCTGAAACCAGACGCAAGACTCTTCAATGGTTCCGGGCAGAAGCAGAACTTCCCAGTTGGGGCGAAGTTCCTGAAGCATATTCTTGAGCAGACGGGCTGCCGGGAGCTCGTCTTCGATAATGGCGGCTGTGATGTTTGTTGTCATAATTATAGAGTTTAGGAGATAAGGGGGACTTTTACCGTAAAACGATCCGGTGTTTGTGTAATCTCTATATTCTGCTGGCAGGCCAGCTGGTAGCGCACGGACAGATTTTCCAGTCCTTTTCCGGTATAGGTGGCATCTCCGCTGGCTGAGATCTTGGGATAAAGATCGGACTTTGCCGAACGGTGCAATGCTTCGTAAGCGGTAACCTTGTGTGTAGCAGCCTTCAGGTCCTGATTGTAAGACAGTGCCATTTCACGGCATTGTTGCAAAGATAGAAAATCTTGGGCAAAAACAGATTGGCAGGTTGCTAAAGACAACACTCCAAAGAGATATTTTGTTTTGATCATAATTATACCTTATTATATATTATATAGGAACCGGATCAGTTATTGGACTTAGGTTGTATCCGGTAACAGATACAATAGAATACAGGAGTTACCACAAGAGTGAGCAATGTGGCAAAGGTCAGGCCGAAAACAATTGTGGCGGCCATGCCTCCGAAGGCAACGTCGATCAGCAGAGGAATGCTTCCGAACACAGTAGTCAGGGCTGCCATAAGAACCGGACGGGCTCGTGATACGGTGGCTTCGATGATGGCCTGATAGTGGTTCATTCCGTTGCGCCGCAGACTGTTTGTTTCGTCAAGCAAGACAATGACATTCTTGATGATCATGTCCATAAGACCCAACCAACCGGCAATACAGAAGAAACCGAACTGGAAACCGGTAATGCACAGGCCGAATACCACGCCGATGACAGACAGAGGAAGCACCATGAAAATGATCAGCGGTTCGCGGAAGTTCCGGAACAAAGCCACCAGAATCAGAATCAGGGCAACGATGGCCAACGGGAAGTATTTGAAGAGGGCTTCCATGGCTTCGCTCTGGTCTTTGAACTGAGAATCCCAGAAGAAAGAGTAGCCGGCCGGAAGCCGGATGTTTTCAATCTCCTGACGGATCTCGGAATGCACTTCGCTCATGGTATGTCCCGGAGCAACGTCGCACTGAGCGGCCATACTCAGTTGTCGGTTATAAGTACGGATCAAAGGGTATTCCCATTGCAGATGAATGCTGTCGGTTACCTGAGCCAAAGGCGCTGAGCGCTGTCCGTTCCATACGGACAGGTTGCGCAGGGAAGAGAGCGTCTGTTCCGCATTGGAGCCGTTGTAAAGCATTACCGGAACCTGTTCGTTCTCGTCCCGGAAGACGCCGACGGCTACACCGTCGTGCAGACTTTTTACGGACTGCATCATGTCCTTGCGTCCGACCTGAATCTTACCTCCCTTTATCGGGTTATAGTCGGCACAGATTTTCGGAGCCATATTACCCCATTCGTTACGGGCACGGACAATTTTCGGGTTCCAACGCATGATGTCCAAGGCAACCTGGGTAAGCGAATCCAGAACGGCCGGGTCCGGACCGCAGAAACGGGCCTCGATCAGAGCCTGTGGAATGGAGTTGATCTCAAAGCTGTTGACCTTGATCAAGGCTTCGGGATAGGTGGTGGCCATTTTCTTTTCCAATTGCTGGCGCAGGTCTGTGGCCTCCTCAGGAGTGTGCGCTTCGATCAGAATCTGAGAATAATTGCTTTGCGGACCATAGGCGGTGTTGGCCAAGTAATAACGGGGCGGTGTCTGCCCGATGAAAGAAGACAGCTGACGCACCTGCGGATAACGGCTTAAAGAGTCGGTCAGATCGTAGGTGAAGGCGCGGGTACGGTCGAAAGAAGTTCCCTCCGGCATCCAGATTTCCATCGTGAAATACTGTTTGTTGAGCAGAGGCATGAACTGCTTGGGAATTGTACGGAAACCGATGGCAGAGAGATAGAGCAAACCGAACAGTACGGCAATGAGCGGATAACGATAGCGGATGCACCCCCTTAGCAGTTGATGGAAACGGTCATAGTACTTTCCGGAGAAAAGTTCGGCATTGGATCTTCCCTGACGTGGGCGAGCAACAAATTCCTGGATGAAGAACACATTTTGTGTAATGGCCAGTATCCAGCTCAGAAAAAGCGAGACGGCAATGACCAGAAACAGAGAAGAGAGAATCTCACCCGTAATATGCGGAGACAGATATACCGGCAGGAAAGTGAGAATGGCAATCAGAGTGGCGCCCAGCAACGGCATGGCACCGGTTGATACGGCCTTGAGAATAGCCTGACGCTTGCGCATGCCACATTCCATATGGATCAGGGCAGAGTCGTAAATGACAATGGCATTATCGACCAGCATACCCATGGCAATGATGATCGCAGCCAGGGACATACGTTGCAAGGCAATGCCGGTAGCATTCATGTAGATCAAGGTTCCGAAAATGGAAAAGATCAGTCCGCTACCGATCAGGAAACCGTTTTTGATACCGATAAAGAACAACAGTACCTGGCTCTGTACGTCGTTGACCTTACGGCGCAACTTGTCCCAAAGCTGTTGCATCTCGTTGGCTCGGATTTCCTTTTTGACGTAAACCGTTATTTTAGACATACCGGCCCGGTTGTCGCTCTTCAGATAATATAATTCTCCGAGCGACTGGATGGCTTCTTCGAGCTTGTCGGTTACCTGTTCCTGGACTTCGCGGGCAGAAGCTCCGGGGTAAGGAGTGGTAACAACAGCCTGTTTAATGGTAAAAGGAGCATCTTCGAGCTTGCCCATCTGAACATAGGCCAAGGTTCCTCCAATCAGAAAGAGGATGAGGATGAGCCAGCTGAAAGCCCTGTTATTCAGGAAAAACTTGGTTATATTCTTCATGTTCTCGGTTTATTTTACGGTTACACGACGACCAGTTGAGAGATTGTTGAAGTTCTTGCTGATGACTTGCTGATGAGGATGCAGCCCGCTGACCACTTCAATACGGTTTCCAATACCCAGTTCACCGGTGGTGATCCACGTTTTCTGAGCACATTGGGCAGAATCGACGGTCCAGACATAGCTTCCCTTTATCGGATCGTTGCATACCACATCAAGCGGTAAGCTTAGTGTATTGGAGGTTTCTCCGGGAAGATCGAATAGAAGCTTGCCGCTCATTCCTCCCAAGAAACGCCGTTCGTTATTCTGTAACAGGGCGGTGCAGGTATAGGAGATGTTTGTGGCTGAGGTGGTATGCGTCACGAAAACCTGATCGGCCTGCAGGGTATCGGACGGATGAGCCGAAAAGACAATACGGCAGTTGGGGTTGGTTTCGTTTTTCAAGACCAAAGCTATCTTTTCGGGGATGCTTGCTGTCATTTTTATCTGCGACAGATCGATAAATGTCAGAATGGGCTGTGTGGGAGACACATCGGCATAACGCTCTACAAGAACCTGTTGTACGTAACCGTCGGTTGGAGCGGTCATGCGTGTGTCGCGCAGATTATGCTGTGCCTCCAGATAATTGGCTTCGGCTGTTTTCAGTTCGGCCTGCGCCTGTTCGTAGCTTGAAGCCGATACATTATTTTTGCGATACAGGCTTTCGATACGTTTGTATTCGGAACGTTTTTGGGCGACATTGGCTTCGGCTTTCTGAAGGGCTGTCTGGTAATCACGCGGATCAATACCCGCAATCAGACTTCCCTTGCGGAAAAACTGACCGCTTTCGAGATCCAACAGCTGAACCGGACCGCCTATGCGGAAGGAGAGTTCCGTTGTGCGGTAAGGCTCGGAAATGAAGTCATATGATTTACGTCCATTTTGCTGATACGACTCCGGATGAATCACGTTGACATCGACAGCCCCGGCAGTCTTTTCCTGTTCCGGGCTACATGCAGCAAGGGATAAGACGCTTAGTGATAGAATGATTGCTTTATTCATCTGATATAACGATTATATGATTGCAATGGTTTTTGGCTGTTCCCTTGAAAACCTCCGCCTGAATGTGGGCAGGCGGAGGAACTATGAAAGACGGGTAACAGAGAATATTCATTCTGAACATTCTGGGGCAAAAGTACAGTGTGATGGCAGATTCTGAAAGAGTAATTCTGACAAGACGGAGGAAAGAGCGGATGAAGAGGGATTTTGAGCGGATGAAACGGAAACGGAGTATTTCTGACAGAGGGGGATGAACTTTTCCAAGTGTGATTAATTATAAAAATACTCAGAAATAGGAGAGGAGTTCTCTGTCGCAATTCAGGAATATATCGTATCTTTGTAGGCCATTATGGGGAAATCCCGGCTGTGTATCAAACAACAGGATAAGATAAAGGTATGATTCAATTAGACCACGTAAGCTTGAACTTTAAAGACCAGTACATACTGAAGGATTTTACGGAACATATCCGTCGGAAGGAATTGGTGGGTATTTCCGGAAAGTCCGGTTGTGGCAAAAGTTCATTGCTTCGGGCTTTGTTGGGCTTCGTTCCATTGACAGAGGGTAGTATCCGGATTGACGGCTTGCCGTTGGAACCGTCTACGGTGATGGAAATCCGGAAAAAGATAGCCTACTTGCCGCAGGATCTGAATTTTCCGTTAGATACGGTACGGGATATGGTACGTGTGCCTTTTGAACTTCATGCCAACCGGCAGTTACGTTTTTCGGAAGAAAAGCTTTTCGATTTATGGGGACAGTTGAATCTGGACCGCCGGTTATATGACCGGAAGGTTCACAGGATTTCAGGAGGGCAACGGCAACGTATCCTGCTGTCAGTAATGGCCATGCTGCATAAACCGTTATGTCTGGTCGATGAACCGGCGTCGGCTTTGGATTCCGATTCTTCGGAGAAGGTTCTGGAAGTTTTACGCAGGCTTCGTGAAGAAGGGAGTACACTGGTCGTCGTGTCGCACGATCAGAGATTCCTGGCACAATGTGATCGAACAATTATTCTTTGAGAAATGCAAACATTAGATATTGGTTGGGGAGGAATGGCTGTAGGACTCCTTCTGATGCTGATCCCTTTTGGTTATTTATGGTATATCAAGAGCCGACTTTTCAAACCGACTCTTTGGGCTACTGTACGCATGTGTGTGCAGCTTTTTCTCATGGGAGTGTATTTCCGTTATCTGTTTGAGTGGAATAATCCATGGATCAATACGTTATGGGTTGTCGTGATGATTGCGGTGGCGGCCTATACTTTTATTGTGCGCACGGGATTGCGCCGCCAGGTATTGCTGCTTCCGATGTTCGTGGCCTTGACCGTTTCTGCCTTTCTGACCGGATTCTATTTCCTGTTTTTTGTATTGAGAATGGAAAATCCGTTTGACGCCCGGTACTTTATTCCGATTATGGGGCTTTTATTAGGCAATATGCTGACGGTGAATGTTGTGGCACTGAGCACTTACTACCGAAGCCTGCAACGGGAGCAACAATTCTATTATTATCTGTTAGGTAACGGAGCAACGCATTTTGAGGCGACACGCTCGTTTTTGTGCGAAGCGATCGAAAAATCCTTTTCACCGTGTATTGCCAATATGACCGTGCTGGGGATTGTATCTATGCCGGGAACCATGATCGGGCAGATTCTGGGCGGAAGTGATCCGGATGTAGCCATTAAATATCAGATTATGATTGTGGTCATTACATTGGCTTCATCCTTATTGTCGGTTGTCATAACAGTCAAACTGGCTGCACTGCGTTCCTTTGACAAATACCAGGTGCTTCAATCGCATTTTACGTATAAGAAAGACAAATTCAATGAGATGGATATGTTTTGAAATATACGTGTTAATTTTTCAAAAAACTGCTTCGGAGGAAGTGTTTTTTTCGTTCTGAATTTGTATCTTTGAACAAAAATTTCTTGAAGCGTGAAAATCAGAGAAATATTATATGCCCTTGAAAAATTCGCGCCTCTGCCCTTACAGGAGAGCTTTGATAATGCCGGCCTGCAAGTTGGATTGACA
>CALUKY010000044.1 GCA_944321345.1 uncultured Paraprevotella sp.
AAAGAAGCCGTGTATCAATGTTTCACGAACGGTTGACACACAGCTTGCATTGTTTTGAATTCGTCGAACTCACGTTATTTTTAATAAGTCATCTGCTTTCCACAAAAATAAAAGAATTATCCGCTCTCTATCGTCTTGAATTTCAGAAATATTTTTATATTTAGCAAATTTAACACTTCAAAGTCTACAAGCTTTTGCAGTCGAATAGCCCCCCAAATATCCCCGCTTTAGGGTATTGCAATCAAAACATGCGTTAGCTATCTTTGCAAAAGTCATTTAATAAGCAAAACACTATGGAACAAGAATCTGTATGGATCGCCCTGTCGCTCACGTTAGTGGCGGGTATGGCCACCGGTATAGGGAGTCTGATTGCATTTCTGGCCAAGAAAACAAATACGAAGTTTTTGTCTGCCTCATTAGGCCTTTCGGCAGGTGTGATGATTTACGTTTCCTTTATGGAACTGATGCCGGAAGCGGCCAACGAGTTTGCCCGAATCTATTCGGAGTCGAAGGCACAGGCACTGATGCTGGGAGCATTTCTCTCAGGTATTCTTCTGATTGCGCTGATCGACCGTCTGGTACCCGAAGACGAGAACCCGCATGAGGTGCATTCCATGGAAGAACACGGCGGGAAAAGCCGGCTCAAACGTACGGGCATCCTGATGGCGCTGGCCATCGGTATTCATAACTTTCCTGAGGGACTGGCCACTTTTACCACGGCACTAACCAGTTTGGATATTGCCCTACCTATTGTCTTTGCCATTGCCATTCACAACATACCCGAAGGCATTGCCGTGTCGGTACCGATTTATCATGCCACCGGCAGCCGGCGCAAAGCATTCTGGTATTCGTTTCTCTCGGGACTGTCTGAACCGGTCGGCGCATTGTTCGGCTTTCTGTTCCTGCTGCCGTTCTGGTCGGTAGAACTGAACGCCTTTCTGCTGGCCTTTGTTTCGGGCATTATGGTGTACATCTCGTTTGACGAGTTGCTGCCGGGAACAGAAAAGTACGGTCATCATCACATAGGCATCGGCGGTGTCGTACTGGGTATGCTCATCATGGGCATCAGTCTGATTCTGCTTTAAGACATTGCGATTTTTCGAGAAAAAGGAGTGGCCGGGCCACTCCTTTTTTATGTCGCCTGTTGTTTTTATAAAGAAGAAAAACTAACTTTGTCACAATCACCAAAAACAAGAAGAATATGTATCGTAATTTTATTTTTGCTTCCTGCATCGCTTTGGCAGGAATGTTGGCCGGTTGTCAGAAAGCAGCCACACCGGCAGAGACTTCAAATACCGATTCTGTCAGTCAGAAGAACGCAGTAGTGGAAACCATCATGGAGCGCCGGAGCATCCGCAAGTACAAGCCTCAGGCTATTGAAAAGGAAAAACTGGACGAAATCATCCGTTGCGGTATTTACGCACCCAACGGCATGGCACGCGAGTCCTGGGAAGTACGCTTCGTAACCCGTCCGGAACTGTTGGCACGCATCGATACGCTTTATGCCGACTTTATGGAGAAGACACAGGGAAAACGCCCGGCAGCAGCGGCATACGGCGCGCCGGCTGTAGCGTTCATTGCTTATGACACCCGTTATGACCTGTCGCAGGTGGATTGCGGCTTGCTGGGAGGAAACATGTTGCTTGCCGCCAAATCCATGGGTATAGGCTCATGCTGCCTGGGAGGCATCTGCCGCTTCCTGAACGCTCCCGAGGGTGCCGAAATCATGAAGGAACTGGATTTCCCGGAAACACATCAGCTGCTTTATGCCATTGCTTTCGGTTATCCGGATGAAACTCCGAAAGCCAAGGAAAGAACACCGGAAAAAGTACGGATGATTGAATAAACCCGAACAGACACCATGATAAAAAGAAGAACACGCGCCGCAATACTCGGTATGCTCTTAGGATGCAGCCTGCCGGTATGGAGCGCCATACTGCCCGCAGATTCACTCTATCTGCTTCCGCAACCGGAATCGGTGGAAATGCGCACGGGAGTATTTCCACTGAATAAGGTCAAGAAAGTAAGCATTCAGGCTCCCGACAGTATTGCCGCCCTGATTGCGGAGTATCTGCCGGAAGGAATGAAGGCTACGACCAGCAGCAAAGCGGATCGGATGGAGATTCGTCTGACATCCGGACAGAATGGAAACCAGACGGACGAGAGTTATGTATTGGACATCACCGACCGGAAAATCAGCATCGAGGCCGCTTCCGTGGCCGGAGTATTCTATGCCTTACAGACATTGGGACAGCTGACCGACGAAGAACAGAAAACCGTTCCGGCAGTGCGCATCACGGATAAGCCTCGGTTTGCCTACCGGGGGATCATGCTGGATGTATCGCGCCACTTCTTCGACGCGGACTTCCTGAAAAGACAGATTGATGTGCTGGCAGCGTTCAAGATCAACCGTCTGCACCTGCATCTGACGGACGCGGCGGGATGGCGTCTGCAAATTGACCGTTATCCCCGACTGACCGAACTGGCTGCCTGGCGACCGCAACGCCTGTGGAAAGAATGGTGGAAAGGGGCGCGCCGCTATGTGATGGAGGGTGCGCCGAACGCTTACGGCGGTTACTATACGAAAGAGGAAATCCGCGATCTGGTGGATTATGCCCGTAAACGGCAGATTACCATCATACCGGAAATCGAAATGCCATCGCACTCGGAAGAGGTGCTGACGGCTTATCCGGAACTGTCGTGTACGCACGAACTGTACAAACCGTCGGATTTCTGCGTGGGTAATGAAAAGACGTTTGAATTCCTGGAACAGGTGCTCACCGAAGTGATGGAACTGTTTCCGTCGGAATATATCCATATCGGAGGGGATGAAGCCCCGAAGACCGACTGGCGCACCTGCCCGCTCTGCCAGAAAAGAATCAAGGACGAGGGGCTGAAAGACGAAAAGGGACTGCAAAGCTACTTAGTGCATCGCATCGAGAAGTTCCTGAACGCGCACGGACGGAAACTGCTGGGCTGGGATGAAATTCTGGAAGGAGGTCTGGCACCGAACGCCACCGTGATGTCGTGGCGCGGCACGGAGGGAGGCATTGAGGCCGTGAAAAGCGGTCATCAGGCCATCATGAGTCCGGGACAATACTGTTATCTGGATGGTTATCAGGACGCTCCGCACACACAACCGGAGGCCATCGGCGGTTATCTTCCTCTGAGCAAGGTGTATGGTTATGACCCGATACCTCAGGAACTGACCCCACAGGAGCAGCAGCTGATCATAGGCGTGCAGGGAAATCTGTGGACGGAATACGTACCTACAGAGGAACATGCGGAATATATGCTCTATCCGCGTGCGCTGGCCATCGCCGAAACGGGCTGGACGCAACCGGAAAACAAATCCTGGAAACGCTTTCACCACAAGGCGGTGCAGGTGACCAAGGACTTGCGTAAGGCCGGCTATCAGGCCTTCCCGTTGGAGCGTGAGTTTGGGAACCGTCCGGGAGCCGGAGAGGTTCTGAAGCACAAGGCCTGGAACAAGCCGGTGACTTACAACGCACGCTACTGGGGCACTTATCCGGCCGGAGGCGACAAGGCACTGACTGATGGCCTGCGGGGCGGATGGAACTACAACGACGGTTTCTGGCAGGGCTTCGTATCGCAGAAACGTCTGGACGTAACCATCGACTTAGGAAGCCTTACCGACATACAGCGCATTCAGGCTGATTTCATGCAGATCTGCGGTCCGGAAGTCTATCTGCCGGCACACGTCATCATCTCGGTATCAGAGGACGGCAAAGAATTTACCCGTCTGAAAGAAATCAAGCACAAGCCGGTGCGTAATGACGAAGTGACCTTCAAGACTTACGGTTGGGAGGGAACAACGAAAACACGCTTCATCCGCTATCAGGCACTGGCCGGCGACGAGTTCGGCGGTGTGGTATTCACGGATGAAATCGTGGTGGAATAATCCGAAACAGAATAAAGCAACGAGAAAACTCAGGACTTGGCTTTTGTGCGAATCACCATGCGTTCCCACAACGCGTTGGGAATCAAGCGCCAGAAGAAAGTAATAATCGCATAGCGCCAGTCGATGACCATCACTCGGCGTTTTTGAGCAATAGCCCGGGCAATCGTCCGGGCTACTTTGTCTGCAGCCATCATCAACGGGTATTTCTGCGCTCCGGAAAGTAATGGGGTGTCTACAAAACCGGGACGAATATCGGTGAAACAGATCGGATGCCCCTCCATGCGTGCCTGTTGCGCCAAAGCCTGCAAATAGGTGTTCTGAAAGCGTTTGGTGGCCGAATAAGCGGGGGCCGCACCCAGTCCCTTCGTTCCGGCAATGGAACTGACAGCCGCCAAATGACCGCCTCCCCGGGTAGCAAAATAACGGTACGCCCACCCTACCATCTGTCCGAAGCCCAGCACATTGGTGCGGAAGGTGTCCACCTCGATGTCGGCCTGCAAGGTACGGTTCTGCTTTCCGATTCCGGCTACGTGCAGATAGAGATCCATGCCTCCCATCTCCTGCACCAGTTCGGCCAGGGCCTCCGTTGCCCTGTCAGAGGTTACGTCGAGTTCTTTCACAAAAACACGTTGCGGAGCCAGCTGTTTCAAGGTCAGCAGCGGAGCGGTACGGCGTGCAGCCAATCCGACCACGCAACCTGCGGCAATATAAATACGGGCCAGTTCCAGACCTATTCCGGAAGAGGCTCCTATAAGAACAACTTTTTGTGAAGAAGATATCTGGTTCATTATTTTGTTTTTTAGAGTTCAACACATGCAAAAATAACGATTTTTGCCCTTTTCCCCACTTTTTTGTCACCCAAAAGCCCGTAAATCTTGCATTTCTTCCACTTTTTATCGTAAATTTGTGTTTTATATCTTAAACACAAATGACAATGAAAGAAAACAACAGAAGTAAGTTTGCCAGTAAAATAGGAGTGATATTGGCTTCGGCAGGGTCTGCTGTCGGCCTGGGAAATATCTGGCGTTTCCCTACAGAAGCCGGAGAAAACGGAGGCGCGGCCTTTATCCTGATATATATCTGCTGCATCCTGTTACTGGGACTGCCGGTGATGATCTCTGAATTTTTGATCGGGCGTCACACCCATGCCAATGCGTCAACGGCCTTCGAACAGCTGGCTCCCAAACGTAAACAATGGCGCTGGGTAGGACGCTTGGGAGTTCTTTCGGGCATTATGATCTTCAGTTTTTATTCGGTAGTGGCAGGATGGACTGTAAACTACACGGTAGAAGCCGGCCTGAACCGCTTTAACCAGATGGTTGGCGACGGGCAGGAAAATGTCTATGCCCAATATTTCAATTCGTTCGTAACAGATCCGATCATGCCGACACTTTATCTGGTTCTGTTCATCTTGCTGACGCACTTTGTCGTAGCCAGAGGTATTGAGAAAGGAATAGAACGGTTCTCGAAACTGATGATGCCTACCCTATTCCTGTTGCTTCTCGTACTGGCAGGCTTTGCCCTGACAACCCAGGGCGCTGCCGAAGGCCTGAAATTCCTGTTCCAGCCTGATTTCAGTAAAATTGATTCGTCTGTAATCCTGTCTGCCATGGGACAGGCATTCTTCTCACTGAGTATCGGTTTGGGATGCCTTTGCACCTATGCTTCCTATTTCCGTAAGGAAGTCAATCTGACGCGCACGGCAGGAAGCGTGGCTCTGATTGATACCTTTGTGGCCATTGTTTCAGGACTGATTATCTTTCCGGCTGTATTTTCTGTTCCCGGTATGGAACCGACAGAAGGCCCCAGCCTTGTGTTCGTAGCCTTACCCAATATTTTCCATATTGTATTTGCCGACATGCCGATCCTGGCCTATACATTGCCGTTCCTGTTCTATTTCCTGTTGATTCTGGCCTCCCTGACATCAACGATATCCATGCACGAACTGATTACCGCATATGTGCATGAAACCTATCACCTGTCACGCAAGAAAACGACTTATCTGGTTACCGGCATTGTATTGGTTTTAGGCGTACTCTGTTCCTTGTCATTGGGAATCGGTTCCGAATATACGATTGGAGGACTGGGATTGTTCGATATCTTCGATTATCTCACAGCAAAATGGATGCTTCCTATCGGCGGTCTTCTTACAGCTCTGTTCACCGGCTGGTATCTGGACCGCAAAATCGTATGGGAAGAAATCACCAACCAGGGAACACTCCGGTTCTACGGTTTCCGGGTATTCATGTTTATCCTGAAATTTATCACCCCACTGGGTATCTTCCTGATTTTCCTGGACCAGTTGGGTGCCTTTAACTGGTTCTAACGGAATTGTGCCTATATAAAAACGTACGTGCCCCCAAAACGTCTGTGAATACGTTTTGGGGGCACGTACGTTTTATGTTATCGTAAATCAGGGAAGATCCAGACGGAAAACAATGCGGAACTGTCTGTCGGCATACGAAGTGCTGGTAATGCGAAAAGCCCCCAGTTGGGCGGTATGCGACACGTGCGCGCCAATGCAGGCACAAACATCATAATCGCCTACATAAACAAGGCGCACCTCGCTCACCTGCCGGTCGGGCAAACGCGAAAGTGAAACGCTCTCGGGCAACTGATCAACAGGAGTCATACGGGCCGTAACCGGCATATCGGCACGAATCACTTCATTCACCATCTGCCCGATCCGCTCGATCTGTTCCGGTGTCGGAGGGGCATCCAGTTCGTAATTTACCTTACTTTTTTTACGCTCGATATGAGCATTTGTGGAACGCGGGCACCCGAACATCCGCACCATAGTCTGATTCAGGATATGCTCGGCGGTATGCATCGGCGCAATAGCATCATCCTGAAATTTTGAATTTGTTTCCATATTTTTTTCAAATCTCATAAAAGAATTATTTCCCAAAAACTAAAATCAGCATCTTCCGGCATTCCGGAAAGCATTGTCCGATAAGTAAAAAGGAAAAGAGTCATATTATCCGATTTCGCCGGGGGATAATATGACTCACTCTTATCATTTGCACGGCCCCTTAAAAGGACCGGAAAAACTTTCCAAAAGCCAGCTTCTTACCTTACTCATTCTTATTCGAATATTTCGTCAATGCCGATAACCTCTTCGGCAATGCTATCGGTTGGCACCATCATATTCTGGCAAGGGTCAAAGCCTTCCGGTATGTCGAACTTCTCATCCTGAGAATAATGCAGGCTCTTGTCGGCATAAACCTTCTGCAGGAACTTGGCACAGATTGGCAAGGCAGAAGAAGCTCCCTGAGCATAAGTCATGCTGCGGAAGTGGATGTCGCGGTCTTCACCGCCAACCCAGCTTCCGAACACCAGCGACGGAGTAAATCCGATAAACCAACCGTCGGAATTGCGGTTCGTGGTTCCGGTCTTGCCACCCATCGGGCTCTTGATATTATATCGGAAACGCATACGTCCACCGGTACCGCCGTCAATGACACCTTGCAACAGGATCAGCATCTTATAGGCGCTTTCCTCGCTGATTACCTCGTTCATGCGGGGCTGGAACTGAGCCAGCACATTGCCTTCATTGTCCTCGATTCGGGTTACCAGCAACGGAGCCGTACGGATACCCTTGTTCGGGAATGCAGTGTAGGCACTGACCATTTCCGAGAGAGAAATATCACAAGGACCCAGACACAATGCCATAGACGGATGAATGTCGCGGTTCAGAACACCGAATTCGTGAATCAGACGCACCAGAGCTTCCGGACTGAGTTTGCTCATCAGATAAGCGGAGATCCAGTTGTTTGACTGGGCAAGTCCCCATTTCAAGGTTACCATCTCACCGTAACGTGAACGGCTTCCGTTACGTGGTGTCCATGGCTTGCCGGCAACCATATAGGTCTGCTGCACATTCATCACCTCATCGCAAGGTGACATTCCGTTTTCCATAGCCAGCGTATAAAGGAACGGTTTGATGGTAGAACCTACCTGACGGCGACCCACTCCGGCCATATCGTACTGGAAGAAACGGTAGTCCAATCCGCCGACATAAGCCTTCACTTCGCCCGTCTTAGGATCCATAGCCATGAAACCGCTGCGCAGGAAACACTTGTAATAGCGGATTGAGTCCATCGGAGTCATCACGGTATCCACTTCGCCGTGATAGGTAAATACAGTCATTTCGGTCGGCGTTTCAAAAGCCTTGTCAATCTCTTCCTTGGAATAGCCGCCTTTCTTCATCATGATGTAGCGCTCACTCTGCGTTTTCGAACGGTTCATGATCTGTTCCACCTCCGCATTGGTCAGCGCATCGGTATAAGGACGGCGTGAACGGCCTTTCTGCTCCTTGTCGAACAGGGGTTGCAGATAAAGTCCCACATGCTCATAGAGCGCTTCCTCGGCATAACGCTGCATGCGCGCATCTATCGTGGTATAAATCTTCAGACCGTCTGTATAAATGTTATAGTGTGATCCGTCCGGCTTTTTATTCTTATTGCACCAGCCATAAAGCGGATCTGTTTCCCATGCCAGAGAGTCTTCGTAGAAAAGCTGATCCTGCCAGCTGGCATAGTTGTCACGCTTCGGCTTGTCTGCCATAAGCATACCGCGAAGACGTTCACGCAGATAAGTAGCCACACCTTCCTTGTGATCCACACGCTTGAAGTTCAGATCCAACGGCTTTTCTTTTTCTGCCGCAGCCTCGCTCGCAGTAAGATAGTCGGCCTTGAGCATCTGATCGATCACCACATTGCGGCGTTCGCGGCAACGCTCCGGATAACGCACCGGATTGAAGTAAGAAGGATTCTTGCACATTCCGATCAGCGTAGCCGCTTCTGTCACAGTCAGATCTTTCGGCTCTTTTCCAAAATAGGTTTTTGTAGCCGTCTTGATACCTACCGCGTTATGCAGAAAATCGAAATAATTGAGATACATGGTAATGATCTCTTCCTTCGTGTAGTAGCGCTCCAGTTCTACGGCAATCACCCACTCGATCGGTTTCTGCAAGGCACGCTCCATGGTGCTTTGGGCCGTCTCGGAGTAGAGCTGTTTGGCCAGCTGCTGCGTAATGGTACTACCACCACCGGCATTGGTCTGCCCCAGAATTCCACGCTTTACGATGGCGCGCGCCAAAGCCCGGTAATCAATGCCCGAATGATCATAAAAACGCGCATCTTCGGTAGCGATCAGCGCCTTGACCAACCATGGCGACAGATCATCATATCCCACAAAAATCCGGTTTGCCCGGCTGTATGACCAGGTACCGATCAGCTTGCCGTCGGATGAGAAAACCTGCGATGCATATTTGTTCACCGGATTCTCCAGCTCCTGAAAGTTTGGCATATAGCCGATATAGCCCTTGGCTATAGCCCAAAAGGCACCGGCAACCGATCCGATACCCAGTATCAGAACGATCCACATGGCAATAATTATCTTTTTTCTCATATTCTATAAAGATATGTCAGTTTTAATCCCCAATAAAAATGAAAACGGAAATGCAAAGTTACTCAAAATCTTGAAATAATCGGCGCAATATAAAAAAAGTTGAAGAAATGTATGTTGTTACGATCTCTTTTCAATCCTTTTTGCTAACTTTGAACAGATTCAATATCAAATAAAACTTAATACTTTATTGAAAAATGGAAAATAGAAGTCTTGTAACCATTGCAGAGCACTCTCGGGAGAAAATCATGTATCTGATCGAGATGGCCAAGGAATTTGAGAAGCACACGAACCGTAAGCTGCTGAACGGAAAGGTGATAGCAACTTTGTTTTTCGAGCCTTCAACCCGTACTCGTTTAAGTTTTGAAACCGCAGCAAACCGTCTGGGCGCACGCGTCATCGGCTTTACAGATCCGAAGGCAACCAGCTCTTCAAAAGGCGAAACATTGAAAGACACCATCATGATGGTGAGCAATTATGCCGACGCCATTGTTATGAGACATTATCTGGAAGGGGCAGCACGCTATGCCAGCGAGGTTTCTCCTGTGCCCATCCTGAACGCCGGAGACGGCGCCAACCAGCATCCGTCACAAACCATGCTTGACCTCTATTCCATTTACAAGACACAAGGAACGCTCGACAACCTGAACATCTATCTGGTGGGCGACCTGAAATACGGCCGCACTGTGCACTCACTGCTGATGGCCATGCGCCATTTCAATCCGACTTTCCATTTCATCGCACCCGAAGAGCTGAAAATGCCGGAAGTATACAAGTTATATTGCGAAAAGCATGGCATCAGATATGTAGAGCATACCGACTTTAACGAAGACACCATTGCCGGAGCGGACATCCTTTATATGACCCGTGTACAACGCGAACGCTTCACAGACCTGATGGAGTACGAGCGTGTGAAGGACATGTATCTGCTCAAACTGAATATGCTGGGCAAAGCCAAGGACAACATGAAGATCCTGCATCCGCTGCCCCGCGTAAACGAAATCGAATACAGCATCGACAACGATCCGCATGCCTATTACTTCGAACAGGCTCATAACGGACTTTTTGCCCGTCAGGCCCTGATATGCGATGCATTGGGCATCACCCTGGACCAAGTGAGAGAAGACAAAACCATTATTGATTAATCCATTAAAAAAAGAATTCGACATGAAACGTCAGGAACTTTTAGTTGCCGCACTCCAGAACGGAACCGTTATCGATCATATCCCTTCAAACAAACTCTTTCAGGTGGTGAATCTGCTGCATCTGGAAAACATGAGCAGTGCCATCACCATCGGCTACAACCTGAAAAGCCAGAAAATGGGCGAAAAGAGTATTATCAAGATTGCCGACAAGTTCTTCACGGATGACGAACTGAACCAGCTTTCTGTAATCTCTCCCAACGTAACGCTGTGCACCATCAAGGATTATGAGGTTGTGGAGAAAAAGGAAGTAAAGACTCCGGATCATCTGACCGGAATCGTGAAATGCAAGAACCCGAAATGCATCACCAACAACGAACCGATGCAGACCGTGTTCCATGTCATTGACAAAGAGAAGGGCATCATCCAGTGCCATTACTGCAACAATGAGCAGAACATCGATCAGGTAACCCTCATTTCAGACTAATCATGAAGCAGGACTGGAAAGCCGGAACGCTGATCTATCCCCTGCCGGCAGTGCTGGTAAGCTGCGGCGACGCTCCGGAAAACTATAATCTCATCACCGTGGCATGGACGGGAACCATCTGCACGAACCCGCCCATGTGCTACATCTCCGTGCGCCCGGAAAGACACTCGTATGAACTGATCAAGAAGAACATGGAGTTTGTCATCAACCTGACCACCGAAGAACTGGCCCGCGCTACCGACTGGTGTGGCGTACGCTCGGGACGGGATTATCATAAATTTGAAGAAATGAACCTCACTCCCGGACCGGCCCGCATGGTAAAAGCCCCGATTGTGGAAGAGGCCCCACTGAACATAGAATGCAAGGTCAAGGAAATCATGTCTTTGGGATCGCATGACATGTTCATTGCCGAGGTGGTGAATATCAAGGCAGACGAGAAGTATCTGGACCCGGAAACGGGTAAATGGTCGCTCGAAGCCAGTCACCCTCTCATCTATCTGCACGGAGCCTACTATGGTCTGGGCCCGAAAATCGGAAAATTCGGATGGAGTGTGGAGAAAAACAAATAATTTTTAGCTTATGGAAAAGGATCATGTAATTTTTGACCTCATCAAGAAGGAACACGAAAGACAGTGTAAGGGTATCGAGCTGATTGCTTCTGAAAACTTTGTCAGCGACCAGGTAATGGAAGCGATGGGCAGCTGTCTGACGAACAAATATGCCGAAGGATATCCCGGAAAAAGATATTACGGCGGATGTGAGGTTGTAGACCAGGTGGAATCTCTGGCAATTGAACGCGTATGCAAGCTTTTTGGAGCGGAATATGCCAACGTACAGCCCCACTCCGGTGCTCAGGCCAATGCAGCCGTATTCCTGGCCTGTCTGAATGCAGGAGACACCTTTATGGGACTGAATCTGGATCACGGTGGCCACCTGTCACATGGTTCGGCCGTAAATACCTCTGGCATCCTGTATCACGCCATCGGTTATAACCTGAACAAGGAAACCGGACGCGTGGACTACGATGAAATGGAGAAACTAGCCTTGGAACACAAGCCGAAGCTCATTATCGGCGGCGGTTCGGCCTATAGCCGCGAATGGGACTATGCCCGCATGCGCGCCATTGCCGATCAGGTGGGCGCCATCTTCATGGTCGACATGGCACACCCTGCCGGACTGATTGCCGCCGGCGAGCTGGACAACCCGGTGAAATATGCCCATATTGTGACTTCCACAACACACAAGACCCTGCGTGGTCCGCGTGGCGGTATCATCCTCATGGGCAAGGATTTCGAGAATCCGTGGGGACTGAAAACCCCGAAGGGCGAGATAAAAATGATGAGCCAACTGATCAACAGCGCCGTATTCCCGGGCATACAGGGCGGACCACTGGAGCATGTTATCGCAGCCAAGGCTGTGGCTTTCGGAGAGGCTTTGCAACCAGGATTCAAGGCTTGGGCCGCTCAGGTAAAGAAAAATGCCGCCACACTGGCTTCAGAGCTCCAGAAACGCGGTTTCAGCATCGTAAGCGGCGGTACAGACAATCATCTGATGCTGGTAGACCTGCGCACCAAATATCCGGATCTGACGGGAAAGGTAGCCGAAAAGGTACTGGTTTCTGCCGACATTACCGTAAACAAGAATATGGTGCCGTTTGACAGCCGCAGCGCCTTCCAGACTTCGGGTATCCGTCTGGGTACAGCCGCCATCACAACACGTGGCGCCAAAGAAGATCTGATGGTATTGATCGCCGAACTGATTGAGCGTGTGCTCAACGAACCGGAAAATCAGGACGTAATCCAGGACGTAAAGAATATCGTAAACCGCACCATGAGCAACTATCCGCTCTTTACATGGTAAAATTTACGCAACAACACATATAATAAGAACAGAACGGGGCGGCACCTGAATGGTGCCGCCCCGTTCTGTTCTGTATCGTTTTTTCAGAATAACCTTCAGCTTAAAGCACATAAACATTCATCAGGAAGAACACAGCCAGACCGGCAATCCATCCCAACAACACCTTTCCGGTCATCATGCGGAAATACCACCAGATGCTTACATGCTCGTTCTTCATCAGCGCATAACCGGCAATGGAACCGATCGGCAGCAGACAGCCGCCCACTCCACCGCAAAACGCGATAAGCTGCCAGTAAGCGCCGTTTTGCTGGAAAAACGCCGCATAGGCAGGATCGGTACTGGCTGCCACCTGCTCCGGTGTGAGAATATCATACATGGAAATACTGCTCAGCACCAATGCCACATTGTCCAATATTCCGGAAATCACACCCAATATACCGCTTACGATATATATATTGTGAATATGACTGTCTAACCAGAATGCCGCGTAACGGAAAGCGCCTGTTTCATAAATGGCTCCGGCGGCCAACGCCAGACCGATAAAATAAAGAATGGTCTGCAAATTATCATACTGCAGGCTTCTCGGCACCGTACGCCCGCCGATGATGGAGGCATTGACCAGACTACTGTTGCAGAACTCATTTACCACCCAGAAAACAGCCAACACACACAAGGCGCCGACAAAAGGTGGCAACTTGGTGATGTTGTGGAATGTAGGAATAAACCACAATCCACCGATACCGATAAACAGCATCAGAATGCGTTGCCAACGTGAAAGAATGGAATCATCGCCACGATATACGGTACGCAATGAATCAATATTGATGTGTTCGGGCAGAGTGCGTGAAATAAGGTATGTAGGAATAATCATCGCGACCAAAGCCGGAAGCATCAGCGACAGCGAGAAATCGGTCGGTGTAACTGCCCCCTTGGTCCATAATACCAGCGAATTGATATCCCCGATTACCGTAAAGCAACCGCCACAGTTGGCCGCCAGCACAATTACGGCTCCGTATATCATCCGGAAACGTGTTTCTATCACAATCTTTCGCATAATGGCCAGCATCATGACCGTGGTAGTCAGATTATCCAGATTGGCCGATATAATAAAACTGGCTCCGGCCAGATACCAGATCAGCTTGCGGCTGTTTTTCGTACGACAGCACTCATAAATGAAATCAAAACATCCGTTGGCGTTCAGCACATCCACAATGGCCATTGTGGCCAACAGGAAAAGAACTATCTGGCTGATTTCTGCGATATGACGCAGAAAAATATTATTGGCAATAAAAGTCTTTACCGTTGCAGCAGTAGAGGAAGCTCCATCCAGAAAAGACAAATATTCCGTATGATAAAACAAATCTACATACGAGGATCCTTCTACCATATACAGGATCCAGCCCACTACCCCCAGAAACATGGCCGTGGCCGCCTTGTTAATGCGTGTGATATGTTCTGTTGCAATGGCAATATACCCCAACAACAAGATGGTAACAATAATGAAAGTCATAAATCCTTATCTTTAAGATGTATACTTGCTTTTTTGTTTCCTACAAAAGTACGGATAATAATTAAAATGGAGAAGCCTTTTTTATAATCTTTTGAGGGAAAAGGACTGAATTTGTTGTTCTCACCCTATAAAAATCGGTCTTTATTAAAAATAAGAAACGGAGATAAGCGAATCACTTTCCTCCGTTTCTTTCTGTGTCGGGGTACCAGGATTCGAACCTGGGACCCCCTGCTCCCAAAGCAGGTGCGCTAACCGGACTGCGCTACACCCCGAAAAATTTTTGCTTTATACTTTATGTTTGTCCTTTTATGTCGGGGTACCAGGATTCGAACCTGGGACCCCCTGCTCCCAAAGCAGGTGCGCTAACCGGACTGCGCTACACCCC
>CALUKY010000045.1 GCA_944321345.1 uncultured Paraprevotella sp.
TGCAATATATTAACTATAAAAATGAGAAACCCATTGGTAGAGTTAAATATGCGCTAATTTAATTCCGCCAACGAGTACAATGTTTCTATTTGTGCGTTAATGTCAAATGAAGTTGTTTTGAACACTATCGTTATTTCATTTTGTATCTTTTTGAATATTTCATCTCGCAATGCAGGTGAGAATCTTTTAATTATCCTCCCATCTTTCTCTTTATAATTACTTCCCAAATAGATAATCAAATTATTCAATATGTTCATCATTTTAAGCGTGGTATTTACTCGTTTGCAGTCAGAGTACAAAAAGAATATTACATCTATCATCCCATAAAGATATCGATGTAGCATCTTCTCCATTTGGTGGATTTTCTTTTGGCATTCGTCCTCACGTTTCTGCTGTTCAATGGCTTTAGATAATACGTAAAAATTTTTATCAAACTTCTTCAAAAGAGACTCGAGCTTTGTAGAGATTACGGCCAGAGTATAGTTCATGATATCCTTACTTTTCACATTATTTTCAATCATTAATGATTTGAACGCTCGATTGACTTCTTTAGAATTGATATAAATAAAGTCTTTACATTCTAATGCTTCCTCAATTTTTTTATCATCAACATCATCTATTTTCTCCTCTTCAGCGATTTCATCTTCCAGTACATTTTCTATATCTTGGCTAGATTTACGCATTCTTATAAAATCTGATAATAACGTGTCAATCTTAATTTTAGACATTGAAATAGGTGTAATAAATGGACGTTCCCAATCATCACTTTTTTCTTTACTAATACATAACTTATATTCATGTAGCAAATGTTCAAAAGCAGACATGGCTTGTTCAAGGACTTTTGTATCATTATAATAAAAGAAAATGTCATCAACATATCTATAACAGCTATAATGCTCGTTATTTTTATAACCTGCATCCCAAAGAGTCTGCTTTACCTTTTTATCTATATATTGGAGGATTACTTCCGCAAAGATTCTAGAAAATTCCGGACCTATAACAATACCATTTGTTTCATTATAATTCATTCTTTGCATTATACCGTCCCAATCATCTCCGAAAGACTTACCTTTTCCTCTAAAATGTCTTTTATGTTCGTCCTTACCTCCACTAACAGCCCAAGTGATAGAATGAGTGTATATGCTATCAAAACAACTTTGAATGTCAAACTTGTGCAAATGTTCAAATCGCTTCTCTGCATTTTGATATCTATAATCTTCATAAAACTTATAGATATTAGAGTATTCTTTATAACTAAAATATGTTTTGAGATTTTCATACTCATTGAAGAATAACTCCAGTTTGTCTATCTTTTGACCAAGTAATATATGGTGTAATCTGTCTTTGTAATAAAAATAACAAGCCACACGTTCAGGATGTCTCAATGAGAACTCATCCTGCCCACAATAATATAACATTAAGCTCTTATATTTTTCATAAAATGACACTATTTCCATTTGGCTCACAGGATGGATTAGTGCAAGTCGACGAAGTTTGTGTGGTTTGTGTTTAATCTTATATAAAAACGGAATACTAACAACTTTGTCTTTGAATTTAAATTGATTATCTGGTAGAATTGTTAGGTCTTTATTCGAATACGGAGAGAAGATGAAATTTAACACAGCTAACGCATCCTGATCGATATCTTTTTTCCAAGACAATTCAGTCCCGTCAAATTTTATCCCATTGCTGACAAGATATCTGTAGAAATAGCGATTAGTAAAAATTACTGGCAACTCATATGGAAGAACATCGGATAATAACACTCGTTCTTTCTTGTATTTAAGGCGTATTTTTCTTCTTGTTTTCATGATAACCATTCGTTTATTTCCGCTACTCTTTGAGGGTTGAACTTAAACATAATACGATCATGCCATCGCTGCTGAAAGTTAATGTCATCTACCTTTTTTTTGATTGAATTTATATATTTTGTCCTATCAGCCCCCCCTTTTAATACCTCGCTATATGGCGTTATTGGTTTGGATGACAGGTAAGAAGTTAGATCATCTAAATCATTATAATCAGTCAAAAGGTCATTCCCAAAAAACAATCCAGCTTTAACCCTTTCTTTAGATTTAGTTAATCTAAAGTTTCCAGATATCAGGTCAAGAGAATCTAATAAATCTCTTTTGGCTCGTTTAAGATCAATTGCACTTATTTGTTCAAAATGAGCAAAGGAGGCATCTATCTTTTGTTTGATTTTCACTATTTTTTTATCAGACATGCCAAATTTTGCATTAATTTCGCTTTTGGGTTTAGAAATCGTTATCTTATAACCCAAATATGTAAACTGTTGTTTTGCAGTACTATTGTAAAAATCAATAAGTTTGCACTTATCTTCTGCGGGGTTGTTATTTTTAATCTCAAGTCCATAATTCTGAAATAGATTCTTTAACCCTTTATAATACTCTGATATACTCTGGTTGTTAGGGAGTCCCGCTAAAATTATCAAAATGTCATCCACATAACGGGCATAAAATATAACATTTCCCAGATTTCTAATATGTTGATCTATGTCATGCATATATATTTCAGATAGATACGAACTTATTCCTATACCTCTAGGAACACCGCAATCAGCCTTGATTTTATTGGGGTCTTTTTGTCTGTTATATTCTGACAATATTCCTTTAATCATTCCTTTTGTCTTGTTATTCACAAGGCTATTAGCATTTATTTTGTCCAATAATGCTTGTTGTGGAATAGACTCAAAGAAACCAGTAATATCTGTGCGAATAAGATAGAATGGCGTGGTTGTATTCAGAAGTAATTTAACATTAGACATAATCTGATGCTTATTTGCCTGTTTTACATTAAACAAGCCCCTCAATATTCTCTGTAAATTCTTAATGGCATAAAAATACATCCACTGACTGGTATCGATTGTAAATATCTGTTTATCATCATCTATATAACTACTAATCGGGAATGCAAAATCTTTGATATTAGCATTTTGAGCATATTTGTTTAATTCATTAAACAATTCCTTATCTCTATCTGTTTGTTTGTCTTTTATAGAAAGCCTAAGACTCTCTAATTCAGACATCTCATCTTCTGTTCGGTTGCTCTTTTTCTTTTTTGTTATTTCATTGACTTTACTTTTCATTACTTTCATCTCCATGACAATATTTTTATAAAGTTCCGGCATATCGTCAAATGCTATATGCCCTTTACGATTCTCTTCATGAAAGATAGATAGGTAATTCTCAGCTGAAAATGATTGGTCAAACATAATCAAGTAAATTTTATAGCTTTTTTAGCAATACAATAGCTTTATACATGTATCTCTCGAATAGTTTTGATGATATATTTTCATCCTTGATAAAGGATATTTCTAATTGTCCGCATTTATATTATTTGAATTGATCCAATACGAGACAATCTCCCAATGTCCGCCAAAATCAGCGCCTACTCGTTTGATAATTCCTTTTTCCTGTAATTTTTTAATATGATATTTTATTCCATTTTCTGTAATATCATTTATATTAGCAGCAATTTCTTTGCGACTAGCATTAGGATGAGTATGTATATATTCAATAATTGCAATTTGTACATCAGACAGCGTCTGGGTAGTTGTCTGGGTAGTTGTCTGGGTAGTTGTCTGGGTAGTTGTCTGGGTTATGCTATCGTCATTTGAAAAAACATCAACACAGAATACTGTCAGTTTTGAAACATCAAACACTGCCTCCCTGTTACCATTCTCGCGTAACATATCCTGCACACGTTTCACGCCTTGGTTGAACATGTTAACATACTTCATTTCCTTCATTGCCTCTGCTACAATCGGATTACGATAATCGTTAACCATAGGAAAGTTCTCCGGCCTGGCTTCACCATATAAACCACCTGCATTCATTATCTCTATATGGTCATCAAACTGATATAAGCGAATTGGCATATTTGCCTGATAGTCTCGGTGCATACATGCATTCATCATCAGTTCTCTCAATGCATTGTTGGGATAGTTGATAATGGTCTTCTCTCGGAAAAGGCTGACTGCAACTGGACGTTGCATAATAATAGCATCGCTTACAAATGACTCTAATATAGGCAGCATGTTATACAGCGGGCCTTGAAAACGCTTCTCATTAAGAACTTCACCTCCTTTTTCTTTGCCGGAAAAACGGACATACTGAACATAATCGCCAGGCATATAATAACGAGGATTTTTACCAAATAGAATAATTGCTCCATAGGTAGGACAATCATGAGTACGGTCGTATAGACGGATTGAAGCCATCTGCTCCTTTATATCACGTGTATCTTGGCTTAATATATCTGTATCTATTACAGATGGTAAATATGTGTTTTTAATATAATCCAGTTCTAAATCATCGAGCGTGGACCCCAAACATGGAGTTGCGTCAAAAGTTGCCATATAAGCGGTACGCCGCTCTGTCAAAAGACGTTCTTCCGCTTCGCTAGCAATATCTCGTCTAGGACCGATACGGATGAATACCCTGCCACGATAACGAACTGGTGGTAGCAACGATGGTGAAACTTCGGCAACAAGCAAGTCCCCTTCGGGAAACTCTATCTTATCTACTGTCATCACCGGCAAAGGTAGAATATTACCATCAGAGCGGATTGCAGCTATCTTTTTGAGTAAACCATCATCAACCTTCAGTCCTGACAATCTCCCATCATCATACGCACCGATTAACAAGTATCCTTTCTTGCGAGAATCTGGCAAATCGTTGGCAAACGCACATATCGCCTCGCAGAACTTATCCATATTACCTGTAGATACAGTTCTTTCTATCCTATAAGTCTCAGTACTATGTAATAAAGATTGAATTTCGTCTTTCGTTATCATATTTGGTTACTGTTATTCTTGTAATACTTCTTTTACAATTTTCAGCATTTTCTCATTATTGAGTTGTGTTCGGAAATATACATTATACCCTTGTGCTGATAGGTTATTGAAGAAGACCTTTGCACATTGGATTTTTGCTTCCTCAATGCCGCGAAGAGTTGATTTATTTTCAACTCCCTTAGTCTCAACAACAATATTGAGTTCTTTTTCTCCATTGTCTTTTTTAACGACATACATGAAGTCTGGACTATATGACTCTCCGGTAATAGTAGGAATTGCTATGCTATTACGCGGAATCTTTCCATAGACAATTACTTCATCAATGGAAGCATTGATGTTTTTCAACTCCAATGGTGAGTCATAAGCCTTGGTGTCATATAAATATTTCTCCATTGGAGTTCCTTCTTCTATTTTGACACCAATCCTTCCTTGTGCAATACTCTCCCGGACAGATCCATCGTTATGGGTAAGAGCTGTTGCTTCAGGTTGGCCATGAGTCTTTTTGTAGTTAAATCGTCCTTGAAGAGTGGCCATTTTCCAGTCAGAGAAGCCTCTGATTATTTCACCAACAGTCTGTTCATTGAAGTATTTGTCATCTATACTTCCATGTCGCTTTACATAATTGCAAATAGACTTATGTATCATCGAAACAGGAATATTAGTTGCCGATGATATCCTTTTTAAGAAAATGCCATAAGGGAGAGAACTGGCAATGGAATACTGCACACCACTGCCTGTTTCTGTTCTCATTTGCGCCCCATCACTTCTGACTATATCTCTGTGACTGGAAATAACCTGTTGAGAGAAAACAGAAGGTGCCTCTAATATTTCTGATAAACCTTTCTCTAAATCAGCATCAATATTGTCATCGTACCAAATAGTATATCTTTGATTGAGAACCTTCCACAGCTCCTTAATTTCGTCAAACCTAGCCTTGCGAATCCCAATCGGTTTTTCGGAAGTTTTATTACGGTCTTTGATTTTGCTAGCGTCCAATCCTGATTTGAATAATGGATACTCTTCAAAAAACTGAGTTTTGTTTGCCGGAATGATATTGTATTCCAGGTCAATATAATTCTTTGACAGAAGCTCGATAAACAAAGTTTTTTCTTCTTTATCCATTTTCTCAGCTACCAGTTTAATCTGCTCCAATGAAACAGATGTTGTACCTGGTACTTCTCGATTTATTTGCTCAACGAGCTTATTGGCAAAACCAGCCTCGGTAAAATCTACAATGTAGTTCAACATGAACTCCTGATTGGAGATTCGGTTTCCACACTCATCAACAGGCAGTCGTAATCCTCGTCCTACTTCCTGCAACTTCGAGGTTTCACTACCGCTCGACCTCAATTTTGCAATAGTAAACACATTCGGATTATCCCACCCTTCCTTTAATGTCCACTTGGAGAATAGGAATCGACGCAAAATATATTTCCCGTCTTTGTCTCTAAAAGCAAGTAGCTGCTTCTTGCCATTCAGAATATCATTAACTTCATTGGCAATGTCTTCGTCCGACGAACTGTTGTCTTGGGCAAAATATCCCCCATGACATTCGTCAATATGGTTTAAACTGGCTTCAAGAAAATCCCGATACCCAGCTTCCGATTCATCCAGATCTTTGATTGTTGCAACCAATTTCTCCTTGAGTAACCTTTCAAAAGCTTCCAATAAATACGGTTTCTTACCATCCTCGCTCTCGCGATAGGAAGTAATATCATCTATAAAGAAAAGTGCCAGCGTTTTGATCTTAAATGTGCGTCCGCAGAAATTCTCCCGTTCAGTTTCAAAATGGCGTTCAAGAGCAAGACGTAACATCTGCTCCTGATACGATTGCATGTAAATGTCCACATTCATTTCCTCACCAACAGTCTTAATTAATCCGTTGGACAATTCAATGGCATTTTTATCTATGGCCTGTATCGTGATACCATTGAACTCATCGGAAATTACCGTCAACGAGTCATTTACCTGCAATTGATATGTCTTTGTCGGACTGTCTGCACTTTTATACTGAAATATGGCTTTCTCATTTTTGACAACCGACAGGAGCTTTATTTTTTCTTCTTTTTTGGAGACTGGTTCAAAGTGTTCTTTGGCAACTCCTTTAATCAATCCTTGGTTGAATGCTTCACAAGCATTCAGGTCGTAGAGCAGGTTCAAATAGTCATGTACAATCGTTTTATTTTTCCCCCTGCCAGACACCGTTTCAGGAAAAGTTGCGCCGTATCGAATAATACATTGAGGGTTTATTTCTTCCTTGATTACACCAAACGCCTTTTGGTCGCGCGAGAACTTATGCGGCTCGTCAATAATAACAAACGGACGAGTTGCGCGGATAGCATCGAACGGGCGATAGAAACCCTCAATGACGCTTCCGTAATCATCGCGGCTAAGCATATAGTTCTTGGCAACTTTCAACAGTTGCATATTGACCAAAAGGACATAAATCTTTTTGGTATCCCTGTTCGACCCTTTTACAAATTCACTCACCGCTGTAGGAAAATACTGTCTGCCTTTCTTTTTTTTCTTGGGCGGCTCCAAAGTGAGCAATTCGATTTCTGCATCATATCCGCACACATCCCGAAAATGACGTTTGACATAACCATCCTCCATAAATTGCCTTGCTCCGGCTTTGATAGGAAGCGTAGGTACGGCAACAATAAATTTATTGATACCATACCGTTTGTGCAACTCATACATTGTCCGGGTATAAACGTATGTTTTGCCCGTACCCGTTTCCATCTTGATATCAAGGTTCAGGCAACTTGCATCATGAGAATATGCACAATGCTCCGGTTGTATGCCGTTTCTCTTCTGTATGGCAACAATATTTTGACCCACCCCATCTTTTGACAGGGTTATCTCAGGATTGGCATAGAACATTGTCGGCGACTTTATCGCCGTATTAGTAAAGACATCAGCAAGGGCATCAACACCTGTTTGCTGATGTAGCAATGAAGGCTGAAGAATTAGTTCCATATCAATACCTAATATCAAAGTTAATACGCATATTCTTCTCTCCGTCCCGTATTACCCGAAGACTGTCTTTCAGGCCCTGTAATTCTCCCCACGAAAGGACATAACCGTATATTACGATGTTTTGAGGATTGAACTCTACATCCGATTGATATCGATCCAACAACGATGCAACGACTTCATTACTCAAATTTGGGTTTATAATATACAGATGCTTATCCATATAGTAAAACTCATACCCTTCAACATTGAGCGTCTTTACATCAGAAGTCAATCCATAACCGTCACGTACAAGCCATGTCGTGAGAATTGTCGGTACGCCAAACTCATCTACCAATGTCTTATCGCCAAATATAGAATGAGGGTCGAATTGTTCCATTTTTTCAATAGATTGATTGGTCGGCTCTTGAAGGGTGAAGTGTTTGAAGCCCAAATCTCCATGAAACATTGGATTTTCCCTACGAAGTTTGTTAGCGGCAAGTTTAATTCGAGCTTGTCCAATTTCATCTATGGTTTTATAATGAGATTTGAATGCCTCTGAATCTTCTTTACATTGCTCTTGCCATTGAATTAGTATGTATTTACGGTTTCCCCCATCTTTTGAATTTTGTTGCATTATGGCGTGAGCAGTTGTACTGCTTCCACCGAAAAAATCTACAATAAGCGAATCTTTGTCTGTCGCAATATTTATAATTCTTAGTAATAGATCAACGGGCTTTGGGAAATCAAAAACTTTTTTGCCATCAAATAATTCTCTAACCTCCCGAGATGCTTTTTTGTTTCCTTCAAGATCATTCCACAAAGGCGAAGGCCGTTTTGTTCTTCCTTCAAGATAATATTTCACGTAAGGCCACCACACCTCTACATTATTGCGTGTAGTTTTTTTCCAAAGAATCATATTGTTTTTTACAAGGTTCTCATATGATGATTTCTCTACACGCCAACGGCCATCATATCCTGCTGTGGCTGTGGGATACAATATTTTACCATCAGGATCAACTATTCCATAATATAAATTGGGGCGATCTTCTCGTTTATCATTAGATCCCGTTTTTCGCAGTTGGTCATAAGCATAATAGCCTATATCATCTTGCTCCTGGAAACGTTTTTTATCTTTCTCAGAAAGTTCCAAACCATTTAATTCATATCCCTCATTTTTTGAATACACCAAAATATAATCAAATGAACTACCTAAGCCATCACCATCTTGTCCAGTTGTTTGTCCAGTTGCTCTTACAATATTCCCCATGAAACATTCTTCCCCAAAAATATCATCACAAAGTAACTTTAGATTACTCTGCTCATTATCATCGATGGAAATAAATATCACACCGTCTTTTGAAAGCAAATCGCGAGCAAGTAACAGTCGAGGCAACATAAACATAAGCCAGGCAGAATGCGTAGCAAAACCTCGACGAGTCAAGTCAAGAACTCGGCTGGCTTGTTCCTCGGAAATGCTCAGTTTCAATGCCAGTTCTTCAACCGTAAAATTGAATGAATCCGTGTAAACAAAATCATCAGACCCTGTATTGTAAGGAGGATCAATATAGATACATTTTACGCTTCCGGCATAAGACTTCAACAAATGTTTCAAAGCATCAAGGTTGTCGCCACTGATATAAATGTTTTTGCTTTCTTTGTTTTCGGGTAAATTGTTGTGCTCTGCATCCGGAACAATAACAGTTGTAGTATCCAAAGATGCCAGCAAGCGGGCATAGTTTTTCCCAAGAAATCGTAACTCATATCCTTCTTCGGTGACGTGTATCTTATCTTTAAGATATTCCTTCAACCGCTCGATATCAAATGAACCGTTACGGAAGCAAGCCGGGAAATGCTCTTTCAGAATCTCTATTTCCTTTGCTCCGACAGCTACATTATTGTTGGCATCTATTATGTCTTTAATCATTGCAGTTCGATTTTATTATTTAATAATTCGTCAACAGGTTACCTCCAGTAGCTTTGCGATCTTGATAAAGGTCTGCAAATCTGGCTGCGAATTGTTCGTGCACCATTTGGAAACAGTTGAAGGGTTTACCCCCAACTGTTCACATAGCCATTTATTAGTTCTTTTCGGCTAAAGCCACTTTTAGTCGATTAATGTCTGTTTCCAATTTTATTATCGCATAACAAAAATAGTGAATAACTTTCACATATATATTATAAGAAGAAGTTTTTGGACACACATAGCGATTTTTAATGAATCGCTATTGAAAGATATTGCACCTTGCCAAATATTACACACTTTATGGAATTTTTATAGTATCAAATGTGTAATTACCTAATAAATTAGTAGTTATATATCAGATTAGTATAGATAATATTTCGGTTCAAACATGGATTCGTATGCCACACTCTTTACTTGGAGGCCGCAGGAAAACCTTTAGTACGGATATGGCAATAGCAACCCACGCTATAGCGTGAGAAACACGATGCATTCTCTCGTACTAAACTCGAAATTTTCTACGTTTTCAAATACTTGATGCGCATAATGCTTCTTCTTTTTCTTATTAGATTATAATAACATTCCCCTATCCGCAGTAACCATTCAAAAAATTTATCGGGACGAATCAAAAAATGATGCTGATGTTTTTCTCATTTTATCAGCATCATTTTTTCAACAAACAAACAAAAGAGGT
The DNA here is from genome assembly GCA_944321345.1 of uncultured Paraprevotella sp. GTDB lineage: Bacteria > Bacteroidota > Bacteroidia > Bacteroidales > Bacteroidaceae > Paraprevotella. Next base: position 10,429 of record CALUKY010000045.1, read on the forward strand.
ACCCTCTTGTTTTATGGCGCTCGGATATTCCTACATATAAATTAAGGGGCTGACCTCAAAAACTCTTTTAGGTCGCCCCCTCTTGTGTTTCTTTTAAAAGACAAACGGACTCTATAAAAATATTTCCCCGAAGAAACAATATTATCTCCCCGTCAGTAATCAATTATCTCCCCGTCGGTAATTGATTACTGACGGGGAGATAATCCCAATAAATCTTACATATCAGGTCAAGGTTCCGTTTCCCCTTCAATGTAATTCTCCAGGAAAAGGTGTTCACCATCGAACACCGCGTAAGTGAACTGACTGATCCAGTCGCCCAGAATCAGCACCCGACTGCTGCGGTTCAGCATCAGATCGAGCTCAATGTGACGATGGCCGAAGATAAAGTAGTTGATATCGGCGTGTGTCTTCAGATATTCCTTGGCATATAACACCAGATATTCCTTATCCTCACCCATATAAGGCGGTTCGCCTCCGTCGCGTTCATGCTTCATACGGCTGTTTTTGGCCCAAGAAAGCCCGAACTCCATTCCCCAGCGCGGATGCAAGGCGGAAAAGAGTCTTTGACACAGTTTGTTGTGGAAAATACTGCGCAGCATCTTGAATTTCTTCGACGGATCGCCCAGACCGTCGCCATGAGCCAACATAAACACCTTGTCGCCCCACTCTATGGTTGCCGGTTCCTTGTGCAGGATCACGCCACACTCCTGCTGCAGGTAATCTCCACACCAGATGTCGTGATTGCCGATAAAGAAGTGGACCTCCACGCCCAAGTCGGTCAGTTCGCTGATCTTTCCCAAAAGACGGGTATACCCCTTCGGCACAACCATCTTATACTCATACCAGAAGTCGAAAATGTCTCCCAGCAGATAAACGGCTGTGGCCTTGTGCTTGATGCTGTCCAAAAAGCGGACCAGTCTGCGTTCCTGGGTTCGCCCGTGCGGAATGGCACGGCTCCCCAAATGAGCGTCTGAAAGAAAATAGATATTCTTCATTATAAAAATCCTAATTCCATTTTTGCCTCTTCGGTCATCATATCCTTATCCCATTCCGGCTCGAATACCAGATTTACCGTTGCCGACTTGATATGCTCAATGCCTTCGAGCTTCATGCGCACATCCTCCATAATGAAATCGGCAGCCGGACAGTTCGGAGCCGTCAGCGTCATGTCTACCACCAAATCAAAATCATCCGAAAGATCGATCTTGTAGATCAGGCCCAAATCATATATATTGACCGGAATCTCCGGGTCGTAAACCGTTTTCAACACTTCAATGATTCTTTCTTCCAATTCCAATTTTGTCGGTGTCTGTTTTTCTTCCATATATTTTGTTTCTATCTTGTTTATATTAATGTTCCTTCATCACGATAACTGTAATATTTGCCGTCGGTCACAATTACATGATCCAGAAAGTGTATGTTCATCATCTTGCAGGCTTGTGCCAGACGGTCGGTCAGACGGTTGTCCTCGGCACTGGGACGTGCATTGCCCGAAGGGTGATTATGACAGAGAGCCACAACCGTGGACTGCCGTAACAAGGCCATGCGCAGAATCAGCCGGATGTCCACCGCCGTTTCCGTCAGGCCTCCCTTGCTCACGAGAACATTTTCCAGAATCCTGCAAGCCTGGTTCAGAAGCAGCACATGGCATTCTTCGTGCTGCAAATCCTGCATCAAAGGCAGATAATAGCGATACAGATCCTCACTGCTGCGGATCTGCTTCCGCTCGGTGACTTCCTCCTGCATGCGGCGCTTGCCCAATTCGCAGGCAGCCATGATCGTAACGGCCTTGGCCACACCCAACCCCTTATAGCGGCGCACGGTGCGCATCCGTCCGTCGTCATTCTGGGACACCGTCCCGGTAAGATCGTCGAGCGACATCTTTCCCAAGGCGTTCAGGCTGTTTCCACAATCGGCCAGCAGACGGCGCATCAGCTCCACGGCCGACTCCTCGGTATTTCCCGATCCGATGAGAATGGCCAGCAGTTCGGCATTGGAAAGCGCTTCCACACCTTTTGCCACAAGTTTCTCCCGCGGACGGTCTTCCTCGGCCCATTGCTTGATGTTCAGTCTGCCCTGCTCCATAATGCGGAATTATTTATAGAATGTTTTCTCAAAAGCGCTGAATGAATCCTTGCCGCGTACACAGCGCTGCCACCATGCTCTCAGGAAACCGCTTCCGTAACCGATCAGCTGCACGAAAGACGCCCCCACGGCCAACAAACCGATATAAGGACTCTTGTTCTGAACAGAAGCGTCTATAAAGATGAGGAGCACAAAGCACAGCAATGGCGCAACGGCCACAGCTGTAACCCAAGGAGCAGCGGCGGCACATGACGGCACCGCGAACAAAGCCAGTCCGACCAACAGGAGCAAGAGCAACAGGGCCACTCCCACGGTAAATACGGCCGGAAGCATATGCACTAACTTCAATGACTCGGGATGCTTCTTATACAGATTGATGCGTGCTATTCCCGAATTGTGCACCTGTTTGAAGAATTTCTTCAGATCCGTGCGGCGCTTGTGCCATACCCATGCCTCAGGGAACAGACGGCAGGCATATCCTTCCTTGAAGATACGGATACTGAAATCTATATCCTCACCAAAACGCATCGGCGCAAAACCGCCCAAAGCACGGTAAGCCTCAGCACGCACACCCATATTGAAACTGCGCGGATAGAACTTGTCCATCTTTTTCTTTCCTCCACGGATACCTCCGGTAGTGAAGAAAGAGGTCATGGCATAATTGATGGCCTTCTGCACGGGAGTGAAAGACTCGTGCGCACGGTCCGGTCCTCCAAAGGCATCGGCATCCCGGCGGGCCAGTTCTTCGTCAATAGCCTGAATATATCCCGGAGGAAGCACACAGTCGGAATCCAAGATCAAAAGGAACTCGCCCCGACTTCTCTCCGCACCGTAGTTGCGCGACGGACTGGGTCCGGAATTCTCTTTATAGAAATAACGGACATCCAGACTGGACTGATAGCGCCACACCACCTCTTCGCACTTGTTCTGCGAACCGTCCTCAATCACCAGTACCTCAAAGTCCTTACGGGTCTGATGACAAAGGCTTTCCAGCAGTTCGTTCACCTCGTCCGGCCGGTTATATACAGGAATTATCAAAGAATACTTCATAAATGAATCATTATTATCCTATGGATGATTTTATAAATCTCACGTATCAGAACAAAGGTAACAAAAAAAATGAACAACAAGCGGCAAAAGCCGCTTATTATTCATTTTTATAGATCTTGAAATAAAGTAAGCGAATTATTTCACACGTCCCAAGTAAGATCCGTCGCGAGTGTCAACTTCGATATTCTCACCCTCGTTGATGAACAAAGGAACACGTACCTCTGCACCGGTCTCAACAGTTGCAGGCTTAGTAGCGTTGGTTGCAGTGTCACCCTTCACACCCGGCTCAGTGTAAGTAACCTTCAGAACTACCTTAGTAGGAACGTCAGCAAACAGAACTGTATCTGAAGAAGCATCGGTAACCACCTCGACGATTTCGCTTTCCTTCATATAATCCACACCGTTGATCTGATCGTGAGCGATAGGAATCTGCTCGAAAGTTTCCTGGTTCATGAAGATATAATCATCTCCTTCCTTATACAGATACTGATAAGGACGACGCTCTACGCGTACATCTTCCAACTTCTCACCGATATTAAAGCGGCGCTCCAACACGTAACCGTCTACCACATCTTTCAGTTTAGTACGCATGAAAGTATTACCCTTTCCAGGTTTTACATGCAAAAAGTCAATGCAGAAATACAATTTACCGTCCAGACGGATACAAGTTCCGTTTTTAATGTCTTGTGAATTAATCATAAGGTCTTTTTTTCTATATTATTTATACTAGTATTTGAATCTTAAATCTCATAAAACTCGCCACAAAGTTAATTGATTTCTAGAAAAAAACACAAAACTTTTGTGTAAAAATGAGTTATCTCTTGCTTTATTAAAAAAAAGTACCTATTTTTGCACCCCGTTACGTAGAATGAATTATAACAAAAAAACATATAACAATGAAAAGAACATTCCAACCTCACAACAGAAAGAGAAAGAACAAACATGGTTTCCGTCAGAGAATGACAACTGCCAACGGTCGTAAAGTATTAGCTTCTCGCCGTGCAAAAGGTCGCAAGAAGTTAACAGTATCAGACGAAAAACATGGCAAATAA
>CALUKY010000046.1 GCA_944321345.1 uncultured Paraprevotella sp.
ATGGTCTGCGAACGGATAAAGGTAACGGTATCTCCCGCATATCCCCAATCAAAGCCCCAGGCCTGATCATGCATATAACGGGCACTAAGAGTATGATCGTCCAAACGCTCCATGATTTTCAGATAAATACCATGCACGTTGATGGCATCGTCCATCATTCCCTCATACAGTCCGTTCACGGAAGTGATCTTTCCCTTACACTGTGAGAAATGGGTTGCATCGGCCTGCGTCGTAAAATAGCGGTTGGAGGTGCTGTCCAAGCATACATTGAAACCATCCATGTAAATGTTATCACACAATTGGGCTATCAATCCCATACCCTGCGCATAATGCACCGTAACCTTCTTGAGCGTGGTATTCGTATTGTGCGAAAGGAATACTCCCGGTGTAGGACGATTCCAAGCACGCATCGCAATGACAGTACCTTCCTTCAAACGGGCATCATCCCACTTCGGAGCGTGCAACAAACGGTCGCCCACTTCTTTTACTCCTTTGGTACTATAGAACAGGTCTCCTGTGTTGTAAAGAATATGTTTGGTATCTTTCTCAAAGGCAATACCTGATGACGGAGCCAAATCCCAGTCTGAACCATAGGCATGGAACACGGTGTCCTTGGAGATCTTGTACTGTACCCACGGAGCTACGCGGAAAGTCATACCGCCCTTACCTTCATTCTTCACAATCTCTATCTGGGTAATATGCGGATTATCGAAATCAATAGAGAAATTCTCCAGCGTACAGTTCGTGGAGTTGACCAAAGCCAACGGTAACATCGTACCGTGGAATACGAATTTGGAGCCTCCGCCATCCAGTGTCATGTTGGAAAGATCCTCCAGCACGATTCCGATATTTTTCGGATTAGGCTGATCATGATTGGATACATAATAGGTTTTCTTGGCAGCCTTCTCCGGATAAAAATTATATTGGCCACTTTTAAAGCGAAGGATATATTCCTCACCGGGTTTCACTTCCTTACGGATTTTATCTATAGCTTTCTGCAACTTGACCGACATGTCTTTTTTTTTGTCGGGCACCAGTCCATAACGCTCCATCTCAAATACTTTCTGAGCACAAAGAGCCATACTTAAGGGCGTAAGGCAAGCCACACAAAACAGTCTTAAATTCATGGTTTAGATCATTAAGGATTAAATATTTGCAAATATGATATTTTATTTTCAATCATTTGAAAACTGTTTTTCTTTTTAAACAAATAAAACATTATTTACTCCGGATAAACCACATCTGGCAAAATACCGTTCAGCTCGGCTATGGCAATACCATAATTGGTTATAGGCACATTTTGTGCCCGTGCCGCCGCAATACGTGCCAGTACATGACGGCGCGTAAACATGCAGGCCCCACAATGAATAATCAGATCATAGGGGCGCAAATCATCCGGAAAATCGTTACCGGCCACAATGTCTATCTGCAACTGACGACCTTTCTTGGCGCGCAGCAAACGGGGCAACTTGACACGGCCGATATCTTCGTTCTTGGGCGTGTGCGAGCAAGACTCGGCTATCAGGACACGGGCATCGGGACGCAAATCGTGTAACACGGCCGCTCCCTGCAGGAAGGTTGGAATATCTCCCTTGTAACGGGCAAAGAGTACGGAAAAAGAAGTCAGCTTGCTTTCCGGCGGGCATAGGGCACGCACCAGAGGAAAGACCTGCGAATCGGTAATGATCAGGCTGGGGAGAGCCGACAGCAGTTTCAGAGTGTCTGCCATGCGATCGTGTGTACAGCACATCACGGAGCATTGCTTGTCGAGCAGGTTGCGCAGAGTCTGCACTTGCGGCAGAATCAGACGTCCTTTCGGAGCCTGAATGTCCTGCGGCATAACCAGCAGCACCGAATCACCCGGCTGTACCAGATTGCCGGTCAGATCGTCTATCTCGTCTTTCTGCTTCAAGGCCTCGGTAATGCGGACCAACAACGCATCCATACCGATACGTTGATGGGCCGATACCGGTAGACAAACAACCTGAAGCTCCTCTTCCCAAAGAGCCGCCTGTCCGGCAGCATCGGCAAACAGATCGGCCTTGTTCAACACATAGATTTGGGGAATGCCGGACCGCTCAAAATACCGCTTCCATTCCCGAACATCAGCAAGAGCCTCAGGAGCGAAACCGCCTAGTACCAAAATGGCCAAGTCCACACGGGCAGCCTCCTTGCGGGTTTTGTCCACACGGCGAAGCCCCAGTTCGCTCTGATCGTCATATCCGGCAGTATCGAGCAAGACACACGGCCCCACTCCACTGATCTCCATATTCTTTTTCACCACATCGGTGGTCGTTCCGGCTGTATCCGACACAATGGCCTCATCCTGACCGACCAGCGCGTTCAGCAAGGAAGACTTGCCGGCATTACAGGGACCGAAAAAACCGATGTGAAAACGATTGGAACGTGCTACTTCCATATTGTTTTTTTCTATTTTTCTGTTGTCTGTTTATAATAAGGTATAATGCCATGCGATCAGAAGCGGAAATCGCGCGCTCCCTGCTCGATTTCCAGAAGGAAACGCTCCGCACGCTCACGGATAGCCGGATTGGGCACCTTGGCGATTTCCCGGCGAATCATTTCCACGCCCTTGGCTTTGGTCGGTTCCGAAGCATAGTCCTGCAAATATTCTTTCAGAGTGATCAGAGCATTCGGGGCGCAGCAGTTCACAATCTGCCCGCGCTTGGCCAGCGACATGAAGCGGTCGCCGGTGCGTCCTTCACGATAGCAGGCGGTGCAGAAGCTGGGCACATAACCCAAATCGAGCAACCAACCCACAATTTCATCTAACGTACGGCGGTCACTCACATCAAACTGTGAAGAATTCTCCTCGGCACTCTCCTCGTGTACATAGCCGCCGACACTCGTACGTGACCCGCCACTGATCTGTGACACTCCGAGTTCGAGCGCCTTCTCACGGCTGGCCTTGCTCTCACGGGTTGAGATAATCATACCAGTATAAGGTACGGCAATACGGATGGCCGCCACAATCTTATGGAAGATGGAATCGGGCAGACAGTTTTCAAAATCCTTGGTATCAATATCATCGGCCGGACAAAGACGGGGCACACTAATGGTATGCGGTCCCACGCCATAGGTCTGATCCAGATGCTCGGCGTGCATCAACAGGCCCACCAGATCATAGGCGTAGTTGTTCAGACCGAAGAGAACGCCCAGTCCCACATCGTCAATACCGCCCTGCATGGCACGGTCCATGGCTTCGGTGTGGTAGGCATAATCCTTCTTGGGCCCTGTAGGATGCAGACGTTCATAGTTCTCTTTATGATAGGTTTCCTGAAACAGGATGTAGGTACCGATGCCGGCATCGTGCAGACGACGGTAGTTCTCTACCGTCGTGGCGGCGATATTGACATTCACCCGTCGGATGGCACCGTTCTTGTGCTTGATGCCATAGATGGTCTTGATGCTCTCCAGCACATATTCTATCGGATTGTTCTTTGGGTCTTCTCCCGTTTCCAAAGCCAGACGCTTGTGGCCCATATCCTGCAGAGCGATCACCTCCTGACGGATTTCCTCCTGCGAAAGTTTCTTGCGACGAATAGTCTTGTTCTTGGCGTGATAAGGGCAATAGACACAGCCATTGATACAATAGTTGGACAAGTACAAGGGAGCAAACATCACGATGCGGTTGCCATAGATGTGCTCTTTGATACGGCGCGCCAGATGAAACATACGCTCGGTCAGTTCCGGATCTTCCACCGTAACCAGCACTGCCGCCTCACGATGAGTGATACCCTGCATCTGTTCTCCTTTCTCCAATATGGAGAGAATCAGTTCACGGTCGTTTTTATGCTCTTGCGCGTATTCTAAAGTGGCCAGAATCTCTTCGTGGCTGATAAATTCCTCTGCTCGTAATGATTTCGGATTATATATCATGATTATTATGTGTTATGGTTTAAAATCTCCTCTTTCGTAACTTATATGAAAACCGATGCGTTTCAGTTTTTCGTCCAGGCTGCCGATCTGTTCGGCTGCCTCGTTGCCCAGATACTTCTTGTCGGCATAAAGCGCATACTTGCGACGCACCGTCAGTGGCGACAGATTGGGCATAATCACATTGGCACCGGCCATCAGACCTTTTTCCTGTCCCTGAGGATCCAAAGTAGACAAGGCTGTTGTGGCGGGCAGCAATACCCGAGGAAAGCGCAGACGGAGCACCGAAAGCAACAGCAACGTGAGCGGCACACTGCCGGCCGGCTCGTTGGCAAACGGAGTGTTCGGCGCAGGAATGAAAGGTCCCATGCCGATCATCTGCGGCTCAAGAGCCTCTAAAAACAGCACGTCATCGGCCAGACATTCCAAAGTCTGTCCGGGCGAACCCACCATCATGCCGGCTCCGGTTTGGAATCCTAACGCCTTGAGTGTGCGCAGGCAACGCATCCGGTTTTCAAAGGACATATTCTCCGGATGTAACATGGAATAGTGCACCGCGTTGGCCGTTTCATGACGTAACAGATAGCGATCGGCACCCGCCCGGCGAAAGCGTTCATAAACCTGTCCGCTACGTTCGCCCACAGACAGAGTCAACGCGCAGTCAGGATACTTCTCCTTAATCATCGCTATGACGTCGCAAAGCCAGTCATCACCCTGAAACGGGTCCTCTCCACCCTGCAATACAAAAGTGCGGAATCCCAAGTCATATCCCTGGCGGCAGCAGTCCATGATGTCCTCTGCAGAAAGGCGGTAGCGCTCCACACAGGCATTGGCATTGCGGATGCCACAATAATAGCAGCCGTTCTTGCAATGGTTGGAGATCTCGATCAGTCCGCGGATATACACACCACGGCCAAACTCACGGTCGGCCACAGCGCGGGCCTGCCCCATCAGCCAGGCGAGCTGGTCACGATCGGACAGGGAAAGGAGGCGTAAATAATCTGTCCGCCCCAGACTCTGCCCCTTGCCCAGAGCGGCAACCCAGGCTTCGAGTACAGAGTCGTTTATCGGATCATACATACGATTGCGAATTAAAATGATTACAAAGTTACCAATTCTTATATAGAACAAGCCAAAGAATCATCAAAAAATAGTAGGCGGGATTCGCTTTTTCATGAAAACAGACAATGGATTAATCAAAAACAGGGAGTGCACGGAAATAAAACAGGCCTCATCTTTTAAAAAATACTTTTTTTTCATTATTTTTGTGCACCAATTGTATACTCAAACCCAATTACAGTTATTATTATGGCATACACAAATAATATTATGTACATTCGCTACCAGTTGCTATCTAAACTGGTCAAGTTGTGGAAAGACGACGAGCTGTTGGAAAAAATCGACGCTCTTCCCATCGAATTGCATCCGCGCAAACAAAAACCGAAAGGACGCTGCTGCGTGTACAAGGAACGTGCAGTAACCAAGTACAAAACCATGGCCATGATGGGCTTCGACATGGAGGATGAAAAGGACGAGAACGAACCGCTCTCCAGCTATGCCCAGAAGATGCTCGACCGAAACGGTCTGCGCCCGAACAAGAGCATCCTGAGCGTGATGGACGAGGCCTGCTCTTCTTGTGTGAAGATCAACTACGAGGTAAGTAACCTGTGCCGCGGTTGCGCTGCCCAGGCTTGCTACAACAACTGTACGAAAGATGCCATTTCATACGACCATGACGGCAAAGCTGTAATTGATCACGACAAATGTATCAGTTGCGGCAAATGTCATCAGGTATGTCCGTACCACGCTATCGTGTATATTCCGGTACCTTGCGAAGAGGCTTGCCCGGTAAAGGCCATCTCAAAGGATGAGTACGGAGTGGAGCATATCGATCCGGAAAAGTGTATCTACTGCGGTAAGTGTATGAATGCCTGTCCGTTCGGTGCCATCTTCGACGCATGCTGCGTATTCGATGTGCTGAAGGAAATCAAGAAGAAGGAAAAGAAGGTAATCGCTATGGTGGCTCCTTCTATTCTGGCTCAGTTCAAGCAGCCTATCGAGAAGGTATTGGGCGCTTTCAAGGCCATCGGTTTCGACGATGTTCTTGAAGTGGCTTACGGTGCCGAGGAGACGATCCGCAACGAGGCTGCCGAGTTCAAGGAAAGAATGGAAGAAGGTGCTCCGTTTATGACCACCAGCTGCTGCTCGGCTTATGTAGAGCTGGTCAACAAGCATATTCCGGACATGAAACCTTATGTTTCTTCTACCGGTTCACCTATGTATTACATCGCTGAATACGCACGCAAGAAGTATCCGGACGGAATCAATGTGTTCATCGCTCCTTGTGCTTCCAAGCGCGCCGAAGGAAACAAGAATCCGAATGTGGACTTCGTATGGACGTTCCGCGAAGTGGAAGCTGTACTGGAAGGATTGGATATCAAGATTGACGATTGCGAGGACTTCCTGCCGGAAGAACATGCCGGACACGACGCACACGGTTTCGCAAAGACCGGTGGTGTGTTTACTGCCGTGAAGAATATGGTAGGCGACCAGACCATGCAGGGAACCATCGTAGCCAATCTGGACAAGAAGTCTATCGGTCAGTTGCGCGCTTACGCCAAGACCGGCAAGTGCCCGACCAAGATGATCGAGGTTATGGCTTGCCCGGGCGGTTGCATCAGCGGTCCTTGCGCCTGCAACGAAGGTATGCAGGCCATCCGTCAGTTTGATGCCGAGCTGAAGAAGAAAGAAGGACAATAATCTGTAAACGCCGGACATGGAAACCCCATTCCCTGCTACCGGATTTTACAAACTGAGGATATAAGATTCCGGTTCTCACCGCATTTATGTGGGAACCGGAGTTTTTTTATTATATAGCCGAGTCATGGAACGGAGTTTTTTCCATAAAAAACCTTTCACCACTCTGTTTTTTTTCGTATGTTTGTAACAATCTCTAAAACAACAACCGTTATGAATTACACGAATAGCTTTATATTCAGAGCACTTTGCTCCATTCTCATCGGTCTGCTTCTGGTTCTGAACCCGGAACGCATGACAGTGGTCTTAGTGATGATTATAGGTATCCTGTTCGGAATATCCGGATGCTACTCACTCATCAATTACCTGATCGCAACCAAGAGCAAGGACGTATACTACAAACCGGTATTCCCGGTTGTGGGATTAGGCAGCTTCCTTTTCGGTATCTTTATGGCCGTATTCCCGGAACTGTTCATCTCCTATCTGATGTTTGTGTTGGGAATCATCATCATGCTGGCCGGTGCCAACCAAATCTTTACTTTTATCAAGTTTCGTAAAGTAATCCAGACCGCATGGTACATGTATGTATTCTCACTGGTCGTACTCGGCATGGGGTTGCTCATTCTGCTCAAACCGATGGAAACCGCTTCCCTGCCCTTCCTGATTCTAGGCTATACCTCCATCTTCTACGGAATAGCCGAACTGATCAACGGAGTGCGCATCAAGAAGGCACAGAAAGAATTTAACAAGCTGCAGAAACAGTTCTAATACAGCAACCGTAATCAGTCAGCAATCCTCATGTGAGCAGGATCTGCATAACAAGATTACCTCAGAAAATAGAATAACGAAAAAGGAATTGCATCACCATTCACGGTGCAACTCCTTTTTCGTTTTATTCCAAGAACATTACCATCCTTAAACAACAGCATATAAAGGATGGTAAAAATGATGCTGGTGATTTTTCAATATGGTCTCAATAATTTTTTCATTTCATCAGGAACATTTGGGAAATGGTTCCACTGCTATTTTTTCCGCAATCTGCGATACCTCCACAAACGAATGCCCGACCAGGAAAGATAAGCGCCGGACACGACCCAAAGGAAAGTAAGTAACTGAGAAAACAGTCCCATCCAAAGTCCTTCGTGCACCAGCACGATTCCGGCACGTACACTGCGCGCCCGCTCTGCCTCCCGAGGAAAAGGATTCAGCCCCCTGGAAGTCGAAGATAACAGATAGCGATCTGTTGTTACGACTCCGGAAAAAGAGCATAACGAAGTTACCTCAACCACCGTTTCTTCAAAATTTACCTTTCTTAAAGAAGAATGTTCCTGACGGACCAAGGACCATGCCTGATCCCACAAATACCGGCAGTCTGTCGTGTCCGCCTCAGCCGACTTTATCTTACGCTGACTGTAATCGGCTCCCCATAAAGCAAAGAACTCATCACGATATGCCGGGAACGACCAGGTGAGACCGGTAAGCGCCAAAGCGATTATCGGGACACCGCACCAGACTCCCATCAGAGTGTGACGCTGATACTCGGACGTATATCCCGCAGATAACCAGCCGGGCCAGCGGAAACGTAGAGCCCAAGACTTGCGGCTTCGGGGAAACCACAGATAGAATCCGGAAAGGACAACCAAAACGCTCCAGCCCGTGAATATACCGACTACAATCCGACCGACGCACGGTGCGTCACTCTCCCGGTTGAGCGTATCGCCCAGCCAGCGGTGCAGCTTCCGCAACTGATAGAAACCTCCCGCATCATGGTCAATCATGCCCAACACCTTTCCCGAAGAAGGATCCACAAAAAGTTCGGCCTTGCGCATACTGCTGATTTCATAAATCCAGGCTTCATCGGCCTGTCCTATCTGCAGGGCCCCCAAAGTCATTCCGGCTAGCAACTGGCTTTCCACCTTTTCGGACACATCACGAATGGAAATACTGTCTGCTGAATAGGGACGGGAAAGATAATAGAGTTCGGGATGAATCTGTCGAAGCAATTGGGGTTCAAAAGCCAGACAGGCCCCGGTAATGCAGATCACAGCAAAAGGAATCGCAACCAGCACGCCCGATAACCGGTGAAACCACCGTACCGAATATCGAAAACGCTTCATAAGCTATCATTAAAAAAGAAAAAGTTTCCCCGGCTCCGATGATCCGGAAAGCTCAGGGAAACTCTTCGATTTTTCATTATTATTTCTTCTCGCTGCGGATGATGATTTCCGCTTTCTTCAATCCTTTTGAAGAAGCTTCCAGACGGATGGTTCCGGCCTTTTCTTCGGACTGGACAATGGCGGTCATCATTCCGGAGAACACCTTCATCTGAGACTTCTGGAAAGACTCCAAACTGGTCGGGTCACCGTTGGCTCCCGCACGATAAGTACCGGCTCCCTTCACCTTAAAGGAGATCTGATTGTCGGCATGAGGACAGAGATTGCCGTCCTTATCCACCACACTCACCGTAACAAAAGACAGATCCTTGCCATCGGCAGTAATCGTATCGCGGTCGGCACTCAGCACAATGCGGTATGGCTCGCCGGCTGTATGGATTTCTTTCTCGGCCACAGCCTTGCCCTGCTCGTCGTAAGCAACCACCTTCAGTGTTCCAGGCTCGTATTTGGTGTCCATCCACATCAGGCGGTAACGGCTCTGACGCTTGAACTCTTTCTGAGATTTCTCGTCCTTGCTGCCGTCGATGGTTACGCTGGTATCCTTGGTACGCTTGCCCTGGCTCTTGCCATTGATAAAGAGCTCGGCAGACGGATAGTTGGTATAGACAAATACCGGAGTCACCTCGCCCTCGCGACCGTTCCACGTCCAGTGCGGCAACACATGGAGGGTTTCTTTCTCCTTATTCCAATGACTGCGGTACAGATAGTAACGGTCTTTCGGAATACCGGCCAGATCGACAATACCAAACAGAGAAGAATGGCTTGGCCAATCAGAGTAATAAGGCGTAGGCTCGCCCAGATAATCAAATCCGGTCCATACGAACTCTCCGATGCAGTATGGATTGTCTTCGTGCTGCATGAAGTCGTCCTCCGGAAGATTTGACCAAGAGCAATGCTCCACATCGTAAGAAGACGCCTGATGATCATCGTACTTCATCATCGAACGGCGCTCAACCGGGAACTTGTATACTCCGCGCGAACTCAAGGTTGATGCCGTTTCGCTACCCAAAATGATCTGCTGCGGCAACTTGACATAGTTCTCCTGATATTTGTGCGGACGATAGTTGAAGCCCGGCACATCCAATACAGCCGCCATATTATTGTTAACCACTGCATCGGGGGCATCCATACCCAATGTTACCGGACGGGTAGGATCTTCACGATGACAGATGTCCTGCAACTTGCGGGTAAGCTTGGCACCCACATTTCCGTTCCACTGATCGGGCACTTCATTACCGATACACCACATCACCACGCTCGGATTGTTGCGGAAATGATGTACCAGATTCACCAGATCCTTTTCCGCCCAATCCTTGAAATATTTGTGATATCCGTTCTGTACCTTGGCTGTCTGCCACTCATCGAATGACTCTAACATCAGCATCATACCCATCTCATCGCAAATGCGTACCAGCTCGGTAGACGGCATATTGTGTGAAGTTCTGATGGCATTGCATCCCATATCCTTCATAATCCGGATCTGACGGCGAAGGGCAGCCTCGTTTGTTGCCGCTCCCAAAGGACCGAGGTCGTGATGATTGCAGACACCCTTGAACTTCAAAGGCTTGCCGTTCAGGAAAAATCCCTTGTCCGGAACAATCTCCAACGTACGGATTCCAAACAGAGTTTCATATTCGTCCTTCAGTTCGCTACCTTCATAGATTTTGGATACGGCTGTGTAAAGCACCGGAGTTTCGGGCGACCACAACTGAGGATTGGCCACAACCAGCTCCTGCTCAAAGGTGTTGGCACCGGTAAAGATACCGTCGGCACTACCCTCGCGCTCGTTGGTAGCGATTACCTTGCCCGAAGCATCCTTTATTTCCGTAACAATCTTATAATCGTTTAATTTCTTGTCTTTTGGAAACTCTAATTTGGTTTTCAGAAGAATCTTGGCATGATCTTCCTGCACGACTGGGGTAGTCAACTGCGTACCCCAAACCGGAACATGCACATCGTCAGTAACAATCAGACGGACATTACGGTAAAGTCCGGCACCGGGATACCAACGCGAAGATTCATTCTCGTTTTCCAGACGCACAGCCAGAACATTGGTTTCTCCCTGCTTCAGGAAATCCGTGGCATCAACCATAAAGGCATTGTATCCGTTGGGCCAGTATGCCGCTTCCTTTCCGTTAATATACACACGGGCATGGCTCATGGCACCGTCAAACAGCAGCACACACTTCTTTCCCTTGGTATATTCCGGCACTTTCAAATCCAGACGATACCAGCCGGTACCCACGAAAGGCAACCCTCCGGTTCTTCCGGCATGTTCCATGGCTTCCTTCTGACCATCCTGCTTGATGGCCGTGTTCTGCTTGTCATTATCGATACTGAATGGCCCGTAAATAGCCCAGTCGTGAGGTATCGTCACTTTCTGCCATCCCTTGTCATTAAAATCAATGTCTGAAAAAGCGGTACTGTCCTCGCGAGTAAATGTCCATCCCTTTTCCAACAAACGCTCCGTACGCGTCTGAGCATTCAGGCTCATGGCCCATGCCAACGAAAAGAGCATGATTCCTCTCATCTTGTTTCCAATCATTGTATTCTGTTTTAGGTTTAGGTAAAGAATCTGATATTTAATAAAATATTGGTTTTCACACAAATGTAAAACAAAGAAAGTAAAAAAAATCAAATATTCGATAAGGATAAAATCAAAAACATTTTTTTTCTTATCCTTTAACAGTTTCAGTCACAACAGAATCGGATTTCAAAGTATTTCTTCATGGAAAGAAACGCTTTCATCGCAGCAGCAATACATAGGTGCACCAGAACTAAGTTTCAAGAGAAAGAAAGCCAAAAGTCCAAAAACAGACAAATTCTTTTTAGCAGGCAAAAAAGGTAATCAACCCTTTTTGACATAATGATCTGCATCATTACTTGATACAGAGCCTTTTCAGACTCCATCTTTCAGAAAAGCATGTTCTTGCTGTATCAGTATTTCTCTGAAATAAAACAAACAGAACAGTCTTCATTTTCTTAAAACTGAAACTTTAAAAAGACCACAAATCAAACTGTTGCCAATCAAAAGGAATCACATCCTACATCCTGACACATTCATCTGATACCATACATCTATAATAAAAAAATAAGGTATAAATTCCTTCTTGATAGAGTCTTAATCATTCTACAACTCATACAAAAAGGAATTTATACCTTATGACGAATGTTATTCCCTCAAAGGAATAATTTATTTTTCGTCGCTTTTGCGGATTTCCACACGACGGATCTTTCCGCTGATGGTCTTCGGAAGAGCGTCTACAAACTCTATTACTCGCGGATATTTGTAAGGAGCAGTTTCCTGTTTCACATGATTCTGCAACTCCTTGATCAGTTCCTCGCCGGCTTTCTCTTTATATGCAGCGGTCAATACCACTGTAGCTTTTACCACCTGACCTCTGATTTCATCGGGAACTCCCGTGATGGCACACTCCAACACGGCAGGGTGCGTCATTAACGCACTCTCCACCTCGAAAGGACCGATACGGTATCCGGAACTCTTGATCACATCGTCAATACGGCCGATAAACCAGAAATATCCGTCCTCGTCATGCCAGGCCACATCGCCGGTATAATAAATACCGTCGTGCCATACGGAACGGGTCAGTGAGGGATTACGATAATATTCCTTGAACAGTCCTAACGGTTTTCCTTTATCCGTGTAAATTACAATCTGTCCGTGCTCGTTCGGTCCGGCCTGAGTTCCGTCATCCTTCAACAAACCTACGTGATACTGTGGATTAGGCATACCCATAGAACCCGGTTTGGGTTTCATCCAGGGGAATGTGGCAATAGAAAGGGCTGTTTCTGTCTGTCCGAAACCTTCCATCAACTTAATGCCGGTCTGCTCATAGAACTTTTCATAAACCACCGGATTCAAAGCTTCGCCTGCAATCGTACAATACTTCAATGATGACAGGTCGTACTGTGTCAGGTCCTCACGGATCAAAAAGCGGAATACGGTAGGAGGAGCACACAAAGAAGTAATCTTGTAATCCTGGATCATTTGCAGGATATCTGCCGGAACAAACTTCTCGTGATCATAAACAAAAACAGTAGCACCGGCAATCCACTGTCCGTAAAGCTTTCCCCATACGGCCTTTCCCCAACCAGTATCAGCTACAGTCAGATGCAGACTGTGCTCATTCAAATTATGCCAGAAACAACCGGTTGCGATATGACCCAACGGATAAGTAAAGTCATGAGCTACCATCTTTGGTTCGCCAGAGGTTCCTGAGGTGAAATACATCAGCGAAATGTCGTCATTTGTATTTGGATGCAATGGTTTCTCAAACTCCGGAGCATCTTCTAAGCCTTTGTAGAAATCTTCAAACCCTTCCGCCACTTTCGGTCCGACTGAGATCACGGTCTCTACAGACGGAGAATCAGCAAGCGCCTCACGAACATGATTCAGTATATTGTCTTCACCGGCACAAACAATCATTTTGATCTCTGCAGCTCTGTTGCGGTAAACAATATCATGCTTGGTCAACAAATGGGTTGCCGGAATTGTAATGGCACCGATCTTGTGCAAAGCAATAATAGAAAACCAAAATTCATAGCGACGTTTTAACATCAGCATCACACGATCTCCTTTACGAATACCTAAGGACAGGAAATAGGCCGCAGTACGGTCCGTATACTCTTTCATCTCGGCAAAAGTAAACTTACGCACGCGTCCATAATCGTTGGTCCAGCATAAAGCAATCTTACCCGGAGCGTCTTTAGCCCACTCATCCACTACATCATACCCAAAATTAAAGTTCTCGGGAACTCTAATCTTGAAATTCTTCACGAAATCCTCTTGCGAAGTAAATTTCGTTTTGCTCAAAAAACGTTCTATCATCTCTTTCTATTGTTTCACTTCTGCCTATCTCTCTTTTCAATGCTGCCTGTTTCTTATATTCTGATTATCCTAACATAAAAACATTCAAACAATAATAATGAAATAATCAAATTTCAAACAAAGATACACCTTTTATTTGAGGTAACGGCAAAAAGAAGTTGAAAAAGAAACAAATTGTACACACTTTCGTTTTTCCATACAAGAAAGAAGAAACGAATTACCGAATCAAGTGAACCAGTCATTGGCTCACGGAATAAGAAAAACGAGAATATGGAAAAATACGGATATATACAAAAAAAGAATCCCTCCGGAGATTGCTCTCTGAAGGGATCCATCTATTTAAAAGTGGCGGCTACCTACTCTCCCACGGGTGTGCAGTACCATCGGCGTGAGCAGGCTTAACTTCTCTGTTCGGAATGGGAAGAGGTGGAACCCTGCTGCTATAGCCACCTGAATATTTTTTATTATAACACCTTGCTTGTGCCATAATTACATATCGGAAAAAACATAAGCATATCTCTTTCTCGAGAACAACTCAAAGTATATCTCTGCGCGGTAAGAAAGTCATCGGGCAATTAGTAATGCTCGGCTGTGATGTCACCA
>CALUKY010000047.1 GCA_944321345.1 uncultured Paraprevotella sp.
TTTTGTGGTCTGGAAATAACTGAATACAGAAGTGATCGGTTGGTTGGCTACCCAAAATACCTTTTCTGCGTCAAAGGCAAATGCTGTCTGGTGTTTTTTGTTCTTCCACATTTTTGCTTTGTTTTTACAAGTTATGATTCCTGTTTGTTTTCACGCTGCAAAAGTAGAAGTGTCTTTTGAGAAACACCGTTAGAGACCTATTAGAATGGTATTAGAAAACTATTAGAATTTGTTTCTCAGCGATAATGGCTTTCCTGTTCCGGAGATTTTGGGGCAACCTAAATGTGAGGCAGTTCTACAACAAAAGTAGTTCCTTTGTTCTGTTCCGAATGCACCGTGATATGTCCTTGGTGCAAATGGATGATTTTCTGGGACAAGGCCATGCCGATTCCATGTCCTTCTATGGTCTTGTCCTGTTCTCCTCGGTAAAATAGGATAAACAGATTTTGTTCGTCTGTTTCCGACAGACCGATGCCGTCATCCGAAAGCCGGATAATGGTCCATTCTTTCCAATAGGATATTTGCACAAAGGAAGAATGGTCGGCCGAGTATTTGCAGTTGTTTTCGATCAGATTGGAAAAAGCGATGTTTAGCAGATAAAGATTTCCTTTAACGATGATCTGCCGGTCATCGTCGGCCTCTTCCTGTTCGAAAATCAGTTCAATGTGATATTCCGGATGTGCTTTAAGAATCAGTTCTCTGGTGTCCAGCAACAGTTCGTCCAACCGTATTTCCTGCATTTTTATCTGTTCTTTCTGATAGCCGGCCTTGGCCAGATTTAAAAGACCGTCAATCAGCTTGGTCATTCTTTTGGCATCCTGCAGGGCATTCTGTATGGCTTTTTGATATTCTTGTTCGGTACGTTCCTTTTGTAAGGACAAGTCCAGTTCGGCAATGAGAGCGGCCAAAGGAGTGCGCAGCTCATGCGAAACATTGCTGACAAACATCTTTTGGGATTGGAATGAAACTTCCAGACGATCCAGAAGGTCATTGAAGGTCATGCATAATTCTCCCAGTTCGTCCTTTTCGTTCTTTACGGGGAGTCGCTTGTCCATATAAAGGGCAGTAATGTTTTCAGCTTCCCGAGTAATGTCCCGGATTGGTTTCAAGGATGTATAGGCCAGGAAATAACAGGCTGCGAATAATTAGGGTTAACCCGACGATAAACAGAAGAATAAGATTTTCTTTCAGCTCGTCAATATTGTCATAGCCGTAACCGTCATAGGCTGCTGCCGTGACGATATAGTCTTTTCCGGCAAATGAATATACCATACCGACAGCCTGATAGCGACCTATGTAGAATTCAATTTCTTTTTTATTCAGAATGTAGTCAATCATTTTCCGGTCTTCCTTGACAATGTCATTCTGTATGGCATCATGATAAAGCATCTGAAAACCGGTATTATAGACGGCGACTTCAACTTCATTGATAAATTTCCTGTTATTCAGATAAATGGACTGCATGGTTTGGGCGTCCACCTGATTCTCCAGGAACAAATGTGCTTTTGTAATCGCTTCGCTTTTCAGGTTATGAAAAAAAGTTTTGCTGCGTGTCTGTTCACTGATCAGGTAGATCATGACCATGCACAGCAAAAAGACTGTCGCGATGATCCAGGTGTTCTGTAGTGTGAGTCGGGTCTTGATTTTCATAATTTGTCGCTTAAGATGAACCCGATTCCGGGTTTGGTATGAATCAGTTTTATTTCAAATTCCTTGTCTATCTTTTTTCGTAAATAGTTGATATATACATCTATGAAATTGGTTCCGGTGTCAAAGTGTGTATGCCATACTTTTTCGGCTATTTCTATCCGGCTGATGACTCTTTCTGCATTTTCCACCATATATACCAGTAAATTGTATTCTTTGGGTGTCAGCCTGATGCAGGCTCCCTGCCGCTTCACTTCCTGCAGATCCAGATTGACGGACAGATCGGCATAGCTGATCTGTTGCGGAAGGCGGTTTCCTGTTCCAGCTTCGCGTTTCAAGAGGACTTTTACTCTGGCTGTCAGTTCCCGGAAGTCAAACGGTTTGGTCATATAGTCATCCGCTCCTGCGTCGAAGCCCTCCAGTTTGTCGTCCGTTGAGCCCAAGGCCGTCAGCATCAGTACCGGGACCTTTGCGTTTAATTTTCGGATTTCTTTGCAGAGTTCAAAACCGTCTATATTCGGCAGAACGATATCTGAAATCACCAGTTGAAATGCATGCGAACGGAAAAGTCGCAAGCCCATGGTACCGTCATAGGCTACCATGGTTTGATAACCGTTTTCCTCCAATCCTTTCTGTAACAGATCGGCCACTCTTTTTTCGTCTTCAATGATTAATATATGTTGCATGATGGATGAGGCTTAAAATGTACGTAGATAAACATAAAAAGAGTCCTATTAACCGCCATTGCCAGGTGATAATAGGACTCTTTTTCAGATAAACGGGCATCCAACCGATGCTGGAAAATATTATAAGCGGGTGGCTTTATTTAGCAGGTAGTAGTCCAGGATGACCATGGCTGCCATGGATTCCACAATAGGAACGGCGCGTGGCAACACACAGGCGTCATGCCGGCCCCGTGCTTTCAGTATGGTATCCTCACCGTTGACGGTTACCGTTTCCTGTTCCATAAGCAGGGTGGCTACCGGTTTGAAGGCCACACGGAAGTATATGTCCTGTCCGTTGCTGATACCTCCCTGAATACCGCCACTGTTGTTGGTGCGGGTATTGATGCGCCCGTTATCATTGAAGAACAGGTCGTTCTGCATCTTTCCGGTCTGGCTGACCCCGGAAAATCCCTGTCCGTATTCAAATCCTTTTACGGCGTTGATGCTGAGCATGGCCTGTCCCAAAGCTGCATGCAACTTGCCGAAGACCGGTTCTCCGAGTCCCACCGGGCAACCTTTGATCACTCCAGTGATAATACCTCCGATGGTGTTCCCTTCAGCCTTTACCTCTTCGATCTTACGGGCCATGCGTTCCGCTGTTTCCGGATCGGGACAGCGCACATTGTTTTGCTCGATCAGTGCCGGATCATAGTGCTTGTAATCCTGAGTCAGGGCTATGTCGCCCACTTGTGAGGTATAGGCATAAATCTGTACACCCAGTTGCTTGAGTGCCAGTTTAGCCAGGGCACCGGCCACACAGCGTGCGATGGTTTCACGGGCCGAAGAACGTCCGCCTCCGGCATGATCACGCAGTCCGTACTTCTGGGTGTAGGTAAAGTCTGCGTGTGAAGGGCGGAACACGTTCCGGATATTGTCGTAATCGTTGGAGTGCTGGTTCTGGTTCCGGATGATGAAACCGATGGGGCATCCGGTAGACTTGCCTTCGAAGATTCCGGATAGAAATTCCACCCGGTCATTTTCTTTTCGGGGAGTAGTCAGAAGACTTTGTCCCGGTCTTCTTCTGTTCAGTTCACTTTGGACAAACTCCTCATCGATTTCGATACCTGCCGGAAAACCGTCAATCACTCCGCCAACAGCCGGACCGTGACTTTCTCCGAAACTGGTCAGTCTGAAAATATTTCCGAAAGTGTTACTCATAACTGAATCCGATAAAAAATGAATATCCGATTAATGGCAACCGCAACCGCTGCCTTCTTCGCCGCATCCGCCACATTCGTGGTCGCCACAGCCGCCTCCGCAACCGCCGCATCCACCGCCACAGCCTTCGCCGCTCAGCATGTTCAGCATCTCCTGAATCTCTTCCTTGGTAGCCTCACGGTGCTCAACCACTTCACCGACGAAGTGCAGTTCCTTACCGGCCAGAGGATGGTTCAGATCGACAGTCACTTTATCGTCTGTGATTTCAACGATGGTACCGTTGAAACGGGCACCGTCGGCATTCATCAAAGGAACGACTGCTCCCGGATAGATATGGTCGGTATCAAATTTGCCGTTGATGGTAAATACCGCCTTGTCCAGTTCCAGAACTCTTTCCTGCTCGTATGGGCCATAAGCTTCGTCTACGCTCAAGGTAAAGTCAAATTTTCCTCCTTTTTCCAGAGGCTTGATATATGCTTCAAAGGCATCCAAGGTAGTTCCCATGTCAGAAATAAACTGGAACGGGTGTTCTTTGGTAGCCTTTTCTACCAGTTCATTTTTGCCGTCGAAATCAGAATACAGTTCGTAAGCTACGGTGATGTACTTGTTTGATGTGGTGTTCATTGTTTCTTTTGTTTGTTAAGTTGAAAAATATAGGAGAATGCAAAGCCTCTGATTACATAATATAATAATGAAAGGCGGCCTTGATTCCATTAGGGCAAAGATACAATAATTTAGTTATATGACCATGTCTTCTGTTGCTTTTGTCGCTTTTTTTATCTTCAGGTCGGGAGCGATCTTCCCATTTACAGCTTCCGTTCCTTTCTTAAAGTGATATAAATCTTTCTTTTTACACTACTTTTCTTATGATTTGTTTTTAAAATGCCTTTTTTTCTTTTAGATTGTATTTTATGAGCTTTTTTTGCTAAAAAATTTTGTTTAGAATAAAAAACAATCTAAATTTGTGTTCGGAATTTAAAAACAGAAACTAAAACATGAAAAATAGATTACGTAGTGCACAGAGCACAGAAGGCCGCCGTATGGCGGGAGCCCGTGCCCTGTGGGTGGCCAACGGCATGAAGCGCGAGCAGTTCGGCAAACCCATTATTGCGATCGTTAACTCTTTTACGCAATTTGTACCGGGCCATACCCATCTGCACGAGGTGGGACAGATGGTCAAGGCCGAGATAGAAAAACTGGGTTGTTATGCTGCCGAGTTCAATACCATTGCCATTGACGACGGTATTGCCATGGGGCATGACGGTATGTTGTACTCCCTGCCTTCACGCGACCTGATTGCCGACAGTGTGGAATATATGGTCAATGCACACAAGGCCGATGCGATGATCTGTATTTCGAATTGCGACAAGATTACTCCGGGAATGCTTATGGCCAGCATGCGTCTGAACATTCCTACCGTATTCGTTTCCGGAGGTCCGATGGAGGCTCATAAATACAACGGTGCCAATGCCGATTTGATTACTGCCATGGTGAAGGCCGCTGATGTAACGGTCAGCGACGAGGAAATCCAGCAGATCGAATCCTGTGCCTGCCCGGGTTGCGGAAGCTGTTCGGGTATGTTTACCGCCAACTCCATGAACTGTCTGACCGAGGCTATCGGTCTGTCGCTTCCCGGAAACGGTACTATTCTGGCTACTCACACCAACCGCATCCAGCTCTTCAAGGATGCCGCCCGTCTGATTGTGACCAATGCCCTGAAATATTATGAAGAAGGAGATGAGAGCGTGTTGCCGCGCAGTATTGCTACCCGTCAGGCTTTCCTGAATGCCATGACCCTGGATATTGCCATGGGCGGTTCTTCCAATACAGTGCTTCACTTGCTGGCTGTAGCCAATGAGGCAGGAGTGGATTTCAAGATGAGCGATATCGACGCTTTGAGCCGTAAGGTTCCCTGCTTGTGCAAGCTGTCGCCGAATACTGCCAAATATTCCATCCAGGAATGCAACCGTGCCGGTGGTATCCTGAACATTCTGGCCGAGCTGAACCGTGCGGGTCTGTTGGACACCAGCTGTCATCGTGTGAACGGAACAACGTTGGCCGAGGATATTGCCAAATACGACGTGACCGGTTCTACGGTCGATGCCGAGGCCATGCGTATCTACACCAGTGCGCCGGGAGGGGTGTTCAGCAACAAGATGGGTTCACAGAGCAAGGTATACGACTCGCTTGATACCGACCGTGCAGAAGGCTGTATCCGCGATGTGGCACATGCTTACAGTAAAGACGGTGGTCTGGCTGTTCTCTTCGGAAATATCGCTCAGGGCGGTTGTGTTGTAAAGACTGCCGGTGTGGACGAAAGCATCTGGCATTTCTGCGGTCCGGCCAAAGTGTTCGACTCACAGGAAGATGCCTGCGAAGGAATCCTGAATGGAGCGGTGCAGAGCGGAGATGTGGTGGTCATCACCCACGAAGGACCGAAGGGTGGTCCCGGTATGCAGGAAATGCTTTATCCGACCTCTTATCTTAAGAGCCGTCATTTAGGAAAGGAATGCGCCCTGATTACAGACGGACGTTTCTCTGGCGGTACATCCGGGTTGAGTATCGGACATATTTCTCCCGAGGCCGCTTCCGGCGGTAACATCGGAAAAATTGTCGACGGTGACCTGATTGAGATAGATATTCCAAGCCGAAGCATCAATGTGAAGCTGAGTGACGAAGAGCTGGCGGCCCGTCCGCAGCGCCCGATGACCCGCAACCGCGTGGTACCGAAGTCGCTCAAGGCTTATGCTTCGATGGTAAGTTCAGCCGATAAGGGAGGAGTAAGAATTATTAATGATTAGCCGATTTAGAAACATGGAAAAACAAAAGATAACAGGAGCAGAAGCGTTGATGCGTTCCTTGGAACACGAAGGGGTAACTACCTTGTTCGGTTATCCCGGAGGTGCCATTATGCCGGCATTCGACGCTTTGTACGATCATAAAGAAACATTGAATCACATTCTGGTGCGTCACGAGCAGGCGGCAGCCCATGCGGCACAGGGTTATGCCCGTGTGTCGGGAAAGGTGGGTGTGTGTCTGGTGACTAGCGGTCCCGGTGCTACCAATACCATTACCGGCATTGCCGATGCCATGATGGACAGCACTCCGATTGTCGTTATTTGCGGTCAGGTGGGTGCCTCTATGCTGGGAACAGACGCTTTTCAGGAATGCGACTTGGTGAGTGTTACACAGCCTATTACCAAATGGGCTTATCAGATCCGTCGTCCGGAAGATGTAGCCTGGGCCGTGAGCCGTGCGTTCTATATTGCCCGCAGCGGTCGTCCCGGTCCGGTAGTGCTTGACTTTGCCAAGAACGCGCAGACCGAGCTGATAGATTACGAACCGGAAACCATCGACTTTATCCGCAGTTATGTGCCGGTGCCGAAGATAGAAGATGAGGCCATTCAGGAAGCTGCCCGTATGATTAATGAAGCCAAGAAACCTCTGGTGCTCGTTGGTCAGGGAGTTGAATTAGGCGGTGCGCAGGAAGAAATCCGTGCTTTCCTTGAGAAGGCCGATATGCCTGCCGGTTGCACCCTGTTGGGACTTTCTGCTCTGCCTTCCGATCATCCGCTGAACAAGGGAATGCTCGGTATGCACGGCAGTCTGGCCACGAACCGCAAGACTCAGGAGTGCGACCTGCTGATAGCGGTGGGTATGCGTTTTGATGATCGTATTACCGGAAAACTCAGTACCTATGCTACTCAGGCCAAGAAAATTCATTTTGATATCGACCCGAGCGAAATCAACAAGAATGTGGTGGTTGATCTGGCTGTATTAGGTAATTGCAAGGATACCTTGAGCGCCGTAACCGCTCTGCTGAAGGAGCAGAAGCATACCGAGTGGATCGAGAGTTTCAACGAGCATTATGAAGAAGAACGCGTACGCGTGATCGAACCCGAGATTCATCCGCAGGAAGGACCGATCAAGATGGGTGAGGTGGTACGCAAGGTTACGGAGATGACCGGTAACAAAGCTATTCTGGTGACTGATGTTGGTCAGAATCAGATGCTGGCCGCCCGTTACTTCAAGTTTACCGAAAAGCGGAGTATGGTGACTTCCGGCGGTATGGGAACCATGGGATTCGGACTTCCGGCAGCTGTTGGCGCCACTTTCGGAGCGCCCGACCGTCTGGTATGTGCCTTTATGGGCGACGGTGGTATCCAGATGTCCATTCAGGAATTCGGAACCATCATGGAACAGCAAGCTCCTGTAAAGATAATCCTGCTCAACAACAACTATTTGGGCAATGTGCGCCAGTGGCAGGAGATGTTCTTTAACCACCGCTATTCATTCACTCCGATGCTCAATCCCGATTATGAGAAGATCGCTTCGGCCTACAACATACCGTCTGAAACGGTTGTAGAGCGCGCTGATTTGGAGAAAGCTATCGACAAGATGATCCATACCGACGGACCATATCTGTTGCAAGTGGCTGTAATCGAAGAGGGAGAAGTACTGCCCATGTGTTGCCCTGGCAATGATGTGGACGATATGTTGTTAGAGATTAAATAAGGAGATTGAAACATGGAACAAGATAAGAAGTTTTACACCCTGATTGTTTTCTCCGAGAACTTTGCCGGTGTATTGAATCAGGTTACTGCCGTATTTACCCGTCGGCAGGTAAACATTGAGAGTCTGAATGTATCGGCCTCCAGCATCAAGGGGGTGCACAAATATACCATCACCTGCTGGACTACCGAAGAGCAGATTGTAATCATTACCAAGCAGATCGAGAAGAAAATCGATGTGCTTCAGGCCAATTACTTTACCGACGATGAAATCTTCATTCAGGAAGTGGCTCTGTATAAGCTTGCCACTCCGGTAGTGATCGATACACCTCAGGTTTCGGAAGAGGTGCGCCGTCATGGAGCACAGATCGTAGAGGTGAACCCAACCTATACCGTTGTGACCAAGAAAGGACGCACGGAAGACATCATGTCGCTCTATCATGCGCTGAACCAGTGGAACTGTGTGTTGCAGTACGTACGTTCCGGTCGTATTGCCATTACCAAGAGCTGCATTGAATATCTGGACCGTTTCTTGGCCGAGCGTCGCGAGTCTTATGAGACTCAGAAGAAACAAAAAGCCAACGGATAAGTCATGGAACACAGTAAGATAGGAACCTATCGGCTGGTGGCCGAGCCGTTTCATGTAGATTTCAGCGGTTCGCTCTTTTTGGGTGTGCTGGGCAATCACCTGCTCAACTGCGCCGGTTTTCATGCCAAGGAGCGCGGTTTCGGTATGGCTTCTCTGAATGAGAGCAACTACACCTGGGTGCTTTCCCGACTTGTGGTCGAGATGGAGCGTATGCCGAAGGAGTTCGAAGAGTTTACGGTAGACACCTGGATCGAGAATGTGTATCGCCTGTTTACCGACCGTAACTTTGCCGTGTGCGACGCTTCCGGCACTCCCATCGGTTATGCCCGTTCCATTTGGGCCATGATCAATATGGATACCCGTAAGCCTGTGGATCTGCTGTTGATGAACGACGGTCATATCATGGACTATATCGATAATGAGAAGCCTTGTCCCATCGAGAAATTCTCACGCATCAAGCTGAGCAATCCCGAGTGTGTGCGCACCTATCCGGTGGTGTATAGCGATATCGATGTGAACGGACATGTGAACAGTGTGAAATATGTGGAGCATGTGCTCGATCTGTTTCCGCTTGATACCTATCGCACCCAATATATCCGTCGCTTTGAAGTGGCCTATATCGCTGAGGGGCATGTGGGAGATACCTTGCTGTTTTACAAGGAATCCTGTGGTGACGGAGTGTATGATATCGAGATACGCCGGGCTCCTGAAGCCGATGGTAAAGAAGAGACATTATGTCGCTTTCGAATATATTTTAGTAATAAATAGTAGCTTTTTATTCGTTTTATAAAATAAATTTGTATATTTGCTGGCGATTAGATTTTAAATAGAAAAAGAAATACCAGTAATAAACAACACAATAAAAGATTAGAAAAATGGCAGAATTGAATTTTGGCGGTGTTATCGAAACCGTGATGACCCGCGAAGAATTTCCATTGGAAAAAGCACGTGAGATTTTAAAAGACGAGACAATTGCTGTCTTGGGTTATGGTGTTCAGGGACCGGGTCAGGCTTGTAACCTACGCGACAACGGTTTCAACGTCATCGTCGGACAGCGTCCGGGCAAGACTTACGACAAGGCAGTGGCTGACGGATGGGTTCCGGGCGAAACACTGTTCTCTATCGAAGAGGCTGCTCAGAAGGGTACTATCGTCTGCATGTTGCTGTCAGATGCCGCTCAGATTGCCGTATGGCCACAGATCAAGGAGTATCTGACTCCGGGCAAGGCTCTGTACTTCTCACACGGTTTTGGAATCACTTACAAAGAAAGAACAAATATTATCCCACCTGCAGATATCGATGTGATTATGGTTGCTCCTAAAGGTTCAGGTACTTCTTTGCGTACCATGTTCCTGGAAGGTCGTGGCTTGAACAGCTCTTACGCCGTATATCAGGATGCTACCGGCAGAGCAATGGACCGTACTTTGGCTTTCGGTATCGGTATCGGTTCCGGTTATCTGTTTGAAACTACCTTCAAGCGTGAGGTTTACTCTGACCTGACCGGTGAGCGTGGTTCTTTGATGGGTGCTATTCAGGGCTTGTTGCTGGCTCAGTACGAAGTATTGCGTGAGAATGGCCACACACCATCTGAGGCTTTCAACGAAACTGTTGAAGAGTTGACTCAGTCTTTGATGCCTCTGTTTGCACAGAAGGGTATGGACTGGATGTATGCTAACTGTTCTACTACAGCACAGCGCGGTGCTTTGGACTGGATGGGTCCGTTCCACGACGCTATCAAGCCAGTCATGCAGAAGTTGTATGAGTCTGTAAAGAGCGGTAACGAGGCACAGATTTCTATCGACTCTAACTCACAGCCGGACTACCGTGTGAAGTTGGAGAAGGAATTGCAGGCTTTGCACGACAGCGAAATGTGGCGTACTGCTGAGACTGTTCGCAAATTGCGTCCGGAGAACAACTAAGAAAGTTTTGTGAACGAGGACTTGGTGTCTTTGTTCTTAAAGAAAGAATATGGTCAGGGAAATGTGCTCAGCATGTTTCCCTGATTTTTTTTGTGCTCTACTTTCGTTTTTTCTTTTTTTATGTCTAGAAAAGCCGGTTTGTTTTTCTATAATTATTTAGTATATTTTTGTTAATTCATTTTTCACAAAGAAATTTCTATTTTATCATACGATTAGTAAAGTGTTTTATGCATTAAGGAATGATGTTTTTGAAAAATATGTACATTACTTTGTTCGGTATTTAAATATTTATTATTTTTGTTTTGTAATATAATATGAATATTTTCAAAACTTTTAAATACTATTATGCGTAGAACAGGATTAAAGGTATGTGCTTCACGTCGAGTTTATGAGTCTCCAAAAATGAATCTGTATTCAATGGAGTCAGAAAGTTTTTTGGCTTCCAGTACCGGAACAGGTGGTGATGCCGGTGGTACGGGTAGTGATTTTCCTTGGGCTTCGGATGGTGGAGATGCCGGCGGTTCAGCTGAAGACTTCCCTTGGGGATGATATTAATGTGTAAATAAACTATGTGAAGAAATAGTGGTGAAAAAGTAAAAAATATATT
Organism: uncultured Paraprevotella sp.; assembly: GCA_944321345.1. GTDB lineage: Bacteria > Bacteroidota > Bacteroidia > Bacteroidales > Bacteroidaceae > Paraprevotella. The sequence continues at coordinate 11,157 of CALUKY010000047.1, forward strand.
GACTTAAAAAGAATAGAATCAATGAAATCATTTTATTTATTTTCTTTGTTGTGCTGTGCGGCTCTTTTCCAATCGTGCAGTTCAGAGTTTTCAGAAAGCAGCAGCCTTTCAGGCGAAGCCCGTGAGTTGACTTTTACTGCTTCCGATTTCAAATACGCTTCAAGCAGCCGTACGAGTCTGACTATTTCCAATGAAGGTGCAGAGTTCAGCTGGTCAGCAAATGATACGGTGGGTATTTTCCCGAATGAAGGAACTCAGGTAGGTTTTTCCATGGCCGTCGGTGCGGGTACTAAGACCGCCTCTTTTGATGGTGGTGGCTGGTCTTTGAAGTCCGCTTCCACTTATGCAGCTTATTATCCTTTGCGTGGTGAATTTTACTTGGACAAGCGTGCCATTCCGTTGGATTATACCGGCCAGACTCAGACAGGTAATGCTTCTACGGCTCATTTGGGTGCTTATGATTATATGGGTGCTGTGGCCAAGACTCCTGAAGAAGGTCGTGTTACTTTCGACTTTCAGCATTTGGGTGCTTTGGTTCAGCTGAATATTCCTTTGGAAAATGCTTGTAATTTGAGTTCTGTAGTTTTGCACACGGATGATGCTTCTTTTGTTTCGGAAGGTTCTTTGGACCTGACATCTTCTTCTTTGATCGTGACGGCCCGGAAGTGTTCCAAAAGTCTTACTGTTTTGTTGAAGGATTTTTCTTTTTCAGAAGCAAAACAGACTGCCACGGTTTACTTTATGTTATCTCCTGTTGATCTTTCTGCTAAGGAGGTAGAAGTATTTGTTTATCGTGGAATTGGCACTGTACCTTTAAAATACGTATTTTCCGGTCAGAACTTTAGAGCAGGTTTGGCTTATTCTATGACAGCTTCTCTGACTCCTTTTATAGATAATACTCCTGCCGGAGTAGAGGCTGTAGATTTAGGTTTGCCAAGTGGCATCAAATGGGCCAGTTGCAATGTCGGAGCAACGAAGCCAGAAGAATATGGCAGTTATTATGCTTGGGGAGAAACTGAGGAGAAGAAGTCTTATACACTGGAAAATTATTTATATTACAACTTTATACCTGGAGGCAATTATAGTGATGAGAATTGGATAAATATCGGTTCGGAAATCAGTGGTACAGAATATGATGTAGCTCATGTAAAATGGAGCGGTTATTGGCGTATGCCCACTTTGAAAGAATGTATGGAATTGATTGAAAGATGTACTTGGATGTGGACGACTTGTAATGGTGTGAACGGCCAAAAGGTGACCGGTCCTAATGGAAACAGTATTTTTCTTCCCGCTGCTGGTTGTCGCACCGGTTCGAGTGTTGGTTTAGGCTCGTTCGGCAATTATTGGATGGGGACTCAATACGAGAACGGTATTGGTGGTGCTTACCATTTCTTCTGTAAGCCCGATGGTATGGGGATGGATTTCTTCTCTTGTATCAATGGTTTCTCCGTCCGTCCCGTCTCAGAATAAAAGGAGCTTGTGCTCCGAGTTTGATTTTTAAAAAGCGGGCTTGTCCCGCTTTTTTTATGTCTCTTCAACCAACCATTCTTTATTGCCACAGGTGGCATCTCTGAACTTCAACCGATTCTAAAAAGTTTCCGGGTATTAGATACGAAGGGTAGGGTATAATACATATGGTCGGTAGATTGTACAGCAAGGTCAATCCGATCTTCTAAGTATGGTATTCTGCCTGTGTATAGAAGCCCAAAAGCTTGAAGACGATGAAAAGTAATATCAGATAATACCGTTCCTGGTCGCGTGCCAGTTCATACAGACAATTGGCGACGAAAGTCTGAAATATTTCAAGTCTGAAACGTTTCATAAGGTTGTTTGTCTGGAGTTTTACGCACTTTCCCGCTATTTGGATTCGTAGTCTATCAGTTTATTTTAGTCATTTTGCTATAAATAAGATCAAAGCAAATAAAATAATTAGTATTTAATAATGTTAAATTGGGGGGGGTAAAAATATTTTTTGTAATTTTAAACGAGTCAATTGCTTGAGATGACCATGCTATTATGAAAATGCTTTTTGGAGCAAATGGGTTAGTCATTTCTGAAGGATTGTATCTTAAATGCTTTTTTAGGTATATGTATCATTTTTGTAAAGCGACAAGTATGAAAAGAATTATTTCCTATGTTCTGCTGACTTTCCTGTTTGTGAATGTGTCTGTTGCGCAAAGTGTTGATGAACGTATCGGAAATGCCATGAACAGCGAGTCTTGGCATCAGTTGAGAAAGATTTACGCAGAAGAGGGTGCGCATATACAAAGTCCGTTTCTGAAAACATTATCCTGCTTCTTTGTGGCACATTTCTATAACGAGCCGGATTCGGCCATGCACTATGGCGGTATCCTGCTGGAGAAGTATCAGGGTGATTTGGGAGGAGGTGTGGCCAATGTATTGTATCTGATGTCGGATGATGCCGCCCGTTTGGGATTGTGGAACGATGCCTATCAGATGATGCACGCTTACAATGCGGCTCTGGCACAGGCGCAGGTACCCGCAGAACCGCTGTTTGTGGCTACGGAGAACCAGTATGCGGCTTTGCGTGATGCCGGCGGCTTTCAGGTAATTAAACCGGCAAAGGAGATTCGTATACCATTTAGTTATTCAAGTTTCGCAAGTAAAAAAGTATAGCTTTTAGTTCTGTATTTCGCAGAAAATGAGTATCTTTAAGTGCTAT
>CALUKY010000048.1 GCA_944321345.1 uncultured Paraprevotella sp.
TAATTTACTAAATATCAACAATATGCACAACTTTTTATTCATAAATCTTTTATCAATTTAATTCCGCCAACGGGTTGATTATTCTAATTTTATTATTGGGAGCCTTATCATACCACCAAAAAAGGGGTTTGATAAGGCTCTTTTATACATAGGACTTACAAATTGTAGTTTTTCAGAAAATGCAATTTACTTTTGGGTCAGCCTCCTCCGGTTATTTCAGTTTGCTGTAGGCTTCATCATCTACCGGTTCCAGCCATTCGTTGGCGGTTTCTTCGCCCGGCACTTCAAAGGCCAGGTGTGCGAACCAACTGTCGGCTGAGGCACCGTGCCAATGCTTCACGTTGGCCGGAATGTGGATGACGGTGCCTGGCAGAATCTTTACGGCGGGTTTGCCTTCTTCCTGATACCAGCCTGTACCGGCCACACCAATCAGCATCTGTCCTCCGCCGCTCTTGGCCCGGTGGATATGCCAGTTGTTGCGGCATCCCGGTTCGAAGGTAACATTGAACACCGGTACCTGCTCGGTGGAAACGGGAGCCAGATAGCTGTTGCCGATAAAGTATTTTGCAAAAGCAGAATTCGGTTTGCCGATCGGGAAGATCATCTCACGCTGGAAGGCGGCTTTGGCATCTGTGCCTTGTGTGTCGTCCTGCCATACTTCCTTGGCCAGACGGAAGGCGGCCCAGGCTTTCGGCCATCCGGCATAGAAACTCAGGTGAGTCAGTATCTCGGAGATCTCTGTGCGGGTAATGCCGTTCTGTTTGGCGCTCTGAAGATGATAGGTGAGGGAACTGTCGGTGATGCCCTGACTGATGAGCGAAGTGATGGTTACCAGACTACGGTCGCGCAGACTGAGCTTGTCGGTACGGCTCCACACCTCACCGAAAAGCACATCGTCGTTCAACTCCGCGAATTTGGGGGCAAATTCTCCCAGCTGGTCGCGTCCGGCTGTTTGTTTTACTTTTTCTTGTGCCATAATTGTTGTACTGTTTAGAATCAATGCGCCAAGCGCAAGGATAGTTCTGATTTTCATGATCTATGTTTTTAGCTTATTTCTTTAATCCGGTTTCTTTCAGCCAGCGGGCAATCATGGAATGGCATTTCCGCGTTTCGGACGAGCGGACCCACAGGCTGGGTGACAGAAACTTGCCTTTTGGAATCAGACGTTTGGCATCGGCCTCTACATCGCTGATGCCGGTGCTGGCGCTGGAAACAATCAGTCCGATACGTTTGCCGGCCATTTGAGAACCGTAGGCAAACAGGAAACTTTGCAGCGGAGCGGCCATATTGCTCCACCACAAGGGAGCGCCGATCAGGATGGTGTCGTAGTCTTTCAGATTACGGATGGTGGTTTTGATGGGCGGATACGAAGTGGCTTTGTCGGGTGACTTCCGGATGGCTGAAATCAGGGCGCTGCCGATGGCATAATTGTTGGCGGCATAGTCCAGTCCTTCTTCAGCCGGTTCGATACGAAGTACATCGGCCTGGATCTGAGTACGCAGATCGGTGACAATCTGATGGACGTTATTGGTATAGCTGTAATACACGATCAGGGTTTTGGCCTGCAACGTGAAGACGGACAGAAGCAATGTCCAGATGAATAGCATTCTTTTCATGTTTGCGATGGTTTTGAAGGTTTGTATGTTGTATTCTTACGATACAAAAGTAGATGTATTCCGATAAAGGGGGTGTATACGGATTACTGATTTTTATACCAGATTCTCGGACTCTACAAGAAAAATATATTAATTTTGTCACGGTCTAAAAAGAAAAGAAGGATGCGTTTATTCAATCAAAGCAAAAAGGTGGCTGCTGTGCACGATCTGTCCGGAGTGGGACACGTGTCGCTGATGGCTGTAATTCCGATTCTCTCGTCTATGGGCATACAGGTCTGTCCGTTGCCCACAGCCGTGTTGTCTACCCATACCCAGTATCCGGAATATACATTTCTGGATCTGACCGACGAGATGCGCCGTATGACGGAATGCTGGAAGCATCTGAACTTTACGTTCGATGCCTTTTATACCGGTTATCTGGGATCGCCGGCACAGGTACAGATTGTGGAGGACCTGATTGAACACTTCAAGCGTCCGGATGATCTGGTGGTGGTAGATCCTGTGTTGGGAGATAATGGCCGGCTGTATAAAGGTTTTGGCGAAGAGATGATTCTGGAGATGCGCCGGCTGATCCGGAAAGCGGATGTGATTACTCCGAACATCACCGAGGTGTTCTTGCTATTGGACCGTCCGCAACCGGAGGGAGATTTGAGTGATGATTGTCTGAAGGAGTTGCTGAAGGCCTTATCCGATCAGGGGCCTGAGATTGTTATCGCAACCAGTGTGCCGGTAACGGATAATCCGCACATGACTTCGGTGTATGCCTATAATCGCAGGGGCGACCGTTACTGGAAGGTGACCTGTCCGTATCTTCCGGCACATTATCCGGGTACGGGCGACAGTTTTACCAGTGTCATTACCGGATCGCTGATGCAGGGCGACAGTCTGCCTATTGCGCTGGATCGTGCCACACAGTTCATCCTGCAGGGTATTCGTGCCACCTTTGGGTATGAATATAATAATATGGATGGCATCATGCTGGAGAAGGTGTTGCACAATCTGGACATGCCGATTCAGAGTTGCAGTTATGAGCTGCTGGAATAGATCCTTAAAATGGAAATGCTTATGGATGTAGAGACTTTACGGGATTATTGTCTGAGTAAAGGGGTGGTAACGGAATGTTTCCCTTTTGATGAAACCACTTTGGTATTCAAGGTGGGCAGTAAGATGTTTGCCTTGGTGGATCTGGGGAATCCCGAATGGGTGGTTCTGAAAAGTGATCCGGATGAGGCTATTGACTTGCGCGACCGTTATGCGGATATCCTGCCGGCCTATCACATGAACAAAAAGCATTGGATACAGGCTCGTCTGGAGGGAGGAGTACCGGATCGGGTACTGAAGGAACTGGTAGACTGTTCGTACAGACTGGTTATTGCGAAAATGACGCGTAAGGAGCGCATGTCGCTTTTTCCGGACGAAAAATATTCTTAAAATGTATTGTTTAAAACCGTTTTAAAACAAATTTAAATTGTATCTTTGCAGCGTGCAACGGTTCATACAGAATTACAGTCTGTTATGATTAAAAGGGAATCAGGTGAGAATCCTGAACAGTCCCGCTGCTGTAAGTTCCATAAAAAGGAACAGGGCGTGAGGCCACTGGATGCGAAGTCCGGGAAGGTGTCCTGTTTCGGAACGAGTCAGAAGACCTGCCTTGCGCGTATCTCTCACCGCTTTCGAGGAAAAAGCGTCAGGATTTCTTTTTTTAATTCCGTGGGTCAGGCCGGAACGGTCTGTCGCTTCGGCTTGTGAAACGAAAGTCGGTGAATGTTTTTCAGAAAGATTTGAAACATGAAGCAGACATTCGTTTTTTTATTTTTATCACTTTCTTATGCCCGCCCTGTTCTTGGGGTGTGCCGGACAGACACTTTGCCCGACCGCCGGTTGCAGCGGGTAGAGGTGTATGAAGGTAAGAAACAGACGCGACTCCGCTCTTCTGTGCCGCTTCAGTCTCTTTCTGCCGAGGAACTTAAATGCTTGCCGGTGTTGCAGGTGTCGGATGCCGCCAAATTCTTTTCCGGAGTGCAGGTCAAGGATTACGGTGGTGTGGGCGGACTGAAAACCGTTTCCGTGCGTAGTCTGGGAGCACAGCATACAGCCGTGGCGTATGACGGACTGTTGCTTACCGACGGGCAGACCGGCCAGATTGATTTGGGAAAATTCTCGATGGAACAGGTGCAGACGATTACCTTGGCCAACGGACAGATGGACGATCTGCTTCAGCCGGCACGGGCATTGGCTTCGGGAGCGTTGCTCTCTTTGGAAACCCGCTTGCCGGAATTTTCCGCACAACGAGAATATCATGTTTCTTCCCGCCTGACTACCGGTTCGTGGGGACTGTTCAATCCTTCCTGTTCTTTTACCGGTTCCGGTCCAAGACAGTGGGTCGGTGGTGTGAGCGCCGAATGGACACAGACCGACGGGCATTATCCTTTTGACCTGCGTTATGGGGCCGGGGATGCGATTACCGAACGCAAAAAGCGAAGCAATACGGATGTGCGGGCCTTGCGTTTGGAGGCATTTACGGCAAAACGCTGGAACTCGGGTGCTTTGTGGAAGTGGCGGGCTTATTTCTATCAGTCCGAACGTGGGCTTCCCGGGGCTACTACCTATTATTATGATCATGCGGCGCAACGGTTGGACGACCGGAATGCTTTTGTGCAGACCCAATATCAGCAGGACTTCGGCAGCCACTGGAGTCTGAAGGCTTCGGCCAAGTGGAACGGTAGCCGTCAGGAATATTTGGATCCGGACTATAAGGGTTCGGAAGGACAGACACGAAATGATTACCGGCAACAGGAGTACTATGTTTCGGCAGCTTTGCGCTATCGGCCGATAACGCCTTTGGCCTTTTCCTTTTCTACCGATGGCTTTGCACAGACAATGGAGGCCAATCTGACCGACTTTGCCCGTCCGCGCCGTTATACATGGCTGTCTGCCTTGTCGGGCAAGTACACCGCCGGATGGGTAACGCTGAATGCTTCGGCCTTGTTCACCAGGGTGTTCGAACGGACACTTTCGGGAGCTTCCGCATCCGACCGTTCGCGCCTTTCGCCTTTTGCTTCGGTGGTGTTCACTCCTTTTCCAAAAGAAAATCTGCGGTTGCGCTTTTTCGTGAAAGATATTTTCCGGATGCCGACCTTTAATGATTTGTATTATGGCACTGTGGGTACCCGTACGCTGAAGCCCGAAAAGGCGCTTCAGTACAATGCAGGAGTGACTTATGAGAAGGCGGTGGCCCGATGGATGCCCCAGTTGGCCCTTACGGTTGATGCCTATTACAACCGGGTGTCGGACAAAATTGTAGCCATACCAACCAAAAACCTCTTTATCTGGAGTATGGTCAATCTGGGAAAGGTGGACATCCGCGGCGTGGATGTCACCGCACAGGGACTGTTCCGTCTGCATCAGGACTGGCAGTTCCGACTTTCGGGAAACTATACTTATCAGCGGGCGCTGGATGTGACCAGTGATGAGCCCGGTACGGCAGAAAGCCTGACTTACGGACATCAGATTCCTTATACTCCTCGGGTATATGCTTCGGGAACGGCCGCTCTGTCTACTCCGTGGGGAGAACTGTCGTATGCGTTGCTTTATTCCGGCAAGCGTTATGCCTTGGGGCAGAACATTGCCGCCAACCGTCTGGAACCATATACCGACCACAGTCTGACTTATCGTTACGACCGGTCGTGGGGAAAGCATTCTACTACCTTACTTGTGGAGTGCCTGAATCTGGCCGACAAGAATTACGAGATCGTGAAGAACTTTCCGATGCCCGGACGTTCCTTTCGGGTGACGCTGACTTATCAATATTAAGAATGGAAATGAAGAAGAAAATATTAATATATCTGTGTGCTTTGGCCGGAGTGCTGGTGGCTTGTGATGATATGACCGACCAGCCTCAGACGGATGACGGCATTCAGGGCGGTACGCTGTTGGAAACCGGTACGGCCGAGATGTATATCCTTTCAGAGGGATTGTTCAATTTGAACAACAGTACGTTGGCCCGCTACTCTTTCAGTAAGGGAACCTGGACACCGAACTGGTTCTATGCCATGAACCGACGGGATCTGGGGGACACGGCCAACGATATGGACGTGTATGGCAGCAAACTCTATGTGGTGGTCAATGTTTCCAGCACCGTAGAGGTGATCAATCTGGCCGACGGTAAGGTGCTGCAACAGATTTCTCTGGTGGATGAAAACGGGGCTTCGCGTCAGCCGCGTGCCGTAGCTTTTCACGACGGCAAGGCGTATGTATGTTCGTTCGACGGAACCGTGGCCCGTATTGATACGACCACATTGCAGGTAGACACGTTGACCCGAGTAGGGCGTAATCCGGAGGATCTTTGTGTACAGGACGGCAAGCTGTATGTTTCCAATTCCGGCGGACTGGACTGGGAAGGTATCGGAGTGGACCGTACTGTTTCGGTAGTGGACTTGCAGTCGTTCCGTGAAATCCGGAAAATCGAGGTAGGACCGAATCCCGGTCGTATATTGCCCGGTCCGGACCATACGGTATATGTGGCCACATACGGGGCGCAGATAGAGAAAGGCGATTATCATCTGGTTTGTATCGATACGCAGAAGGATGAAGTGAAAGTCCGTTATGACGAGCCGGTAACCGAGTTTGCCATTAATGACCGTCTGGCCTACATCTATACCTTCGACTATCAGCGGCAGGAGGCGAGTATCAAGGTGTTCGATCTCGGTAGCGGTAAAGTGCAGCGGGAGTCCTTTATTACGGATGGCACGGAGATGCAGCGTCCTTATTCCATATCTGTAAATCCGTATAGTGGAAACGTCTACCTCACCGAAGCCTATAATTATCAGGTGGTGGGTGATGTGCTTTGTTTCAGTCCGCAGGGCAAGCTGTTGTTCCGCATTCAGGGAGTGGGTATCAATCCCAATACGGTGATTTTCCGTGACCGGGACGGAGCGCCGGTTAGCGGTGGCGGTAATGATACGGAACCCGACAGCAGTATGTATGCCTATGCTGATACGGTGTTTGAATATGTGCCGGCTCCTACGCAGTATATGAATACTTCTATTACGGCATACAGCGACGGATTTACGGCGGCTCAGGTATTGGCTGAGGCTAACCGCATGTTCCGGAATCCGAAACAGTGTCTTCTGTCCTTGGGGGCATGGGGCGGTTATATTACGGTCGGTTTCCGGAAGGCGGTGAAGAATGTGCCCGACGCCTACGACCTGAAAGTCTATGGCAATGCCTATTATGATATGTTCGGTACCTGGCAGGACCGTCCCGGAGGTAATGCCGAACCCGGTATTGTGTGGGTGTCACAGGATGTGAACGGAAATGGAATACCTGATGATCCCTGGTATGAGTTGGCCGGCAGTGAATTCCAAAATCCGGATGCGATCCGCAATTATCAGATTACCTACTATCGTCCGGCATCCGGACAGGATGTGCGCTGGACCGATAATCAGGGAAACGAAGGGACTGTGCCCCGGAACATTTATCATACACAGGCTTCCTATTATCCCGAATGGATGCCCGATGAACTGACCTTCCGGGGAACACGTTTACCGGACAATGCGGTGAATGAGCCTCGCGAGGGAATGCCCGAACATTGGGTGGGCTATGCGTATGACTACGGCTATGCCGACAATCATCCGAACAATACCGACGGCTGCTGCCTGAAACTGGAATGGGCGGTAGATGAGAACGGCCAACCGGTCCAGCTTGACAGTATTCACTTTGTACGGATCTATACCGCCGTGAATCTGGTTTGCGGTTGGGTAGGGGAAACTTCTACGGAGATTCAGGCTGTGGAGAATCTGAATTATGGTCAATAATCAATGGGAAAAAACTTTTTTTAATCAATTAATATAATCATGACAAGTAAAAATGTATTTAGAAGTTTGGGCTATGCAGCCCTGTTGTCGCTTCCGATGCTGGTAACATCTTGCGATGAAAATGAAGAGTTTCAGTCACCGGTGATTCGTTGGGATCTTCCTTCGGATACTATCCTCGCATTGAACGATCAGTTGACATTGAGTCCGGAAGTTCACTCTGTTGATTCTGCTGCTGTCTATTTGTGGAGTGTAGACGGCAATCAGGTTTCTATGGACAAGAATTATGTCTTTACTGCAACAGAGACCGGATCACACCTGATTGCGCTGACTGTAACAGACAAGGGAGGTATTTCGCAAAAGCAGATTAAGGTGGAAGTGCGTAAATATTATGGTGGATTCTATATGATTAATGAAGGATCGTATGGTTATCATAATGCGTCATTCAATTATTTCAAAAATGACAGCGCCTTGTTTGCTACTTATGATAAATTCCTTGCTGCACATTCTGATATTACGTTGGGTGCAACCGGAGTAGTTGGATCTTTACAAGGCAAAGATTTCTATATCCTGTCAAAGAACGAACCTTTCCTGACCAAACTAAATGCTATAAGCATGACTCAGACTGCAACTCTTAATTTATCAAGTGGCGTATCTCTTTATTTTCCGTGTAATATGTGCTTCCTGAATGATGGAAACATGATTCTGACAACTTACCGCGGTGCCTATAAAGTAGACCCGCAAACCATGGCGCTGACAGATACTTTGACAGCCAAGAAGACAACGGATGTCATGCTGAAGGGAGATTATCTGTATATGCTGGTCAATGACTCAGTCAACATTTATAAGGCTATGGATCTCACTCCTGTGGTTACTAATGCGGCTAAGGCTACAACCGGATTTGCCGTAACCGGTAATACGGTTTGGGCAGCGAACGGTTCGGATCTGCTGAAGATAGAAGGCGAAAATATAACCACAGTTACGTTACCGGATGGTTATGGGGTTTATTATGATTCAGGATCTTATCATCCAACTTCTCTGCAGGCTTCAAAGGATGGCAAGAGCCTACTGTTTGTCAAGAATGACGGTTGGACCAATAAGGTAGCTGCCTGCTATCACATTGCGGAAAATAAGGTTACAGAGTTCTTGAAGTCAACCGATGAGTTTAGCTTCTATGGTGCCGGTATTCAGGTGAATCCGAAAAATGGTGATGTTTACCTGATCTATACGGAAGACGGTTGGGGGACACACTACATGAACAACCGTATTATTGTAACCAATGCCGAAGGACAGCCAAAGGATACTTTGGATTATTCGGGAGAATACTGGTTCCCCTCTTCTATAGTTTTTGAACCGTAATTAGGAAATGTAGATTTATTGTATCAATGATATGAGATTATAGACTCCTGGTATGTTTAGAATGAACATATCAGGAGTTTTTTGCGATTCTGAAGTTATTTTTTTTCAAAAATTTTTGTATTAATCAGATTTTCTGTATTTTTAACAAATAATATTGTTTGAACTCAATTAAAAAACTAACCATGGAAAATATAGAACTAAGATGCGGTACCGTATCTTATGATAAAAATTTTTTGGAAGACAGGGCATCTTGCAGAGATGCTATTACTCAGTTTAAGAAGATCTATGATGCCGGTAACTTTGCAGCTGCCTATGAAATAGGAAAACTTTATATGTCCTCAAATCTGAAAAATTATGAAGAAGCTTATGGCTGGCTGAGAATAGGTGCGGAGAATGGAGATTCCAGAGCCCAATACTATTTGTCGAAGTTTTATGAATTTAATCTTTTGGAGAAATATGATCTGGCTGAAGCTTATAAATGGTTGAAATGTGCGGCAGATCAGAATGAAGAGCGTGCCATTCTTCGGTTGGCTGTCTGGTATCGTGTGGGGATATATGTTGAGAAGGATGAAGAAATAGCCTGGAACTTCATCTTGTATTTGGCAGAGCAGGGAGTGGCGGAAGCCTTTTATATAATGGCCCGTGAATATGAAACAGGTAATGGAATGGTCGAACATGATATGAAACAGGCCTTGCTGTATTATGAACGTGCAGCAAAGAAATTGCATTCTGGTGCCATGTATAAAATGGGAGTCCTTTATTGGGAAGGCCACTTAATGAAAAGGAATCCAATGATGGCTGTTGAATATTTGAAGGCCAGCAGTCAGCAGGGATGTGCTGAAGCCCAGTATTATTTGTCGCGGCTGTGTTGCACTGAAATGTATTATCATAAATCCCAACGCCCGGTTTTATTGCTTGCTGCGGCAAAAGCAAACCATGTTCAGGCAATGTACGAATTAGGGTGTTTGTATTTGTTTGGTAATGAAATATTGGAAGAAAATCGGGAAAAGGCAGAATATTGGTTTCGAAAAGCTGCTGATCAGGGGCATTCTGGAGCATCGGAGCTTTGTGCCTGTATATCTCGTAAACAAAGGAAAAGATAATGAAGAATGGAAGTTATTTGTTTTTGTCGGTATTATTGTTCTTTTTGTCGGGCACTCTTCATGGAGAAGCTCAGACAAAGAGGGCTCTCCTTATTGGATTGGGAGAGCAGGCTGATAAAAGTTGGGCGCGAATACATGGCAACAGGGATATAGCTCTGTTGAAGTCTCTTTTGCAAAAATGCGGGTATCGGGATATGCAGACATTGATAAATTCCCGGGCAACCAAGAGTGCAATAGTCAAGGCCTTTGAGAAACTGGCAAATAATTGTCAGGCAGAAGACGAAGTTTATATTCACTTTTCGGGTCATGGACAGCAGATGACTGATTTTGACGGAGATGAAAAAGATGGTTGGGATGAATGCTGGATTCCTTATGATGCTTATTTGCGTTATGGCAATCACGATGATGGTAGGTATCATCTGACGGACGATGAGGTGAATGTCTGGCTTCATAAAATACGCAAAAAGGTGGGAACCCGAGGAAAAATTCTGGTGGTTGTTGATGCTTGCCATAGTGGTGATGCTACGCGTGGGGAAGATGATGAGATTTTTCGGGGAGTTAGTGAAAGGTTTGTATTGCCTCAGAAGCAGAATGCCCCCTTTGTTCGAAAGAATATGGAACAATGGATTACCTTGTCAGCGTGTAAGGATTATCAGAGAAATGCTGAAATAAAAACAACTCAGGGACATTTCGGGAAATTGACGGTAGCACTTTACAGCCTTTTAAAGAAAGACAGTTATATACTATTCTACACTAATTCTATAAAATAATCTGCATTTAATTTGCATCTTGTGTAGAAAGTTACTATATTAGAGGCGTAATCAAAAACTAAGCCTTATGTTTAATAGTAGATTCAAATCATTAAAAGACTTACAAGATGCGTTCCCAACAGAACAACATTGTATAGACTACTTGGAAGAAAAGAGGTGGGGTGGAAAGGTTATTTCTCCTTTTGACCCTACTTCCAAAGTCTATAAATGCAAAGATAATAAATATCGCTGTAAAAACACAGGGAAATACTTCAATGTTAAGACTAAACTTATTTTTCACAAAACATCTTTGCCTTTGATTTATTGGTTTATGGCTATATGGCTTGTGCTATCCCATAAAAAGGGTATATCCTCAATACAATTAAGTAAAGATATTGGGGTAACTCAAAAAACAGCATGGTTTATGCTTCATAGAATTAGAAAGGCTTTAGGTATTGATAATGATAAGTCTGATGATGAAAATGAAGATAACGTAAAGTTGGGAGGAACGGTTGAAGTTGATGAAACATTTATCGGTGGCAAGAACAAAAATCGTCATGCAGATAAGAAAGTCAAGGCTTGTCAAGGTAGAAGTTTTAAGGATAAAGTTCCTGTATTTGGTATGCTACAACGTGGTGGAAAAGTCATTGCCAAAGTAGTTTCTGATACAAAATCAAATACTCTTTTCTCTGTTATTCGTAGCTATGTAAAAGAAGGTAGCAATCTTTATACAGACGAATGGAATTATAGTGATGGAGCAAACATTTACTATAACCACAGAAATGTGAATCATGGAGCAGGATTCTATGGAAGTGGTGATTTAACAACAAATCATATCGAAGGATTTTGGGCTTTAGTGAAAAGAAGTATTATGGGTATATATTACCATTGGTCAAAGAAGCACATGCAAAAATATATTAATGAATGTGCATACCGATTTAATACAAGATTGTTATCAGATAAAGAAAGATTTGATTTATTTTTGCAGAATGTTGAATGTAGATTAACTTATAAAGATTTAGTATATGGAGCATCAAATTAAGTATAAAGGAGAATTAAATTTAGCAGGGTTTTCTATCCCTTGTTATGTCTTAGGAGATGGAACAAGAGTCCTGTCTGGAAGGGGTATGCAAGAAGCTTTAAAAATGGTAGATGATAATGATAAATCATCGGGCCACAGAATTATAAGATATTTAAATCAAAAGACCCTTAATCCATTCATTTTTAAAGACAAAGAACCGGGCCACTATGAACCATTAATTTGCTATGATGGAAATAAACAAATTAATGGATATGAAGCTACGGTTTTGGTTGATATATGTGACGGAATATTAGAGGCAAGGAAGCAAATTAAATTATCGCCACGTCAATCTATAATAGCAGAACAATGTGAAATATTAGTCAGAGCTTTTGCTAAAGTCGGTATAATATCTCTTGTTGATGAAGCTACAGGTTATCAATATGAAAGAGAAAGATTTGAGCTTCAAAAAATACTTAGTGCTTATATTTCAGATGAAATTCTAAAATGGCAATTAACTTTTACAGATGATTTTTATAGAGAGGTGTATAGATTATGGGGACTTCCTTTTATTCCAAAATATATTAAGAATAAACCATCTTTTATTGGCAAATTAACAACCAAATATATATACGATTTATTACCTAATGGAGTTGTTGATAAAATAAAAGAGAAAACAGGGAAAACAGATAAAGGAAATTGGAAATACAAATGGCATCAGTCACTTACTCCTGAAGTTGGACGTGAACATCTTAAAAAACAAATAATAGAAGTAACAACATTGATGTCTATTTCTAAATCAAAGAAAGAATTTAATGATTTGTTTGAAAGGAAATATCATTCAAAACCGATACAATTAGAGTTAGAGTTTAATGAGAAAATCAATGAAGTTGAAAGTAAATCTAATGATGACTTCGACAAAGGCATAGATAAGATAGTAGGCTTTACGATGGATGAAGATTAACATTTTAAACTTTGAAAGTTCAAAGTTAGTGTGTATCTTTGTGGCGGTATTGTGGGAACAGTACCGCTTTATTTTTGTATTTTATAGCGTTTTGCTATTGTCGCTGCTTCGAGAAACTACCACAATCAAAGAGCACACAAAGACAATCTGTACAGAACGCCTGCGCTATAGCGTGGGTCGTACTGGTCTTATGTGTGCAGGTATGTGGTAGTACCTTCGAGGCGTGAGCGAGTACTTCTCACGCTTTCTTTTTATAGTTATGCGTGAGGTCTAATTGGATTAACTTTATGTTCAACTATAAAAGGAAAAGTCGGTCAGGTACAGCCGCAAACTGAACTGCTATTATGTCCACATGGATGCCGAATACGCCAACCGGAAAATCCGGATCTTCTTCTGCAAAAGAGGCAGGAAAGGGGCATGGAACG
>CALUKY010000049.1 GCA_944321345.1 uncultured Paraprevotella sp.
GATTTATCAAAACTTTCTATAGATTAAATTATTGAATATCAGCGAATAAAGATATTTTTAAGGGACGACTATTTAAATCATCGGAGAAATATGGAATTATTGTGTTCTGTATCTTCGCGAGAAAGAGGTACTGAAGCAGAGCGCAGATTAATAATTAAAATGCTGAAGAAGGGAGTACATCCTAAGGCTATATTTCATGATTTATATTTGCAAAAGAAAAATGGTGAGTATTCTCAAATAGATATAGTTGTAGCCACTCCACAAGGCTTGATTGCCATAGAAGTGAAGGATTATAGTGGGTGGATTTTCGGGAATGAAAGGCAAAAATATTGGACCCAGATACTGAATTATGGAAAAGAAAAGTATCGGTTCTATAACCCTATTATGCAAAATGCCGGACATATAAAAGCCCTACAGGAACAATCAGAACAGTTTGCTGGCTTACCAATCTTTAATGTTGTGCTTTTTGCGGGAGACAGTGTCCTTAAAGATGTTAGCTATATGTCGGCCAATACCTATGTTGGATATAACACTGATATTAAATATGTGTTGAAAAAAGTTAGTGAAGTAGGATTTGCAAATTATACAAATAAAAAAGAAGTTGCTGGCGTACTACGTCAGGCAGTGAACAATGGAAATGATCCACAAATTATTGCTGATCATATAGCTTCAGTTCAACGAAACAGTAAAGGTCAACCACAACCAATAATAAGTTATAGTACGGGATTGCTGAGTTTTTGTTTGAGGAAACTTTTTCGGTTTTAGATTAGAATTGAATGTTCATCATGAAATACTTGTGCAGAATATAAATAAACGAGTGGAAGGTATTACCGAAGATATAACAGAATATCTCTGAGCACATGAAAGAAAAAGGAGTGCGATAAAAGGAGGATTTGTATTGCTCTTTATGCAGAAAATAAATACATTTGTAGAATGAAGGGTTTTTAAAAGAAAGGAGGGGATATGAGTCGTTCTGATTTTATCGGTAGCCATTTTGTGAATCCGTTTACAGATATTGGTTTTAAGATTATCTTCGGACAGCCTGCAAGTAAAGATTTACTGATTACTTTGCTGAATGAACTGTTGGCCGGGGAGCATCAGATTGAAAATCTGATTTTTCTGGATAAGGAAAACCGTTCGGACAATATGGACGATGCGGGTATTATCTATGACCTTTATTGTCTGACTACTACCGGGGAATATATTATTGTGGAAATGCAGAACCGCATGCACAGTAACTTTTTGGACCGTACGCTGTTCTATATGTGCCGTGCCATAGGAAGGCAGGTAGAAAATATTCGCGAAAAGAAAAAGAAAGAGCGCGAATTGTGCCAGACTGAATCGGATCAGGAGGACAACGACTTCTTGGGCGAACCGAAACCGGACAGTTATGGCAGTCGTTACAAACTGTCTACCGTATATGGCGTTTTCCTGATGAATTTCTCAGAACCCGGACTGGAAGATAAATTTCGTACCGATACGGTGATTACCGACCGGGAAAGCGGTAAGGTGGTAAATGCCCATTTTCGTCAGATTTATCTTCAGTTTCCTTTCTTCAAAAAGGAACTGAATGAATGTGAAACTTTATATGACAAACTTATTTATACGCTTAAGAATATGCAACATTGGAACCGAATGCCTGATGCTTTGAAGGAGCAGGTCTTTAGTAGATTGGAGGAACTTGCTGCGGTAGCGAATCTTTCTTTGGAGGACCGGATAGCTTATGATAAAGCTTTGGACCGTTATCGGGTGAGCCGCATTGTAGAAGAGGATGCCCGTGAGGCCGGCTGGAAAAAAGGGCTTGAAGAAGGCCGTGCAAAGGGCCACGCAGAAGGTCGTGCAGAAGGTCGTGCAGAAGGTCTTGCAGAAGGAAAAGTTGAGGGCCGTGCCGAAGGTAAAGCTGAAGAGAAAAGAGCTATTGCCCGTAATATGAAGGCGATAGGCTTGACTTTGGAACAAATAAAGACTGCAACAGGCCTTACAGAAAATGAAATTGAAGCATTGTAGTTATTGCTGATCTGATTTCATATATTGAAATATAGAAAATATCCCTCTCTCTTTTTAGGCATGTTTATATGAATATGGAAGGGAAAGAGGGATATTACTTTGTTAACGAACTATTCAATGAGGAAATTATGTTTAAACTTATTGATAAAGAAACGTGGAAAAGAAAACCGTATTTTGATCATTATTTCAATCAGATACGGTGTACATATAGCATTACGGTAAATATAGATATTTCTGAGGTAATATCGTTCAAAACCCGGAATCATACGAAACTCTATCCTCTGTTGATTTATGTATTGACAAAGGCGGTAAATAACCATGAAGAGTTCCGGACGGCTATAAATGACAGGGGTGAACTGGGGGTATGGGATACCTTGTTGCCGTGTTATACGGTTTTTCATAAGGAGAATGAAACCTTTTCCAATCTGTGGACGGAATGGGATGACAATCTGATGACTTTCCTGTCTAACTATGAGCAGGATATGGAAATGTTTGGCGGTAATTACGGTATAGATGCCAAGCCTGATACTCCGGCCAATACCTTTCCTGTATCTTCTTTGCCGTGGGCTACGTTTACCGGTTTCAATCTGAATATATTTGCGGATGGAAGTTATCTGTTGCCTATCTTTACTTATGGGAAATATTTTCGGCAGGAGGACAAATATCTGATTCCTCTTTCTGTTCAGGTTCATCATGCTGTGTGTGACGGATTCCATGTTTCAAGACTGATTCATGAAATACAGCAGATATGCCATGATATAAATATGTGTGATGTTAAATAAATCTAGTACAAGTATTAAAAACAAGAAAATGATGAAGAAATTAAGTTCATTTGTATTGTGTGCCTTGCTGGTATCCTGTTCTTTCAGCAAGAATGAGAAGAATAGTGCTACTGATGCGACAGGGAAAGATAGCATCGATTCCGCA
Organism: uncultured Paraprevotella sp.; assembly: GCA_944321345.1. Taxonomy (GTDB): domain Bacteria; phylum Bacteroidota; class Bacteroidia; order Bacteroidales; family Bacteroidaceae; genus Paraprevotella. Next base: position 2,935 of record CALUKY010000049.1, read on the forward strand.
AAACAGGAGGTAAGTGTGGTGGATTTCAATAAAGAATTGACTTACCCCGGAAGCAAGATTTCCTTTAAGGTAAGTACAAAGGGAGACAGTCTGATGATTCAGCCTTCTGGCTTAAGTATATCCAATGAAACGTTGCGTCATGACATTACCGGATATACGGTTGTCAATGCCGAAATAGGGGATCTGAATATTGATGGTTATCCTGAGGTGTTGGTCTATCTGACTTCGGACGGAAGCGGTAGCTACGGAAAATTAATCGGCTACTCTGTAAACAATGGAAAATCTGTAAGTCAGGTATATTTGCCGGATATTTCAGAAAACAAAGAGGTAAATAAGGGCTATATGGGGCACGATGAGATGGCTATTGTAGAAAATTCATTCTGCCAGCGTTTCCCTATCTATAAAGAAGGTGACACTAATGCCAATCCGACGGGAAAGACACGTCAGATACAGTATAAGATGGTGAATGGAGAGACGGGCAGAGTCCTGCAAATAGATAAGGTCGTGGAATTTTAATAGTATAAGATATTCAAAGAGCAGCTGATTAAGACGCGAAACTGATAAACAATCTGTATTACCCTTCTCATTATGGAGGTAGATGCCTCTCATAATGAGAAGGGTATTTTTTCTATATTAAATATTCTCTTTTGTAATATCTTGTAAACCAGTAATTTGGTGGTATTGTATCTCTTGTGGCATGCGTTTTGTCTGTAAGTCCATAAAAGATATGATGTATGGAAGAGGTTTATCAAACAAATTCATTTTCATTTAAACATAAGAACGACGGGCTGATTAATTTCGGAACGGTTTCTTATGTTTTAGGTATACTGGTCTTAGTGGAAGCCGGATTATTTGCGATCTGTGCCGGTGTGTCTGCTGTTTATCGGGAAAGCAGCTATATCTATTTTATTTGGACCATGTTGATCAATATGAGTATAGGCGGAATCATGGTACTTGCCGGCAACCGTAAATGTAACCATGTCTCCAGGCGCGACGGATATTTTATCGTAAGTGTCTCCTGGATATTATTTACGATTTTGGGTATGTTGCCTTTCTATTTAAGTGGATACATCCCTTCTGTTGCTGATGCTTTCTTCGAAACCATGTCCGGTTTTACTACCACGGGAGCCACCATATTAAATGATATAGAATCATTGCCTCATGGCTTGCTCTTTTGGCGCAGTTTTACACAATGGATCGGAGGTCTTGGCATCGTTCTTTTTACCATAGCGTTGCTCCCTTTGTTCAGTGGCAGCAGTCAGCAGCTTTTCTTATCTGAAGCGACAGGAGTTACCCATGACAAGATTCATCCTAAAATCAAGGTGATGGCCCGCTGTCTGTGGCTTATTTATATCGGACTGACTTTATTGGAAACTATATTGTTGATGTGTGGGGGAATGAACCTGTTTGATGCCTTGTGCCAGGCTTTTGCTACTACGGCAACTGGCGGCTTCTCCACGAAGCAGGATAGTATCTCTTATTGGAATTCACCCTACATAGAATATGTTATATCCATATTTATGATTTTATCCGGTGTAAATTTCTCTTTATATTATTTTGCTCTGAATGGAAAATACAAGAAACTGTTTAAGGATGGAGAATTGCATTGGTTCCTTGCGTCCATATTCAGTATTACGATTATAATCGCATTTGCCTTATTTATAACCGATTATTATGATGTTGAAACAGCATTCCGTAAAGCTTTATTCCAGGTGGCAACGGTACACACATCGTGCGGATTTGCTACGGACGACTATAATTTATGGCCGTCATTCACCTGGATGCTGCTTATTTTTGCCATGATATCCGGCGGCTGTACAGGTTCTACCAGTGGCGGTGTCAAGAATTTACGTTTGTTGATCATGTTTCAGAATATCAGAAACCAGTTCAAGCAAATGTTGCATCCAAGAGCTGTCTTGCCGGTTCATGTAGACAACGGTCAGGTTACAGTGCAAACTTCAGCATTGGTATATACGTTCTTTGTCACCTATTTGGTATGTATATTCATAGGTTGGACCTTGCTGATGTGCTTTGGAGTTGGCCTGACGGAATCATTCAGCACCGTTGTATCTGCAATCGGTAATGTCGGACCTGGATTAGGAGTCTATGGACCGGTCTATTCATGGGCTTCCCTGCCGGATGCCGCTAAATGGATACTTTCGGCCCTGATGCTTATCGGACGATTGGAGATTTTTGGTATCCTGCTTTTGTTTAACAAGCATTTCTGGACTGAGTGCTAAATTGCCACACCGCACGACTCGCGTCCCGGAACAATACCGATTTAAAATCCATCGTTATGCATATTTTCTTAGAAATCTTTCAGAGATGGATATAAAATTGATTATCTTTCCGCAATAAAAAAACGTGTTATGAATATTAAGACAAAATTGACGCTGGTAATAGGAGTACTTGTGGCCATGATTGTGCTTCTGGTTTCACTCTCTATTGTGAACTTGCAGATCTTGACGGCAACAGAACCAAATAGTCCGGCTGCGGGCCCCGGGCTACAACGCGCATTGCTTTGGATTTCGACAATTGGAGGTTTTTGTATTGTGATCGGTATTTTCATGCTGGCAGTCTTGCCTTCTTATTTCAACAAACCGATCAAAAAAATTATTGATGGAATCAAGGATATTGCCAACCATAATTATGACTGCAGGTTGAATCTGGACAGTCACGAATTTGCAGAAGTTTCCGAAAACTTCAATAAAATGGCCAAGCGACTGTCTGATTACCATTCCAGCACACTGGCACAAATCAAGGCTGCCAAAAATTACATGGAAACCATTATCAATAGTGTAAAAGAACCGATTATCGGACTGGATAATGAGTTGACTATCCTGTTTATCAATGATGAGGCCTTGAATGTCCTTAATTTAAAGCGGGAGGACGTTTTGCAGAAACCGGCTCAGGATATATCCCTGAGAAATGATCTGTTGAGAAGGCTCATACGTGAACTTATGGACTCTCAGAAAGAAAATAAAATGACCAAAACGGAGCCTTTGAAAATATATGCCGACAATAAGGAAAGTTATTTCCAGATGAAGTATATGCAGATTGACAAGTCCGGAAATGAACATTCCGATTCCATAAATGAGGGATACGTCATTCTGCTTAAGAACATTACGGAATTCAAGGAACTGGATTCTGCCAAAACCACTTTCATCTCGACAATATCGCACGAACTGAAAACCCCCATTTCTGCTATTATGATGAGCTTGCAGTTGCTTGAGGACAGTCGAATTGGAGACCTGAATGAGGAACAAAAAGAATTGGCACAAAGCATTCAGGATAATAGTGAACGCTTACTGAATATCACGGGCGAACTGCTTAATATGACCCAAGTAGAATCCGGCAAACTACAACTCAAACCCCGCATCACAAAGCCCATAGAACTGATTGAATATGCCATAAAGGCCAATCGGGTACAGGCAGAAAAATTCAACATACAAATAGAAGTACAATATCCGGAGAACAAAATCGGAAAGCTGTTTGTAGACAGCGAAAAGATCGCCTGGGTGCTGACCAACCTGCTTTCGAATGCCATTCGTTATTCTCCTGAAAACGGTCGCATCATTATCGGTGCCCGTCAAACCGATGACAATTATATTGAAATGTTTGTGCGTGATTTTGGCAAAGGCATAGACCCACGCTATCACCAGAGTATTTTTGATCATTACTTCCGGGTGCCGGGAACCAAGGTTCAAGGCAGTGGACTGGGATTGTCCATTTCGAAGGATTTTGTGGAGGCACACGGCGGTACCTTGACCGTAGAGAGCGAAATCGGGAAAGGCAGCTGCTTCACTTTACGCTTAAAAGCATAAACCGCAGATGACTCATAACAAACAACCGTTTATAAGCATTTCAGTCAATTGCTTATAATAAACGGTTGTTTTTATGGTTATATGCTTATTTTATATGTTTCGATCTTACGATAAAGAGTTGCCAATCCTATCTTTAAAAGACGTGCCGTTTCTGTTTTATTGCCATGGGTATACTGCAACACTTTGATAATATGCATCCGCTCGATTTCCGCCAGTTCAAAACTGTCTTTCATCGGTGAAACCTCTGATTTACATCTTTGTAATTCCAAAGGCAAATCTTCAAAAGTTATTTGGTCTTCGCAGACAATAGAGCATCTTTCTATAACATTCCGAAGTTCTCTGACATTACCTTTCCATTCTGCATTTTTCAATATGTGAAGCACCTCTGGAGTAATACCGTTAATTTTCTTCTTCAGTTTATCGGCAAACCGGTCCAGAAACATATAGGACAGGCTTTCAATATCCTCTTTTCTCTCCCGCAGCGGAGGCAGATTGATCTGGAAAACGGATAAGCGGAAATATAGATCCTCACGGAAGTTTCCGTTCTCTATTTCTTTCTTCAGATCCCTGTTGGTGGCAGATATAATTCTGACATCTACTTTGGTCGGTCTGGTATCTCCGATCTTGATATACTCTCCGGTTTCCAGAACACGTAAAAGTCTTGCCTGAAGGTCGAATGCCATTTCTCCGATTTCATCCAAAAAGACGGTTCCATGATTCGCCACTTCAAACAATCCCTTTTTGTCCTTTAATGCTCCGGTGAAAGCGCCGGCCTTATAACCAAACAGTTCGCTTTCCAACAAGTCTTTACTAAAGGCCGAGCAGTTTATATCCACAATGGGCTGTGCAGCTCTTTCGCTGGCCTGATGGATGGCATGAGCAAAAACTTCTTTTCCGGTACCTGTTTCTCCGGTCAGCAATACAGCGGCATCTGTCTTGGACACTTTCTGTGCCAGCATGATGGCCTGTTTCAGTTCTTTTGAATTACCGACAATGGAATCAAAAGAATATGCTACAGTGGCTGGCTTTTTACCTTTCTTTTTCTCAGTTTCATCAACCGCACGATTTATCGTAGGAATGATTTTGCGGTTATCATCGCCCTTGGTAATGTAGTCAAACGCCCCGTTCTTGATGGCCTGCACACCATCTTCAATGTTTCCGTGAGCCGTTAATAATATGATAGCGGCATCGCTGGAATATTTTTTTATATCAAAGATAAAGTCAACTCCATTGCCATCAGGCAGAAAGACATCACAAAGAACGACATCAAATTCCTGCTTGCGCAACTGTTGCAATGCATCGCTGCAGCAACTCGCCGTTGATACCTTATAACCTTCCAATTCTATAATTCGGGCTAATAATTTGCGAATCGGTTCTTCATCATCTATGACTAGAATCTGTACCATATATTGATCGATTTTTTATAGGTCTTTTGTGAGATACAAAGATACGGTTTTTATTGAAGATAATATCCCTGTCAGAACTTGCTTGACTTGTTTCTTTGGTTATCCGGGTAAATGGGTGAAGTTATTTTTTTATGAACTTCAGGCATACCGGTTTCGGCATCTCGATACGTTGGCCGGTGTCGTGTAATAACCCTGTTTCGGCGTTACGTTGGTAAATCTCAACGGAGTTGGCGTCACGGCAGACCACCAACAGATAGTTGCCGTTGGGCGAAATGGCGAAGTTACGCGGATGTCCGCCGGTTTTCTGATACCCCACTTTGGTTAGGCTGCCGTCCTCTGTCGCTTCAAAGATGGCAATACCGTCGTTCTGGAGACGGCAGGAGGCATAGACGAAATGTCCGTCGGGAGAAACGTGGATGTCTGCTCCGCCCTGGGCATGACAGGTATCAGCCAGTACGGTCTGCATGGTATCCAGTCGGGCTTCGTCGTAAGAGAAAACCACAACCTGTCCCGATAACTCGCTCATGAGATAGATGTGTTTGCCATTGGGGGATAGAGTCAGATGGCGCGGTCCGGTAGCCGGAGGCAAGAGAATATCTTTTCGTGCGGCGGTATCTGCCAGTGTCTTTGTTGAATCCAATGGGAAGGAATAGATCCGGTCTGTTCCTAGATCGCTTGCCAGGAGATAACGCTTGTCTGGGGTGAACAGGATACAGTGCAGATGGGGCTGTTTCTGTCGTTCGGCATCTGCTCCCTTTCCGGAAAAGACGATCGGGTGTGCTGTACCTATCTTTCCGTCCTGCCGGATGGGGAAGACAGAGATGCTGCCACCCAGATAATTGGCAGTTACGGCATAGCGCTCGTCGGGTGACAGGGCCACATAGCAGGGAGCTCCTCCCTGGGTTCGTTCTTCGTTGAGCAATGCAAGGTTTCCTTTTTCCTTGTCAAAAGTCAGGGCATGCAGGGATGCTGTTTCGCCTTCATCTTCGGCTACAGAATAAACCCGGCTTCCGTCGGCCGAGGGAGTCAGATACGAAGGGTTGGAAATACCTTTTAGTCCGCTTACATACTCGCTCTTGCCGCTGTTCTGGTCAAAGGTATATACTTTGATGCCTTCTTCCGAAGCAGGGGCGTAGCTGCCGATGAGCAGGTAATATTCGTCTGTTTCTGTCTTGTCGTTTCCGTTGTTTCCGCATCCTGAAAGAAATGTCACGGCGCATAGTGCAGCCGCCCAAATGTTCTTTTTGATCATGGTTCTTTTATATTATTGTTTTATGGGTGATCTGCTGAATCATCCGGTTGGGTAAAATCCGTCTGATCACGGATTCAGATAATTCTGCAGAGGTTCAAAATTAGAAAAAATATTGTTATTATCCATGTTTTTCGTGTGATTTGCATTGGCTTTGGAGGATCTTTTGAAACATTTTTGAATCGGCATGAGTTTTGGGCGTTTCCGTTTTTTATGATTGGGTTCCTATAGGATTATTCCGACTTTGTATAAAAAAACAGTGCAAGGTCGAAATAATTTTGTGGTAAAAGAAAGGAACTTTTAAGTTAATCAAAATGATTCGGGATGCGTGTAGATCAATTTTTACTCTTGCAGTTTGGCTCGGCGGTCGTCTTGCTGGTGATTTGTTTTTGGGGCCTTCTTTGGCGGAAAAAGCTGAGGCACAGGAAACTGTGTCTGCTGTGTCTGTTGACACTCGGAGGAATGGGATATAACGGATATTGCATTTATAACTGCCTGTGGTGGAAACGACATCTCACTATGGAGGCTAAGACTCAGTTCGTTTGTGATCAGAAAATACGGTCGGAGGACTATTCTGAGGATTTTGAGGAAATTTGTAATGTAGTGGAAAAGTATTATAAGCTTGCGGAGAGGAAAGGAATTTCACTGAAAACGCTTCGTGAGAATTGCCGTCAGGAGATACTTCAAGCTAAGAATAATACGGAATATGTGCGGGTGCTTCAGAAATATTTTGCTGCGTTGAAAAACTTGCACTCTTTTCCGATATATGCGTATTATGGTGCATTGGCCAGGGCTGAGTGGCGGTGTGATTCGCTTTATGTTACGGAGAGTCTGCTGACCCTGCCGGTGCGAGCTGGAGATAGGATTCTGTCCATTGACGGCAAAGAAGCTACCGTATGGAGAGACAGCATGATGCAGTATGTATCTGCTTCTACCGATAAAGCCCGGTATAAAAGTACTGCCTGGTGGGTGTTTTCCAGTTATACGGACAGTATCCGAAGACTGGGTTTAAGTAGGGGAGATTCCGTTTTTCATGTGGAAGTGCCGTTAAGCCGGGAGGGAGAAAAGCAAATACAACAGTACAATGAGATTTATGCTTGGAAGGAGGAAAAGAAGAATGTTGCCACTCATCAGAAGAGAGGAAGAAAGGAAAAGGACCCGGGTTTGGAGATGCTTGCGCTTCATGATTTTGAGGAGAATACTCTGACGCGTTTTATTGTCCAATTTTGCAGGGTGCGGAATTCCCGGCGTATCATTCTGGATTTGACGGATAATGCCGGTGGATGGGTTGCTGATGCAGAACGGATCGCGACTCTGTTTCTGAAAAAGCCTTATCAGGGAAAGCATTTGATAGAACCTTTGCCACAGGCTTATCAAGGCGAACTTTATGTGATGATAAATTCCGGAACCTGTTCTGCGGCCGAGTATCTGGCCTGCATACTGAAGGAGTCGGGGAGTGCTATATTGGTGGGTGAAGAAACTGCGGGAGACTTTGGCACCAAGGTGTTGACTTTTTGTACGGAGCATGGTACTTATTTCAGACTGGGAGCGGAGCTTCCGAAGCCTACATTGGGGGGGACTCCTACCGAAGGAGCTGGCCTCTTGCCTGATTTTCCGGTGGAGGAACGTTGTTCGGAGCCATTCCGGGAAACCATCCGGCGAAGTACGGTGGTCTTGATTCTGAAGAAAATGATTCGGGAGAAGGAAAAAGAACGGAATAAATCCTGATTGGGCTGTTGAAGAGTGAAAGAAAAATTGTGCTTTTTTTACATTGTACTTGATAGATTGATGGTAAAAACCTTATCTTTAGGACTGTTAACTTGAAAATGTAAGAATATGGATTTGAGAGAAATTTTGCGGAGATATTTCCTGTTCTCAGATGATGGCGAGCTAATGAAACAGTATGAGCAATTCTTCCATGGATTTTCTAAGGAAGAGTTCAACCAGCTTCTGACAGAGAAAATTCTGGGTAATATGGATTTTAAGCATCGGCTGGCAGAAGATATAGTAGACAAGATAAAGTATGAGGGAGACTCTTGCCGCTTTAAATGGAATCTGTTGGATGAGCGGCTGATGTGCTTTGTGGCGTATAATGTGGCAAAAGAGATTTTGAATTTTTCTATGTCTGTAGAGCAAGCGCAAAGTATGCTGTCCTGTTCTGTAGGTGAAGGGCGCGTTGATAAAGGCTCGTATCTTAAGGGGCTTACTATTGCTTCTGAGGAAATTCATATGCCGGTTCGTATGCGGCCGGGAGGGGATGTGCATCAGGGGTACCGCCATTTCATAATCAATCTTTTGTGTTTCAACACTCCAAAATTCCTGATGGGATGCCGCTGCGACAGCGGACCGGTATATCGTATGAAATATCATAAAGGGTGCAAGCCGATGGGAATACAGGAAGCCTTGGACGGTAACCGATGGACTGTTTTCGAAGTGGACCGGTCTTTGACGGATGATTTTACGGCTGTTTTCAGCAATGGGCTGGATGGAGACGGCACGGTAGAAGTCTGCGACTTTATAAATGCAGGAGTACCAAGGGTGTTGTTCCGATCCAATTATTGATTGAAGATCTCTGGTCCTGCATACATATATAATAGAAACAGGAGACTGCCTCAAAAGTCAAATTTCATAAAGGAGAACTTACAAACAGTAACTTGATTAACTCGTTGGCGGAATTAAATTAGCGCATATTTAACTCTACCAATGGGTTTCTCATTTTTATAGTTAATATATTGCAG
>CALUKY010000050.1 GCA_944321345.1 uncultured Paraprevotella sp.
TTTTATAATTATCTACAAATTTACGAGGATTCGGTGTAATGACAATTCTATAATTACATTTTTTAAGTAAAAAGTTGTGTGTTGCTTGTTCTTTTTTGGGGGGAGAATGCCTGTGAAAAACACGGATTACTTTAATGTTTTCCCTTTCATGTCCATATATTTCTGATGTTTGGGCGATCCGATAATCTGTGCCGTATAGATTCCGGTGTGGCCCGAGAACAGATAGGCCGTGACGCAGGCCAGACCGATGTAGATGCCGGCTTCGGCTCCGAACAGCTCGATGCCCATCAGCGTGCAGGCCACAGGGGTGTTGGTCGCTCCGGAGAATACGGCTACGAATCCCATTCCGGCCAGCAGGCCCATGGGCATGGGCACCCAGGCGGAAAGGGCGCTTCCCATGGTAGCCCCGATGAAGAAAAGGGGAGTCACTTCGCCACCTTTGAATCCTACACCGATGGTGAAGGTGGTGAACAGCAGTTTCAGGACAAAATCGTAGAGTTGCTGCTGCTCGTGGAAAGAAGCTACCAGCGTAGGTACTCCCAGACCGATGTATTTGGTGGTGCCCAACAGCCATACGGCGAGCGCAATTACCACACCGCCCACCAGCGGACGGAATGGAGGATAAGTGATATACTTGCTGCTTAACCGGCTCCAGAATCCCACACTCCGTGAGAAGAGCATGGAAACCACTCCGAAGGCTATCGAAACCAGCAGAGTCCACAAAATCAGTTGCGGATTGATGGACGGGACAGTTCCGATATGATAATGCGTGTGGTTCACACCCCAGGCCTCACATGCGAGATGGGCAAATATGGCCGAGAGAAAAGCCGGAAGAATGGCATCATAACGCATGCGCCCGATAATCACGACTTCCAGGGCAAAGACTGCGCCGGCCAACGGAGTGCCGAAGACCGAAGCAAAACCGGCGCTGATACCGATGGTGACCATGATCTGATGGTCGCGTGTCGGCAGATGCAGATATTTTGAGAAACGGTCAGCCAGAGCACCTCCCATCTGTACGCCCGTACCCTCGCGGCCGGCAGAACCTCCGAACAGGTGGGTCAGTACCGTACCGATATAAACCAAAGGGGCCATGCGGAAGGGAATAATGCCGTTCGGGGAACGGATTTCTTCAATCAGATAATTGTTTCCCTTGGAGGCTGTTCCTGCCCAATAGTGATACATCAGACCGATGAGCAATCCGGCCAATGGCAGCAGGGCGATGAGCCACAGATGTTCTTCACGGGTTCGTGTGGCCCATTCGAGCGAAACGAGCAGCAGGGCAGAGCCGCTGCCGATGACTGCCCCCGACAGTGCCGAAAGCACCAGCCAACGGAGCAGATATACAAAGATGGGTACCTGTTCCGTATGGTTCCAGAGAGTTTTGGTGTTATCCTTTATTTTTCCCATGGATAAAATCTGCTTTCTTAAACGTGCATTTCTTCCTTGAATCAGAATCTGTTTGCCGTACTGAAAAATAATGACGGCTTATTCTCCGGCCTCATCCATCAGCCGACGCAGATGAATGGAACGGATACCATAATTAAAGCTTTGTGTCTTGTCCAGACCGGCATACTGGATGGCTACCAACTGCCCCCGGGCATTGATCACAGGCGATCCGCTGGAGCCGTGCAGAGCCGGAATGGAATACAGAATGCGGTCCTCGTCCTTCTGGCTGATGCTTCCCGAAGTGTATTGGGCCTTGATGCCCTGATTGGTCACGGCAAGTACCGGTCCCAGATTGTAACCGATCATGACCAGACGCTGGTTCTTGTCGGCATGAATGGCTTTCATGGCCTGCTCCCAGATGGAATAATCCTCGAGCGGATCGGTATCACTTACCGGAAAGATATAGCGGTCCTTGGGTGTCTCGCCGTCGGTCAGCTGTATCAGAGCCAGGTCGTGTTCTTCGTCGCTGCCAACCAAATTGCAGGAGTGAAAGTCGGCTTCGCTTTTGATATAACTGTCGTTGTAGGCAATGTCTATTTTGTTGTGCAGCTTCAGTCTGGCCTGTGCGATATTGAGCGAAGAATAAGCCTGATACAACCGGCGGTACGATTCCATTTGCGATTCAATCCAGGCGGCTGTGTAGCTTTCTTCCGTGTAATCCTGTCCGAACATGTATTTCAGCATCTGGCGCTTTTGTATCTCCTTCTGGATGGCAACCATCTGATCATATTCAGCACTTAGCTGGGCCTGAACCTGTCGTACTACCTCACGAATGGCCTGTTTCACTTCGCTCGGCGAAACATAAGGGGCAATGACATGATGGTTTGTGGCGATCAGTCCTTCATCCGAAACGAAGAAACCGGTGCCATAGGATTCAAAAGGAACGATGGAGTCCGGGTTGATGGTAAACTTCACCAGTCCTTCCTCTTTGGAGTAATTGGTAAAATAAATGCTTCCGCCATTCGGAATGCTCAGCTCGTAATAACCCTGATTCTTGATCAGGACCACACCGCTTCCGCATGTTTCGTTGATTGCTTCTTCGCTCTGGTTGCAGGCACCGAAAAGAATGCCGGCCAGCAGCCATAACAGGAGCGAGGAAGTCTGAAGGATATTTGTCCGTTTCATAATCTATTCTTGTTTTATAGTTTTTCAAGATCAATGGCTATTGCGGCCGGGAACAGGCGTTCGGGATCGGCAAAGGTGATGCAGCTGTTTACCAGATGCTCCAGACGCTGCTGAGGCTTGCCCGTATAGGCTTTCTTGCCGTTTACGTAGACCGATACTTTTCGTCCCAGATTGACCAGATCGGAAGAAAGATAGATCAGGAATTTGCCCTGCTCGGCATTCTGATAGGTCTTCTGGTATTTCAGTCCGATGCCCCACTGCGGATCGGTTTCCACAACCTTATAGGTTACGTTCTTAACCTCCAGGTCAATGCGGTTGTCTGTAATCTGCATGGTATATACGGTGCGCTCTCCGGCTTTTAGAGGGGCGCGTTCTACGACGGCCAGATTATAGAATCCCCGGCGGTAGATGCCGTCCATCTCAAAGTCTTCCCAGATGAAACTTTTGGGTTGCGGGTTCCGCACGAAATCTTTCAGCCAAGGGGTAGTGGGGCGATAGTCAATGCCGTGGCCGCGGCCCGGAATAAGGGCGATGCGGTGGCGGTAGTGTTCCGGATATTTCTGTTCCAGACTGTCAAATGCCGCCAGGGTGTATTGCGTCAGTATGTTGCGGTAGAAGCCATAGTCTTCCGAACCGGTCAGCATGGAGTAACCGATGTTCATGCAATTCTCCACCGGAGCGTTGATCAGCGGTTCGCCTCCGGCCATAGGACCAGCAGCTGCCAGATAGTCGGCATAGTAGGATGCCAGACGCTGGCTGCCGTATCCGCCCTCAGAAATGCCGAAGCAGTAAAAACGGTTGGCGTTGATGGAATCGGAAAGCATGGCCTGACGGAACAGACGCTCCCAGGCATAAATCTTTGCTTTTTGCCACCAGCGGTAATAACCTCCCTCGTTGGGTATCTGAGGAATGAAATAGACGGAAGGTCCGTCGTCGAACATTTGTGCCAACTGCCATCCGGTTTCCCATTCGGAAGCTTTCGGTCCTGAACCGTGCAGATACAGGAACAGCGGATAACCGGCCTCGGGGCAGTTGCCTTTGCTTCCCCAGTAGTAAGGCATCTGCGCATTGGGTTCCTTTTCGGCCGGCAGTTTCCAAAGCCCCTTATGTTTTTCTGACAATTTTGTGAGCGGAATCAGTTTTTCTTCATTCAGGCTTGCATTGACCTTTTTCCACCATGCCCATACATTCCGGCCGGCATCTTCCGCTTGCGACGGTTTGATTTTCTGATCACACCGGAAAGTCGGGATGCTGTCCTGAGCAATGTTCTTTTGGAAGTAAGTGATGACTGCGGATTCGGCAGTCTGTATGCTCTTGGTGTTATCTTTTGTCTTGCCGGTCATGGCTTGCGGAGCCAGAAATAATGCCAGCAAAAGTGGCAGAATCTTTTTTTCTTTGATCATAATCTTTTGTTTTTGGAATATCAGTTGTTTTCGTTTACAATTTCAATGCAGCTTCGTCCCTGGTCAATGCGTTTGACGCGTATTTGGGTTTTGATGCGTTCGCGCAGCCCTTCCACATGACTGATGATACCTACCTTCTTGCCTCCCAGCTGGTGCAGTCGTTCCAGAGTGTCCATCACGGTGTTCAGATACTCACTGCTCAGGGTACCGAAGCCTTCATCTATAAATAAGGTGTCTACCGACAGGCTTTTCCGGTTGAGCGATGACAGTCCGAGAGCCAGAGAAAGAGAAACCAGGAATCCTTCACCACCCGACAAGGTGCTTGCCGGGCGTGATGTGCCTCCCTGATACCAGTCGGTAAGCAGGATGGTGAGCGAGCCGGCCTGACAACTCAGTTCGTAGCGTTCCGTGAGATGGCTTAAATAGAAATTGGCTCTTTCCAGAAGTTCCTTCAGCACGAAGCTCTGTGCGATGTTCCGGAACTTTTTCCCTTTTTCGTCGCCGAACAGACTGCACAGGCTGTTCCATCGGATATATTCTTCCTGCCGTTTTTGGATGTCCCGACGCAGGGCTTCGCTTTTCTCCTGATTCTGGCGGTTGCTCTCGATCTGGGCCTGACAGCGGCCGATATCCTGGTTGATTTGGGCGCAGACGGTTGTTGCCCGGGCAATGGAAGTTGTAAGATTTTCCGGAGTGTCCTGTTCGTTCAGTTCCGGTTTTTTCTCTTGATGTTCCTTGCTTAGCTGCTGATTGCGCTGCAGTTCTGTCTTGTATTCCAGCAGGCGGTCTTTCAGTTTCTGGGTTTCCTGCCGGTATGTTTCTACCATGTTTCCGTTGATGTCCAGAAGTTGCTTGATCTTTTCTTCGGAAATTTGCGGATGCGTTTTATAGAACTCCTGTTCGTTGGCTCCGAGTCTGTTTATTTCCTGTTCGGTGCGCAGAGCGTGTTCTTTCAACGCAGAGGCTTGTCCGGATAGTTCGTTCCAGGCTGTTTCCAGATGAGGAACCGGAACCCTTTCTTGGGTTGTATATTGACTCCAGTGGGGGAATCCTTTTTCTGCCTGCCTTTTCTGTTCGGCAATGTGTTGCAGCAATACCTCCCGTATGCGTACCGATTCGGAAAGGTTCTGCAGTTGCTCGGTGTGTGTGCGATAGGTTGCCGCTTCCTGTTCCAACTTTCCGATTAGGACCGTTCTGCTGTTATTCCAAAGCTCTTCGCGGTCTTTCCATAGAATTTGGGGATATACTTCCCGGATGACTGTTTCGTTTTCCTGAACGTTGTGCTGTATGGTCCGTTGTACCTCTTCTTTGCTTTTCAGTAACCGGTTGGTCTGTACTTCCATCCGGTTCACTTCGTTAAGTAACTTGTCAGCAGCCTGCTGATGGCGGTCTTTCTCCTGCTGTTTGGCATTGAGCAGGTTTATCTGCTTCTGGAACTCCTTCATGCGGGTTCCGATCTCGTCCTGACGTTTTCTGTTTTCTGCGATTCTCCGATCCACTTCGGTCTGCGTATTTTTTTGCAGTTGTGGAATGCCGCAAGCTGAACAGATCTCAACCGTCTGGTTGTAAACCTGCCGGTAGGCGGCTGTTGCCTGCTGTGCCGTTAGGTTCTGTTTTTGGAGAAGGCTGTTCAGTTCCTTGATTTTTGCCTGTGCTTCAATCAGAACTCTTTCGGCCTGTTCCTTCTCCTGTTTTTTGCTTTCCAGATCCTGTTGCAGGGGAGACAGTGCCGACTGGAAATCTTCATCGTGAAGCGCTGATTCTATTTTGCCGCCGCATACCGGACAGGAATCTCCCTGGTGCAGCAGGTGGCGCATTTCACGGGCCCAGTCCGAAAGAGCCATTTTCTGTTTGTTGAAAAGCTCCTCAGCCTGTTGGAACAGAAGTTTCTTTTGATTGGCTTCTTTTTGTTTTCTCTCTTCTTCGCTCTGTTCCTGTGCCAGTTTGGCGCGGGTTTCTTCCAGTTCTGCTGCAGCCTTGTTTTTCTGTTCCACCCTTTCCCGCAGCAGCAGGATGATTTTCTGAGCTTCGGAAAGAGATGCCAGTTCGTTGGTCAGCCTTTTCAGTTCTGTTTGCAGTTGCGTGTATTCATCTCCGTGGATGCCTTTCCGGATTTCGGAGATTTCCTTCTGTTCTTTTTCCAAAAGGAGGTTTTGCGCTTGCAGTTCCTTTTTCAGGGCTTCTGTCTGGGCGGTCTGTTTGGGCAGTTCTTCGTCAATGCCTTTCAATTCCAGGTTCAGTTCCTGAATACGCTGTTCCTGTTTGGTAATATGTTGCAGCTGTCCGACAAGTGCCTGACTCTGTTCATACATCGGTATGAGATCCTTTATTTCTGCCAGCGTCTGCCGGAGTTGTTCCGCTTTCTGCTGTTCCGCTTTTTGTTCTTCCTGCAGAAAGGCATATCCGTCAGTAAGCCTTTGGTATTCCCGTTCTAACGCTTTTTCCTTTTTTCGGCACACTTCGGCATCTTCTGTCAGGTGCTGTTTCTGTTTCAGTATGGAGCGTATCTCTTCGGTAAGCGTCCAGAGTGACAGGATTTCTTCTTTGCTTTTTATCTCGTCAGACTGCAGAAGGGCATTGGTTTGCTGCCATTTCTCTTCGGCAATCCGTATCTGTCCCTTCAGTTCCTGGTCTTTTCGGATCCAATCCAGTTTTTCCTTATCCGACGAGTTCTGCTGTTCGGTATGGGCCAGAACGGTCTGTTGCTCCTGAATGTAGGTCAGAATCTGTTGCAGTTCCTCTTCCGAGAGAATGTGGATGTCGCTGAGGCGCTGTCTTTGCTCCTCGAAGGCTGTCTTTTTCTCCCGGGTCAGGGCGAAGATCTTGGCTCCGATCTGCGAATAGATTTCCGTTCCGGTCAGCTTTTCCAGAATTTCGGATTTGGCTGTTTCGCCGCTTTGCAGGAATTGGGTAAAATCACCTTGTGCCAGCAGCGCGGTGCGGCAATATTGCGCAAAGGTAAGCCCCACGGCCTGTTGAATTTCCTGTTTGATCTCATTGACCTTGGTCCAGGTTTGCTGTACGGTCAGGTCTTCCAGACTCCATTTTACGGATTGCAGGTTGCCGCTGGCCCTTTTGTGGGCACGGGCCACATACCACTCGGCACGATAATCATGTCCGTTGCTCCCCGTAAATTCCAGAACACACCAGGCTTCCGCAGTATTCCGGCGCATGAGCTGGCGGCAGTCATTGATGGCAAACTCCTTGCTCTGCTCTTCCTGTGCGGAATTTTCCGTGTAAATTTCGCGGATGGTTTTGTTCATTCGGGGCGTTTCATTATATAGAGCCAGGCAGATACCGTCCAGAATGGTGGTTTTTCCGCTTCCGGTATCTCCGCAAATCAGGAATACCGGTTCCTTGTCCAAAGGAGCCTGGTCAAAAAGAATCTCCGCATTTTCAATGGAAGCGATATTTTTCAGAATCATTTTTTTGAGCTTCATACGTCATTCATTTGATAAAAACTAAAATTCTTTTTCAAGACCCATTGTTTTTGAATCGTCCTGATCCAGATGAACCTGTTGCCAGGCTTCCTGTATCATTCGGGCAAAATCGTCTTCCATGGGCATGCCTTCTTTTTCTTCGTAATACAGTCGGGCTATTTCCATCGGGGATTTCTGTTTCAGTTCCTCGATGCTCAGATTATGTCCTTCTCTTTTTCCGGTTCCTGTTTCTTTGTTTATTTTAATGTAGCAGTAGCGGCTGTTTTTGTTTTTCATTATTTGTATGATACGCTCCACAACATCGGGAGTGACGCTTCGGCCGGCTTTTACATGAACGCGGATATAATCTTTCTTATGGTCCGGCCATTCCTCGAGAGCGTGTAATGCTTCTTCCAGATCGGCCGCCTGGTGCGGGAGTGTTGTCAATGGGCGCGGGTTGATTATTTCTAGGCGTTGCAGTCGTGGTGTTTCGCCATGCCGCTCTGTTTCCAGCAAGGTCACCGAATGCGGATAGTCTTCGTCAAAGTCCACTGCCAGCGGGCTTCCGCTGTAAGCGGCAACCGGATATCCGTTTTGTATGCAATGAGGATAATGAATGTGTCCCAAAGCCAGATAGTCATACCCCGTACCCAGCTGGTCTACAGGTATGGTATCCATACCTCCGATAATCTCTTTGTCTACCGACTCGCCGTTGTCTTCACGGACAGCCAGATGGGCGGTGAGTATTACCGGTAGCTGTAAGGTGTTTCGTTCTCCGATATGATCCAGCAACCCCTGAAAAAAAGCCGGTTGCCGTTCTTCCCGTTCCAGTGCTCCGTTTTCTGAGGGAAAATTATGGGGATAGGCATGCGGAACAGCTCCTACGTATCCCAGGAGTTTTCCTTCCTTGTCTTTGATTTCAATGATGTGATGCTCCCAGTCTGTGGTACGGTCTGCTTTCCGTGCTATACTTCCGATGACGGTAACGTGGAAATGCTGCCAAAGGTTTCGGTCAATTTCCAGTCTGGCACAACTGTCATGGTTTCCTGCGGTGACAATGATCTGCGTGTGAGGCGAAGCCTGATGAATGGCCAGCAGTCCGTCGGTATACATTTTCTGGGTGCCCGATGCCGGGGTGGTGGTATGATAGATGTCACCACAGATCAGGAGAACATCCGGCTGTTCGCGACCGACAATCAGTCGCAGCTGTTCCAGAAAATCCTGCTGCTCTTCGCTGCGGTCGTAGTTATACAGACTGTGTCCCAGATGCCAGTCACTGGTGTGTATTATTTTCATATGCGGAAGTGATCAGAGT
This sequence comes from uncultured Paraprevotella sp., assembly GCA_944321345.1. GTDB lineage: Bacteria > Bacteroidota > Bacteroidia > Bacteroidales > Bacteroidaceae > Paraprevotella. The sequence goes on from CALUKY010000050.1 coordinate 8,712, forward strand.
TAGAAGTATAAGGAATCCGGGAAATTTCGGATTATAGGAGCAAAGTTAGTAAAAACTTTCTTGAACAGCAGTAGGGAAGGCAGGTTTTTAAAAAAGTTCATGGGAACATAACAATATGCTCCCATGAACCATCACAAAACTAAACTAGATCTTTTAACTAAGTTACTACAATTAGAGTTTCACAACTCATAGTTGCAAAGATAGTATGATTTGGATATATTCCAAATGAAAGAAAGGTTTCTCAGAAAATGTTATGACTTTTTGAGATCTTATAACCATTTTACAAACCGTTTGATATACCAGCTCTTGATCGCCTGAGTCAGAACGCAATAAGAGAGCAGAATTCCGACCAGCCATGGGAAGTAACTCAGCGGAAGCGGTTCGAGTCCGATAGAACTGCCGAATGGAGTGAAAGGAATAATGATTCCGAGTGCCATGATCAGCAAGGTGAGTCCGGTGACCGACCACGAGGCACGGCTCTGTATGAACGGAATTTTCCGGGTGCGGATCATATGTACGATCAGGGTCTGTGAAAGCAGACCTTCGACAAACCATCCGGATTGGAACAGAGCCTGATGTTCCACAGAATTACATCCGAAAACATACCACATGACCAGATAAGTCACAATGTCGAAGATGGAGCTGATCGGACCGATAAAGATCATAAAGCGGCTCAAATCCGATGCGTCCCATTTGCGAGGTTTGCGCAGATAATCCGTATCCATGCGGTCAAACGGAATGGTGGTCTGCGAGATGTCGTAAAGCAGATTCTGAATGAGCAGATGGATCGGCTGCATAGGCAGGAACGGCAGGAAAGCACTGGCTGCCATTACGCTGAACATATTGCCGAAGTTGGAGCTGGCGGTCATCTTTATGTATTTGGTCATATTGCCTAAAGTTTTTCTTCCTTCCTGCACTCCGTCTTCCAGAACCATCAGGTCTTTTTCCAGAAGGATGATGTCCGCACTTTCTTTGGCGATATCCACGGCCGAATCAACGGAGATGCCGATGTCCGACTGGCGCAGTGCCGACGCGTCATTGATTCCGTCGCCCAAAAAGCCAACCGTGTTTTTCTGTTCCTGCAGCAAAGCGATGATTTCTGTTTTTTTGCAAAGGGGTCAGTTTTGAAAATACGGTTGTTTCAATAACCGCTTTTTGTCTTTCCTCTTCATTCATGGCCTCCCATTCAATACCGGTAAGCGCGTTTCGGGTTTCGATGCCTACCTGCCGGGCTATGGTCCGGACTACCGCATCGTTGTCGCCCGACAGAATTTTCACTTCAATACCGTGTTCGTGTAACTGACGGATGGCGTTGGCAGCCGACGGTTTAGGGGGATCCAGAAAAGCGAGGAATCCGATCAGCACCATGTCATTCTCGTCTTTCACACAGAAATGACACTCCTTGTCCAGGTAACTTTTTTGGGCAACGGCCAGAACGCGCATGCCCTGTCTGTTCATTTGTTCGCTGATTTGCCGGGCTTTCCGTTTCAGCTCCGGGGTGAACGGCTGTACGGTTTTGTTGAATTCCGCGTAAGAGCATATTTCAAGCATTTCTTCAACGGCTCCTTTGGTTATGATCTGGCGTTTTCCCTGTTTATCCTCAATAACGACAGACATTCGGCGACGGGTAAAGTCAAACGGAATTTCGTCTACTTTCTTGTAATTGTCTTTCAGATGTTCCAAAGACAGTTCTCTGACATGAGACAAGATCGCCTTGTCCATAAGATTCTTCAGGCCGGTCTGAAAGAAACTGTTGAAATAGGCATGACGTAAAATGCGTTTTTCCGTGTCACTGCTGCCATCGGCATTGATATATTTTTCCAGTACAATCTGATCACAGGTCAGTGTGCCGGTCTTGTCGGTACAAAGAATATTCATGGCTCCGAAATTCTGGATGGCGTTCAGATCCTTTACAATGGTTTTCTTCTTGGACATGGCTATGGCACCCTTTGACAGATTGGCGGTTACAATCATGGGAAGCATTTCCGGAGTGAGGCCCACCGCTACGGAAACAGCGAAGATAAAAGCTTCCAACCAATCGCCTTTGGTCACTCCGTTGACGAGGAACACAAAAGGGATCATAACCAGCATAATCCGGACCAGCAACATGCTTACTTTACTGATTCCCTTATCAAAGGCTGTAGCCGCACGATGTCCGGATATGTTTTTGGCTATCGTTCCGAGATAGGTATGATTGCCGGTAGCCAGAACGATTCCGGTCGCCGATCCGCTGACTACATTTGATCCCATGTAGCAGATGTTGTCTAATTCGACAACACTGCCTTTGCTGTATTTTCCCTTTTTCGACTCCGGGCATTTTTCGGTCGGATCGGATTCTCCGGTGAGGGATGACTGACTGACGAACAAGTCTTTGGCCTGAATAATCCGGATGTCTGCCGGAATCATGTCGCCCGCCGCAATCACAACCATGTCTCCCGGAACAAGTTCTGCGATACTGATTTCTTCGTCCAGATTACCCGACCGTTTTACATAGCAGGTGTTAGTGACCAGCTTGAGCAGAGCTTCACTGGATGAGTTAGCTTTCCATTCTTGCCAGAAACGGAGTATGGCGCTGAAAATCACCATGGTCGAAATAATGATAATGGCTGTCCAGTCCTGTTCTCCCGGTTCGGCAAGAAGTACATCCAGAATAAAGGAAATAATGACCAGGCCGGTCAGAACTCCGATAAACGGGTTGATAAAGGTTTTTACAAAGGTCGAAACAGGATTTTTCTTTTTTTCATGTACCACCTCGTTCTTCCCGTAAAGTGCTTGTCTCTTTTCCACTTCTTCCGGACTCAGTCCTATTTTTGTGGTCTGGAAATAACTGAATACAGAAGTGATCGGTTGGTTGGCTACCCAAAATACCTTTTCTGCGTCAAAGG
>CALUKY010000051.1 GCA_944321345.1 uncultured Paraprevotella sp.
GGCAAAATCCTGAGCAACTTTTTGTTGCTCAGGTACTTATAAATAAAGTTAAACTAAAATGCTGCGGAATTTAGGTTATATAAAGATAAAAATTAGTTGGTAATCTATTGGTTGATGATTATAAAAAACAAAAGTAGGTATTTTTTTGTTTGCAACCAGCCTTGAGTGTGGAAAGAAACCTTAATTTTGCGTCTGAATATACAAACATCCGTTCTTTACAAGAGAATTTATATGGCAAAACAATCTTTCCTGTTCTTTTTCTGTCTTTTGTGCGGGGCAGTCTGTAAGTTGTCTGCCCGGAACCTGGAGCAGTCCATCCGGCATTATCTGTCCGGCAAACAGGCCGAAGTGGGTATGGCGGTGATCTTCAACGGTACAGACACGCTGACCGTCAATAACGACAACCGCTATCCGCTGATGAGTGTGGTGAAATTCCATCAGGCGCTGGCTGTGGCCGATACCCTCACGGCTCTTTCCGAAACTGTGGACCATGAGGTGCTGGTTACTCCCGAAGACCTCAAGCCCAACACCTACAGTCCGATGCGCGACCGCTATCCTCAGGGCGATGTCACCCTTCCTTTGCGCACATTGTTGGAATATACGCTGCAACAGAGCGACAACAATGCCTGCGACCTGCTGTTCCGTCTGTATGGCGGTCCGCAGGCCACCGACCGCTATATCCGTTCTTTGGGGCTGACCGATTTTGCCGTTCAGGTTACTGAAGACGACATGCACCGTGATGCGCGGACCTGCTATGACAACTGGTCCACACCGCTTGAAGCCGTCCGTCTGATGGAGTTCTTCCTGAAAAAGCCCCTGTTCGCAAAACCGATTCAGGAGTTCCTGAAAACCACGCTTATGGAGTGCAAGACCGGCACCGACCGTCTTCCGGCTCCATTGACAGGCACCGGTGCCCGCATCGGGCATAAGACCGGCACCAGTGACCGGGACGCTTCCGGACGCTGGACCGCCATCAATGATCTGGGCTTTGTGCTCTTGCCCGACGGCCGTTATTACACCATTGCCGTATTTGTGAAACACTCCCGTGAGTCGGCCGAGAATACCGCGCGCATCATTGCCGACATTTCCGAACTGGTTTATTCTTCTTTCTCAAAGAAACGGTGAAAGAAGAGCCACTGATATTCTATGGAGTTGTTCCAGTAAGTCAGATTGTGCGCTCCCGGGCGCACAATATAGTCGTGTGCGATGCCCCGTTTCAGTAACTCCTCGTGCAGCCGTTTGTTCACTTCAAAGAAGAAATCCTCCGTACCGCAGTCCACGATCAGAGCCAGATCACCGCTTTTCAGTTTGTCCAGCTGTGTGATGACCGTATGGCTGTCCCACACTTTCGGCTTCTCCTTCATTTCTCCGAGCTGCTTTTTCATGTCCCAGTTGTTCGGAAAAGGGCGGATGTCCACGCCGCCGCTCATGCTTCCTCCGGCTCCGAACGTATCTTTATGCCGTATGGAAATCCACAGTCCGCCGTGTCCTCCCATGCTCAGTCCGGTTATGGCTCTTCCCCGGCGCGATTTCACCGTATTATATTTGGCGTCGATATACCGCACCAGTTCTCGGGAAACAAACGTCTCAAACTGGCTTTCCTTTCGTATCGGGCTGTCCCAGTACCAGCTTTTTTCTCCGTTGGGGCATACCACGATGATGCCGTCACGGTCGGCCATTTCCGGCAGTTCCGGCTTGATGGTGATCCAGCTTTTCGCGTCTCCGCCGTATCCGTGCAGCAGATAGAGCGTAGGGCAGGGGGTTTGTGCGGCCCGATCCGGAATGATGACTACCGTTTCGATATAGCGGTTCATCTTGTTGCTTTTGATTTGCAGCGTGTCTACTATGGCCGCTTCCATGCTGTTTGCGACAAGGATGCCGGCGCATAGGGTAAAGAACAGTTTTTTCAGTGCATTCATTTGGGGCAGTTTTTTATACGGTTTCATGCTGATGCTTTTGTTTTCAGATTCGATATACAAAAGTATGCAGAATTTCCATATTTTAGCATCATATTCTTAATAAATAAATTCTTTTGTTTTATTTTGTTATTATTGGTTTGCTTTTTCTATTAGATTAAAACCAAAACGTAAATAAATCTGAATATATTGTAATTTTTCTGCTTATTTTCTGCAAAATGGAATTAAAATATTGGTTTTTCTTTCAAAAAGAAAGTAATTTTACTGTACACAAAACACAAAGACAAAATATATAGCGAATTTAACTTTAAATGTTATGAAAAGAAAGAAAAGATGGATTGTGATGATGAGCCTTATGGTGCTCATTAGTATTTGGGGAGTTTTGACACCGGAGAGTCCGGAGCTTTGGATGCTCGACCAGTATTTCAATGCGGCCAATGTAGCCTGGATGATTACGGCTACCATTTTTGTTTTGATGATGACTCCGGGTCTTTCGTTTTTCTATGGCGGTATGGTGGGCCGTAAGAATGTCATTTCCACCATTTTGCAGAGTTTTATCGCCATGGGTGTAATCAGTGTGATTTGGGTAGCGGTCGGATTCAGTCTGGCTTTTGGAGATGATCTGGGACATTTTATCGGCAATCCGCTGAGTTTTCCCATGTTTATGAATGTTGGAGCCAAAACGGATCTGTTTCTGGCGCCGACCATTCCTTTGGCGCTGTATGCCCTGTTTCAGATGAAGTTTGCCATTATCACCCCTTCCCTGATTACCGGTTCTTTTGCCGAGCGCGTGCATTTCTCGGGCTATCTGGTTTTCTTGGCGCTCTTTTCCATTTTTGTTTACTGTCCTTTGGCCCACTGGACCTGGCATCCCGACGGTTTTCTGCGTCAGATGGGTGTGCTCGATTTTGCCGGCGGTATAGTCGTTCATGCTTCATCCGGAGTGGCTGCCTTGACCGGAGCCCTGTTCCTGGGACAGCGTAAGAATGCCTCCACGCCCCATGCTCCTGCCAACATTCCTTTTGTTATCTTAGGTGCTGCCATGCTCTGGCTGGGTTGGTTCGGTTTCAATGCCGGTTCTTCTCTGGCTGCCGACGGAGTTGCGGTCAAGGCCTTTCTGAATACCAACACCGCTTCGGCCACGGCCATGATGACCTGGCTCTTCTTCGACTGCCTGCGCGGCCGTAAGCCATCCGCTATGGGAGCTGCGGTAGGAGCGGTTGTCGGTCTGGTTGCCATCACCCCTTCGGCCGGATATGTCACTGTGGGCGAGAGTATTATGATCGCCTTTCTGACCACCATTGTCTGCAATATCGCCGTGTACTGGAAGAACAAGACCCATGTAGACGATGCCCTCGATGTATTCCCGACTCACGGTGTGGGTGGTATTTTCGGAACGGTTCTCACGGGAGTGTTTGTGCACGGACTGCTTGACGGCAATGTGCATATGTTCCTGATCCATCTGTTGGCTGTGATCATTGTCTGCGGTTATACCTTAGTGGTGAGCTACATCTTATATTGGATTACCAACAAGATGATCCCGATGCGCGTGTCTCCGGAGAGCGAGGCCGCCGGTCTGGACAAGAGCCAGCATGATGAGTGTTACGGGACTAATATCTAGCTGTTATCTTCTCTGAGAGGTTTGTTTGTCTTAATCATATGAAAGTATAATTTGGATTTTTCCGTGTTGAATATAGTTCAAAAATGCGTTTTTTGCGAACCGAATTTTTTGTCAAATCGGGTGAAATAGAAAAAAATCTGTATAAATATACTTTCAAGATCTGTATAAAATCTGCATATATGCGTTTTTTATACGGAATTAGAGAGAATTTCCGGGATTATTGATCGTGAGATACGAGAAAAAACTCCCTGAAGTTTTGAAAAAATCTTCCTGATGTCTTTCAAAAATCATCAGGAAGATTTTTTTATGCCCTTGCAAACGCCTGCATTTTTCTCCGGATGAGGCTAAAATCTAAACAGGATTTTCAAGTGTTTGTGATTGATAATAAATGCGTTATCCTGATTTTGACTCATTGAGATCGGATTATTTTCGTTTCGTCGTATCGGGACACGTAAATTCTGCAATCTCGCTGGGGTATTCTCTGTGCCTATCTGATTTCCTTGTCAGCTTTTTAAAAGTATCAGGACAAAAAATCTCTATTTCTTTTCTGTTCCTAAAAAATAATGTATTTTTGTGTAAACGCTTCCTAAAACAGGAACTCATGTTTTTTACTGATTAATGATGCTAATACCACAATCCGAACAACTAACTACAAGATACCTGAACCGTGTGTTCGACAATACGGTGGCCACCTATAAATATTATTGGTTTCTGAGCATACTGGACCTGTTTGTGAAACAGGGCAAAACGCGGATGAATGTATGGGAGATCATGATTCACATGGTAGCCCATGCCTGGTATCCCGTGAACTATTTCCGTTTATCTTTCGGAAATTCCGAATCGCTCTATCGGGCCATTCTGACCTTACAGCGAGAGAATCAGATTCCGATAAACATGCGCATTCCTGACCTGATCACTTTGTTGGAACAGTTGGTTCAGCGTCCCGAAATCCGGAAACAGCTGAACTTCTTGCAGCAGAATGTTCCTTTCCGCTTTCTGCGTCCGTGGATTAATACCTCTGATGACCGTGAGATGGTGCTCCGCTCGCAGACATACGAGAACGGTTGCCTGTATCGGTTGGAGCGTGTGGACGGTACCTTGTGGGTAGAACTGAATCCCGTATGGTTGACTTATCTGCAAGAGAATTATGACATTCTGACTTCCTTTGCCTATTGGGGACTGACGAACTTTTTGCAGAACCGCAATCCGAATGTGCCCAACATTTCCGGGAAACTGATCCGACAGGAGGAAAGAAGTCCGCTAACCGCACAGCGGAAGTTCTGGAACACGGCCATGAATCGTGGGGTAGAGGTGCGTTGCCTTTATACCGGCCGGCTGTTAGTGCTCGGCCATTATGATCTGGACCACTTCATTCCCTGGAGCTTTGTTTCTCATGATCTGCTTTGGAACCTGATGCCGGCCGATTCCAGCATAAACAGTTCGAAGAGCAACAAGCTGCCCGACCTGAATCTGTATCTTCCCCGGCTGGCAGAAGCACATCAGCAAGCCATAAAGGTCAGCCTTGGCGAATCTCGGAAAGACAAGATTCTGGAAGACTATCTTTCTTTGGGACATACTCCGCAGGAAATAGCCGATATGGATCGGGAACACCTGTTGGACTGCTTCTCCCAGACCTTTACCCCGATGATACAGATTGCTTTGAATATGGGCTTTGAAACCTGGAAATACTGATTTTATGGAACCCGAAAAAATAAACCATCCCTACCTGACCGCCATCAAGCGGACCGCCCTTTCCGCACCGGCACGCTACCTGTTGCAGCATCATCTGCTGCAAGGGCGCATTCTGGACTTTGGTTGCGGTTTTGGTTATGATACCGATGAACTGTGCCGTATGGGCTATGTCATCACCGGTTATGACAGCTACTATCGCACCGAACTACCCAAAGGTAAGTTCGACACCATTCTGTGCATTTATGTACTCAATGTGCTTGAACCCTATGCACAGGCTGAGGCTCTGATGCAAGTCACCCATTTGCTTTCTCCGGGTGGGAAAGCTTATTTTGCCGTGCGTCGTGATTTGAAGGAAGAAGGTTTTCGCTTGCATGCCATTTACCGCCAGTACACTTATCAGTGCCATGTCCGTCTGCCTTTCGAAAGTCTGGAGTGTAACTCCGGTTTTGAACTGTATCAGTATCAGCATTTCAACCGTTTGCCCCGCAAGGAAGGCGAGACCTGTCCTTTCTGCCGTTTGTCGCGTCGTGTGGAGATTATTTGTGAATCGGCTACCTGTGTTGCCTTTTATGACGGTTACCCAGTATCGCCCGGCCATGCTCTGATCATTCCCAAACGGCATGTGGCTTCCTATTTTGACTTGACGCACCGCGAACGTGAGGCCATGAATGTGATGCTTCAGTTTGTTCGCAGAATACTCGATGAACGCTTCCATCCGGATGGTTACAATATCGGTGTGAATGTGAACGAAGCTGCCGGTCAGTCGGTCTTTCATGTGCACATGCACCTGATACCGCGCTACAAAGGCGATGTTCCTAATCCGAAAGGTGGGGTGCGTGGAGTAATTCCGGGGAAGCAGAAATATTGATGACTGATTTGTAATGAATAAGAGAAATCTTTATTATCGTGCTAGAATGAAGATTTTTTGACAAACTCGATTAGATTCTTTCATTAAAAAGTAAAAATGGCTTTTTTATTATTAGGATATATTTTAATTATGACGTATATTTGTCATAAAGAATTGATGCTTATAAATAGGTATTATGCCTATAAGTCTTTTATATAGATTTTTATAATGTGCGTAGTTGTGTGTTTAAAAGTCTGGTGAAAAATTAATATTTTGTGATAGATGTAACTTCTTGGAAAAGATTTTGATATTTTGCAAATATGGGATCTTTTGTGATAAATTATTGAGCATGGCGAAATATAAAATTATGTGGTTATGGATTTAGAAATAAGAGCTTTTTCGACGCTAAATATAGAGGATACATTCTTTGACAGCTTAAAGGAAAGTTATCCTGAATTTAGAATTTGGTTTAACAAGAAAGCTATTAACGGTGAATCTGCTTATGTATTTTTTAATGAGGAAGGTAAGATCCTTGATTTTCTTTATCTTAAAATTGAAGAAGAAGAAATGAAAGATATGATTCCAGAACAACCCGTTAAAAAAAGACTAAAAGTGGGTACATTCAAAGTCTTACCTCGTCATACTCGTCGTGGTGAACGATTTATGAAGAAAATTATGGATCGTGCGATTGCGGAAAATGTAGATGAAATATATGTTACAATTTTTCCTAAGCCTGAATTGGATTATTTAATTAATATATTTGAAAGTTATGGATTTCATCATGTTGCAAATAAGTATCATGATGATCGAGGTTATGAGTATGTCTTGATAAAAAATATGAGAGTGATGGAAGGGGATATTGAGAGAGATTATCCTTTTGTGTTGACAAATGGTGTAGCAAAAAAAATCTTAGCGATAAAGCCAGATTATCATACAGCTTTGTTTCCAGATTCCATATTGAATAATGAAAATCCTTATGATTTAGTACAAGATATAAGTCCGACAAATTCTATTCATAAAATTTATATATGTTGGATGAAAGATGTTGAAAAATTAAAGCAAGGAGATCTATTGCTAATTTATCGTACGAATGATGGTAATGGGTATGCAAATTATAGAAGTGTAATTACTTCTGTTTGTACGGTTAACGAAGTAAAAACGTTTAAAGATTTTAAAAATGAGGAAGATTTTATAAGTTATACAAACCAATATTCAGTTTTCTCAACTTATGATCTTAGAAAATGGTATAAATATAAAAGTAACTTTACCGTTGTGAAAATGCTTTATAATGTTGCATTTAGAAAGAAAGTTATTAGAAAAACTCTTTTGGAGGAACTAGGATTGGATAAAAATGCTTATTGGGGTTTTATGTCAATTACTGATAAGCAGTTTAAACAAATTATTGAATTAGGACAGGCTGATGGACGTTATTTTATCGATTAAACCATGTTTTGTTGCAGAAATTGTAGCTGGACGTAAAACTTATGAATATCGAAAAAGGAACTTTAAGGAAAAAGTGAATAAAGTTTATGTATACGCTTCTAATCCAATATGTCGTATAGTTGGGGAATTTTCTCTTGGGAATATATTGATTGATAAACCTAATATTATTTGGCGGCGCACGTGTAAGAGTTCAGGTGTTTCAAAGAAGTATTTTGATAAATATTATATGAACAAAGAATTTGCTTATGCATTGGAAATCAAAAATTTCAAATTATATGACGAACCGATAAATCCATATGATATAATGGAGAGTTTTACTCCTCCACAGTCATATTGTTATATACGTAATGAAGGATTATTTCAATCTAAATAAATGTTAATATTATGGCAAGACTTAGGATTTTTATAGGTGGAGTGCATGGTGTTGGCAAGGGCATATTATGTAAACAGCTTGTAAGTTCTTTGCTTGGAGAATATGTCTCTGCGAGTAGACTTTTGAGGTGGAATACTAAAACAAAACAAGTGAGAGATATTTCATTTAATCAAAAAATTTTAGCAGACCTACTTCAAAAACATACACAGAATGATTCTTCATATATTATAGATGGACATTTTGCACTGTGGAACGAGATTAATGAATGTAAACCAGTTCCTATTGAAACATTCATCGATTTAAAATTGGATGCAATTATACTTGTAACTTGTTCAGAGAAAATAATATTAGAACGTTTAGCAAATAGAGATGGTATAATTTATAAATTGGATGATATAATACATCTTCAAACAATTGAAATAGAACATGCAAAGTATGTTGCAAAGTATCTTTCAATACCATTGATATTAGTAGATACAACTCAAAAATATAATATTAATAATGTAATAAAACAAATTGAACAAATGAAGCCATATACTAGAGAAAATATTTTATCTCCGATGTTAAAGACTGTGATAATTCGTGCTGATTTTGATGGATTAACAGATCTTTCTTCATTTATTAGCCGTATTAAATTAAGTGATAAGATGAGAAGTTCTTTTGAAAAAATGAAGATACTTCCAAAACAAAAAATGAAAGTTAGCTTTAGCCCAAAAACTATTGAGGATGGACAATTACCTATAACAGAAAGTCAAAAAAGCATTGTATATAAATTTTATGATTGTATAATTGCAGGATCTTCTAAAGCTACTTTAGATATAGAGCCAAATTCAATAACATTAGCTATTGATTGCCAAAAGGATTATAGTGGTAGTAAAGAGTATACATCCTTTATGGGGTGGATTATTAATGAATTACACTCTTTTGATTCGTATGTCGTAATAAAACGACTAGGAGTCAGAAAAATTGATGTACAAGTACTTGATGAAGGAGAAGATATTGATCATTATTTTAATGAAAAATATGTAGTAGCACAAAGTTGGAAGAATTCACCTTCAAAAACTAAATCAATTTTAACAGAATTATTCGAAGAGGATAATATATCTTTTAATGTAGTACAATATATAGATCGTGCAAATGGAGAGCATGAACGTCTTATTTATGATGTAGATGCATTCCTCTCTGGTGATATACTTCGAAAAATACTTATAGATGGGAATGTCTCAGATATATTATATCATAATATGCAGGACCGTATGTTTGATTTATTCGTTAGTGTAGCTAGTACAAGATATTTGGATTATTGTAAAGATTTAAAATATAATAACCATGAATAGTGATATTGAAGATTATCTTTCATCTTATACGACTTCTCGAGATTCTTTATCGGATGATGAATTTGTTGATGTCTATTATGAACGTAGGATTTCTGAGTACCGTTCAAGTACATTGTTAGTATATGAATCATGGGGGGAAACTTTAATTGTTTGTGGTGAAGAATTTCATTATGAGGAATTTATATAAAAAAACATTAAACGTATCATCTATAGAAAATCTTATTGTAAGTATATTCGTAATAGGATATAAGAATATAGGTGAATCGATTGTTGTATTATTTAGAGATGTTTATGATGGAAATGATATTGTAATTATGTCAATGGTTATTGACAGTTATGAAAAAGAAGAGTTAAACTTAATTCGAAAAATATTATCAAAATACAAGGTTAATAAGTTAGATTTTGTATGTTGGACACACCCTCATTATGACCATTCTCCAGGTATTGATGCTTTAATCGGAGATATGTTTCATGATGATATAGTTATATTTTCTCCTAAATTCTACTATGGGAATTTAATGCCTGATATGTTGAAATCAGAGTGTGCTAAGACACCTGATATATTTAATAATATATGGAATTTAGTAGAAAAACATCCCAATTTTTCAAAAATTTGGAGAACTATTTCTGCTAATGGAGATGCAACTCATCAATACCCAATGCAACTGTTAACGAAAGATGGAACCTCTCAAAAAGATGTGAACTTATACTTTTTAACGCCATTGGGTTCAAAGACCGATATATATGCGACCAAAGGTAAGCAGTTTAGTAAACCAAACGAACTATCTGTTTCTTTTATTCTATCTATTGATGGATATGATTTCTTTTTTGGAGGAGATACTGAAAATGATCATGCAAAGGGAATAGAGAATGAAATAATACAAGATATGAGATGGATAAAGGTTCCACATCATTGTTCTCTTGGTGCAAAGTCAATAGCAGATAGTTTAGGCCCTAAATTTGACTATGCAGCTTCTACTGTTTATACACCGTCATCTTTACCTAGAGAAGAAATACAAGATATATATGCAAAAGCAGGGACATTACATATGACACAGTTAAAAGAAAATGATCATTATAAGCTGAGATCTGAATATGGTATAATTCAATACAATTATCATTTTTCAAGCTCAGAAACTGTTGTAGATATTATAACTTATGGAAATGCAGGTCAATATTTTCCAAAAACGGCACTATAAGTTTTTTGTGACACTGTCCAAAATTTTGTGTAAATGGAAACGAGAGCTTAAAAGTTACTGTTAAACTTTTAAGCTCTCGTTTTCTTAATAGTCTGGATCTTAACCTATGACAGTCGCTATTGTTGTATATAAAGGTTTAATATCTGTAGTTTGCCAAATTCTTACATTATTATGCTTTTAGAATTTAAATCCTACTTTAATTGATGCTGATTTTAGCATTTCTGATTTTGTAGTTATATCCCAGTTGCTATCTGTAGTTCCTACATTTCTTGTATATGAATATTCAGAGTGTTGTAGGTTAAATCCCAAAGCGGTGTAAATAGTGTTTTTATTATTTATTTTAAAATCTACTCCAATGGATGGTTCAATCATTAGTCCTGGCGCATCTTTTATATATTGATTTGCATCAAAAGTATAACCAATGTTAAAACGAAAAAATGGAGATATATTGCTTTTAGTGAAATTGGCTTTAATACTTGCGTAAATTGGGATTAAATAAGCGTCTGTTCTATATTCTGTAGTATAGCCATATTTATCAATATCTACACCATTTAGAGCGTTTGAATATCCAAAGCCTACTCCAAGTCCTAAATAAAAGTACTCATTAAAACGATAACCGTTAATCATACTTGCTCCAAATGAAGTGTTTGAATATTCTCCAACTCCAATATTTGTTCCAACTTCAATAGATTTTTCATATCCCTTTTGCGCATTGATATTTTCTAACATTACAGATGTTAGAAAAAGAATACAAATTAACTTTTTCATATTATTTCTTTTATGGTTTTTTATTATAGTTTTCTTCTATGCTGAAAACGGTTGATATCCGTTCACCCAAAACGGTGATATCCGTTCACTTTTCATCCTCTAAACCTATGGCGA
>CALUKY010000052.1 GCA_944321345.1 uncultured Paraprevotella sp.
GAGTTCAAGCTGGACGGTACGGCCGAAGAAGCCTTGCGACAGATTGAAGAGAAAGGCTATGCCCGGGAATATGCCGCCGACAACCGGAAACTGTATTGCATCGGTGCCGGTTTCTCTTCGGAGACAGGCACGATCGGTGACTGGGCGGTAAAAAACAACTAATTCACAACGGTCTCGGACTGCCCCCTCCTTTTAAAACCGTTTTAAACCAGTTTTAAAAGGAGGGGATTGCTGTATGTATCTTTAAATCAAGACGAGATTATACCACAAATACTGAAATCAATTGGATGAATAGGATCAGGAAGACCATGGCAATCGGGTAAACTGTAGCATAGGCTACACCCGGGATATTACTGTCCACCATAGAGTCGGCTGCTGCCAGACCCGGAGTACTGGTCATACCGCCGGTGAGAGTACCCAAAAGGTCGAGCATGGAAATCTTGAATACCAGACGGGCCACAAGGGTGGCAATGATCATCGGAACCAGGGTGATGAACATACCCACCACGAACATGCTCCAACCGCTTTCCTGGAATGTGGCTACCAGTTTCTGACCGGCAGAAGTTCCTACTTCGGCGAGGAAGAGCAACAGACCGAACTGACGCAACAACTGGTTGGCCGGACCGGACATGTTCCAAAGAATCGGTCCTGTCTTACCGATAGCGCTCAGTACCAGAGAGGTGAGCAATACGCCTCCGGTCAGTCCCGGTGAGAAGGATACACCGCCCGGGAAGGTAACATTCAGTTTGCCTACCAACACACCGAGTACAATACCCACTGCAATCGGGAAGAAGTCTGTATCGGACAGTAATTTTACGTTATTTCCCAGCAATTCGGAAGCTCCCTTCACACCTTCGATCTCGCCCACAATCATCAGCTTGTCGCCAAACTTCAGCACCAGATCCGGGGTTGGAGTCAGGTCGATACCGCTACGGCGCACACGGGTGATGGTGCAGCCATAGTTTTCATGAAGGTTCAGACTGCCGATGTTCTTGTTGACCATATCCTTTTTAGTAAGCAGGATGGTTTCCACAATCTGCCGTTTGGTGAGCGGAAGCTCTCCTTCCTGACGTTTTCCCATCATCTCAGCCAGCATGGCTAAAGATTCTTCGCTACCCACGGCTTGAATATAATCATTTTGCTGCAAGGAATATGAAGCCGAAGGCATCAGAATCTGTTCGCCGCTCTTGATACGCGAAACTACAGCACCTGTTACGGCACGGATATTCAGTTGAGCCAGGGACTTGCCGAAGGCTGTGGAGTTGGTGACATGGAATACACAGGTTTTCAACTGCGGGAACTGACCGATGCGTTCAGCCTCCAGTTGCCGTGCTTCTTCCTCCAGATTGACTTTAAGCAGGCGGGGAAGCAACTTGACAAAAAGGATCACACCGATGACACCGAAAGGATAGGTAATACCGTAGGCAATGGATGCCAGCGGTGAGTTGGTGCTGTCGATGGCTACGGCCAGACCCGGGGTACTGGTCAGCGCACCGGCGATAAGGCCCACGGTGCTGGGAGTATCCAGCCCGAACAGATATTTCAGTCCCACGGCGGTGAGGGATGCCGAAAGAATGATCAGTACGGTAATCAGAATCAGGGTCTTTCCCTTGCTCCGGAAGGAATCAAAGAATCCGGGACCGGCCTGGATTCCGATGGTAAAGATGAAGAGCACCAGACCCAGATCACCCAATTCCTTGGGAATCAGTACGCCATAGTGTCCGAATAAAAGAGCGACAAAAATCACCGCTGAGATGTCGAGTGACAATCCTTTGATACGGATTCTGCCCAGCATGAATCCCAAAGCCACAATGACAAACAGAGCAAAATAAGAGGATTTTAGTAGTTCTGCAAACATTTTGGTTTTTTCAATTAATAAATGAGGTTAGTAATAAAGTTTTCCGTACAAAAATAGATAAAAACATTGGTCTGCAAAAAGTTTGTTGATTATTCTGCCTGAATTTCATCTGTAATGGAGATATTTATCTGAAAATGTCTACTTTTCTATTATTCATAGCCTTACATTCACTTTTTTTCGCTATTTTTGCAGGTTAGAAAATAAATTCATATTAAATGTACTGATTATGCTTACATTAAAACTGATTACAGAACAGACCGAGAAAGTGATCAAAGGTTTGGAGAAAAAGCACTTCAACGGTGCTCAGGAAGCGATTGAAAAAGTCATTGCAACAGATAAAATACGCCGTGAGGCCCAGACCAAGCTGGACCAGAATCTGTCGGAAAGCAAGAAGATGGCCGCACAGATCGGTGCTTTGATGAAAGCCGGTAACAAGGATGAGGCCGAGGCTGTAAAGGCACAGGTGGCTCAGCTGAAAGAGGTGAACAAGGCTCTGGAGGCAGAGATGGACGCCGCACAGAAGAGTGTGATCGAGCAGCTTTGCGCTATTCCGAATATTCCTTATGACATTGTACCGGAAGGTGTGGGTGCCGAGGATAATGTGGTGGTAAAGACCGGCGGTATGGAAACCGAGCTGCCGAAGGATGCGCTGCCACACTGGGAACTGGCCAAGAAGTACGATCTGATTGACTTTGATCTGGGTGTGAAGATCACCGGTGCCGGATTCCCTGTTTATAAAGGAAAGGGTGCCCGTTTGCAGCGTGCGTTGATCAACTTCTTCCTGGATGAGGCCCGCAAATCCGGTTATACCGAGATTATGCCTCCAACTGTCGTAAATCAGGCTTCCGGTTATGGTACCGGTCAGTTGCCTGACAAGGAGGGACAGATGTATCACTGCAATCTGGATGATCTGTATCTGATTCCTACTGCCGAGGTTCCGGTAACCAACATCTATCGTGATGTGATTATCGACGAGAAGGATCTGCCGATCAAGAACTGCGCGTATACTCAGTGCTTCCGTCGTGAGGCCGGATCATACGGTAAGGACGTGCGCGGACTGAACCGTCTGCATGAGTTCTCTAAGGTAGAGATCGTTCGTATCGATACTCCGGAGCATTCAGAGCAGTCACATCAGGAAATGCTGGCTCACGTAGAAGGACTGTTGCAGAAGTTGGAGTTGCCTTACCGCATCCTGCGTCTGTGTGGCGGTGACATGAGCTTCACTTCTTCTGTATGTTATGACTTTGAGGTTTACTCAGAGGCTCAGAAGCGCTGGTTGGAGGTAAGTTCTGTTTCTAACTTCGATACTTATCAGGCTAACCGTCTGAAATGCCGTTACCGTAAGGCTGAGGACAAGAAGACCGAGTTGTGCCATACCCTGAACGGATCGGCTCTGGCTTTGCCGCGTATCGTTGCAGCCATCATGGAGAACTTCCAGACTCCGGAGGGAATCCGCATTCCAAAGTGCCTGGTTCCTTACTGCGGTTTCGAAATGCTGGATGAAAAACCTTTCTAAACAGTAAGCATTAATCATCAAATAAAACATATATTAAATCAGAAAAGAATGAATAAGATTGTTTCCAAAGAGCAGTTTTCGGAGAAGGTCTTTAAATTTGAGATTGAAGCTCCTTTGATTGCCAAGGCTCGTAAGGCAGGCCATTTCGTAATCGTGCGTGTCGGTGAGAAGGGTGAGCGTATGCCGCTGACCATTGCCGGTGCGGATACCCGTAAGGGAACCATTACGCTGGTGGTACAGAAAGTGGGACTGTCTTCAACACGCCTGTGTCAGTTGGAGGTAGGCGATGAGATTACCGACGTGGTTGGCCCTCTGGGTAAGGCGACACACATTGAGAATTTCGGAACAGTAGTATGTGCCGGCGGTGGTGTCGGTGTGGCTCCGATGTTGCCGATCATCCAGGCTTTGAAAGAGGCCGGTAACCGTGTGATCTCTGTGTTGGCCGGTCGTAGCAAGGATCTGATTATCCTGGAAGACGAGGTACGCAAGAGTTCGGACGAGGTAATCATCATGACCGATGACGGAAGCTACGGACAGAAAGGTCTGGTAACAGAAGGTATCGAACAGGTGATCCAGCGCGAGAAGGTGGACAAGTGTTTTGCCATCGGTCCGGCGATCATGATGAAGTTCTGCTGTCTGTTGACCCAGAAATACAATATTCCTACCGATGTCTCTTTGAATACAATCATGGTGGACGGAACCGGTATGTGCGGTGCCTGCCGTATCACTGTAGGCGGAAAGACCCGTTTCGTGTGCGTGGACGGTCCGGAGTTTGACGGACATCAGGTAGACTTCAACGAGATGCTGAAGCGTATGGGTGCCTTCAAGAAGGAAGAGGCTCAGGAAATGTGTCATCTGGAGCAGGATTTCCAGGCACACATGGATCAGGTGGATCAGCATCTGAATCCGGAGTGGGCTGCACAGGCTGCCGAGATGGATACGACTACTCCGCTGAGCGAGCTGACTGACCGTAATGCGGCATGGCGTCAGGAAATCCGTAAGGCGATGAAGCCGAAGGAGCGTACTGCCATTCCACGTGTCGTAATGAACGAGCTGGATCCGGTTTATCGTGCTACAACCCGTACCGAGGAGGTGAACACCGGTCTGACCCGTGAGCAGGCAATTACCGAGGCCAAGCGTTGTCTGGACTGTGCCAACCCGACCTGTATGCAGGGATGTCCGGTAAGCATCAACATTCCGTCATTCATCAAGAATATTGAGCGCGGCGAGTTCCTGAATGCAGCCCGTGTGTTGAAGAGCACTTCTGCGCTGCCTGCAGTATGCGGTCGTGTTTGTCCGCAGGAGAAACAGTGCGAGAGCCAGTGTATCCACCTGAAGATGAACGAGCCGGCTGTGGCTATCGGTTATCTGGAGCGTTTCGCTGCCGACTTTGAGCGTGAGAGCGGAAAGATGTCTGTCCCGGAGTGTGCTCCTGCCAACGGTATCAAGGTGGCTGTTATCGGTTCAGGTCCTGCCGGTCTGTCATTTGCCGGTGACATGGCCAAGAACGGATATGACGTAACCGTATTCGAGGCATTGCACGAAATCGGTGGTGTATTGAAATATGGTATTCCGGAGTTCCGTTTGCCGAACAAGATCGTAGACGTGGAAATCCGCAATCTGGAGAAGATCGGTGTACACTTCGTGAAGGACTGTCTGGTGGGTAAGACCATCAGTGTGAAGGAACTGGAGAACGAAGGCTTCAAGGGTGTCTTCGTCGGTTCCGGTGCCGGACTGCCGAACTTCATGGGTATTCCGGGCGAGAACAGCATCAACATCATGTCCAGCAACGAGTATCTGACCCGTGTGAACCTGATGGACGCTTCCAATCCGGAAACAGATACCCCGATCAACAAAGCCAAGAACGTGATGGTTGTCGGCGGCGGTAATACAGCCATGGACTCTTGCCGTACAGCCAAGCGTCTGGGTGCCGAGCGCGTATTCATCGTGTACCGTCGTTCTGAGGCAGAGATGCCAGCCCGTATCGAAGAGGTAAAACATGCCAAGGAAGAGGGAATCGAATTCCTGACCCTGCATAACCCGATTGAGTATCTGGCTGATGAGAACGGAGCCGTGAAGGCTGTGGTATTGCAGAAAATGCAGTTAGGTGAGCCGGATGCCAGCGGTCGCCGTAGTCCGGAACCGATTCCGGGTGCTACCGAAACTATCAATATCGATATGTCTATCGTGGCTGTCGGTGTATCTCCAAACCCAATTGTTCCGACTTCTATCGAGGGACTGGAGCTGGGCCGCAAGAACACCATCGTGGTAAACGAAGGCATGCAGACCAATCTGCCTACTATCTTTGCCGGTGGTGACATTGTGCGCGGTGGCGCTACCGTAATCCTGGCTATGGGTGACGGTCGCAAGGCTGCTGCCAGCATGCACGAGTATCTGCAACAGCAGTAATTTATTGGAATTCTTTTAATAGATCAACATGATAAATCTTGTCTGCCGGAGGTTCTGGCAGACAAGATTTTAATTTCTTATTTCGTTTTGTCTTTTTTATGAGTGGCTTTTATAGTATTCTGCTGCTGATCTGCAGCAATATCTTTATGACTCTGGCCTGGTACGGGCATTTGAAGTTACAGGAAAACGGCACCAGCAACAACTGGCCGCTGATCGGAGTGATTCTTTTTTCCTGGCTTATCGCTTTTGCGGAATATTGCTGCCAAGTGCCGGCCAACCGGATCGGTTTCGTAGGAAATGGCGGACCGTTCAGTCTGATGCAGCTGAAAGTGATTCAGGAGGTAATTTCATTGATTGTCTTTACCGTAATGGCCAATGTGATGTTTCAGGGACAGAGCCTGCACTGGAACCATCTGGCTGCTTTCTGCTGTCTGATTCTGGCCGTGTATTTTATCTTTATGAAATAACCCGTTGATGAAACCGACCGAGAAAGATTTACTGGAACGCCGTATCTGGCGTCATTTCAACAAAGGAATTATGGAATATGGGCTCCTGGAAGAAGGCGACCATATTCTTTTGGGCATTTCCGGAGGAAAGGATTCTCTGGCTTTGCTGGAGTTCATGGCCCGGAGAGCCCGTATCTATCGTCCGCAAATCCGTCTGGAAGCCCTGCATGTGCGTATGGCCAATATCGCTTATGAGAGCGACAACCATTATCTGGAGCAGTTTGCCGCGGAGCACGGTGTGACGCTTCACATTCGGGAGACTTCTTTCGACGCCTCGACCGATACACGGAAAAGTCCCTGTTTCCTGTGTTCCTGGAACCGCCGGAAAATGCTTTTCGAGACCGCCAAGGAGTTGGGATGCAACAAGATCGCATTGGGACATCATCAGGACGATATCCTGCACACCACGCTGCTGAATTTCAGTTTCCAGGGACAGTTCTCCACCATGCCGGCCCGTTTGCGCATGCGCAAGTTTCCGATGACCATCATCCGTCCGTTCTGCATGGTGCAGGAACGTGATCTGGCAGCCTGGGCCGTGATGCAGGAGTATCAGAAACAAAAGAAACTCTGTCCGTATGAGCGTGACTCCCATCGCTCGGACATGAGAAATATCTTCGACCAGATAGAGCAAATGAATCCCGAAGCCCGGCATTCCATGTGGAATGCACTGGAGCGTGAAGGAAAATTGGTGGAAGAATAGGGAGAAGGATTGTTTTTTTAACAGAGAAATCATTTTTCTATTAGAAAGATTTGTATATCTTTGAAACAGTATAAAACAAATAGACATGATGAAACTGAAAATCATATCGCTGGCAGCCTGTCTGGCTCTTTGCACGGACGGAATGGCTCAAAAGAGCAAATCGAATCCGGCCGTATCCTCTTCGTCGGTTGATTTCTATCTGGAACAATATGATTTTGATAATGCCGAGGCACAGCTTGAGCGCAATATCAAGATGCTGAAAAGAAAGAAACAGTCTACCGAAGATGCCGAGAAGCAGCTGGAAAAGATTGATATGGCCCGTGCCATGCTGCATGCTACCGAGCGTGTGGTCTTTATTGACAGCATTGTGGCCGACAAGGCAACTTTCCTGGAGGCCTTGAAAATCAGTCCGGAAAGCGGATCGCTGACTTCGTATGCCAAGTTTTTCGGAACGAATGATTCCCTGGGATGCGTCTATTTGTCGGAGTTAGGGAACAAAATCTATTTTTCGGCGCCGACACAGTTGGGAAAAGGAACTGATTCACGGAAATCCCGTATCTTTACCAGCGATCTGCTGGGAGGAAAATGGAGTAAGGCCGTGCAGATAAAAGGTTTGAATGAGGATGAGGATCAGGATTACCCGTTCATGCTCTCTGACGGAGTGACTCTTTATTATGGAGCACGCGGAGAAGAAAGTCTGGGAGGATATGATATTTTCGTGACCCGTTATGATGCCGACAGCAAGACTTTCCTGAAACCGGAAAATATCGGTATGCCTTTTAACTCTCCAGCCAATGACTATCTTTATGCCATAGATGAAGTCAATAATTTAGGATGGTTTGTAACCGATCGCAGCCAGCCGGAAGGAAAAGTCTGTATTTATATATTTGTACCTAATGCCTTGCGTAATACTTACGATACCGAAGCCTACAGTGAAGAAGAACTGAAGGGGCTGGCACGTATCAGCAATATTGCTGCCACTTGGGGAGATGCCGCTTTGATGGCCGATGCCCGTGAGCGTCTGGAGCAGGTGATGAACGAAAAGCAGGAAGTGGTCAAACCCAAGGATTTTGATTTTGTCATCAATGATGATTTGACTTATACGCTGATTGCGGAATTCCGTTCGCCGGAAGCACAGAAAATGGCTGCCTGGTGGAAGGAAGGGCAGGAGCAGCTGGCCAAAAACAAGGAAACCCTGCAACAGTTGCGCGACGCTTTTGCGCAGGGTAATGAAAGCAGAAAACAGCAGCTCAGACAGCAGATCCTGACTATGGAGCAGGCTTATGAAAAGCTGTACTATGGCTTGGAAGAGCAGGAAGTCAAAATCAGAAATACAGAGATAAACTATCTGAAAAACTCCAAATAACCCTATCAGGGTTGCGGAGTGGAACTTAAAAAATGAAGGCCTATGAAAAAGTATTTTGCAGAATCTGAATTGATTATCAATCCGGATGGAAGTATTTTCCACTTGCACCTGAAACCGGAACAGTTGGCCGATAAGGTAATTCTGGTTGGTGATCCCGGCCGTGTACCTACGGTAGCCGCCCATTTTGACAGCCAGGAGTATGATATTCAGAGCCGTGAGTTCCGAACCATTACCGGTTCCTATAAGGGTAAGAGAATTACGGTGCTTTCTACCGGTATCGGTTGTGACAATATCGATATTGTGATGAATGAGCTGGATGCTTTGGCGAACATAGACTTTCAGACCCGAGAGGAAAAAGATGAACTCCGTTCGCTGGAACTGGTACGTATCGGTACCTGTGGCGGACTTCAGCTGAATACTCCCGAGGGAACCTTCGTTTCCAGTGTGAAGAGCATCGGTTTTGACGGACTGCTGAATTATTATGCCGGAAGAAACGAGGTGTGTGATCTGGAACTGGAAAAAGCCTTTATGGAATACATGGACTGGTGTTCGCAAAAGGGAGCCCCTTATGTAATTGATGCCGATCCGGAACTGACCGACCGTATTGCCGGTACGGATATGGTGCGTGGTATCACCATCGCCTGTGGCGGTTTCTTTGGTCCGCAAGGACGGGAATTACGCATTCCGTTGCAGGACCCGCGGCAAAATGAAAAGGTGGAGAACTTTGAGTTCAAGGGGCTACGTGTGAACAATTTTGAAATGGAAAGCTCGGCGCTGGCTGGTCTGGCACGTCTGCTGGGCCATAAGGCAACAACCTGCTGCATGGTGATTGCCAACCGACGTACGGGCAAAGCCAATGCGGCGTATAAGCAGACTATTGATTCGCTGATACAGACTGTATTGGATCGGATTTAAAAATGAAACAGAAGTATGCCCGGCTGCTGATAGTCGGGCATACCTATTTATATTAACAAGCAAAATCAATATGAATTTCTCAGAAACAATTTGTGCTATTGCCACAGCTCCGGGAGGAGCCCTGGGCATCATAAGAGTATCCGGACCGGATGCTATCAGGATAACAGATTTAATTTATAAAGGAGTAGGGGGGAAGACCTTATCTGATGCAAAACCCTACACCTTGTCTTTCGGACAGATTATCGGGGAAAAGGAAGAAGTGGTAGACGAAGTATTGGTCAGTGTGTTTCACGCACCGCATTCGTATACCGGCGAGAACAGTGTGGAAATCTCCTGTCACGGTTCTGCCTATATCCTTCAGAGTGTGATGCAACTGCTGTTGCAGCATGGATGCCGTACCGCTGAACCCGGTGAATTTACGCAGCGTGCCTTTCTGAACGGAAAGATGGATTTGAGTCAGGCAGAGGCTGTGGCCGATCTGATTGCTTCCAGTTCTGCGGCAACCCATCGTCTGGCCATGAGTCAGATGCGTGGCGGATTCAGTCGTGAACTTTCACAGCTTCGTGACCAGTTGCTGCACCTCACATCACTGATGGAGCTGGAGTTGGATTTCAGTGATCACGAAGAACTGGAGTTTGCCGACCGTTCGGAATTGCGTACACTGGCAGAGAAAATCGAACAGGTAATCCGTCATCTGGCCCAGTCGTTCCGTTTGGGAAACGCCATCAAGAACGGTTTCCCGGTGGCGATAGTAGGCGAGACCAATGCCGGAAAATCTACTTTGCTCAATGCCTTGCTGCATGAAGAGCGTGCTATTGTGAGTGATATTCACGGCACTACGCGAGATGTTATTGAAGATACGATTAATCTGGGAGGCATTACCTTCCGGTTTATTGATACGGCCGGTATCCGTGAGACCACGGACACTATCGAGAGTCTGGGTATTGAGCGAAGTTTCCAGAAAATGGAGCAGGCACAGATCGTGCTGTGGCTAGTAGACAGTCAGTGTGCTGCCGAGCAGATCCGTACCTTATCTCCTCAGATTCTGCCTTTGTGTGCTGATAAGAAGCTGGTGGTGGTTTTGAATAAGGCCGACCTGTTGGCTGGTGCTTCACCGTCACACTTGCCGGAACTGCCGGAAGGTGTTGATGTCATTTCCATTTCCGCCCGTGAGAAGTTGGGCTTGGAGAAGCTTCAGAATCTGCTGATTGCTACAGCACAGTTGCCCGAAGTAGGAGAGGGGGATGTGGTGGTAACCAATCTTCGTCACTATGAGGCTCTGACTCTGGCACTGGATTCCATCGAACGCGTGTTGCAGGGTATGGATCAGGGTTTGTCCGGTGATTTCATTTCTCAGGATCTGCGTGAGTGTCTGTTCCACCTTGCGGAAATCGTTGGTGGAGAGATTACTACGGATGAAGTGTTGGGTAATATCTTTAAGAATTTCTGCATCGGCAAGTAGGATATACTTACAAACGATTAACATCAATCATCATTGATTAGTAAGGCGTTCATTTTGAGCGCCTTTTATTTTTGCTCATTCAGCGATATTCATCGTTGGAAAGTCTTTTTCAGCTCATTTTTGTACCGTATTTGTAACTCGCTTGTAGAAACCTTGTTTCTCACCAACAAGGTAGTAGAGATTTGAGACACAGTGAGACATGGTGAGACGCACTGAAACAAAAATGGAGAAATAAACGGAGAAAAAATGAGCAGTAACATCGAAATCCAAAAGAAATGTAAGTGGTGTGGGCAAATTTTTATAGCTCGCAAAACGAGTACAAACTATTGTTCTCATAAATGCAATAATGCAGCTTACAAAGAACGAATTAGTCGTCCCTTAAAAAGCCCATTTTTGCGAGATATTGTTCACAGACAGTATCTCGCAAATTTTTTGAATCATACC
>CALUKY010000053.1 GCA_944321345.1 uncultured Paraprevotella sp.
GGTGGCTGTAGTTCAGTTGGTTAGAGCGTCAGATTGTGGTTCTGAATGTCGTGGGTTCGAGTCCCATCTGCCACCCAACATAAAAGAGGAAATTCATTATTGGATTTCCTCTTTTTTCATATTCCCCGTTCATTGCATCAAAAAGAAGAGCCGTATGACCCTTCATGATATTCCGGTTTCATACAGAACCCAGAACACATAAAAGATCATACGGCCCGCCGTTTCATATCTATCAAGGCCTTTGCCCGATTCCTTTATTTCAATAAGGCTTCCAGAGCACCGGCTGTATTCGGATCCGAAGGACGAGACATATCGCTGGAAATTATCTTTCCATTCTCATCCAGCAAGATAAAACGCGGAATACCACTGATTTCATAACTTTGCATGAAGGAACGGTCTGTTCCAATGTGCAATTGGATTCCCTTCAGATCCTTATCCTTGACCATGGTTTCCCATTTAGACTTGTCCTGGTCGCAGGAAATACTCACAAAATGTATATCCTTTCCATATTTCTCTTCCAGATTCTTCAAAGCAGGAAGCTCGGCACGGCAAGGAGGACACCAGGTGGCCCATACATCAATATACACTATCTTTCCTCTCAGGCTCTCCAGAGTTACCGTCTTGCCATTGATATCCTTAAAGGAGAAAGTCGGCGAGGCATCTCCCTTTTTCAGTTCGCTCTGCGTATATCCGATCTGCGTTGCAGAAACATTTGAAACACAAGTCATCCCCATGGCAAAAGCCAAGGCGACACTCAACACTATTTTCTTCATAATTCTTATAGATTACAGATTTATATAGCAAAGATAAATAAAAGAAGACATCCGCAAAGCAGATGTCTTCTTTTATAACCTTTTTAAACAAGCCTTATATTTAGATCAGACTTGAAACAGATACAAATACTGTAAAAGGATTACTGAGCAGGCTGTGATGCAGGCTGCGCTGGTTGTGCAGGCTGTGCGGTAGCACCCTGCTGTGCCGGCTGCTGGCTGGCTCCGAATCCCTGAATATTATTTGCGTTAGTTGCGCTCTGCTCCTTAGCCTGATTCATGATTACTGAATCTGTGGCAGTAGATTTAGGAATGAAGAAAACAGTCAGAACGCTGAATACAACCAGTGCAATAGCCAAAGCCCAAGTCAGTTTTTCAATAACATCTGTTGTTTTTCTTACACCCATAATCTGGTTTGAAGATGAGAAGCTTGAAGCCAAGCCGCCTCCTTTTGACTCCTGGATCAAAACGATCAGGCACATAAAAACGGAAACGACAATAGTTAAAATTAAAAGAACTGTGTACATTGATTTAATTATTTATTTTTGTTATTAATAATCAGTTTCTCCAAAAAACGTATCTGGTCTGCAAAGTAACGATTTTTTTTTGGATTTTTCAAACTTAATTTACGTATAATTTCAATAGCTTTCTCATATCGGCCCTGTTTGATATAAATTTTAGCCAAAGTTTCCGTAAAACAATCGCTCTCGCCAACCGACTGCTCTTCAATTTCAGGATGCGGAACCACCTCCTCCTGCGACAGGACAATACGTTTTTCTCCCTGACCGATAAACTCGTCAATCAAATCCTGATGATTCAGGCGCGGCACAAGTTCCGAATCCGTTTCTGCAACAGCCTCATCGGTCTGCTTGCCTTCTGTTTGCAACAGATAACCGATATAATCGGTACGCGCATCCACCAACCGCCCCCTACTTCTGGAAGGACGCTCCGAGGAAGCATTCCCTGTAAGAAAGGTATCAATCAGATTATCCGCACGGTCGGTCGCCCCGGCCGATGCGGCAATCGGACTACGGGATTCCGGCTTCAGCTCATAAGCCTCAGGCTCCAGAAAAGCAAAAAGACGATTCCGGAACGGTACGTTCAAGGCCGCCTTTCTCAATGCCGGTTCAAAAGAACGATGTTGCAGATTCTTCAGATTACGAACATACAAACACTGTGCCACAGCAAAAAAAGGATAACGCTCCACGACTCCTTCCAGATACTCCAAAGAAGCAGTGTCCAACCTGTCGGGTTGCTGTATACAATCCCAAATAGTCATTTTTTCCATAGCCGAAAACCGTCAAACAAATTTTCACACGATTTCTCTACCAGTTAGCCACTGTAGCATTGAAGATCTGGTCTACAATATCTCTTACCATCTGAGTAACCAGTTCCTCTTGCACCGCGGTAAGCTGCTGGGTAGCATCATATTCAGCTGTAGCCGTAAACTGACGTTCAAAGTCCTCCGTATGATTTTTATTATTGACAAAGCGCACATTAACCGTCATTTTGAGCTGTACCTGCGATGACATACCGTCGGCCGAGATTGCCTTATTGAACTGTTCATACCCCGTAATCTCTCCGGCAATCTGCAAGTCACCGTTGCGATTCACCTGAATCAGACGGGTCTGGCTGGCGAAAACATCTGTCAACCGGTTATTGAAAATAGATTGCATCGGAGCCCATACATATGCAGAGCGCAAGGGAAACGGAGTGATCTGAATGGTCTTGGTTTTCTGATAGTCGATAGACGCTCCGTTGAATTTATAGGAAACCGTACATGAAGCCAGCAACACGACAAACACGGCCAGCCAGCTCCAACGGATCTGTTTTCTTTTATTTTTCAAGTCCATATTCCTTGATTTTTCGATAAAGGGTTCTTTCTGAAATATTAAGATCGTGCGCGGCTCCTTTTCTGCGCCCGCCGTTTTTCTCCAAAGCCTTGATAATCATCTGCCGTTCCCAGTCATCAAGCGACAGCGACCCCTCGACATACTCCTCGGGAGTCTGAATCTCTTCTTCTTCATGAACCGGTTTTGCCGCAGAGACCACTTTTACCTGAGTGGGAATGACCGAAGACGAAGCCTGGTCGGCCGGATAAGCCACTCCATTCCCATAATAGGGAGACTGGTTGTGCATGGCCACAGCCGGAACCGACGAAGTGCCCGAAACGACGGTCGACGCAGAAGCCTGCTGACTGTGAACCAGTTTTTTCAGTTCGGTAACATCGTTTCGCAAATCAAACAGAATCTTATAAAGAATCTCACGCTCGTTCTCAAAAGAATGCTGCTCTTTTCCCGAAGCATTCAACTGAATCAGATCGTGCGATACCGGCTGATCCGGAACATACTCGGCCAGAATTTCGGGAGTGATGTATCTTTCCTTCGACAGGATAGAGAGTTGCTCCGTGACATTCTTGAGCTGACGCACATTTCCCGGCCAAGGATAAGCCTTCATGCGAATTTTGGCATCCTCGCTCAGTTCAACCGGCTCGGGCATGTTATATTTCTCGGCGGTATCCATGGCAAATTTCTTGAACAACAGCACTATGTCGTCCGGCCGTTCGCGCAGAGCCGGCATTTTGATCGGAATGGTGTTCAGACGGTAATACAAATCCTCACGAAACTTACCTTCCTTTACTGCCTGAGACATATTCACGTTTGTGGCAGCCACAATGCGCACATCCGTCTTACGCACTTCGCTGGATCCCACACGGATGTATTCACCGGTTTCCAACACACGCAGCAAACGGGCCTGTGTTGACAAAGGCAGTTCGCCCACCTCATCCAGAAACAGAGTTCCTCCGTTGGCAGCACCAAAATATCCTTCGCGCTCGCCTACAGCTCCCGTAAAAGCTCCTTTCTCATGACCAAACAGCTCGGAATCAATGGTACCCTCGGGAATAGAACCGCAGTTCACGGCAAAATACTTCTTGTTCTTACGCAGACTATTGTCGTGTATCAGGCGGGGAATAACCTCCTTACCCACTCCACTCTCTCCGATAATCAACACGGAAAGATCGGTCTTGGCCACCTGCAAAGCGATGTCCAGAGCATGATTCAGCCCTTCGGAATTACCGACAATCCCATATTTTTTCTTTTGCAACTGCACTTCGGATGTATTCATAGAAACATTGTTTTTGTTCATCTCCTGACAAAATTACACAAAAAAAGTCAGGGACTGCAATTTTGACAGCACTATTTTTGAAAATTATCTTTATCATTTGCATATCTCGCTTTTTTTTGCGAATATTGCACTGATTTTAGAGGGGTGCCTGTTCTATAATCACACTCCAGGCATCACATTACATACCCTATATTTGACTTAAAAAATGAAATTTAGTGTATTAGAGGAAAGAGTACGCGCTACAATGAAATCCGAGGATACGGAAGGTAAGTTTGAATTATATGTCACCCGGACTCCCGGATATCTTTGGGCACTGCTTTTCCAGAAATTAAACGTACATCCCATTGCAGTTACCTTACTTTCTATTATTATCGGTGCCGCAGCCGGTTACTTTTTCTGGTTCGATGACCTGAAAATGAATCTGATCGGCATGCTGCTGCTCATATGGGCCAACTGGTATGACTGTGCCGACGGACAGCTGGCACGCATGACCGGCAAGAAAACGCTCATCGGCCGTATCCTGGACGGATTTGCCGGGGATGTGTGGTTTTTCTCAATCTATTTCTTTATCTGTCTGCGGCTGAATGCTGAATGGGGCTACTGGATATGGATCATCGCAGCCTACTCCGGTTTCCATTGCCACGCACGGCAATGTGCTCTGGCCGACTATTACCGGAACATTCACCTTCTTTTCCTGAAAGGGGAAAGCGGCAGTGAACTGGACCACTACCGCCAACAACGCGACCTGATGTATTCTCTGCCTTGGAACAAAAAGGAATGGTTTCACAAAATCTATCTGTACTTTTACAGCAATTATACACGCCGCCAGGAAAAGATGACTCCGAAGTTCCAGAAGTTCTATAAAGTGCTGCGCAACAAATACCCCACAGTCATCCCGCAGGATCTGCGTGACCGTTTCCGTAAGGTAAGTCTGCCTCTGATGAAGTATACCAATATCCTGACCTTCGACACACGCGTCGGTGTTTTATTCCTGTCGCTGCTGATTGGCGAACCCTGGATATTCTTCTGCTTTGAAATTATTGTACTGGAAGCACTGCGGTTCTATACCCTGAGAACCCATGAACGGTTCTGCGAACAGTTCACCGAGGAATTACAGAAAAATAATGAGAACAAATAAACATATCGCCTTACTGCTGGCCGGAGGAAAGGGGTGCCGAATGCACCAGCAACACCCGAAACAGTTTATAGAAATAGAAGGAGATCCCCTTATCGCCTACACGCTGGACGCATTTGAGCAGCATCAGGAAATTGATGCCATATATGTGGTCTGCGACCAGAGTTGGGAAGCAACGGTAAAGAACATCGCGGCACAGAAAGGCATGAAAAAGTTTGCCGGCTGTTTTCCATCCGGAGCCACCAGCATGCAATCGCTCTATAACGGCATTGTCGGACTGGAGGCACTGGGATATGGAGATCAGGATCTGGTTCTGACTCACGACTCGGTACGCCCGCTTATCTCCGGAACCGTCATCAGCAACAACCTGAGCATAGCCACACAATACGGCAATGCCATTACCGGTGTACAAAGCAACGAAGCCTACATCGTCAGTAAAGACCGGCTACACTCCGAAGGACTGATCGAACGCGAAAAGCTTTTCCGCGCACAGACCCCACAGACTTTCCGTCTGAAAGACTTGCTCCCGGTATTGAAAAACCGTCAGCCGGAAGAACTGCAACAGGCACAATCGCTCTATACGCTTATGACGCAATGGGGAAACCTTCCACTTCATATCGCGCAAGGCGACAATTATAATTTCAAAGTCACCGTACCCGGAGACATTGAAATGGTGCAAGCACTCATCAGTTGGCGTAACCGGAACCGATAACCACCGGATATCGCATATTGTCAATTGACGATGCATACGTTCAGACTGAAGAATTTCCGTACGGAAGGCCAACGCACCGAAAATAATGCACTCTCAGAAAGAGATTTTTCACATAAGTTTCTATAACTGAGTATTTTATATCAAGAAACAACGATCAGGGCTGCTCTCCATCTGGAAAAAGAGCAGCCCTTTTTTTCATTAATTCCAGCCTCACTAAAAAATGTTCCTGATGTTTTCGAAAGGTCTTCAAGGAGTTTTTTCAAAAACATCAGGGAGTTTTTTTTGCCGGTTGACCGGAAATTTCTCGGTATCAGGCACAGAAGTCCTTAAAAGGATAGGCTAAAATCGTGTAAAAAGCCCTATAATTGCAGATTTTATACAATAACAAAATGAATATTTATGCAATTATTTTCCAGATGAGGTTTTTCCAAACATATTTCTTTTACGAAAACCAACAGAATTATACGAATTTAAAAACAATATATGGATAATTTTTACATTCTGTTACCTTTTATATTTGGGTTTTGACTTCACAAAGACTATCATATTCAATAACGATGAGGAAGACAGAAGGTTTTACAATCAAACATAGAGTTAAGCCCAACTCAATAACCCTCCTCCATCATTAAAGTATTCATATCATGAATAGTAGAGAAAGACATTATTCTTTAAATAAAAAACTTATTTTGTCTTCTTAATGAAATTCACGAAAATTACTATGCTTCAACAGTTTCTAAAGTTTCGGAAACTGTTGAAGCATAAATATCAAAAGGAACGTGTTTTAGGCTTAATGTTCAAGCGGTATATCAAATGAAACATCACATAGCGCGGAGTAACATTTCGATAAGTTTCGAAGCGACCTTGCGAATTCACAGTCTGTGTCAGATTGGAAAGTTGTCCCAGCATATCAAAAGCATCTATCGAGAAGGTTAAACCTCCTTTCAAAATACGCTTGGACAGACGGGCATTCCAGACCACATCATCGGTATTAGCAGCGGGATCATCATATCCACGACGGCTGTAAAGCGTAAGATCGGTAGCCAGTTGCATATCCCATGGAAGCTCTATCTGAGCAGTTGGTCCATAATTGAAATCCCAAACCGTGAAAGGATTAAAATCCTCACGCTCGCTGATAGCCCGACTCCAGGAACAATAAGCTTTGACACCAAGCATAAACCGTTTCAAGCGGAAATCAAGTTTTGCGGTTTCTGTTGCCCAATAAGTATTTACCGAAGAACGTGAAGGGGCAACGCCCGTTTCAGTAGAGATCAAATCCACTCCCCGGAATATCTGACCGAAAGTCCAGGTGCTGAAAGTGATTCGTCTTTTTTTATCCAGTGGCATGGAATAGTTTATGCCACCATAGATATAATAGTTACCGTTCACATTTTCGGGAGTATAGACTCGAACGCCGGTAGAACGGTCATAAACATATCCCATAGCTTTGGCATTCTGTGTGATGCTATACGCTGCATAAGCTCCAAAGAAACGCTGCTTGCCCGGATTATTATTACTATGATCCAAACGGAGAGTATGGCTTGTCGTATTTTTCAGACAGGAATTACCATGATAGATATTGAGTGGATCTTCGTTATTCACGATGTCGAGAAGGTCTTGCATATCAGGAGCTGACTGCTTCATATTATAGTTAAACGACACACTTCTTTGCTGATTATGCCATTTATATTCCACTTTCGCAGATGGCTGGAAAAATACGGTATTACGTGTCGTCACTCCATCATAGTCCGCACACATATAATCCAAACGATTATGAGTCATGGTAAGTGGCAATCTCACATCAAAATGAAAATAATTCCAAGTACTGTCTGCCCAATGATCATTCTTGATATAGACTTCCGCAGTATGCCATGTATCCGTTTCACGACGTTCATAACTGTTTTGTTGATCCATGGCCGAAACCAACTGTTCCTGCTCTGAAGGAAGCATACCAAGCGGATGGTCTGTCCCATATCCCCAACCGGCCAAACGCTCCAAACGATAAATGGTGTTGTCTTTATGAGAATAATTCTGCCCGAATGTGTAGCCTGGCTGTATCAGCCACTGGCCTGCCGGCCAATAGCTATAGGCAGCCCGTACTTTATAATCCAAAGAACGGTCCGGGCGCCCGTTGATCCAACGATTCCGGTAATCAGGCAAAAGAGAAGCATTCGAAGGATAATCAAGCAAATAGTGTTCATACACTTCACGCTGGTTATCCGATGCATTCACAGAACCATTGATTTCAATCATATCAACGCCACATTTGATCACATTAGAGAATGAAAGCCCACCATTATACCGTCTGCTGTTATAAAGGCCGTCTGTCAGTGTACGGTTTACGGCTAGACGACGCAACAGGTCTCCTGCCTGCGGATTCCGGATGCTGTCAATCAAAGCAGCGGTAGTATATTCACCCGGATGTTTCAGGAAAGTAGCAGCTACATCTGTATTGCTTCCTTCTTGTCTGTTATAATTGAAACGGGGAGCAATCATAAATCTAAGCACTTCTTTGGGGGTAAAGACAAAAGTATGATTTGTATTCACCCGAACATTATGATTTTTAGTCCGGCTTTCACTACGCTCGTAAGTATTACCCGACGGTAGAAACAGTTCATTAGCCTTCTGCGTCAAATTCGTGGCATCGGAATGATTTGCCTCCGCATTTCCCGAAAGTTCATAACGACGATACTTATCCTTTATCATGTAATCGGCTGCCACCATCCTTGTGGTGAGCGTACCGCTCGGCATACTTTCCGGAGTCCATTCACTATTCTGTCCCGGTTTTCGGGTATCATTTACATTATTAATATTCCCCACCACGGTTACACGTGACTGAGGTGTGAAACGTAAAGCAAAGAGGCGCCCCAGATAATGGTTTTCTGTGCTGTATCCCCCTTCTGCATTGGCAATCCAACCGATGCTGTATTGCTTTTTTAATTTCACGTCCATCACATATTGCTCATCACCAACCTTCTTGCCCATCATCTTACCGATATCGCCTTGCTTTTCGTAAACCCGAACATCTTTAACCATGTATGAGGGAAGATTATCCAGCATAATGCGATTATTGCCTTTAAAGAAATCTTCACCATTCAGTAACAGGCTCTCTACTTGACGTCCGTTTACCAAAATGCGTCCATCATCTTTCAATTCCGTTCCCGGAAGTTGTCTGATCAATGCATCCAACATAGAACCTTCAGCCAACTGGAATACGTCAGCATTGAAAACAAGCGTATCCTTCTTCATATAAAACTTAACCTTGGTTGCTGTAACAGCAACTTCACCCAGTTTACGGGGACGAGGAAGACGACGAATGTAAGCGTCAAAGCGCTTCATATTGTTACGTCCTTTGAAAGTTTGGGCCGGTACATTGAGATAACAAGTTTCATAACCTTCGTATTCAAATTTTAAAATACTCTTTTCCATAGTTTTTGGCACTTCGAAGTACCAGGCCCCCCACACATTGTTGGTACAGACATCTTTTGTCGTCACAAGAGAATCTATGGCAACACTATCAGCTGTAAGCAGCGTAACTTTTGAACCTATCAACGATTTGCGGGTAATCAGATCGCGAAGCTCTCCCCAGATCACTCCCCCTTTCACTTTTTGTGCACAAAGAGGTTGACCAATTATCACAAAAAACCCAAAGATAAAATAAGACCTTTCTTCATATTCAATGTGTTTTCAAACAGGTATTTATTAAAACCTAAATTCCGCAGCATTTTAGTTTAACTTTATTTATAAGTACCTGAGCAACAAAAAGTTGCTCAGGATTTTGC
>CALUKY010000054.1 GCA_944321345.1 uncultured Paraprevotella sp.
GAGCTGTATGCGGTGAAAATCGCACGTACAGTTCTTAATGGGGAAAGCGGCAGCAATGCCGCTGACCTACATAACAACAAGATATTGATATGATTTATCCGCAAAATTTTGAATCAAAAATAGGTTTCGACGAGATCCGTGCCCTGCTCCAGCAGCAATGTCTGAGTTCTCTGGGCAAGGAACGCGTGGGCCAAATGACTTTTCAGACCGATGTGAAGCAGATTCGCGAAAAGCAGGAGCACACCCGCGAATTTCTGCGCATCATGGAGGAGGAAGACCTCTTTCCGGACCAATACTTCTTTGATGTGCGCGAGTCGGTGAAGCGCATTCGCATCGAGGGTACCTATCTGGACGAGCAGGAACTCTTCGATCTGAAGCGCTCGCTGGAAACAATCGCGGGGATCGTCAGCTTCCTGCACAAGGGCGAAGAGGAAGTTTGCCACGAGGATGAGGAGAACGGCGAAATACGTGAAACAGTATACAACGGAAAGTATCCGGCTCTGCACCGTCTGGCAGCGGAAGTGATGACTTTCCCGCATCTGGCGCGGAGAATTGACGAGATTTTGGACAAATATGGCAAGATAAAGGATCAGGCATCTCCCGAACTGGCGCGCATCCGTCGCGAGATTGTGGTGACGGAAAGCGGTATTTCCAAAAGCCTACAAGCCATCCTGCGCAATGCCAAGCAGGACGGACTGGTGGAGAAGGACGTGGCCCCTACCCTGCGCGACGGCCGTCTGGTAATCCCCGTGGCTCCGGCACTGAAACGAAAGATCAAGGGTATCGTACACGACGAGTCGGCCACCGGAAAGACCGTATTCATCGAACCGGCCGAAGTGGTGGAAGCCAACAATCGGGTGCGCGAGTTAGAGGCGGAAGAGCGCCGCGAAATCATCCGTATCCTGCAGGAGTTCACGGCCCTGGTGCGTCCATATGCCCGTGAGATTCTGGATTCGTATGAGTTCTTGGCCGAAATGGACTTTATCCGTGCCAAGGCGCACCTGGCTCATCAGATCGGTGGCATCACACCGCAGATTGCCGGCAAGCCACTCATCGACTGGACGCTGGCCGAGCATCCGCTGCTCAAGCTCTCGCTGGCCAAACAGGGCCGCAAGGTGGTGCCGCTGGATATTGAGCTGACATCGGCCAAGCGCATCCTCATCATTTCGGGGCCGAATGCCGGCGGTAAGTCGGTCTGCCTCAAGACCGTGGGTCTGTTGCAGTATATGCTGCAATGCGGTCTGCCCGTACCGATGGGTGAAAATTCAAAAACGGGTATCTTCACCAATGTGTTTATCGACATCGGTGACGAGCAAAGCATCGAGGACGACTTGAGTACTTACTCCAGCCATCTGCTGAACATGAAGAATATGATGAAGTTCTGCGGAGGAACCACGCTGCTGCTGATTGACGAGTTCGGTGGCGGTACGGAACCGCAGATCGGCGGTGCCATTGCCGAGGCGGTGCTGCGCCGCTTCAACCAGAAGAAGGCTTTCGGCGTGATTACCACGCACTATCAGAACCTGAAACACTTTGCCGAAGACCATGAGGGTGTGGTGAACGGAGCCATGCTCTACGACCGCCAGCACATGCAGGCGCTGTTCCAGTTGCAGATCGGCAATCCGGGAAGTTCGTTCGCCGTGGAAATTGCCCGTAAGATCGGCATCCCGGACGAGGTGATTCAGGACGCTTCGGACATCGTGGGCAAGGAATATATCAATGCCGACAAGTATTTGCAGGATATCGTGCGCGACAAGAAGTACTGGGAAAACAAACGCCAGAACATCCACCGCAAGGAAAAGCAGATGGAGGAAACCATCGCCCGCTACGAAGCCGAAATCGAGGAACTGCACCGCAGCCGCAAGGAGATTATCCGACAGGCCAAGGAACAGGCCGAACAGCTGATCCGGGAATCGAATGCCAAGATTGAATCAACCATCAAGAGCATTCGCGAAATCCAGGCCGAAAAGGAGAAGACGAAAGACATCCGTCAGGATCTGAACGACTTCAAGAACAAACTCCGTGAATTCGAGAAGAAACAGGAAGAGGACCGCATCGAGCGGAAGATGAAGCAGATCATGGAGCGTCAGAAACGGCAAGCGGAGAAAAAGAAGAACAAAGAGAATGGTACGGACGGACAGGCAGCACGCACCCAACTGGGCAGCACGGCCCGTCCGAAAGAAGCCGTCGCCACACGTGCTCTGACACCGGGCGACTATGTACGCATCAAGGGACAGACCACTACCGGTGTACTCGAGGAAGTGAACGGAAAGAATGCGATTGTAACCTTCGGCGTGATGCGCACAAATGTGAAACTGGACCGTCTTGAAGCGGCGCAGGCACCGGAAAAGAAAGAAACGCCCGCGATAACATATGTCAGCAAACAGACTCAGGATGCCGTGTATGAACGGAAACTGCAGTTCAAGCAGGACTTGGATGTGCGGGGTATGCGTGGCGACGAGGCCATACAGGCTGTGACGTATTTCATCGACGATGCTATCTTAGTGGGCATGAGCCGTGTGCGCATCCAGCACGGAACCGGTTCGGGCATCCTGCGCACCCTCATCCGGCAATATCTGCACGCCACACCGGGAGTGAAGAGCTTCCGCGACGAGCACGTACAGTTCGGCGGCGCAGGCATCACGGTTGTGGATCTGGCATAACACAATAACAACACAAAAGGATAACCAATAATGATTTATGGAAACTAAACCTCGAGGTAAATTTGCAAGTAAATTAGGTATTATTCTGGCTTCGGCCGGCTCGGCGGTAGGATTGGGCAATATCTGGCGCTTCCCCACAGAAACCGGAGAAAACGGTGGAGCGGCCTTCATTCTGATCTACATCTGCTGTATCCTGTTTTTAGGATTGCCGGTCATGCTCTCGGAATTTATGATCGGACGGCACGCGCATGCCAATGCGGCCACGGCTTTTGAGAGACTGGCGCCGGGAAAGAAACAATGGCACTGGATCGGACGCTTGGGTGTCGTGACCGGAACCATGATTCTGAGCTTTTATAATGTAGTGGCGGGATGGACCGCCAATTACACGGTATGCGCATTAGGCAACGGATTCAACCGGATGAGCGAAAGCGGCAACCCGAATGTGTTTACGGACTATTTCAACAGCTTCGTGACCGGAACCTATGAGCCGGTGGCTTATCTGATCGGATTCATGCTGCTGACACATATCATCGTGGTATTGGGTGTGGAAAAAGGAATCGAACGATTCTCCAAGCTGATGATGCCCATTCTCTTCATCCTGTTACTTTTACTTGCCGGATGCGCGCTGACCATGGAAGGGGCCGCCGACGGATTGCGCTTTCTGTTCCAGCCGGACTTCAGTAAAATCAATCCGGGAGTGATTCTGTCGGCCATGGGCCAGGCTTTCTTTTCGCTTTCTTTGGGAATCGGCTGCCTGTGCACCTACGCCTCCTATTTTAAAGAGGATGTCAATCTGGGGAAAACGGCTTTCAGTGTAGCCGGCATCGACACCATGGTGGCCATCATTGCGGGGATCATTATCTTTCCGGCCGTATTCTCTGTACCGGGTATGGAACCGACCGAAGGCCCCAAACTGGTGTTCGTGGCTCTGCCTCATATCTTTAAGGACGTGTTTGGCGGACTGCCGCTGCTCTCCTACCTGATACCATTCCTGTTCTACTTCCTGTTGGTCCTGGCTTCACTCACATCGACCATCTCCATGCACGAAGTCATTACAGCCTATATCAGCGAAGTGCACCACCTGTCACGCAAAACGGCCGCCACGCTGGTCACCACAATCTGTATTATACTCAGCACCCTGTGTTCCCTTTCATTGGGAACCGGTTCGGAATGGACCATCGGTGGAATGACGCTCTTTGATTTCTTCGACTATGCTACAGCGAAATGGATGTTGCCGGTAGGCGGATTTTTCATAGCCATTTTTGCCGGCTGGTTCCTGAACCGGCAGATTCTTTGGGAAGAACTGACCAACAAAGGACGCATTCCATTTTACGGGTTCAAAATATTCCTGTTCCTGCTACGCTATGTAGCACCAGTGGGCATCCTGCTGATTTTCTTGAATGAATTAAACTGGCTAGCCCTATAAGACGAAGCTCACTTTAAGAAAAAACGAAAAAGGAGGCAGTACGAATTTCAAAGTAAAGTCTGCTGCCTCCTTCCTTTTTATTTTTATATAATCAGACCGGATGTAAGGAAACGGCTACATGCTCTGCAACAAACGGACAAAAGCATCAAACGAGCGTTCTATATTTCCTAGCTGGTAAGGTTCTATCCGGAGTGAAAATGTTCCTTTCAAATCAGAAAGATCAAAATATGCCTTAAAGAAACTGACCAGGTTAAAAGAAAATGAATCGCCACGTTTCATCAGAAAAGCACAACAACGATATAACAGATTTCTTTCATGTTCCAATCTACGTAATGTCTGAAACAAGACAAAACTAACTAATGGAGTACTTTCACACCTCAACAGCAATTCAAGCAAATCCTCAGGATGAATCAAGGCCAGTTCGCAAACCAAAAGTTCGGCCTGCTCCTGTCGGGTAAGCAAAGGAAAAACATAAAGAAAAAATTTCCGCTTGTCTATAACACAATATTCCTGATTCCAATAAGCACACAGATGATGAAACCCCGGATGTTCCAAATGGAAAGTTTCTTTTGACAGACGCACCGGAATAGCCTTGAGGAAGGTCACCAGAAAAGCCTTGGAATTATATCGGCACAAATCATAGAACAGATTCCAATATTGGTTTTCAGTAAGCTCAGGAAGAATCTGGTCAGACAAAATAGAACCGACAGCCCGGAATGATGAATGACTTAAAGAATCCAGAAAAGAAAGTAACGCATCCCGGTCTGCCGCATGAATCAGTGCGACCAAACGTTTATACAATACCGGATTATATGCTCTCTCTCTTGCCATAAGAATAAAAAAGGCGAAACTTAATGTTTCGCCTCTTATTTTTAGTCTGAGCCTCTTGTCGGATTCGAACCAACGACCCCGAGATTACAAATCACGTGCTCTGGCCAACTGAGCTAAAGAGGCGGGTGGGAAAGCTTACTGTATCGCGCCGCTACAACCAACTACCCTTGCTGCGATCAAGCCCTGGGGGATTCGAAGGGAGCTGGCCGTACAGGACTTTCCCGTTTGCGGTTGCAAAGGTAGGTATTTTTATCAATTCTGCAAAATTTTCCCGGTTTTTTTTCTAAGAAAAATATGCCTCCGAGTTATTTTTTTTAACAAAGAACACTCATAATCAACCGATTGTCCTTTTTAAAAAAATATCTTCAAATAATGGCATTCTGCTTTTTTTTACTACCTTTGTAGGCGTATTTAAATATTCATAGAAAATGAACAACACCTTCGATTATCATAAGGCAAGAGCATATGCCAGTCAATACGGCGCCATTGTAGGACTCTGCTGGATTATCAGTTTTCTATCTTATATGGGAGGACTTACAACTCCTTTTTTGGCAGACATCGGTCTGATTATGGGTATTGCTTCTGTCTTTGTAGCCGGAAACATCATCCGCTTTTATCACAACGCACGTCAGTCACTGACTTTCGGCCAAGCCTGGTGGATGGCCATCACTTTATATTTATGTGCCACATTGCTAACGGCCGTAGTACAATATATTTATTTTGAATATATGGATCATGGCACATTGGCTAAGACCTATGAACAAATGCTTACCGCACCGGAATATCAAGAACTACTCCAGCAAGTATTGCCCCAAAGCAATGACACCAACCTGATACAGGATATGATTGACCTGCTATATAGCATTACTCCTATCCAAATGACCTTTCAACTGTTGGTATATAATCTGTTTTTAGGATTGTTCCTTTCTGTGCCGACCGCGCTGTTGGGAAGAAGAAAAAAAGTCATCAAACAATAAAATACTCACTACTTTAAATATATGGACATATCTGTTATCGTACCTCTATATAATGAGGAAGAATCCCTGCCGGAATTATACGCATGGATCAAAAGAGTCATGGACGAACACAAATTCTCCTACGAAATAATCTTTGTCAATGATGGTAGCACGGACGGTTCCTGGGGCGTAATTGAAAATCTGCAAAAGAATGGTAATGGCTGCGTAAAAGGTATCAAGTTCCGCCGGAACTATGGTAAGAGTCCGGCCCTGTACTGCGGTTTCAAAAAAGCCGAGGGGGATGTCGTTATCACCATGGATGCCGATTTACAGGATTCTCCGGACGAAATTCCGGAACTTTACCGTATGATCACCGAAGACGGATACGATCTGGTATCGGGCTACAAGCAGAAAAGATACGACCCTCTGTCAAAAACCATTCCGACCAAATTATTCAATGCTACAGCCCGCAAAGTAAGCGGCATTCACAATCTGCATGATTTCAACTGTGGCTTGAAAGCCTATCGCAAGGAAGTGGTCAAGAATATAGAGGTATATGGTGAAATGCACCGCTACATCCCCTATCTGGCCAAAAACGCAGGTTTCAAGAAAATTGGTGAGAAAGTAGTACATCATCAGGCCCGTAAGTTTGGAAGTACCAAATTCGGCGGCTGGAATCGCTTCTTCAACGGTTATCTGGATTTGATATCCTTGTGGTTCCTGAGCAGTTTCGGCTTGAAACCGATGCATGTATTCGGTCTGTTGGGATCCATCATGTTCTTTTTGGGATTCATTGCCGTAGTTATTGTCGGTGTAGACAAACTATATGCTTTGCATAGCGGACAGCCTTATCGTCTGGTAACCGACTCTCCGTATTTCTACCTGGCTCTGACCACAATGATCATCGGAACACAATTATTCTTGGCAGGATTCATCGGCGAGCTGGTAACACGTAACGCTCCCGAAAGAAACAATTACCAGATAGAAAAAGAAATCTAGGATGAAAATCAAACCGTTTATCACTTTTTGGAGTATTGTATTGTTAAGTTTCCCGTTTGTTTCCTGTAACGAAACAGCGTGTCCGCTAAACAACACGGTAGCTGCCCAATTCAATTTTTACCGCATGTCGGAAGAAAGTCTTGAAGCGATACAGTTACTGGACACTCTGACAGTCACAGCCGTGGGAACTGATTCGATTCTGGTAAACCGTGATCTGTCTGCCCAAGGCATACAGATACCATTGAGTTATGCCCGGACGACCGATACACTGTCTTTGCGATATGCCAGCAGGACAGGTGGAGTGGTCTATGATACTATTGTCATACAAAAAGAAAGCTACCCTCATTTTGAGGCGCCCGAATGTCCTACGGTAACTTTCCATAATATCAAAGGCATCCGGTCAACCCACCGTTATATTGATACGGTACAGATTGTCAACCCGAACGTAAATTATAATGCTACAGAAAATTTTAAGATCGTGTTTTATACTACTGACTAGTATAGCTTGTGTATCAGCTCAAGCACAGGACTCCGAAAAAGGCACTCCATCCGAACAGGCAAAGAAGGTTATCGCCAACACGCAACCGGAAAAAGTTCCCATATTCTGTGGCATTGCCGTTTCCGCTGACCTGGCCGGAGCAGCCATGATGGCTTTCAACAGCAATTTTGCTCAGGCAGAGGCTGCCTTGCGCCTTAACTTCAAGGAGAAATATTTTCCGGTATTTGAACTGGGATACGGTTTTTCGGATTATGTGTCGGAGGGAACAGACAAGAGTTCCAAAACCAATGCCCCCTATATGCGCATCGGTATGGACTACAACTTTACCAAGAAACGAAACGGAAACCGCCTATACGCCGGTGTACGATATGGTTTTACCCGGTTTCGATACGATCTGACAGATGCTTCCTACAAGGATCCGGTATGGAACCAACCCATGCCCTTTCATTTGGACAATGAACCCGGAAGCGCACAATGGGGCGAAGTGGTTTTCGGCCTCGAAACCAAAATCTGGAGTTTCATACAATTAGGATGGAGCCTGCGATACAAAGCAAGATTCACCCAGCACGTAAGCCGCCAGGGAGCCCCCTGGTATTTACCAGGCTTCGGAAAGAACGGAACCACTTGTTTCGGCGGCACCTTCAACCTGATTTTTGAAATCTAAAAGCCATTAAACTGATAAAATGACAACAATCGAAATCATTATCCTGGCTATAGCGCTGGCCATGGATTGTTTTACCGTGAGTATCGCCTGCGGACTCGCCCAAAAGAAAATCGTACGCGTACCCATGACTGCCATGATTCTTCTTTTCGGAATCTTTCAGGGAGGAATGACTTTGGCCGGATGGTATGGCGGTTCTTTATTCAGCGACATTGTAAAACCGGTAGATCATTGGATTGCTTTCGCCCTGCTGGCTTATCTTGGAGGCAAAATGATTTATGAATCCTATGCCCATAACGAAGAAGAGGAAGACTGTTCTGCCTGCAACAAAGGGTTGCTCCGTACCCGCAATATCATAACCATGGCTGTAGCTACCAGCATCGACGCTTTGGCTGTGGGCGTTTCGTTTGCTTTTCTTGCACTGAGCAACATGCGGCTTTATACAGCCTGTCTGATTATTGCCCTTGCCTCTTCCGTATTTACTTTCTTAGGTCTCGGCATAGGCATATTTGCCGGCAAAAGAATCAAGTTTCCGGTGGAAGCGCTGGGAGGTATTATTCTTGTCGGCATCGGTATCAAGATTCTACT
Source organism: uncultured Paraprevotella sp. (assembly GCA_944321345.1). Taxonomy (GTDB): domain Bacteria; phylum Bacteroidota; class Bacteroidia; order Bacteroidales; family Bacteroidaceae; genus Paraprevotella. The sequence goes on from CALUKY010000054.1 coordinate 8,624, forward strand.
GGAACATTTAAGCGAAGGATAATGAAGAATCTTAAAAAACTCAGCTGGCAGATTCCTTTCCTGCTTTTTCTGATTCTTGGCACTTATTATACCCTGACCCAGAAAGGAGGAGGACCAGTCCGGTGGAAAGAAGAAGGCAGTATCAATGGCATCTCCTACTCCATTTCCTGTCGCGGCAGTATTCAACAACAAAAAGCCCTGAATACAGAACTTGAAAAAATCCGCAAAGGCGTTGAACGTGCCATACAGAATGACAGCACACATGACGTACACCCCGATACTGTCAGCGCCCGCATCTATCACATGATTGTCGCATTCATGGAAAAAGAACGACTGGAAAACTATCAGCTGGAAGTGGGATCATACAAGACAGACTCACTTCGCTGAATCTGTACGGAAAACAAAGAAACGCCTTATACAGACCTGGTCTACTACAAAAGTACATTCAAAAATAGTTAAAGACAGAAACAAAAGAAAAGTTATGCCGAAAGGATAACTTTTCTTTTCGTATCTTTGCGTGAATATGTGCGACAAGAAGTCGTACAAGTAATTGTTCAGCATGATGTCTGAACCTGTTGTTCCGTCAACAGTAGCCTAAAG
>CALUKY010000055.1 GCA_944321345.1 uncultured Paraprevotella sp.
GTACGGGCCTTTTTTCATAAAAATGAAGAAAGTGCATCAAAATGCATATTAACATACATTTTGACACACCCTCTTTTCTAATTTATATGGTCAGATGATTAATACCAAGTGTTCTCGGTCTTGTACATCTTGAAACCGTCAATCTTGTTCCAGTATCCGCGAGTGAAATCAGGAACTTCAACTGGAGCACAACCGTTAGACATTGACAGGTAACCCAATTCTGCCAAGCAGCACCATTCTGCCAAGTCATAAACGTCGAAGTCCATAGGCAGACCGTTCTGCAAGCAATATACCATACGGTAGTCCATGATGAAGTCCATACCTCCGTGACCACCTACGTTCTTAGCTTTCTCACCAACTTCAGTGATCAATGGGTGCTGGTACTGCTTAACCAATGCCTGGTGAGCTTCAGCTGGCAAGAAGCCGTGAGCTGACAGATTCTCGTGGTTAGGTACACCGTCCAATTTTACTTCCTTACCCTGCAGAGCATAACCTTCTACCGGATACTTGTTAGCGAAACCTTTGGTACCAGTCAGCTGATACTTACGGTTGTAAGGCTGCGGAGTCATTACGTTGTGCTGGATTTCGATAACCTTACCCTTTTCTGTACGCAGCAGAGTTGTAGTGTGGTCACCGTTCTGGAAGTCGTTGCACTCCTTACCGGTAGCCTTCTCAACCAGCCCCTTACCGATAACAGACTTAGTATCCATAGCAACCAAAGTTGTCAGACGGTCGCCACGGTGAATATCCATAGCCTGTGCTACAGGGCCAAGGCCGTGAGTAGCGTATACGTCACCTCTGTGCAACTTGTTGTATTCCAAACGCCATCCTAACTTGTCATTCTTGTCCTTCTTCCAATAGTAAGCCCAGAAGTCGCTCAAATCGTGGATGTAAGCACCTTCACCGCGGATTACTTCGCCGAACAAGCCCTTCTTGGCCATGTTCAAAGTGTTCAACTCGAAGAAGTCATAGCAGCAATTCTCCAACTGGATGCAGTGCTTGCGAGTCTTTTCAGACATGTTGATCAGATCCCAGCAGTCTTTCAAACTCATTGCTGAAGGAACTTCGATAGCAGCGTGCTTGCCGTGCTCCATAGCGTAAAGAGCTACAGGTACGTGGTGATTCCAGTCTGTTGCGATGTAAACCAAGTCGATATCGTTACGCTCGCACAACTGCTTGTAACCTTCTGCACCGCTGTAGATGTCTGCTGCCGGCAAACCAGCTTTTTTCACGATGTTTTCGTTTACACCTTTAGCGCGTCCTTCTTCGTAATCACAAAGAGCTACGATCTGTACATTCAGACCAACATCCTTCATATGAGTAAAGCGCTCTACGGCACCCGGACCGCGCATACCCAAACCAACGAATCCTACGCGTACGGTCTTCAAAGCTGGAGTTTTCAATTCCAGAACATCTTCCTGACCTTTTTCACGCTTTGGAACAACTGTACGGATGACGCCGTCTTTTCCACGTTTCCACTTAGTAGTAAAATGGTAATTCAAGGCAGTTTCATTGCCCTCATTGGCTGCAGAAGTGCTCTGTACAGGACACCAGCTAAGCATCATAGCAAAAGCACCAGCCAATAAATAGTTCATTTTTTTCATGTGTTTTTTTGTTTAATTAGGGTGTTTTTTATAATCATTGAGCAACAAAGATAAACTAACAATTTAATTTTTCCAAAGATCGTATTTTTAAATGCGGTTTTTCTTCTTTTTTTTAGTATCTTTTAAAAAAGCTCCTTATTTTTTTCCAAACTGAGGGTCAATTTTTAATAATGAGGATACCCAAATGGTGAGCGGACAACAGGCTATCACAAAGAGGAAAAAGTAAAAATATCCGATCTGTTCCTGTATCCAACCGGCAAACATGCCCGGGATCATCATGGATAATGCCATAAAGGCCGTGCAGATGGCATAATGCGCGGCCTGATACTTGCCACGGCAATAATATATGAGATAGAGCATATAGGCCGAAAATCCGAATCCATAGCCAAACTGTTCCAGGAAGATGCAACTGCTGATGAGCAGGAGCGAATCCGGATAGCTGTAGCTCATGTATACATAAACCAGATTGGGTAGGGTAATGCTCCAGGTCATGGGCCACAACCATTTGCGCAGACCGCCGTGGGCGATGGCTATACCGCCGATGATACCTCCTACCGTCAGTCCAAGAACACCGATGGTTCCTTGTACAAGACCAACTTCCTGAGTTGTCAGCCCCAATCCTCCTTTATTTACTGGGTCGATCAGATACATGTTGGAAACTTTGATGAGCAGTGCTTCCGGAAAACGGAACAGAAGCATAAAGAGTACTCCTGCTACAAATTGTCGTTTTCGGAAGAAACTGACAAAAGCCTCCATGAAATTTTTCAGGAAATGATGCTCGGCAACTCTTTCCGGTGCTGATGCCTTTTCATTTCTTGGCAGGATGAGCTGATGATATAAGGCCATCAGAAGAAGCAGGGCCGCCAGAATATAAAACATCAGGCTCCAAGAACGGGAAATATTGCCGGTGTAGACTTCCAGGGTGCCTGCCAGCATAATGAGCAGTCCCTGTCCGGCAATGGTGCCGATACGGTAAAAGGTACTGCGAACGCCTACGTAAAGTGCCTGTTCATGTTCTCGGAGCACACTCATATAGTAGCTGTCTGCGGCGATGTCGTGAGTGGCGCTGCTGAAAGCTACCAGCCAGAAAAAAGCTAGTGTGGTTTGCACAAAATGGGTGGTCGGTATGCAGAATGCCACACCGGCCAGTCCGGCTCCCAGCAGAATCTGAGTAATGATAATCCACCACCGTTTGTTGCGGAGCAGGTCTACAACAGGGCTCCAGAAGGGTTTGATGACCCAGGGAAGGTAAAGCCAGCTGGTATAGAGAGCGATTTCCGTGTTCGACAGATTCAGCCGTTTGTACATTACAACTGAAATGCTCATCACCGTGACGTAGGGAAGTGCCTCGGTGATGTACAGGGTTGGAATCCATTTCCATGGATTATATCGGGAGTTTTTCATGTTTCTCGGGTTTTGTTAATAAAGTTTCTTGATGGTGGTATTGGGGTAATAATGTTTCAGGATTTCTTTGTAGTCGTATCCCTTTTTCCCCATGACGGCTGCGCCGATCTGACACATGCCTACACCGTGTCCCCAACCGGCTCCACGCAGGGTAAAGCTTTGTGGGATTCCGTTTTCTTCTTCTCCTTTTTCAACGATAAAGGCCGAACTGTACAGATGGGTCTTGGAAAGAATCCGTCTTATTTCAAGTTCTTTACCGATGATTTTTGTACAATGGGTACCTGTTACCTTTATTCTGGATAAGTGGCCTCCCGGTCCACGTTCAACGGGAACCAGATCGATGATCTTGCCAAAATCGATTCCTGTTTCTTTTTTGATTCTTCGTGAGAGTTCCTTTTGAGGAATGGTAACCTGCCAACGGAAAAAATCTTTTGTACGGTGATCGTATTGGTTTAAAATACGGTGCAACAGATCCCGGTCCTGGGTATTGCAGAAACATTCCGGTGAACTTTCAATCCACTTTTTGGCTTCTTTTTCATCAGACAGATTGCCGGCAATGGCCGGAATTTTGTCCTGATGAGATGTAAAGTATGGAATGTGTAGCTCATCCCAGCAATAACGGTATTCTTCACGGACACCGCCACAGCATTTGGAAAAACGTGCATCGCAAATGTCATGGTCAAATATCAGAACCTCACCCCGAGTTTCAGTCACGGCTTTCAGGCTGTTGTTTGATGTGATACGGCGGGTTCCCTGATAGCGTTGGCAGTGGTCATCGGCGCATACATCAAACAACTGATGCTCACTCTGTTCGTACCAGCGGATGATCTCCTTGTCATTGGTATATCCGCAAACGCCGGCAGATGTCGTTTTTTTGTTTTTATGCAGCTTTTGTGCCAGAATCCAACTGCGGCTGATAATTGCCGAGGCTTTGAGAAATTCAATAGGGCTTGTAGAATTCATTTCACTACAAATCACGCTGCTCAGATAGGTTTCTGTTTTGACCCGGTTGACCAGAACCACCTGTCCGTTATCCGGAAGAAGGGTAATTCCTCCTTTAAAGGTTTGTGTCTCTTTTTTCTGCCAATGAAATTGAATGCCAATCATGACTTCGGGCAGGGTGAAATCGCCTTCGTGCTCCGGAATCAACTCTATTTTGGGATAAACTTTTCCGTTCCAAAGTAATTTTCCGTCCGTGAAAGCAACAGACTGCTCTCCGATAATCTCCTGGTTTCCGAAATGATATGTTTCGTTAAGGGTGAAAGAAATGACGTTGTGGCTGAGAATACCTACTTCAATAACCGGTTCCTGTTCCGGTAACTGGTATTCTCTGCCATGGATCTTTTCAATGGTTTCTTGTGTCTCCTTTTTCCCGATTCCTACTTCGCTCAGAATATCGTGAGCGGTTTGTGGGGTAATCCGGTCAAAATCTTCCTGATTGATGGTGATTATAAGTCCGCCCATGTCAATAGCACCCGGACTGACCGACATCCGGCTGTCGTCATCACGGAAATAAACATCCGGACGGTGTTTGCTGCGTGGAAATACCAGAATAATCTGTTCGCCGTTTTCTTTTTGCCATCCCAAAATGTTGATCATGGGTTCTTCCGATGGGGACGGACCGGAAGGCAATGCACGATATAAGGTGTGAAACAGCGGACTGGCATCAATATATTTGTGGGTGCGGATGACAAAAACCGGTGTCGGAAAATTGGAAAGCAGGAATATTCCGTAATGGGAGGGTTTTTCTGACATTGTGTGAAGGTCATCTTTCTGACGGATATATTGTAAAAAAGGTTCATAGTCTGTGTTCCAGTATTTTTCAATGGGAACATATCCCTTGCTGCCAGCCTGAAAATGCAGGTGGTCGGGAGCCGACGCACCGCATCGGGGACCATTGTAAAAAACGATGAGCTCCGAAAACTGATTCAACATATTTTGATAGGAGGTAAATTCCTGAAAGATACTTTGAGGCTGATGATGTTTGGCCGCAATGGTGAAATGGATGGGAAGGATGGGGAATGGGTTGACTAAAAGCCGGTAGTCATGTTCCAGATCCTGATGCATCTGTTCATTGGGCCTGTTGGCGTCGCAAAGAAAGCAGGGGCGTTTTTGGATGGACTGTGTGTCGGTCTTGGCCTTCGCTGACTGTATGCGTGCCGGATTGAACTGGACCGACAGACGGGAGTGTCCTGTGGGCAGTTCCTTGGTTTTACACTGTGTGTGCAAATCGGAAAAGCGCTGGTTCACAACCGGCCACAATTCAAGCTGCTGATAGAAAAAACGGATATAAGAAATATTGGAATCTATAGAACTCATAGCTGATTATCTTTTTGACGCGCCTTGATTTCCAGGGTGCGAAGCTTGTCTTTATAATGATTGTTTCGGTTGGTCTGCTCTATACTCAGAGCCGCGTCGGAGTTTCCTTCCCAACGGCGGCACAGATAGAGTTCCGTGTAGATGCGGGCTATGTGGTATTTTCTGGAGAACATCAGTCCCAGGGCATAATCCTCGCCATAGCTGGTATTGGGTATCTGGAGTTCGCGCAACAGAGGGGTATAGAAAGCTCTTGGCGCGCCCAGTCCGTTGATGCGCAGCGCATTGTTATGGCCGTTCTCTGCCGTCCATTCCTTATGGTCAATCAGTCCGGGAGGCAGAGTGTTGAGCTGGAAATCGGTCATACGGTATGAGCCGATCACCATGGCGGCCTGCTCGCTGCGGAATGTATTGACAATGGTCTGTAAGGTGTCCGGACCGCTGTACAGGTCGTCAGAATCCAGCTGCACGGCGAAGCGTCCGCATTGAGGATGGTTCGCGGCCAGGCACCAGCATCCGCCGATACCTAAATTCCCTTCCTGGGGGATGAGGTGAATCACCCGTGGCTGACCGGAGAACGACCGGAGGATTTCCGTCGTGCCGTCTGTAGAATGATTGTCCACAACAATCACGTTGTAATCGAAATCCGTCTGTTGGGACAACACACTTTCAATGGCATCCTTAATGGTACGTGCACGGTTGCGCACCGGAATGATGACCGAAGCCTCTACCGGAAAACTTCCTTCATGACTGACCTTGCTGATCTTTGCGGGCGCTATATAGGCGTTGATCTTTTTCAGATGTTCCGTGCAGGCCTGTTCCATTTCAATTTGTGCCTGACGGTTTTTCGGATCAACATAATCAAAGTTCTTCTCTCCGCTGAGGCGCAGATCGTCTTCCTGCTCCGTGTAGAGAAGCTCGTCCAGATGAGCAATATTTCCGTTGCGGCTCAGGAAAAGGCGCAAGTCATACAGTCCGGCAAAAGAATAATCCGAATGCGGATTCTCGTCCGCATATTTGTGGAGCAGTTCCGTGCGGATCAGAAGCAGGGAGCCCATCTGAAAATCGTCGCGCACGCTGCCTTCCTGATAATCGTTTACGGGGTGTGTCTGGAGTACTCCGTTCTTCAGTTCACGATAGTCGGAATAGAGTAGGGCAGCCTGAGCATCGTCTGCTACCCGTACCATGCGTTCCAAAGCATAAGGTTCCGGAACAACCGGAGTGGTTTTGGTCTGGATCAGGCAATATTCGGCAGTAGTTTCTCGGGCGATCCGGAAGATACAGTCTGAAGAAAACAGGCCTTTTGAGGCGTTCAGTACTTTTATATTGGGGATATTCGGAGCATTGCTCCCGGCGAGGCAAAGCAAGTTTGTCTGTTGGATTAAAGGTTGATTGCTCCAGGTGTTGAGCAATGGTTTCACTTGTTCCGGAGATATATAAGGAACAAAACAGTCCACGAGGTGTTTCATGTGTAAATGATTTTTGTATTCAATATGATAATAAATGCAAATATAATAATAAGCCACGGATTGATATGAAAGTTTTCTGTTTTTTCCGTAACTTTGCCTACGAACGAGAATAATTTGGATATGAACGAATCGAAGCGCCCCTTGTTGGGTATGAATATGGAACAACTCAAGGAGGTTGTTGCCGGATTGGGTATGCCTGCCTTTACGGCAAAGCAGATCGCCGAATGGATTTATGTGAAGAAAGTACGGTCCATCGATGAAATGACTTCCATTTCTTTAAAGAATAGAGAAAAACTGAACGGAATTTATCAGATAGGATGTTCCGAACCGGTGTCGTGTCAGCGGTCGGTCGACGGTACCGTGAAGTATCTGTATACGACATTGGCCGGCGGTTTCATTGAAACGGTGTATATTCCAGATGGCGACCGGGCCACGCTGTGTGTGTCTTCACAGGTGGGATGCAAGATGAACTGCCGTTTCTGTATGACCGGCAAACAGGGATTTTCGGGTAATCTTTCTGTGACCGATATTCTGAATCAGCTTTATTCCCTGCCGGAAAAGGACAATCTTACCAATGTAGTCTTTATGGGGCAGGGCGAACCGTTTGATAATCTGGACGAGGTTCTTAAGGCGACTCATTTGCTGACAGTTCCTTATGGATATGGCTGGAGCCCGAAACGTATCACCGTTTCTTCTGTCGGTCTGAAAAAAGGCCTCAAACGCTTTTTGGATGAAAGCGATTGTCATCTGGCCATCAGTCTGCACAATCCTTTTCCACAGCAGAGAGCGCAGATTATGCCGGCCGAGAAAGCTTATTCAATCCGTGAAATCGTAGATTTGCTGAAGACCTATGACTTTACCCATCAGCGTCGACTTTCATTTGAATATATTGTATTTCACGGAGTGAACGATTCTATGGAACATGCCCGTGAGCTGGTAAGTCTGTTAAGAGGTCTTGAGTGCCGTATCAATCTGATCCGTTTTCATAAGATACCGGGAGTGGATGAATTGGACGGAGCTCCTGAAGATGTGATGGTGCGCTTCCGTGACTACCTGACCAAGCACGGAGTGTTTACCACGATCCGGGCATCGCGTGGCGAGGATATTTTTGCAGCATGCGGTTTGCTGAGTACCGCCAAACAGCAGGAATTGGAAAACAAACAGTAACGATGATGATAGTTATGAAAAAAATAAAGTTGCTTATTTGGGGATTGTGCTTTTTGCCTTTCCTGGCCTCATGTGAAAGTAGTCTGACCAAGCCGACTGCCAGCGGACGGCCTTACGAGATGCTGGTCGTGGTGGGGGATTCGCTGTGGCAGCGTCCTGCCGGTAGAGCGTTGTTCGATGTGTTGGATACAGATATTCCGGGATTGCCCCAACCCGAGCGTTCTTTCCGTATTTCGCAGACTGATCCTTCACGTTTCAATCAGATACTGAACATCTTCCGGAATATTATCTTGGTTGATATCAATAAAAAGGAATATACACAGACCAAGATGCGTTATGTGCGTGATGAGTATGCGCGTTCACAGTTCATTCTGCACATTCAGAGTCCGACGGAGGAGGAATTTCGACAGTATGTGTCGGAACATTCCCAGCAGATTATCGATTTCTTTGTGCGTGTGGAGATGAACCGTCTGATCAAGCAGCTCAAGGATAAACATTCCGTGATGGTTTCCGATCTGGCCAAGAATATGTTTGATTGTGAATTCCTTGCTCCCGACGAGATCCAGAGCTATAAGAAAGGAAAGGATTTTTTCTGGACTTCTTCCAACTCGGCCACAGCAATGGTGAATATCTGCATGTATTCTTATCCCTATGAAGGTCCTCAGACCTTCAATAAGGAGTATGTGTTGCATAAACGCGATTCGGTCATGAAAAAGAATATTCCGGGGTCACAGCCTAATATGTATATGGCTACCGATACGATGGCTACTTTCTGCCGGCCGATTTCCGTCAAGGGCGGTTATGCTTATGAAACGCGTGGCTTGTGGTATATGGAAAACGACGGAATGGGAGGTCCGTTTGTGAGTCATTCACGTGTCGATACGGTAAACAACAAGGTCATTGTGGCAGAAGGTTTTGTATTTGCTCCCGAGAAGATGAAGCGCGGACTGATCCGTCGTGTGGAAGGATCCTTATATACGTTGAATCTGCCGAAAGAGAAAGAACAGGAACTGGAATTGGGAATTCCGGAAATAGAAATATCTGCTAAAAAGCAAAACTAACTTTTAGAACAACCCGTTGGCGGAATTAGATTGATAAAAGATTTATGTATAAAAAGTTGTGCATATTATTGATATTTAGTAAATT
>CALUKY010000056.1 GCA_944321345.1 uncultured Paraprevotella sp.
TTAATTTACTAAATATCAACAATATGCACAACTTTTTATTCATAAATCTTTTATCAATTTAATTCCGCCAACGGGTACATTGTATTTTTTGATAACTTTAAAATCTATGCCAAGACATTATAGAATAGATTCTAAGACTCTAAATAACCATTTATTTGGCACAGAAAATGATAAATTTGATGCATCCAAGCTTAATGTTCTGTCAATCATCATTCTTTTGTATTATTATGGTAATACAAAAGAATTTATGAGTGACAAAAAAAATCTAATGGAGGGAATAAACAATAAATTTAAATCCGTAAATTTGCCAGATAAAAGGAAAGATGCAGAATTAATTATTCTTGCACTAGATTTATTGGCATGTCCATTCATAACTCATAATGATCGGAAGATTATGTGCAAGGTTATGCAAATAGATAATGCTAAACAAGTTTTGATAGAAAGGTATTTTCGCCGACATAAATTCATGTTCACAAAATGGACTAATATTGATTTGACAAAAGAATTAGGCGCGAAAGTTTCGCAGGAAGTGTACACCTAATGCGTATTTCGGAAACAATGCAGTAGCGAGGCTCGCAATAACTTCACACACATAGCTCTGCATACGACCTTATAGGTTTTGCCTAAACAAATGGGATTTCGTGAGTCGAATCCCATTTGTTTTATATTAAAGATTGAATGACGCTGTCCAAAATTTTGTGTAAATGGAAACAGTATTTTGCTGTAAGCTTCCTTAATATATAGCGAGGGGATGCCAAAACTGGCATCCCCTCGCATATATTCAGGTTCTTTTCTGAAAATTATTTCTTCAGCAGTTCCATAGTGTCGGTAGCGATCATCAGCTCCTCGTCAGTTGGGATGACACAAACGGTAACCTTACTGTTCTCGGTAGAGATGATAGCCTCTTTGCTGCGTACCTTGTTCTTCTCCATGTCGATTTCAACACCCAGGAAGCCCAGAGTCTTGCAGACACCTGCACGTGCAGTAGCCTGGTTCTCACCAACACCACCAGTGAACAGGATTACGTCTACGCCGCCCATAGCAGCTGCATAGGCACCGATGTACTTGGTGATGCGGTAGAAGTACATGTTTTCGGTACGGATAGCCAGATCCTCGCCATTAGCTACAGCGTCTTCCAGCTCGCGCATATCGCTTGAACGCTTGAACATACCCAGCACACCGCTCTTCTTGTTCAACAGGTCAGAAGTCTGGTCTGGAGTCAGACCTTCTTTCTTCATGATATACAATACGGCACCGGCGTCGATGTCACCGCTGCGGGTACCCATCATCAGACCTTCCAGCGGAGTCATACCCATACTGGTATCGATGCACTTACCGTCCTTGATAGCAGCGATAGAACCACCGTTACCGATGTGGCAAGTGATGATCTTAGAACCTTCAACCGGAATGTTCAGATATTCGCAAACGCGCTTAGATACGTAGCGGTGAGAAGTTCCGTGGAAACCATAGCGACGTACGCCATATTTCTCATACAGTTCGTAAGGAACCGGGTACAGATATGCGTGTTCCGGCATAGTCTGGTGGAATGCAGTATCGAATACGGCAATCTGAGGAACCTGTGGCATCAGCTTCTGTACGGCGTAGATACCTTTCAGGTTGGCCGGGTTGTGAAGCGGACCCAGGTCGCAGCACTCTTCGATAGCGTTGATAACGTCCTGGTTGATGACTACAGACTCGCTGAACTTGCTTCCTCCGTGGAGTACGCGGTGGCCTACAGCCTCGATCTCGCTCAGGTCTTTTACAACACCGAACTCAGCATCTGTCAGTACGTCGAAGATCATCTGAACACCGCTGGTGTGTTCCTGAATGGATCTTTCGATGATTTTCTTCTCGCCGTTAGGCAAAGTCAGTTTCAGGAATGAATCAGGCAAACCGATTTTCTCGATACCGCCCTGTGCCAAAACTTCCTTTGAAGGCATCTCAAACAGTTTGTACTTGATAGATGAGCTGCCGCAGTTTAATACCAATATCTTCATACTTATATAATGTAATAAGGTGGGGTAAATCTATTATTTCTGTTCTTTAGCTGCAATAGCCTGATTTGCGGTGATGGCTACCATGGTGTAGACATCCTCGATAGAGCAACCGCGTGACAAGTCGTTCACCGGACGGGCGATACCCTGAAGGATAGGGCCGATAGCTTCGGCATTACCCAGACGCTGAACCAGCTTGTAAGAGATGTTACCAACTTCCAGGTTCGGTACAACCAATACGTTGGCGTGTCCGGCGATCAGAGAACCCGGAGCCTTGCTGCTTCCTACTGATGGAACCAAAGCGGCGTCGGCCTGCAATTCGCCGTCGATGCTCAGACCCGGTGCCAGTTCGCGTGCGATGCGGGTAGCCTCTACAACCTTGTCTACTACTTCATGCTTGGCTGAACCCTTGGTAGAGAAGCTCAACATGGCTACCTTTGGATCAAGACCGGCCACTGACTTGGCAGTATCTGCGGTACAAACGGCAATCTGAGCCAACTGGTTGGCATCCGGAACCGGAGTTACGGCAACGTCACCCATTACCAATACACCGTTCTTACCGTAATTAGGAGCCTTGGTCAAAAGAAGCATGGCACCAGAAACACAAGTAATACCCGGAGCAGTCTTGATAATCTGCAATGCAGGGCGCAATACATCACCGGTAGTGTTGCGGGCACCGGCCAGCTGACCGTCTGCATCACCTGCCTTGATCATCAGACAGCCGAAATACAACGGATCGAGCACCTTTTTGCGTGCCTCTTCAATAGTCATGCCTTTCTTTTTGCGGAGTTCGCAAAGCAGTTCGGCATATTCTTCTTTCTTCTCTGAAGTTTCAGGATCGATGATGGTTGCCTTGTGGATGTTTCCCAATCCCCATTTCTTGGCAGCCTCTTCAATCTCGGCTACATTACCCAGGATAATCAGATCTGCTACTTCGTCAGTCAGAATCTGATTGGCAGCCTTCAATGTACGTTCTTCTGTTCCTTCCGGAAGCACGATGCGCTGTTTGTTTGCCTGTGCGCGTGCTACAATTTCTTTGATCAAGTCCATATCTGTTGTTTTATAAATACTTTCTATTTGTAATATCAACTTTGCAAAAGTACGCATTTTTCGGTAAAGTAGCCTAACAAAAAGAATTTTATTTTTTGAGAATCTGCCAGATTTGATAAAATCTTTCTAATTTCGTTTTCCTAATTCGTAAACAAGCTGATTTATGGCACTTTCTTTTCACACTCTTTCGTTGGAGGATCGCGAATTGATTCTCCGTTATACCCGAAATGCAGATTTGCAGAATTGCGATCTGGCTTTTGCCAATCTCTATGCCTGGCAGTTTCTTTATCAGACCGAGATTGCCGAGTGGAACGGCTTTCTACTGTTCCGTTTTTATGCCGACGGCCATCTGGCTTATCTGATGCCTTTGGGACAGGGAAACTGGCGTGAAGTGATTGAACAGATGCATCAGGATGCTTGTCAGTTAGGACATCCTTTGCTGATTTTAGGGGTAACCGAAGAGATGAAGCATTATATTCAGGGCATCTGTTCCAGCAAGTTTGTCATTAACCCGAACAGGGAATATGCCGACTATATTTATCTTCGGGAGAGCCTGGCTACACTGGCCGGAAAGAAGTTGCAGCCCAAGAGAAACCATACGAACAAATTCCGTCGCCTTTACCCGGATTATGAGTACCGTCCGCTTACACGTGAGCTGATTCCATTATGCTTGCAATTGGATGAGGAATGGGCGGCTCAGAAAACGGTTCCGGGAGAGCAGCGTGCCGTAGAATCTGAGAAAAAGGCCATCCGTAGGGCTCTGGATCATTTCGAGGAATTGGGAATTATTGGAGGAACACTTTTTGTGGGTGGGAAATTAGTGGCTTTCACTTACGGCGCTCCGATTAATGATTCTACTTTTGATGTCTGTGTGGAAAAGGCGGATACAGCCTATGAAGGGGCTTATGCCATGATCAATCAGGAGTTTGTGAATCATTTGCCGGAACAGTATCGTTATATCAATCGGGAAGAGGATCTGGGCATTGAGGGATTGCGCAAGGCCAAACTTTCGTATATGCCCCATCAGGTACTGATGAAGTACAGCATGTGGTCTTCCTGCTCTTTGCAGGGGAAATGTGCCTGTGAGGTGCGGAGTGATGACGAACTCCATGTGGAGTGGCAGACGCGTGCCCTTTGGAAACTCTGTTTCGGAGACAGCGACTCTTTTCTGGATTTGTTTTTCTCTCGAAAATATCAACCTCAGAACAATACTTTCTTCCGTAAGGACGGTAAGGTGGTCAGCGCCTTGCAGCGCTTGCCGTACCGCATGAGTTATGCGGGGCTGGATGTGGCGGTGGCCTATGTGGCAGGCGCTTCAACTTTGCCGGAGCAGCGTGGCCGTGGTCTGATGACGCAGTTGCTTGCCGAAGCGCATGAATGCATGTATCGGGAGGGGAAGGTCTTTTCTTTGCTGATTCCGGCAAATGAGGGATTGGTTGATTTTTATGCCCGGCCGGGATATGTTTGCTGTCAGGGGGTGGTAGAGAATGTAAACCATCTTTCTGTCGCGCCGTTTTCTATGTCCGATATCTCCAGTACTCAACTCTCGGAAGCGGCTTGTGAGGAGGTGGTTGATTTTATGGAGCAGATGTATCGGAGTATGCCGGCGGCTGTGCTCCACGATAAAGACGACTTGCAGGTGGTTTTGCAGGATTTGTCGGATAGTGGAGGCCGGATATGGGTGGCACGGAATGACGGCAACCAGCGTCTTTGCGGCGTGCTTTTCCTGATGCCGCAAAATAAAGATTGGTTGATCAAAGAATGTCTGGCCGCAGACTCCGTCGTGGCGGACGGACTGAAGAAAGCCGCACAAGGTGAACTTTGCCCGGAAAAAGGGTTGATGGATGAAACTTTTTATACACAGATTAAAGTCATCCGTGTGTCTGATGCGTTGAAGCTTTATGCGCGGGTGCATCCCGAAGCGGATTTCACGTTGGAAGTAACGGGCGATCTGTTGGCGGGAGATGCGGCTCCTGCTGTTTATCTGGTCCGTAACGGTCAGTGTTCCCGACTGGAGCAGGGCGCTCATGCGGATCGCAGCTATACGGTGGAAGAGTTGCCGCAATTGCTTTTTGAGCATGGCGGTCCGTATATGCGACTGATGCTGAATTGAAAATACGAAGGAGCGGGCGTTAGTCTACCTTATATTCTGTAAGGATACGCTCCAGCTCTTCGGCTGTGAGGCGCAACTGGAAGTTTCCTTTAAAAGCGATGGAAATGCCGCCTGTTTCTTCGGATACGATGATGGACAGGGCATCTGTTTCCTGGGATATACCCATGGCTGCGCGGTGGCGCAAGCCTAACTCCTTGGGAATGTTCATGCTGTGAGATACCGGGAGAATGCAACCGGCTGCCTTGATCCGCTTGTGGCTGATGACCATGGCCCCATCGTGTAAAGGACTGTTTTTGAAGAATATATTTTCGATGAGTCGCTGGTTGATCTGTGCGTCAATGACTTCGCCAGAACGGATGACGTCATTTAGTGGTAATTCACGTTCCAATACGATCAGAGCGCCTACTTTTTGCTTGCTCATGCTCATACAGGCCATGACAATAGGCATGATGTCTTCGTTGTTCGTGTTTTTGGTCCGATGTTTTCCTTTGATGAAGTACAGGATGTTGCGCACGCGCTTATGAGCTCCGATCGTATAAAAGAATTTACGGATATCCTCCTGGAATAGAATAATCAGGGCAAGGGCTCCTACGCTGACCAGTTTGTCGAGGATAGAGCCTAGCAGCTTCATCTCCAGAATCTGGGAGATGAATATCCAAAATACCAGAAATACCAGCACACCGAAAAACACGTTCAGTGAGCGTGACTCCTTCATGACTTTATAGGCATAATAAAGGATAAGGGCCACGAGAAAAATATCGATAAGATCTTTTATTCCGAAATTAAAGAACATTGGTTGTACTCTTTTATCAGTTTGATGACTTCAGTACACTCTTTTACATCGTGCACTCTTAATATGTGTGCGCCTTTCAATAAGGCTATGGTGTGGAGCACGGACGTGCCGTTGAGCGCTTGTTGCGGATCGGTGTTCAGGACTTTGTAGATCATGGATTTGCGGGATACACCGACCAGAATAGGGCATTCCAGAATATGCAGGTCGTCCATGTGGTGCAGCAGCTCATAATTATGTTGCACCGTTTTGCCGAAACCGAAACCGGGATCAATAATGATATCTTTTACACCGGCAGCCTGCAATAAAGCTTTTTTCTTGCTGAAATACTCCAGAACTTCCTGCATGAGATGGTCGTAATGAGGGGCTTTCTGCATATTCTGCGGAGTGCCCTGCATGTGCATCATAATATATGGAACCTTTAGCCGGCTGATGATATCGAACATGTTTGCATCCATTTCTCCGGCAGAAATATCATTGATGAGGGCCACTCCATATTCTTCTACACAGATCCGTGCGATTTCTGCGCGGAATGTGTCGACGGATACGGGCATGTGTGGAGCAACATCCCGAATGAGTGCCAATCCTTTTTTCAGGCGTTCCATTTCTTCTTCTGGAGAGATATGGCTGGCGTCCGGTCGCGAAGAGTATGCGCCGATGTCTATGATGTCTCCTCCTTCGCGGACAATGTCTTCAATACGAGAACAGATCTCCTGCTCGTTTTGTTTCCTGCTTGAAGAATAAAACGAATCAGGAGTGACATTCAGAATACCCATAACGCGCGGAGTGGACAGGTCCATGATCCGGCCGTTCAGGTTGATTGTTGGCTTTATCGTTAGATTCATTTCTGTAATAACTGTCTGATAAAAAGATTTGATTTTACAAAAGTACATAGAAATATTTTCTTTTCTGCTTATGCGAAGGGGGTTTTTTGTAGATTATCTTTTTTTCTCGTGTAAGTTGCACTATCTTTGCGTGATTAAAATTTATGCACAAAATGGAAGTAGCTGCACTTTATGAAATTTTTAAGCAACATCCGAATGTAACAACGGATAGTCGGAACTGCCCGGAAGGATCTGTTTTCTGGGCATTGAAAGGGGAATCTTTTAATGGAAATGATTTTGCGGCAAAGGCTCTTGAAGCCGGATGTGCCTATGCTGTGGTGGATGAGCCCGGAGCAGCAGACCTGTCCGACGAACGCTATTTGCTGGTGGACGACACTCTGAAGGCTTTACAGGAGCTGGCAAACTATCATCGCCGGCAGTTTCATATTCCGGTGTTGCAGATTACCGGAACCAATGGTAAAACCACAACAAAAGAACTGATTGCGGCAGTATTGGAGCGGAAATATAAGGTATTGTTCACTCAGGGAAATCTGAATAATCATATTGGTGTGCCGCTCACTTTGCTGCGTCTGAACGCTTCGCATGAAATCGCCGTGATAGAAACCGGTGCCAATCATCCGGGAGAGATTCAGTTCCTGACAAACATAGTCGAGCCGGATTATGGCTTGATAACGAATGTGGGGATGGCTCATTTGGCTGGTTTCGGTTCTTTCGAAGGTGTAAAGCGTACGAAGGGAGAGCTGTATGATTATCTGCGGAATACTGGAAAACCTGCTTTTATTCATTTTCCGGATGAAAATTTGCAGAAGATGGCAGTCGGTTTGAGACTGATTCCATATGCAACGGAGCAGACTTCAGAGGATATGCCGCAAGGTGAACTGGTCAGTTGTGATCCATTTCTGACTTTCCGATGGAAATATCAGAAGGAGTTTGTTGTACCTACGCATTTAGTGGGTAGTTATAACTTGGCGAATATGATGGCTGCTGTGGCTGTCGGGTTGCATTTTGGCGTGGAAGCTCAAGATATTTGTGCTGCACTGTCGGAATATATTCCATCAAATAACCGTTCGCAGATGCAGGATACGGCGGATAATCACTTGGTGGTGGATGCTTATAATGCCAATCCGACCAGCATGAAAGCGGCTATTGAAAACTTCCGCCTCATGCAGAATGAGCCGAAGATGCTTATTCTGGGTGAGATGAAAGAGTTAGGTGAAGCCAGTGTAGCCGAACATCAGAAAGTGGTTGACCAGTTGGTTGATGCCGGTTTTTACTTTGTCTGGCTGGTAGGAACCGAATTTGAAAAGACAGAAAATCCCTTCCGCACATTCCGTCATGTAGATGAAGTGGTAGAAGAGCTCAGACGGAATAAACCTAAGGGGTATTATATATTAATAAAAGGAAGTAATGGTACTCGGTTGTTTACCTTGCCGGAGTATTTGTAGGTTTTAATTAGATGAGATAAGGTGGCGTTATGGAAATGCCGATAGGTCATGAAACGGGTATGTAAAGAATTAATGGATGTATCCGGAAAGGTCGGATTGTAACAGTAGAACTTAAAAAGGAGTCGTATCAAGCTCACCTTGAGTCGTGATATGACTCTTTTTCTTTATGTGTTAGTTTTAAAAAATACGGGCTAAGATTTTTCTTGCTAAGGGTGAAATTTGTATATGCTTTTTGTTCGATATTTAATTCAAAAAGAGAAAGGCTTAATTTTTTTGTATTACTAGATGCTAAAACGAGAGATAAACTTTTTGAAAGCCCAATGAAGCTTTTTGGTACTTTTTTATGCCGTTGAAATATACAGAAAGACGGATTTTGCGACTCCCCTGTGTTTTTTGCAAAAAAAATATGCTTTTATTTAGCGGGCTTTTGTAATTGTTAAAACTATGTTTTACAGCATATTGCTTGGTAGTTTCAAGGTGTTTTTCTATCTTTGCAAAGATTTCCCCT
>CALUKY010000057.1 GCA_944321345.1 uncultured Paraprevotella sp.
TCCACAAGAATCACCTCAAAAGAAAAGCCTGTCTGCCCGAAGACACTCTCCAGGCAGGCAGGCAAATAAGGCGCAACATTATATACGGGTATAACAATACTGAGTTCTAACATCTATATCTGTTTTTATTTCCTTTTGGAATGCGGATACAAATATAGCGCATTTTTCAGTACATCGGTTCATTTTTTCAGAATCCTACACGGGCAGCCACAAAAATATTCCGCCCCGGCGCACTGATACCGGAAGCATACATGCGGTATTCCGTATCAAGCAGATTTTCCACACCGGCCTGAAGCGTCACATGGGAAGTGACATTGTAACTGCCTTTCAGGTTCAGGGTAAACCAGGCGGGCATTCCCTCACCGTCGGCTCCCTTCACGGTGGCATACTTGATGTTGTCTTCACCGTCGGCATTATAATCGGATGCACGCTTACGACTGTTATACAGGGAATAGGCTTCAAAACGTCCCTTACCGTTCGAGGTAAGATAAGCCACTCCCACTCTTCCATACATCGGTGGAATGTGGTCCAGCGGCTGGTGTGTCTCCCCCTTGACAACGCGTCCGTAGGTGTAATTATAAGTGGCATTGAATTCCAGATTGCGCGAAGGCTTGGCAGTCAGACTGCTGCTGAAGCCCCACAATACGGCGGCTTTGGCATTGACTTGTGTATAGACATCACACAGAGTGCCCTGATATTCCATCTGGCTCTCTCCCTGAAACAAGCCACGGGCAGTAGTGATGGCATCGAAATAATAGGTACCATACACCACATTCTCCCACACCAGACGGTCACCGATATGCTTCGTGATGTTCATATCCACGGTTACCGTCTTTTCCGGTTTCAGATTCTCGTTGGGAATCGTCACCGTGCTGGTTTTCGATTCAAAGACTTTTGAAGCGGTATCTATATTGGGCACCCGATAAGCCGTGCTGGCCGACCAGGCCAGTTTCCACGTCTTGGCAGGCAGATAATTCAGTCCCCAGGCCAGACTGTAGGTCATGTTCTGCTTGCGCTGGTCCTTACCGGCAAAAAACGGGAATACCTCCTCATCCAGTACACTGGAGTAGGTTGTAGCATATCCCAAGCGCACACCGTCGTTCATGCGTACCTTGGGAGTAACCTGCCATTCATGTGTGGCAAAGGCTTCCACGGTGTGCATCCGGTTCTTGCCGTCGGGATAGCGGGTTCCGTTTTCCGAACGTTCTCCGGTAACCACATTCTCGGTTTCGGCGGTCGATTTCAGGAAACTGAACATTCCGTCCACTCCCAAATGCAACGTATGCTGATCCCAGTACTTGATCCAGTCGGTATTCAAGGTAGCCATGTGTACCTGCTCCCAGTTGTGATAAAGATCCTCTTTCTGGAATTTGCGGTCGTGCCGGCTTTCCTTCACATTCTGGTAGGCCAGAGTCAGGTTTACCTTGTCGGCACCCAGCTTGTTCCATCCATGGAAATGATAGGCCGAAAGCAAACGGAACTGCGGACCGTAATACCACTCGGCAAACTTCGGGGTGACAGTTCCGTCCTCACCGGTATTCATTTCGCTCAAACGGTCATATCGGTTAAAGTCTGTGGTGGTATTCGACAACTGGAAGTTCAGGATATGCTGCTCCTCGCGGTTCGGCTGATACAGGAACTTCTGCAAAATGTCATACTGGTCGTAACCGGAGCGGTATTGTTTTTCCGGAGAATCGTTGGCAACAGCCTCATCCGCTTTTCCGCCCCACGGCTTCACGTAATAGTTGCAACGGATATAGGCATCATCATCGGGCAGGAAAGGATTGCGCTTCTTTCCTGCATTCAGGTCTCCAAAATGACTGTAGGTAAATGAAGTGAGCGAAGCAAACTTTTCGGTCCCATAATTGAAATCCACGTGCGTAGAACCTTCGCTGTTGGCACTACCGTAACGCACGGCCGCATTTCCGATCATCAAACGGCGCTGCCCCGGAGCTGCCAGAACCGGATTCAGAGTATTGAATACAATGGCACCACCCAATCCGTCGGTTCCGTAATTCAACGAAGCCGGACCGTTCAGCACCTCTACCCGATTTTGAGCAAACTGATCCACGGTAATGGAATTCTGCAAATGTCCGTTCCGATAAATCAGATTGTTCATGCGGATACCGTCTACGACCAGAAGAATACGCGACGCCTCAAAGCCACGAAGAATCGGACTGCCTCCTCCCTGCTGGCTTTTCTGCACCGCCACCTGACCGCTCTCCATCAGCAGATCGGCCATATTCTGTTTGTTCGCAAAATCTATCTTGCTTTTTGAAAAGGTAAAAGTCTGTTGTGTCGTATTTAATTTCTTTTGTGTATCCCGGTTTACTGAAATCAGTACTTCATCCAGATCTGAAGAGCGATATACTTCTACGCTGTCCGCAACATGTGCCTGAACACACAATGCCGCTGAAAACAATCCAAATCCTAATAAAAATCGAGTCATGAAAACAATCTTTCCTTTTCCTTTATTATCTGTCCCAAATTGAAGACGTGTTGGAAACCCACAAATTAGAGGAAGCCTCGGCACCGGAAATCCCCGGGTCACTAGGAACATCATCCATATTTTCAAATTTACCAGATCCACAAAGCAGTACCTGCATATTCAGATTCACAACCTTTAAAGAAGGTTTTTCATAATTTTTTTTCATAATCAATAGTTAGATATCATTCAGTTTAGTCACTGCAAAGATATATCTATTTCAGGTATAAAACAAACAGCTCATATCGTTTTTGTAATTATTACAGTTTTATTAGAATAATATTGTTTTACACATAACAGAATATCACAGATTTGCTATGTTGATATCACAAATCCGTGACATTCCCTTCTTTAAATGTTATATTTCCTTAATTGAATATTTTCCGGCTTTTGACAATGCTTCCTGCAATTGTTCCACAGAAAGCGGTGCCTGGGCAAAGTCAATGGTAGCAACAGGCGGTTCCAGAGTAACCGTTGCCAAAACACCGTCCAAAGCATTCAAGGCCTGCTCCACATGCTGACGGCAATGGTCGCACATCATGCCTTCCACCTGATAGCGTTTGCGCACCAACTGGCTGTCGGTTGCTGTGCCCGCAGAACTTAATGAAGAAACATGCAGACGCAGACTGTTGGTCACCACACTGACACTGCTCATCGCCATAGCCGCTCCGGCAAGCATCGGGTTCAGCAGGAAGCCCCACAACGGATAAAGAGCACCGGCAGCCACAGGAATTCCGATTATATTATAGATAAAGGCCCAGAAAAGGTTCTGACGGATGGTGCGGACCGTGGCCTGCGACAACTCGATCGCATCGACAATCTTGCGCAAATCGGAAGAGATAATCGTCATCTTGGCCACGTCCATCGCGATATCACTTCCCTGCCCCATGGCAATACCTAAGTCAGCACTGGCTAGAGCCGCACTGTCGTTGATTCCATCGCCTACCATGGCCACACAGGCTCCCCCGGCCTGCAGCTGACGGACATATTCATTTTTCTGCTGCGGCAAAAGAGAGGCCTTCATTTCGGTGATTCCCACTTCACGGGCAATGGAACGTGCCGTAGCCTCATGGTCGCCCGTCAGCATCACCAGACGGATACCACGTTCCTGCAACATCTTTATCGCCTCGACAGAGGTTACTTTCACCGCATCACGGATGCCACACACAGCAAGCACAGCTGTCTCATCGGCAAAAGCGATCACGGTTTTGGCTTCATCCGCCAAACGGCGACAGGTGCTTTCCTGTTCTTCATCCAAAATGATACCTTGCCCGCGCAACCATTTCACACTTCCTGCAAAATAGGTTTTGCCGTCTACCCGTCCGCTAATACCGCAACCGGTATGGCTGACAAAGTCGGTTACCTGAAGTGTGGACACATTGCGGAAAGACTGGACCACAGCCTCGGCCAACGGATGCTCAGAACAGCGCTCCAAACTATAAAACACACGGCGTAAAGAGGAAGTTCCTTCCTTCCAGATGCAGTCGGTCAGCACCGGACGGCCCTCGGTAATGGTACCGGTTTTGTCGAGCACTACGGTATCAATTTTACGGGCTGTTTCCAGACTCTGCGCATCTTTAACCAGAATTCCCAGTTCAGCTCCCTTACCGATTCCCACCATAATCGCTGTAGGAGTAGCCAATCCCAGCGCACAGGGACAGGCAATGATCAGCACGGTTACCATAGACAGAATACCGAAAACCCAACCGTCTTCGGGTTTCAGCAATCCCCACGCCAAGAGGGTGACAAGAGAAATGCCCATGACCACAGGCACAAAGACCGATGCGATGCGGTCCACCAACCGCTGAACGGGCGCCTTGCTACCCTGCGCTTCCTGCACCTGACGGATAATCTGTGCCAGAAGCGTGTCAGCTCCCACCTTGGCCGCCTCGAAAGCAAATGAACCTTTCAGGTTGACCGTACCGGCAAATACCTTTGCTCCCGGACGCTTGCGCACCGGAAGTGATTCGCCCGTCAGCATGCTTTCGTTGACAAACGAGTCACCCGAAACCAAAGCACCGTCCACGGCGATCTTCTCACCGGGTTTGACCAACAATTGCATGCCCGGCTCCACCTGTGCCAACGGCAACTGTTCCACACTGCCGTCTGCACGGCACACCGACACGATGCGGGGCTGTAATCCCATCAGTTTGCGGATGGCGGCCGAAGTATTGCCTTTGGCACGCTCTTCCATAAAGCGGCCCAACAAAATGAAAGCCACAATCACGCTGCAAGCCTCAAAATAGACATGCGGCTCCAGACCACGGCTTAACCAGAATTCAGGGAAAAACAAGTTGAACAGACTGAACAGATAAGCCACTCCGGTACTGT
Source organism: uncultured Paraprevotella sp. (assembly GCA_944321345.1). Lineage (GTDB taxonomy): Bacteria > Bacteroidota > Bacteroidia > Bacteroidales > Bacteroidaceae > Paraprevotella. The sequence goes on from CALUKY010000057.1 coordinate 4,817, forward strand.
TGGCCACCAAGGTGTCCATATTCACCGCACCGTGGCGCAACTGTTTCCAGGCATTGACGTAGAACACACGTCCGAAGAAAAACAGGACTATCGTTGAAAGAATACAGGAAATCGCCGCGCTATAAGCCCAGTCCATGAAAAACATGCTCAGTGCCACAACCGGCACTGAGAGTACCAAAGCGCTGATGGCATGCCGCTTCAGGCGATGCATCCGTTTCAGATGCATCTGCTCCACAGCGTCATTCTCCGATTGCTCCGTTTCCAGAATCAGATCATATCCGGCTGACTGCAGGGCCTGACGCAACTGTTCGGGCGAACAACTGTTGTTGTCGAAAACCACCTGCACATTCGAAGCCGCAAAGTTCACACCGGCCTGACTGACACCCGTCACCTTGGACAATTCCTTCTCTACCCGTACGGCACAGGCCGCACAACTCATTCCCACAACCGGGAAGATTCGGGTTTCTTTTGTTGTATCTTGCATATCCTATCCTTTTTTTACTGCAAAAATACAAGCGTCACGAAGGAAGATTATTACATAATTCGGGATATTTTTTATATCATACCTCGTCCAGCGGACTGCGGGGATGATTCTTCTGCTTGCGGTATTGGGTGGGTGTCATCCCGGTAATCTTCTTGAATTGGGCACAAAGATGCGCCTGACTGGAATAGTGTACCCGGTCGGCAATTTCGGCCAATGTGAGTTCACCATAAGACAACAGTTCCTTGACCCGCTCCACTTTCTGAAGAATATGATACTGCTCCACGGTCATCGAAGTCTGCTCGGAGAAGAGTTTGCTCAAGGCACTGTAATCCATGTGACAGGTTTCCGTCAGGACGGCAGAAAGATTCTGGTCTTCCTGTATATCCTCGTTTCGCACCATCCGGATAACGGCAGAGCGGATCAGCGCCACAAGTTGCTCTTTACGGTCGGCCAGCAACAGAAAGCCATGCTGCTCCAGACGCTGCGCCAGCTCCTGCCGCACGGATTCGGACAAGGGAGCAGACAGCACTACTTGCCCCAACTCCACTCGCAGATAAGGCACCTGCAACTCACGGAGCAGTTCCTGCACCACCCAGATGCAGCGGTTGCACACCATATTCTTAATATAAAGAACAAACTCTTTTTCCATAAACAAATACTCCTTCAAACCTCTTTGGTCAGACAAAGATACGCATTTGCAACCAAATTGCATCAGAAAGATTCTATCTTTGCCTTCAGAAATCCATAAAACAACAAAGAAAATGAAACCACATGATCATGAAGAATGCTGTTGCAGTGGCGGATGCTCCTGCCACAGTCATCACGACCACCACGAAGGTCACGGCATGCAAGCCTGGTTACCGGTTCTGATCACCGCCCTACTGTTTGGCGGCGGCCTCATCGCCGAGCATCTGTTTGCTCAAACCCTGCCGGCACGCATCCTGTATGCGCTGGCCTATCTGCCCGTAGGCTGGCCGGTGTGGAAGCATGCGTGGAACGGAATGCGCCACGGCGACTGGTTCAATGAATTCGTACTGATGGCACTGGCAACCGTAGGCGCTTTCTGTATCGGCGAATTTGCCGAGGCCGTAGCCGTGATGTTGTTCTACACCATCGGAGAAGAGTTTCAGGAACGCGCCGTGCGTCAGGCACAAAGTCACATCGACTCTTTGCTCGACATGAAGGAGCAGCAAGTGGAGGTGTTCCGAAACGGCACGTGGACACACGACTTGCCGGAGCAGATTCAGGTAAACGAAACCATCCGCCTGCAAGCAGGTAATCAGATTCCGCTCGACGGCATCCTGCTGTCTGACAAGGGACGTTTCAACACGGCGGCCCTTACGGGCGAGAGTGTTCCCCAAAGCAAGCACCGTGGCGATGCGCTTCTGGCTGGAATGATCAACGAGGAACATGTCATCGAGATGCAGGTGACCCACCGTTATGAGGACAGCGCCCGTGCCCGAATCCTGGAACTGGTGCGTGAGGCCCGCTCACGAAAGTCAGCCACCGAACTGATGATCCGCCGTCTGGCCCGTGTCTATACCCCCACGGTATTCGTACTGGCTCTGCTCATCGCCGTACTGCCTCCGCTGTTTTTGGCCGATGCCCAAATCACCGACTGGATTTACCGTGCCCTGATCTTCCTGGTCATCTCCTGCCCTTGCGCCTTGGTCATCTCCATTCCCTTGGCTTATTTCAGCGGAATCGGCGCCGCTTCCCGTCAGGGCATCCTGTTCAAGGGAGCCAGTTTCATGGACCGTTTTCCGCATCTGAAAGCTATTGTCTTCGACAAGACCGGTACCCTGACTTACGGTGATTTCACCGTTCTGAAAACTCATCTGGAAGCCGGTGCACCGGACAACGCCTTGAGTCTGGCCTGCTCACTGGAGCAACTGTCCTCGCATCCCGTGGCACACGCCATTACGAAGTATGGAAAAGAGCAACAGCTTCCACTTCTACCCGCCGAACAGGTGCGCGAAGTGGCCGGAAAAGGACTGACCGGAACCGTAAACGGCCATATCATAGAAATGGGAAATGCCCACCTGCTGACCGCACACCACCTGCCGATACCGGAAGAAGCGGCCCAGCGCATCGAAACCGTTATCTATCTTCTGATTGACGGCACCTATACCGGCTATTTCCTCATTGCCGACCGCATCAAGGAGGATGCCGCACGCACCATACAACAACTCAAGCAAGCCGGCATTGGACAGACCGTCATGCTGAGCGGAGACAAGCAACAGCTGGCCGAGAAAGTGGGAAAAGAAATCGGAATAGACCGCATCTACGGTGATCTGCTGCCCGAAGACAAGGTAAAGCATATCGAACGGATTAAAGCGGAAACGCAGGACGAGATGGCCTATGTGGGCGACGGCATCAACGACACCCCTTCACTGGCCCTCAGTTCCATCGGCATTGCCATGGGTAAGAACGGTTCGGAAGCCGCCATTGAAACGGCTGATGTGATTCTGCAGACCGACCATCCCGAACGCATTGTCACCGCCCTGCGCATCAGTCAGGCCACACGTTGCATCGTATGGCAGAACATCATTCTGGCATTAGGTGTCAAACTGGCTGTGCTTCTGCTGGGTGCATTCGGCGTGGCCAATATGTGGGAAGCTGTCTTTGCCGATGTCGGTGTAGCCCTGCTGGCCGTACTGAACTCCATCCGCCTGCTGCGCATGCGCTTTGATCAATAAATCCAGGCTTCTATCACCACCATTTTTGAGTGGCACATTCCACTCCGCTAAGGTGGCTTTTTACATTGCTATTTTCCAATATTTTATAGTGCAAAAAAATGAGAGGATGTTTCCTCTCATTTTCTTTATATACCAATAAATCAGAATTTA
>CALUKY010000058.1 GCA_944321345.1 uncultured Paraprevotella sp.
TATATGCCCTTGAAAAATTCGCGCCTCTGCCCTTACAGGAGAGCTTTGATAATGCCGGCCTGCAAGTTGGATTGACAGAGGTGGAAGCATCAGGGGCTTTATTGTGTCTTGACGTGACTGAAGAAGTGCTTGATGAAGCGATTTCATTGGGGTGCAATTTGGTCATCTCACATCACCCTCTTCTCTTTGGCGGATTGAAAAGAATCTCTGACCGTAATATGGTGGAACGCTGTGTCATCAAAGCGATTAAGCATGATCTGACCATTTATGCCGCTCATACGAATCTGGATAATTCGGAGGATGGTGTAAATTATAAGATCGCTGACAAATTGGGCCTGGAAGATGTCCGCTTATTGCAACCTCGTATGGTTCAGGTAACCGCTGGTGACGAAGTGCACAGCGTACTTTCAGGAAGTGGGGTGGTTGCTACCGTTCCCGTTCCGGAAGATGCTTTGGATTTCTTACAGCGCGTGAAAGAAACATTTCATGTTGATTGTCTGCAACATAATGAAATCCTGGATCGGCCGATCCGTAGAGTGGTGATATGCGGAGGAGCAGGGGATTTTCTTTTGGAACAGGCTTTGGAAATCGGAGCAGACGCTTTCCTTACCGGAGAAATGAAATATCATCTATACTTTGGACACGATCAGGAGATACAGATAGGAGTCCTGGGGCATTATCAAAGTGAACAATATACTAAGGAAATAATTTATTCAATCATAGCGGATTCATGTCCCGAAGTGCCGGTGTACATCACTTCGCTAAATACAAATCCTATTAAATATTTGTAATAAAAAGTATGGCTAAAGACACAAAAAAAGATCCGATGGACCTTTCTATTGAGGAAAAACTGAAGAATCTTTATCAATTGCAAACCATGTTGTCTGAGATTGACAAGATTCGTACATTAAGAGGTGAATTGCCATTGGAAGTGCAAGATCTGGAAGATGAGATTGAAGGACTCGCTACACGTATTGAGAAAATACAGAACGAGATCGTAGAGGCTAAAAGAGATATTGCCAACAGAAAGACACAGATCGAAGCCAATCATGTTGCCATTGAGGGATACAAAACCCAGTTGGATAATGTGCGCAACAATCGTGAGTATGAATCACTCAACAAGGAGATCGAGTTCAAGACTCTGGATATTGAGTTGAACGAAAAGAGAATCCGTGAAGCAAACGTTGCTATCGAACACAAAAACAATGAGATACAGCGTTGCACGGAAGATATGACAGAAAGACGTACCGATTTGGATATCAAAAAGTCTGAGTTGGATGAAATCATTTCTGAAACAAAAGCTGAGGAAGAAAAATTGCGCGAAAAGGCTAAAAACCTGGAAACGACAATTGAACCAAGACTTCTTTCTGCATTCAAACGTATCCGCAAGAACAGTCGTAACGGTTTGGGTATCGTTTATGTACAGCGTGATGCTTGTGGCGGTTGCTTTAATAAGATCCCGCCTCAGAGACAGTTGGATATCAGAATGCGCAAGAAAATCATTGTTTGCGAATATTGCGGTAGAATCATGATCGACCCGGAATTGGCCGGTGTGAAGCTCGAACAGAAGGCGGTAGAGGAAAAACCAAAACGTCGTCGTCGCAAAACAGAAGAATAAGGTTTGTTAATATAGAAACTTCCCGGCAGACTGACAGTGTGTCGGGAAGTTCGTGTTTTTATACAGTAAATATTTGTGCTATGAAGGAGAAAGTTTCAGTGCCCTTTATGCTTTTGGGCATCTTGTTTAACGTATGTCTCATCACAGCCAATCTGCTGGAAACGAAAGTTATTGATTTTTGGGGACTGACTATTACAGGCGGGTTGCTTGTGTTCCCCGTATCATATATCATCAATGACTGCATTGCAGAAGTTTGGGGATTCAAGAAAGTACGCTTGATTATCTGGAGCGGCTTTTTAATGAATTTCTTTGTCGTGATGATGGGGCAGCTGGCCGTTTGGCTGCCATCGGCCCGTTTTTGGAACGGGGCTGAAAGTTTTAATTTTGTGTTCGGGCTGGCGCCCAGGATTGTTGTGGCCAGCTTGTCTGCTTTTCTGATAGGCTCCTTTCTGAATGCCTATGTCATGAGTAGGATGAAGCTGGCGTATCATGGAAAACAATTCTCGTTGAGAGCTGTGCTTTCAACAATCGTCGGAGAAACGGCCGACTCACTGGTATTTTTCCCAATTGCTTTTGGAGGACTGATTGCAGTAAAGGAACTGCTGCTGATGATGCTCATTCAGATACTCCTGAAGACTCTATATGAAATCATGGTCTTGCCACTGACCATTCGTGTTGTAAACTGGATCAAGAAGGAAGAGGGAAGCGATATTTACGATCGCGACATCTCCTATAATCCACTCCGGTTGTTGGATTTATAAGTGGCTTAGTTCCTCGTAATGGGGAATGTCCTGAAGGTAAACGCAACGGTTGTTCTGGTAGTCGACTTTGCAGCAGTAGTGTTCCATTCCGTTAGTGACAATCAGAAAACGAACCTTCAGAACAATATTATACCGGGCTATCTGGTCAAAAACCTTAGAGGTGATCTTAACGGTGGGAGCTTTATATTCCATGATCATCAAAGGTTGCCCCTGCCTGTCGAACAGAATTGAGTCGCAACGCTTGGAGGTTCCGTTCAGAGTGATGGCTATTTCGTTGCCTAGCAATGTGCCCGGGTATCCCTTGTGGGTAATCAGAAAATTGATGAAATGCTGACGAACCCATTCTTCGGGAGTCAATGTTACATACTTTCTTCGCAAGGGATCAAAAATATTTCTTTTTCCGTCCTTAATCGTGATTTTCGCAGGATAGGTGGGGAGATTTAATTCAGCCATGGATTGCTCGTTATAAAAGTTGAACAAATTAATTTCGGACTGCAAAATTAATGTTTTTATGAAAACAAAAGATGAAATCGTGAGAAATTGGCTTCCCAGATACTCTCAGAGTAAACTGGAAGACTTTGGTGAATATATACTGTTGACCAATTTCAATAATTATGTAGACATCTTTTGTGAGCTCTGTGGCGTAGAAAAACCAGGATACGAAGCCAATATGCGTGTGGCTCACGGTCAGGATATCAGTATCATTAATTTTGGTATGGGTAGTCCGAATGCGGCAATTGTCATGGATTTGCTTTCTGCCGTGTCTCCTAAAGCTTGTCTGTTCTTGGGCAAGTGCGGTGGTATTTCCGGTAAAACTCATCTGGGTGATCTGGTGCTTCCTTTGGCCGGTATTCGTGGTGAGGGAACATCGAATGACTATTACCCTCCTGAAGTTCCGGCGCTACCTGCATTTATGCTTCAGCGAGCTGTATCTACAGCTATCCGTAATGTTGGGCATGATTATTGGACGGGGACGGTGTATACTACCAACCGGCGTATTTGGGAGCATGACGAACGTTTTAAAGACTATTTGCGCACAACAAGAGCCATGGCTGTGGATATGGAAACCGCAACGCTTTTTACGTGCGGATTTGCCAATCATATTCCCACTGGAGCACTTCTCCTGGTGTCAGACAATCCGATGACTCCAGAAGGCGTTAAAACAAGCGAGAGTGACCGTCTGGTAACGCGCAGCTTTGTTCATGATCATGTTCAGATCGGAATCTCTGCATTGGAACTTATTCGGGACAACCGTACAACAGTGAAACATTTGAAGTTTGATTGGTAAGATGGCAGCGAAACAACAGGACATCACATATGAGGAAATCGTACGACGCGTACGTGCTAAGGATTTTAGTCCGGTATATTATCTGATGGGTGAGGAACCTTATTATATTGATAAGATTAGTGATTATATAATAAATACGGTACTTTCTCCAGAAGAACGCGATTTCAATCTTTTGATCCTCTACGGGCAGGGTATCAGTATGAGCACGGTGATTGATGCAGCAAGACGCTTTCCGGTAATGGCAACCCATCAGGTGGTATTGGTTAAAGAGGCTCAGCATATCGATAATAAGGACCGGTTGACGGAGTATCTTCAGAAGCCGCAGATGTCTACAATATTGATATTTTGTCATAAAAACGGATCTTTAGACCGTCGTAAGAAAATTGCAGATGAAATAAAGAACAAGGGCGTTTTGTATGAATCCCGTCGCTTGTATGACACACAACTTCCGGTATTCATCAGTTCTTACCTTAAGCGTCAGAACTTTCAAATAGAGCCTCAGGCTGCCCTTATTTTAAGTAATTATGTAGGCTGTGATTTATGCCGTCTGGCAGGAGAATTGGACAAGCTGACTGTAGCTGCTTCTGGAGGACGAAATCTCATCACTGCGGAAGATATTGAGACCCGGGTGGGGGTCAGCAAAGAGTTTAACAATTTTGAGTTGCTGAATGCCTTAGTTGAGAAAGATGTTTATAAGGCTAATATGATCGTAAAATATTACAACAGTAATCCAAAATCCTTCTCTCTTCAGGTTACGTTGTCCGTTCTGTTTAATTTCTATTCCAATCTGATGCAGGCATATTATGCTCCGCAAAAAACAGAAGAGTCTATAGCACAATGGTTGGAGCAACCCAAATGGCAGGTGAGCCGCAATATAGTTCCTGCCATGAAGAAATATTCAGGTGTAAAAGTGATGAAGATTATTTCAGAAATCAGAAATGCTGATACACGCTCTAAGGGTATTGAGAGTACCGGAAATACCACTCCGGGGCAATTGCTTCAGGATTTGGTTTTTTTCATCCTACATTAAAGATATTCTTATTTTTTGAAATCTCAGCGCGTCAGAATCCTCCAAAGGAAAGTCTGGCGCGCTTTTTTGGACCTTGTTACTTGTGTTTTTTTATTCTAGAAAGATGAAGTGGGGGAGTGAAGTAGAATTTATTTCCTATTTATAAATATGAATTCTATTTGTGAATAATCTGATTTATATATCTAAAACACATTTTCTGTATTCTGGATAAGAGGAATGATTATTATTAATGTCAATTATATTTATAAACATAAATGTAACCGATAGGAATATATAAATGAATAAAAATACACCTTGTTCGTCTTGAGTTAACACTCAGAAAACCATATAATTAATAACTTTATATTGTTGTAGATTTAAATATAAAGTCCGTATTTTTGAATATAAGAGGCGTAAAAGTGAAAGTATATAAAAGTGATCAGATAAGCATAAGAGAACCAATATAAATTTTACTCTTGTTGAAGTTTTAATTTAATGAAAATCTGGTAGTTTACGTCATGTTCACTTTCGTAAACTACTTTTTATTGTTAGCGAATTCATTTCTATAAATATTTATAATTATAAATATAAATCATTGATTTAGAAAAATGAATTTATTTTCCTTGTATATCTTTATTCTTTTCTTTATCTTTGTAAACAAAACATTTAGAACGATGAAGGATAGAATTATGGAACTTATGAAGATGGAAGGAATGACACAGCAGGAATTTGCTACTGCATTGGACATTTCTCCAGCTTCCTTATCGAATATATTCAATGGAAAAACCAATCCGACCAACAATCACGTCAATGCAATTCACAAGCGTTTTCCAAATATCAATATCAGTTGGCTGATGTTTGGCGAAGGCAGTATGTATATCGAAGGAGGAGACATCTCGGGCTGCAAAACTAACGTGCAAGAAATGGATAAAAGTATATCTGCGTTTAATAATGCTGATAATCTACAACAGTCTTCAGGTAGCGCCACTGCTGTTTCGCATTTAGACTTTGGTTCGGTTGCATCTAAAGATACTGTGAAATTTATTGACAAGCCTGAGCGGAAAATTGTTGAAATCAGAATCTTTTTTGATGATGGCACTTACGAGACTTTTTCTCGATAATTATCTACAAAATTGTATTCTCATGAATATTACTTGTCGGTTTTAACATTCGAAATCCAGATGCAATGCATTTGTTTTCAAAAAAATCAATCTAATGTGTTGATATACTGAATAATATACGTAAAAATACGGATTGAGAATTGAAAAAATGTGACCGATCGTATGTTTGTACGTAAAAATGGAAATTTGAGCATCATGTTTGAGTGTACTTTTTTCTCTTTTCAAGAAGTGTTTGGCAGAAGACTCTTTTTCCTTATTATAATAAATCCAGTTTTATTTCTTATCTTTGCAAGAGAATTCCAAAAACAACAGAAATGAAGAAGTATATATTAGATCTGATCATTACAGAAAATGTAAATTTAAATGATCGGTATGTTTTGTTGAAAGCCACAAGTCGTGAGCCTCTTCCCGAGATGCTTCCCGGACAGTTTGCTGAGCTACGTGTGGATAATTCGCCGGCCACGTTTCTGCGCCGACCGATTTCCATCAATAATGTAGACCGTGAGAAAAATGAAGTATGGTTTCTGGTACAGGTTGTTGGTGAGGGTACTGCCCATTTGGCCGGTCTGAAGCCAAACGATTTTCTGAACACCGTGATTCCTTTAGGAAACTCATTTTCTGAGCCTAGTGCTGAAGAAAAGCGTCTGTTGCTAGTTGGAGGTGGTGTAGGAACTGCTCCGATGCTCTATTTGGGTCGTGCCTTAAAAGAACAGGGTTACGAGCCGGAGTTCTTGTTGGGAGCACGCTCGGCATCCGATCTTTTGGAGTTGGACTTGTTCCGAGAATACGGTCCGGTGCATATAACCACAAACGACGGAAGTATGGGTGAGGCTGGTTTTGTTACTCAACACTCCATTCTGTCTCAGGTGCGTTATGACCGAATCTACTGTTGTGGACCTAAACCTATGATGCAGGCTGTTGCCAAGTATGCCAAAAAAAACAATATTGTCTGTGAGGTTTCGCTTGAAAATATGATGGCTTGCGGTGTGGGAGCTTGTTTGTGCTGTGTAGAAAACACCAAGGAAGGTCATGTTTGTGTATGTAAAGAAGGTCCAGTATTTAATATTGAAAAGTTGTTATGGCAGATTTAAGAGTTAAGATAGGAGGGCTGGATCTGAAGAATCCGGTGATGACCGCTTCCGGCACATTCGGCTACGGTCTGGAGTTTGCAGATTTCATCAATCTGGAAGACTTGGGTGGTATTATCGTAAAGGGTACTACTTTGAATCCACGTGAGGGAAATCCTTATCCACGTATGGCTGAGACCGCATCGGGTATGCTAAACTGCGTTGGATTGCAGAATAAGGGAGTGGACTATTTCTGCAAGAATATTTATCCTCAGATTAAGGACATCAATACCAATATGATTGTTAATGTGTCTGGTTCTTGCCCTGAGGATTATGCTGAGTGTGCGGCTCGAATCGATGAGTTAGAGCATATCCCGGCCATTGAGTTGAACATTTCCTGTCCGAATGTAAAACAAGGTGGAATGGCTTTCGGTGTAACTCCTGAAGGTGCTGCGAGTGTTGTTAAGGCGGTACGTGAGGCATATCACAAAACATTGATCGTAAAGTTGTCACCAAACGTAACCGACATTGCTTCCATTGCCAAAAGTGTCGTTGATGCAGGAGCAGACTCATTGAGTCTCATCAACACACTAATGGGTATGGCTATTGATATTGAAAAGCAAAGACCAGTGCTTTCCATTGCAACCGGTGGATTGAGCGGTCCTGCAGTGAAGCCTGTCGCATTGCGTATGGTATGGCAGGTAGCCAAGGCCGTAAACGTGCCAATTATTGGACTAGGAGGTATCATGAATGCCACCGACGCCATTGAATTCCTTTTGGCCGGTGCTACAGCTATTCAGATCGGTACAGCCAATTTCATTGATCCGGCCACAACTGTGAAAGTTGCTCAAGGAATCAACGAATATCTTGACAAGCATGGCTACAGCAGTGTCAATGAGATTATCGGTGCTCTAAAAGACTAAAAAGCTAAATCCGATTATAATATGCAATAAAATGAGCGCTTCTGCAAACCCATTTGCAATAGCGCTCATTTTTTATTATCTTTGTAAGACCTTTAATAAAAACTACTTATTTTTACCTTTTCTTCTTTGGTGTATAATCAGTATTATGTTAAATAGGTGCTTTTAAAATATAGTAGTTCTCATTACTGTCCACTAAAAATTGCAAATAGTTCTTTGAAGTTGTTGAATTACAGTTTGTTACTAGAGATTTTCTTGCGCAACGATTTGAAATCATAACTTTGCAGCCTTTTATGTTAGGCTGTATATGAATAAAGACAAA
>CALUKY010000059.1 GCA_944321345.1 uncultured Paraprevotella sp.
CTTTTCAAGCCCATTTTAGCAATAATTGTGGGTGGATTATGCCGTTCTAAGTGGGTGGGTATGCTCCGTTTTCGCCAGGAAATAGATAATCAGGAGATAAAAAGGAAATACAGTAAGGCCCTGAATGCTTTCGACGAAGCAATCGGATTGCGCGTGGCTTTGTTGAAAATGGTCCGTGAAAAAGGTTTCCGGCTTTCTGATTTTCTGCGACAGAAGGCCTTGCTTTCTTTAAAGAAAGCAGAAGAGAATATTTATAGATCGCGCACGCTCCGGCAGGAGGTTTCTGATCGGACTGCAACAACTTCTGTTCCGGTACATCCCGAACTGTATGCCCGTCTGATGCGTTGGCGTCAGGAAGAAGCTGCGCGCCAGGGAAAGCCTCCATATGCCATTATGCCACAAAAGGCTCTGTTGGGAGTGGTACGTCTTTGTCCCACAGATGAACGTTCTTTGCTGTCGCTGCCTGGTATCGGTAAGGTCACAGTGCGTAAATATGGAATGGAGTTGCTTCGGATCATTACCGAGTTCCAACCCGATAAAAACAGAACTCCCGGATTGTTTCCCGCCGAATAAACCGGCAGGAAGCAATCCGGGAGTTCCGTATATGGAGTCGAAAGACGGCGGATTACAGAATGCGCTGCAATTCCTTGGCCATTTCTTCCTGTACTTCTTTAGCCTTGATTCCGGCAACGGCAGCAAAGTTTTCGGTCTTGTCTGCGTAGATAATGGCGCGGCTGCTGTTTACAATCAGACCGCACTGGCTGTTCATACCATACTGGCAAACCTCGCTCAGAGAACCGCCCTGGGCACCGATACCCGGTACGAGCAGGAAGTGGTCCGGAGCAATCTTACGGATGTCTTCGAACATTTTGCCTTGAGTAGCGCCTACTACATACATCATCTGGTCGGCGTTACCCCATTCCTGACTCTTCTTCAATACCTTCTCAAACAGGCGCTCGCCCTGAGCGTCCTCTGTGAGCTGGAAGTCATGTGAACCCTTGTTGCTGGTCAGGGCCAACAGAATCACCCACTTGTTGTCGTAACCCAGGAACGGAGTTACACTGTCTTCGCCCATGTAAGGAGCTACGGTTACCGCATCCAGCTTGATTTCCTCGAAGAAAGTGCGGGCATACATAGCCGAGGTGTTACCGATATCACCACGCTTGGCATCAGCAATGATGAACTGATCCGGATAGTGCTCGTTCAGGTAAGCGATGGTCTTCTCGAAAGAAATCCATCCCTTGACACCCATGCTCTCATAGAAAGCCAGGTTTGGCTTGTAGGCGATACAGTAAGGAGCGGTTGCGTCGATAATGGCCTTGTTGAAGGCAAAAATCGGATCTTCTTCCTGAAGCAGGTGCTCCGGAATCTTCTTGATATCGGTATCCAGTCCTACGCAAAGGAAAGACTGTTTCTTCTTGATGTTCTCAAATAAATCTTTTCTGTTCATAGTTGCTTTATCTTTTATCTATCTTCATTTTCTCGGTTTTCTTTACCTGGTATAGAAAGAAATGCGGTTCCGGCTTACAGATCACTTTCTTTCATGCGCTCGGCGTTCTCGGCCACGATCAGCTGGTCGATGCAGTCCTGAATGTTACCGTCCATGAACGAAGACAGGTTCTGCATGTTGTAACCGATACGGTGGTCGGTGATGCGGCTCTGCGGATAGTTGTAGGTACGGATCTTGGCCGAACGGTCTCCGGTAGACACCATGGTCTTACGCTTGCTGGCGATGTCATCCAGATACTTCTGGTGCTCCTTGTCATAAATAAAGGTACGCAGACGGGCCAGTGCACGTTCCTTGTTCTTCGGCTGGTCACGTGTTTCGGTACACTCGATCAGAATCTCTTCGGTTTCTCCGGTAATCGGGTTTTTCCACATATAGCGGGCACGTACTCCGGATTCCACCTTGTTTACGTTCTGGCCTCCCGCACCGCTGGAACGGAAAGTATCCCATTTGATTTCGCCTTCGTTGATCTCCACGTCAAATTCCTCGGCTTCCGGCAATACGGCTACGGTTGCTGCCGATGTATGCACACGGCCCTGAGTTTCTGTAGCCGGCACACGCTGCACGCGGTGCACACCGGATTCATATTTCAGAGTGCCGTATACCTTCTCACCGGTTACGCTGAAAATGATTTCCTTGAAACCTCCGGCTGTACCCTCGTTGAAGCTGGAGACGGCAATCTTCCAGCCTTTCATTTCGCAATACTTGGAGTACATCTTGAACAGGTCACCGGCAAACAGAGCGGCTTCGTCGCCCCCCGTACCGCCACGGATTTCCATAATCACGTTCTTGTCATCTTCCGGATCGGCCGGAACTAGCAGAAGCTTGATTTCTTCTTCAATTTCCGGAATACGCTTTTCTGCGGCCGACAGCTCTTCGCGAGCCATGTCTTTCATTTCCGGATCTTCTTCTGCGGCCAGAATCTCTTTGGCGTCTTCGATATTTTTCAGAGTGTCCAGATATTCTTTGCGCGCTTTCATGATGTCGCCCAAGTCTTTGTATTCCTTGGTCAGTTTCACGTAACGCTTCTGATCACTGATTACGTTCGGGTCTGTAATGAGGGTAGAGACTTCCTCAAAACGGCTTACCAGACCTTCCAGTTTGTTTAATATTGTATTTTCTGCCATTTATTCAAAAAACTTCTGAGTCCATTTATATTTTTTGTTGAATACTTTTTCTGTAATGAAGCACCAGCCGACAATAGCGATCAGATAGATCAGATTCTGATACCAGCTGCGTTCAGCAAATCCTTCCCACGTTCTGTAAGCCAAGTAAATTGTAAGTCCGAGCGAATTGAGGCAACAAAGAATAAAAAGGATTCTTTTCATTGTCTTTTTTTGTTTTGCGGATTAGTAATTGAACTCTCCGAACTCGCTCTTGATGGTCAATGAGCGGGTACCTTCCTCTACACGGCCGATTACCTGAGCGTCGATGTTGAAGCTCTTGCTGATCTCGATGATGCGGTCGGCCTGCTCCGGTGATACATAGATTTCCATGCGGTGACCCATGTTGAACACCTTGTACATTTCGGCCCAATCGGTACCGCTCTCCTGAGCAATCGCCTTGAAGAGAGGAGGAACAGGGAACATGTTGTCCTTGATGACGTGGCAGTTTTCACCGACAAAGTGCAACACCTTGGTTTGTGCGCCTCCGGTGCAGTGTACCATACCGTGAATCTCGCTTCTCATTTCGTCCAAAATGCGTTTGATGACCGGAGCATAGGTACGTGTCGGAGAAAGAACCAGCTTGCCGGCATTGATCGGAGCGCCTTCCACCTCGTCGGTCAGCTTGTAGCTACCGCTGTAAACCAGTTCTTCAGGAACGGCCTTGTCGTAGCTTTCCGGATATTTCTCTGCCAGATATTTGGCAAATACGTCATGACGGGCACTGGTCAGACCGTTGCTGCCCATACCGCCGTTGTATTCTTTTTCGTAAGTAGCTTGTCCGCAACTGCTCAAACCGACGATCACGTCGCCCGGACGGATGTTCGCATTGTCGATCACATCGCTGCGTTTCATACGGCAGGTCACGGTAGAGTCAACGATAATGGTGCGCACCAAGTCGCCTACGTCGGCAGTTTCACCGCCGGTTGCGTAGATGCCTACACCCATTTTTCTCATTTCGGCCAGCAGCTCGTCGGTGCCGTTGATGATGGCGCTGATTACTTCGCCCGGAATCAGCATCTTGTTTCGTCCGATGGTAGAGGATACCAGAATGTTGTCTACGGCACCCACACACAACAGGTCGTCGGTGTTCATGATCAGGGCATCCTGTGCAATGCCTTTCCAAACAGAAAGGTCGCCGGTTTCTTTCCAATACATGTAGGCCAATGAAGATTTGGTTCCGGCTCCGTCGGCGTGCATAATGTTGCAATACTCCGGATCACCGCCCAGAATATCCGGGATGATCTTACAGAAAGCCTGTGGGAAGATACCTTTGTCTATGTTCTTAATGGCGTTGTGTACGTCTTCTTTCGCTGCGGATACACCACGCATCATGTAACGCTGATTACTCATGATTCAAATAATTAAGTTGCTGTTTGTTTTTAATGTGCAAAATTAATGATTTTCTGCCGAGTAGGCAAAAAAGACGTTCAAAACGTCGTATTTTTAGAACTTCACTTCCGGAGCTTTTTCACTTCCGCTTTCGGCTTCGTATTTTTCCTTCTTGTCAAATCCGAACATCTTGGCAAAAAGATTGTTCGGGAAGGAGCGTACCAGTACGTTGTACTCTTGTACCGATTCGTTATAACGGCGGCGTGCTTCGGTGATACGGTTTTCGGTGCCTTCCAGCTGGGCTTGCAGCTCGGAGAAGTTCTGGTTGGCTTTCAATTCAGGATAGTTTTCCGTAATGGCCAGCAGCTTGCCTAACGCGCTGCTGATTTCTCCCTGTGCCTGCTGATATTCCTTCATTTTTTCCGGAGTCAGGTTGTCGGCATCTACAGTAATTTGGGTCGCCTTGCTGCGGGCTTCCATTACGGCCTGCAAAGTGCTCTGCTCGTGCTGGGCATATCCCTTTACGGTGCTCACCAGATTCGGAATCAGATCGGAACGGCGCTGGTATTGTACTTCCACATTGCTCCAGGCGGTGGAAACCGCTTCGTCCTTTTCTACCATTTCATTATAAGAACAGCTGTTCAGCGAGAACAGGGCTGTAAGTGCCAGAATGTAATTGCGAATTTTCTTTGTTTTCATATAAATATTATTCTTGTTTGGGTTTGTTTAGAATTCTCCTCCTGAACCGCCGCCACCGAAGTCGCCGCCTTCGAAACTGCCCCCTTGCGGTCCGTCAAACGAACTTCCTCCACGGCGGAAACCGCCCCACGGACCCATAATAGGCGGTACCATGCCGCCGAATCCGGTTCCGTTATCCATCGGCTCATCATGGTTGCGGTGAGTCAGTTGCCCGCAATGCGGACAGCGGAATGTTTCCTGATGATGCTCTATGCGGTGAATGCGGTCTGTAATGATGTTTGAGTTCATACGTACGAGTCCTTGCTTGCCGCAGTGTGGACAGGTGTTTCGCTGTCGGTTACTATACCAGGATATCAGAATAAAGAGCAGAATAACGGCTCCTACAAAATAGAGGCCGGTGTTTCCTCCTTCCTGTTTTTTCTTTCCGGTCAGTTCGTTGATCAGTGTAGGGTCTCCCTCGATGACCTTGCATACACTGTAAACGGTCTGATACATGGCCTGGTCCCAGTCGCCTTGTTTCAGGAAAGGCACCATCTTCTGGTTCTCGATGCGCCGGCAGATAGCGTCGGGCAGAGTACCTTCCAGACCGGTACCTGTGAGAATCTGATAGCAACGGTTCTGCGTGGAGAGCAGGATGATAAGTCCGGTATTGGCCTTCGAACCTATCCCGTGTAGACGGGCCAGCTGCATGCAGAATTCATAGCAATCGTCGTTTTCGATGCTTTCCACCACGGCCACGACGGATTGCACTCCTTTGTTCCGTTCCAGATTCCAAAGCAGGGTATCCATGGCGGCCACACATCCGGCAGACAGAATCCCGTCCGGATTAACCACATGGCGGGTCTGGTCTTGAAGGTAGACCATAGGCAGAGATTCCGGTGTATAGCTGGCTGCCTGTATGCGGATGGTCAGGAGCAGGAAACAGCTTAAAAACAGGATAAAGCGTTTCATTGTTTTTGGTTTTATCATTTAGTATGCAAGATACGACATTATTCTAATGAATGTACTTCCCGGTAAAGTTTTTTACCTTTTCCGTATATAATTTAGGGAATTGCAGATAAGACCGTGCATGTTCTACGCCCGGCACCTTCCAATATTCCTTGTCTCCTTTTTTATGGGCATAAAGCGTGTCGCCCATCCAGGTGGGTACAAAAGTGTCCTGATCTCCATGGATAAAGAACATGGGCAGGGTGCATTTCTCAACCTGCTTGCGCGCGGCGGCCTCGCCGAAGCTCCAGCCGTAGCGCAGCTTGGTCATGCCGCTGGCTGCATAAAGCAGCGGAAATTCCGGAAGGCCAAACTGGTTTTTCAGTTCTCCGGAAAATTCCTCCCACACGCTGGTAAATCCGCAGTCCTCAACAAAGCAGCGCACGTAGGGCTGTTGCGGTTCGCCACTGACACACACCGTTGTGGCACCTCCCATGGAAATACCGTGAACCACCATCTGAGTTTGGCTGAATCCGCCGTGACGCGTGAAGATTCCGTTGGCTATATCCATCCAACGCAGCACATCCTTCCGGTCGTTCCATCCCATTTGCAGATGAGTTCCTTCGCTCAAGCCGGAAAAACGCAAGTCGGGAAGGAGAATGTTGTACTTCAGGTCATGATGATACAGATAACCGATGTGCAGCATGCGTACGGAATTGTCCGTATATCCGTGCACGATGACCGCCGTACGATCGGTAACAGAATCGGCATAGGCATACAAGGCATGCAGGCGGGTTCCGTCATCTGCCACAATGAACGTATCCTTCAGGGCCTTATGCCGGCGCAGACTGTCCGCCCACGACTGGATGTGCGGATAGGTTTCATACATATACCCGTACGAGCCTTTTATATCTTTACCCCGAGGGTTGCCCTGGGCCTGAAGGGCATACCATTGCAGGTAAAGGCTTCCTCCGGCCAAAAGGACTAAAATCAAAATAAGGATAACACCGGTGACCTGTATTATCCTTTTCTTATTCCATTTTTTCTTCATAAAAAACATTATTTGTGACTATTCCAGAAATTCCATCCGGCAACAGCTTGCAAATGCAGCATCTCCAGTCCGTTTTTGACTTTGGCTCCCTGTTGCATGCCTCGTTTCATAAATTCTGTTTCCAGAGGATTGTAAACCAGATCATACAACAGATGTCGGGGAGTCAGTAACTGGTAGGGGATGTCGGGGCATTCTTCGTTATGTGGAAACATGCCGCAAGGACTACAGTTCACCACGACCAGATGTTCTTCCATAATCTGTTTGTCGAGCCGGTCATAAGTAATGCGGTCCGGTCCCGCGCTTCTGCTCACATAACAGGTGTCAATACCTAACTGTTCCAAGCCGGTTTTTACTGCTTTTGAGGCGCCGCCTGTACCTAAAATCAGGGCTTTGCGGTGATGGGTTTCCAGAAGCGGCTTAATGGATTCCTGAAAGCCGATGATGTCTGAGTTGAATCCCTTCAGATAGAGTTTTCCGTGATTGCGGGTAATGCGGATCACGTTGACGGCCCCGATAGCTTTTGCTTCGGCACTGATTTCATCCAAGAACGGTATTACCTGTTCCTTATAAGGTATGGTTACATTAAGTCCCTTGAGATCCGGTTCGTGGGCCAAAATGTCTGTCAGCTGGCCGATTTCCGGAATTTCAAAGTTTATATATTGGGCATTAATTCCTTCGTTCTTAAACTTTTCCGTAAAGAACTGTCTGGAAAAGGAATGTTTCAGTGGATAGCCCAAAAGTCCGTATTTATCCATAATTACAAAAATTATTTTCTGGCCAGATACATGGTGCAGATACCGCCGGTGAAGCGCTTGAACGATACTTCGCGGAATCCGGCTTTATAGATGATCTGTTGCATCACTTCTCCTTGTGGAAAAGCTTCCATTGTGGCCGGAAGATAGGAATATGCGTTGCGGTCTTTCGAGATGAGGCGACCGGCTAATGGCATGACTACCCGCGAATAGAGCTGGAACAACTGCTTCATCGGGAAGCGGTTTGGGGTACACAGTTCCACGATCAGCAAATGGCCGTCGGGACGGAGCACACGGTGCATTTCTTTCAGTCCGAGATCCAGATTGTCGAAATTGCGCACACCGTAGGCCACGGTAACAGCGTCGAACGAATTGTCGGGAAACGACAGATTTGTGCAGTCTTCTTTCTGGAAGGATATGGTCTGATCCAGCTTCAGGTCCTGCACTTTCTTCCGTCCGATGTTCATCATGCCTTCCGAGATGTCTGCTCCGATGAGCGATTCCGGCTGAAGGCGCTGGGCGGCCAATATGGCAAAGTCGCCGGTTCCGGTGGCAATGTCCAGCATATGGCGGGGATTGAATGCCCGGAGCGAGTCAATGGCTCTTTTTCTCCATCC
>CALUKY010000060.1 GCA_944321345.1 uncultured Paraprevotella sp.
CAGATTTATCAAAACTTTCTATAGATTAAATTATTGAATATCAGCGAATAAAGATATTTTTAAGGGACGACTAATTAATAAGATGATAACCTTTCTCCGTCTTAAAATATGTACAGCAAAAAAAATCCCGGTCCGAAAAGACTCGGACCGGGACTATTTTTATTCATGAAAGAGCAGAACACCTTACAGGTAAGTTACGATGTGTCCGCTCAACAGCAACAGAGATATCTCACAGGTTTTGGTATCATATTCTACGGTAAGCAGGCGTTCTTCGGCATCACGAAGACTTTTCTGTGCCTCGCGCACCTCGAATCCGGATAGCTCTCCTTTCATGTAACGGTAGTGGGCAATCTCATAATTGTCTTTGGCGACAATCACATTTTCACGCTCCAGCTGAAGCATACGCAAGTTATTCTGATAAGCCTGCCAAAGTGTATTCATATCGGATTTCAAGGAGAGTTCCAACTGCTCTTCCTCCAGTTTGCGCCCTTCCAGAGCCAGACGTGCCGTTTGCTGCTTGGTACGCTTACTGCCGTCAAACAGATTGAAACCAACCGTAATACCGGCATTCAGCCCCCAATTGTCGCGCATGCGGGTAGAAGACAAACCGTATTTATTGAATGTATATCCATAACCGGCATTCAACTTGACATAAGGATAGTTGCGCGACAACGCTTTCTTCAGATCCATCTCCGAAAGCCGGGTATTCTGCGACGCCTTGAGCAAAGATGTGTTCGTCTGCAAGGTGGCCTGCCACAAATCCTCATAATTCAGATTCATATTCAGATCGATCACCGAATCCTCCAGTTCGAACCACTGGTCTACATCCTTGTTGGCCATCAGTTCATTCAAACGGATCTTTGAGGTGATCAACGCCTCCTGCTGCTTCATATACTGCGCACTGTCGGCGTTGAAATCCACTTTGGCCTGCTGGTAATCCAATCCGGAAAAAGAACCGATATTGAAGCGGGCTTCAACAAGCCGCACACGCTCTTTGGAAAGACGCATGGTATAATGGAAGTTTTTCAAACGGATTTTCTGTTGGATGAAATTGTAATATTCGGCAACCAAAGAAGCGATGAAATCTTCCATGGCTATACGCGTGTTCAATTCTCCCTGGCGTTTGAGCAACTGCAACTGCTTGTAATCGGTAACCAGATTGAAGCCGTCGAAAATAGTCCAACTGGCATCAACCCCCAAATTTACGCTCTGATCGTAAGCTCCTTTCTCGCGGGTTATCTCACCGGTAGAACGGGCTTCGGTACGTGAACTGCCGAAATCCCCGCCATAGCTTCCGGTCAGATCGACCGTAGGAAGCATTCCGGCATTTCCTTTTGTCGCATTCCGTTCACTAATCTCCTCCTCGATCTTGACGAGACGCACCGAATAATTATGTTCCAGACCGGTTTCCAGACACTTCCGCAAAGAATAGACCGGAAGAGGTTCCTGGGCCGCCATTCCGGAAGATATTCCCAAAACGGCCAGGCATATCATTATCTTTTTCATGCTTTCTCCTGTTTTTTCAATCGGTTAGTAGAAATATAGCTGTAAATGGCCGGCACTACATACATGGTCAGGAAAGTGGATACCAACATTCCGCCCACAACGGCCACACCCATGGCAATTCGCTGATTGCAACCCTCGCCCTTGGCAAACGCCAGAGGGATCAGACCCAGAATCGTGGAAGCGCTCGTCATGAGAATCGGACGCAAACGTTGCAGGGATGCATCCTGAATAGCACGCATCTTGTCCTCACCCGCCTCCTGCTTCTGGTTGGCAAACTCCACGATAAGAATACCGTTCTTGGCTACCAGACCGATCAGCATAATGATTCCGATCTGACTGAAAATGTTCATCGTAATATCGTTGAAGAACATGAATACCAGGGCACCGGCAATGGCCAGCGGCACGGTAAGCATGATGATGAACGGATCCTTGAAGCTTTCAAACTGCGCCGCCAGAATCAGATAAATCAGCACCAAAGCCAGAATGAAGGCGAACATCAGACTGGAAGAACTCTCCCGATATTCCTTGGAATCACCGGTCAGCGAGGTGCGGAACGTGTCATCCAGCACTTCTTTGGCAATCTTGTCCATTTCATCCAATCCTTGTCCCAACGTCTTGCCTTCGGCCAGACCGGCAGAAATCGTTGCGGAAACGAAACGGTTATAGCGGTACAGTTTCGGAGGCGAAATACTGTTTTCCATCTCGATGAGATTGTCCATCTGCACCATCTTGCCATCGGAACTGCGCAAATAAATGGAACGGAGATCGGAAGGTTTGTTACGCTGCTGACGATTGATCTCGCCCAAAATCTCATATTGCTTGCCGTTCATATAGAAATATCCCATACGCTGTCCGCTCAGTCCGTACTGCAAGGTCTGGGAAAGTTCCTTGGTACTGATACCCATCACATTGGCCTTGTCACGGTTCATGACGATACGTGCCTCGGGCTTACTGAACTTCAGATCCACATCGGCCATCTGGAATGTAGGATTCTCGTTTACCTTAGCCATAAACTTCGGCAACACTTCTTCCAGCTTCTCGATATTGGTGGCCTGAAGCACATATTGCACCGGCATACCGGCACGACGGCCGCCAAACGAACTCTGCTGCTGCACGAAGGAACGGGCATCGGTTTTCAGTTTCACCGCCTTGGAAAGTTTTTCGGCCACATCCATCTGAGAATAATTACGGTCGGCCATATCTTTCAACGTGATCTGTATGTTACCGCTACCGCTGGAAACACGTGCCGTAACCGCCTCGGCATCGGGAATAATGGAATCGACCAGTTGATTGATGCTCTCCGTATAGTCGCGCATATACTCATAGGTAGCACCCTCCGCTCCCATGGTCCGGACAGTAATCTGCGAACGGTCCTCCAACGGAGCCATCTCGGCCGGAATCCGATTCCACAACCAGAAGATCAGGAAAAACATCAGCATCATGAAAGGAATGGTCCACACACGGTGACGAAGAACCCAAGCCAACGAACGGCCGTAAAGATTATTCAGGCCTTCGAAAAACGGCTCCGTCTTACGATAAAACCACCCTTTCTGCTCCTTATGTACCAACAGCTTGGTGGCCAGCATCGGAGTGAATGTCAAGGCCGCCACAGAAGAGATGATGATGGAGCCCGAAATCACCATACTGAACTCACGGAACAGACGACCGGTGGTTCCTTCCATAAAGACAATCGGGAAGAATACGGCTACAAGCGTAATGGTTGTGGATATCACGGCAAAGAAAATCTCCTTGGCACCTTCAATACCGGCTTCTTTAGGCTTCATGCCCCGCTCAATACGGATATAGATATTCTCCGTCATGACAATGGCATCGTCGACCACCAGTCCCACGGCCAGTACAATAGCCAGCATGGTGAGCACATTAATGGAGAACCCGGCCACATACATCACGAAGAAAGATCCGATAAGCGACACGGGAATCACGATACACGGCACCAGAGTAACACGCCAGTCACGCAGGAACAGGAAAATAATGATAATCACGAGCACAAATGCCTCGTAAACCGTCTGCTTTACCTCATTGATGGAAGCCCGGATAAACTTGGTGGTATCAAAACCGTAAGAATAGGTCACGTCCTCCGGAAGATCCTTCTTCATCTGCTCCATACGCTTGTATACCTGATCGGCAATATTGATGTGGTTGGCACCGGGCTGCGGCACGACTACAACACCCACCATAGGCACTCCGTTCATCTTCATATAGCTTTTCAGATCGGCGGCACCGACCTCGGCACGCCCGACATCGCTAAAACGGATAATACGGTTGCCGTTCCGCTTCACAATCAGATCGTTGAACATCTGGGCATTGTCCATCAGTCCCATCGTACGGATAGACAGTTCCACGGTATTTCCCTCAATACTTCCGGAAGGCAATTCCACGTTTTCCTGGTTAATGGCATTTCGGATATCCATCGGTGTAACCCCGAGACCGGCCATTTTAAGCGGATCAAGCCACAGACGCATGGAGTATTTCTTCTCACCCCAAATGGATACACTACTCACATCGGGAATGGTCTGCAGCTGCTCCTTTACCGTAAGGTCGGCAATCTCGGTCAGCTCGAGCAAAGAACGCTTCTCACTCTGCAAGGCAACCATCAGAATAGGCGACGCATCGGCATCGGCCTTGGAAACCGTAGGCGGATCACAATCATCGGGCAGATAACGCTGGGCACGCGACACCTTGTCGCGCACGTCATTTGCGGCCGTTTCCAGATCTACGGACAATTCAAACTCAACTGTAATACGGCTCTGTCCCTGCTGGCTCACACTCGAAAGAGAACGGATACCGGGAATACCGTTAATATTCTGTTCCAACGGCTCGGTAATCTGGTTCTCGATCACATCGGCATTGGCACCCGGATAAGAACAGGTAACGGAAATAATCGGATTATCTACCGACGGATATTCACGTACACCCAAATACATATAACCGATGCATCCGAACAATAAGATGATAATCGTAAGTACGGTGGCCAATACCGGTCGCCTGATACTTAATTCTGAAATATTCATAGGCCAAATGCTTTAGTTAATGTGATCCAAAACTACCGGCAAATCCGTACGTAACTGCAGCGTTCCGGATACAATCAGTGTGTCGCCGGCCTGCAACCCTTTCAATACCTGTACATGTGATTCATTCCGGATACCTGTCTTGATCTCTACCGGTTGGGCCAGTCCGGACTTATATAGGAACACTTTGTCTTTTCCCATTTCAGGAACAATGGCCTCGGCGGGTATGGCCAAAGCATTCTTGATTTCCTCTTTGGTCAGGCGAACACTGGCATAACGTCCGGGAGTAAGCTGCCCCTTGGTGTTCGGATAAAGCGCACGGACAGCAAGCGTATGGGTTTCGGGATCAATAGACGACTCCTTGGCATAAACCTTTGCCTGAAAGGGCGTGAGATGACCGTCGACCGTAAAATCCAACGGCAAACCGGATTTAATGTCACGGGCATAACGCTCGGGCACCGCAAACTCTACCTTCAACGGAGAAATGCGCGTAAGCTTACTCACAACGGTAGAAGGCGAAGCATAGGCACCGACACTGATCTGACGCAAACCGATAATGCCGTCGAACGGAGCCACCAGCTCGGTCTGCTCAATCTGAGCTTTCACGGCATCTATCTCTGCCTGCAAGGTTGCATATTCGGTCTTTACCTGCTCGTAGGCTTCCTGACTTACGGCATCTTTCTGTAACAGGGCACGCTGACGATAGACACGGTCCATGGCCAACTTTTCCTGTGCGGTAAGCCGCTTCAGTTCAGCCTGCAACTGACGGTCGTTCACCTTGGCCAACAACTGTCCCTTGGCCACATGGGCTCCTTCCTTGAAATTAATGGCTACAACCTTTCCGGATGTTTCAAAAGAAAGGTCAACTTCTTCGTCCGGTAAAAGCAATCCGGTTACCTGAATCTCATCCGTAATGGTTCCGGACTTCAGAACCACCGCATTGACATTCAATTTACTTTTTGTTTTTTTCTGGTCTTTCATGACCTGATCTGCATCAGCCAGTTCCATGTTTTTCTTTGGCATCTGAGTATAAATACCCCACCCGATGAATCCGGCCGCTATTACAGAAACCAGAATCCACTTGATCTTCTTATTCATTGTATCTTCATTTTGGTTTTTAAAACGGACATATATAATGTAACAAGGTTTAATGCAAAATTATAATTTTATTTTCTGTTAACAGAAAATCCGGATTTTTTTCTATCTGGCTCCAGAAACAAATTCGTGATCCGTCTTCCGCTACCGAAAGCCATCCAAACAAAAGAAAGAAAGAGTAACAAATTTTATATTTGCACTCTAGAAAAATTACGTATCTTTGTCGCCAAATCACTCAAAACAACTATTATGAAGAAAAAACGCAATCTAATCACTCTCTGTGCCTTGGGATTCTGCATGGCCCTTACTTCATGCTTTGAAAACACCGGCGAACACTTTACGAAGATTTATTATCCGGAAAACGGCCGAAAGACAATATATGCAGACCAAACGGAAGATTCATTGGTTTTCGTTACTTTTGACAGTTGGAAAATGGATACCCTGTATTACAACACTCCCGAAAACCAGAAACTGAAAGTGACCCTGAATAATCCGGAAGATATGGCAGGAACCGTCCCTTCCGGAAAATATATGAGAAGATGTGTCCAATTTAAGTTTAACCCGAATACAGCAGACACCATCCGGGCTGTTGCCTTTAACATCAATGCTTACAATAACGACTTCGGTGCCGTATATCAGCAGGTGCATTATCATAACATAGAGCGTCCGCAAAGAGACCGATATACTTACGAATTCCTGCTTACCGACACTGCAGAAGCGGTATTGGACAGTGTGATTTTTGAAGCTTATGACGACTGGACACTGAAAGTCAAAGATGAAGAACAAAACGACTGGATCAGTGTAGCAACCCCTTCCGGAACAAAAGGCAAGCAAATTGTCCGCCTGAATCTGCAAGAAAACAAGAGCAATGACAAACGTAGCGCAACGCTGATTCTTACCAGCAGCAATTCTGCAACCACAGAAATCAGACTGGTTCAGGACAAGGTTGTCACCAAGCCATAAAAAACGGAACAAGATATCGGGCCTGCCCCGAAACAGAAAATCCTCCTGTCTTTAGCCCTCATAAATCACAAGGCTAAAATAGGAGGATTCTTCGTATGAAGACTTATCTATGGTCAATTCAGCTGTCTGGTACTACACCATTTGTCACGAAACAGATAATAAGCCAGAATCAATACATCTATCGAATACAACACCATTTTTTCCATCTCCGCATCTATCATCATTTTCTGCTCCAATCCGGCCCATACATAGTCACCGTTAATGACCAGCTTGACCGACTTCAATTGATTGTTTATTTCATTAATCAACTCAAGAACCTCACATTTACCAACTCCCTCCACTTTCATAATACCTGGGATATAGATACTGTAAAATTCCTTGTCGCGTTTATCTTCCATATACAGAAAATTAACATCCCGATAACAGAACGTCAGGAAATCCCCTTCGTCAACCGGTTCTATACCCTGTTCCTTTAATATCTCTATAATTCTTCTCATCTGCACTATTTTCTTATTTATTCAAGTTTCGCAAGTAGCCCTATGCCGTCTTTTTCACTCCGCATAAATCTTTAATGATGTTGATTTTTG
>CALUKY010000061.1 GCA_944321345.1 uncultured Paraprevotella sp.
GGCCAAGATTCAGCGATAGTCTGACGCAATGGATCTACCTCATATTCCATCTTGAAGTCTGGAATGTATTCCTGGATCTTCTTGTAGATAGTTTCCGGCTCAAAGCTCATAGACGCAATGTTGAATGAGTTACGGTGAAC
Organism: uncultured Paraprevotella sp.; assembly: GCA_944321345.1. GTDB lineage: Bacteria > Bacteroidota > Bacteroidia > Bacteroidales > Bacteroidaceae > Paraprevotella. Next base: position 141 of record CALUKY010000061.1, read on the forward strand.
GAACTTAGAAGGATCTGCTTCCATGATTTCAACAGCTGCACGCAAAGCATCCGGCATATACATCATATCCATATAAGTACCGGCAGCGATCGGACATTTGAAAGTTTCGCCCTTAACAGCAGAGTAATAGATATCTACAGCATAGTCGGTTGTACCACCTCCAGGAGGAGTTACGTAAGAAATCAATCCTGGGAAACGAACGGAACGGGTATCCACACCGAAACGGATGTTGTAGTAGTCGCTCAACAACTCACCGGAAACCTTGGTTACACCATACATGGTACGTGGGTTACGGATGGTGTCCTGTGGAGTCTTGTCCTTAGGAGTGTTGTTTCCAAACACACCGATAGAACTTGGAGTAAATACGGCACACTTCATTTCGCGTGCAACCTCCAATACATTGAACAAACCACCCATACCGATCTTCCAAGCCAACTGTGGCTTAGCCTCGGCAACAGCAGACAACAAGGCTGCCAAGTTGTAGATAGTATCAATATTATACTTTGATACAGTTTCTGCAATCTGCTGCTCGTTAGTGATATCTACAATAGCACACGGACCAGATTCTTTCAATTCTCCTGTTGGTTCTGCACCCGGAATGTAACCGGCAACGATGTTACCGTTATACAAACTTCTCAACTTCATGGTCAACTCAGAACCGATCTGGCCGGTTGAACCGATAATCAATACATTTTTCATGCTTTATCCTTTCTTGATAACTAAAAAATTCAGATGTACAAAGATAGTATATTATTCTTGATTTTTTCTGATAATATTCGGGAGATTTTATTCGATATTTCAAAAAAAAATAAGACCTTTGCATAGAGATCCTAATATTAACATATATGTACGGTAAATTTAAAGACTTTTTGGCTCAAGAATTAGCCAATATCGAGGCAGCAGGCCTCTACAAGAAAGAGCGTATTATCACAACTCCACAGCGTGCAGACATCAAAGTCAACGCAGGAGAAGGTGTTTTGAACTTCTGTGCCAACAACTACCTGGGCCTTTCAGACAACACCCGTCTGATTGAGGCTGCAAAGGCAGCTATGGACAGCCATGGTTATGGAATGTCATCTGTACGTTTCATTTGCGGTACACAGGATTTGCACAAACAGCTCGAAGCAGCTATTTCTGACTACTTCAAGACTGAAGATACAATCCTTTATGCAGCTTGTTTCGACGCCAACGGCGGTTTGTTCGAACCTCTGTTGACCGATCAGGATGCCATCATCTCTGACTCTCTGAACCACGCTTCTATCATCGACGGTGTACGTCTGTGCAAGGCTAAGCGTTACCGCTATGCCAACGCAGATATGGCCGATCTGGAACGTTGCCTGCAGGAAGCTCAGGCTCAGCGTTTCCGTATCATTGCTACCGACGGTGTGTTCTCTATGGACGGTAACGTGGCTCCTATGGACAAGATCTGTGATCTGGCCGAGAAGTACGACGCTTTGGTAATGGTAGACGAGTCTCACTCTGCCGGTGTGGTTGGTCCTACCGGTCACGGTGTTGCCGAGCAGTTCGACGTTTACGGTCGTGTAGACATCTTCACCGGTACTTTGGGTAAAGCATTCGGTGGTGCCATGGGTGGTTTCACTACCGGTAAGAAGGAAATCATCGACATGCTGCGTCAGCGCTCTCGTCCTTACTTGTTCTCTAACTCTGTTGCTCCGGCTATTGTAGGCGCCAGCATCGAGATGTTCAAGATTCTGAAAGAGAGCAACGCCCTGCACGACAAGTTGATGGAAAACGTAAACTATTTCCGCAATAAGATGATCGCTGCCGGTTTCGATATCAAACCGACTCAGAGCGCCATCTGCGCCGTAATGCTTTACGATGCAAAACTGTCTCAGGACTTCGCTGCCAAGATGCAGGAAGAGGGTATCTACGTAACCGGTTTCTACTATCCAGTAGTTCCAAAAGACCAGGCTCGTATCCGTGTACAGCTGTCTGCCGGTCACGAGCGTGAACATCTGGATCGTGCGGTTGCCGCATTCATCAAGGTGGGTAAGGAACTGAACGTGATCAAGTAATCCACATTGGAACAATAAAAGAAAAATCTCCTTTCCGGTTCGACCGTGAAAGGAGATTTTTCTTTTATATCTATATATTTATGAAAGCAACACCTCACAGGGAGTAACATATCCGCTGCGGATGCGCCAGGCATCAGGATAGAGATTATTGGCACGATTACCAATCTGCTTGACAAAACCTAACGGGAAGTTACGATACGTAACCAATACAAACCCCTTCGGAGTATCCGGAGGAAGCACTAAAACTTCCTTACGCAAATAGGCCACAGCCTGTTCATAACTCAACTCTACCTGTGGAAAACATTCCGGGCAACAAGCCCGGTTCAAGGCCAGTCCGTGGCGGGGCACCCAATCACGCCCCTTCTGTTCGGCCACCGGTACACCATAGTGCATCACGGTCAGGCATTCTTTTACGGCACGGCAGGCATCCGCCCATTCCTTCGGGACGGCAGAAACTTGAGTGTCGTCCGTCAGCCATTCCCAATCGCAACCCGAAAGCCAGCCGGAAAGTACAGTCAAATCAATGGAAGAAATCTCGTTTTTCCCCTTATTCTTGTTATTCTTGTCAGGCTTTCCTTTTTTTACTGTCTTACGGGGCAGACAGGCACGCCATCCATCTTCAGCCTCACCTAGTTGTCCGTGCTTCCGCAAAACAGCCAAAAAGAATCCTTCACCACGCGTCCAACCAGGCAGGAAATGATACACGGGCATATTATGGCCGGCAAGATCGCCCTGAATCCCCCATTCTTCAGCACAAGAAACCGGAATCAGATCGGCCCCTAATTCACGAACAATCCAGGCTACATTATCTTCATCCTCGAAAGCATTAAACGTACAGGTACTGTAAATCAGATAACCTCCTGGTTTTAAAGCCGGCCAGATGTCGGCAATAATAGAACGCTGGCGTTTCCAACACAGTTCCACATTTTCCGGACTCCAATCGGCAATGGCTCCTTCATCCTTACGGAACATACCTTCACCAGAACAGGGAACATCGGCCACAACTATATCAAACAGATGCTCCAATGCGGAAAAATCAGCCGGATAACCATTCGTCACCATACAGGCAGGATCGCCCCACTTTATCATATTTTCAGAAAGCACTTGAGCACGTTGACGCATCGGTTCGTTACTGATCAGGAAACTGCCTTCCGGCAGCAAGCTACGCAAATGAGTGGACTTGCCACCAGGAGCGGCACACAGGTCGAGTGCCATCAAAGGCCCCTGAAAACCAGCATCTGCAGACAAGACATGAAAGGCCTGCTCCAAAAACATGGAACCGGCTTCCTGCACATAATAAGCCCCGGCATGAAGCAAAGGATCGAACGTAAAGGAAGGACGGTCCTTCAGATAGTAACCGCTCCGACACCAGGCAACAGGTGCATCGGCCGACTCGGGTCTTGAAATCCCACTCCAATATGACGCCAGTTTGCGCTCGTTCAGACGAATGCTGACCTGAGGTTCATCGGTCAGTCCCAGTTCCAGTTTCCCATAGGCTTCCTCGCCCAACAGGCGTTTCATATATTCGGTAAATGCTTTCGGTAAGTCCATAGTGATTTGTTTTTATGCAGACAAATATTTGCACAAAGATAGCACAAATGCGCTAAAAGATCGTATTTTTGCAACTAAATAAAACTTGAAGGATATGAAAACAAAATTCATCCCAACACTGAAAATGCCTTTATATCTGCTACTGATTTTAACATCCTGTATTTTACCGATGAAACTGGCGGCACAAAACAATTCAGACCAAGATGTAAAAGACGAAGGTATCGTACTGTATTCAGACACCAGTGGAGTCACTACAAACAACGATTATCAGCAACCGGACACCAGCAGCAGTTATCAAAACCATAATACCACCACATCGAATACCCTCTGGAGAACAATGGTTTTCGGCAATTCAGATGATAAATCAGAAACAGATGATCCGATTCATCCTCTGCGGTCTATATCTCATTTTTTCAGCGGCCTGCTCGGTATCGGTCTGTTTATGGGCATTATCCTGATATTTCTGGCCATTGTCATTCCTCTGGCACTTATCATCGGACTGATTGTGCTCATTATTTACCTGACACGCCCTGCTCCGCATACCGCCAGACCGAACGAACCTCCATTTACACCAGAAGAAATAAAGGAACGCCAAAGACTACAAATCATCCGTCTGGCATCTATCGGAGTTGCCTTATTGCTTGTAGAATGGCTTTTTGGCATGGCTTACATCGCCGGTACCGTAGGTGTGGTATTACTTTGCATTGCCGGTGGCCTGTGGCTGGGTAGAAACAGATAAATCAACCCATTTTGAAGCGAAAGCCGACACAAAAGATCCTTGTAGAAACAAACAAATAAGTGTAACTTTGCAACTGCAAAAAAACAAAAATATAATCAACAAACATTCATGAAACAATATCTAGACCTGCTCAACCGCATATTGACAGAAGGAACAGAGAAAAGCGACCGTACAGGCACGGGTACAATCAGTGTATTCGGACATCAGATGCGCTTCAATCTGGAAGAAGGCTTCCCCTTACTGACCACCAAAAAACTGCACCTGAAATCTATCATCTACGAACTGTTGTGGTTTCTGAAAGGAGATACCAATGTAAAATACTTACAGGAAAACGGAGTTCGAATCTGGAATGAATGGGCAGACGAGAACGGAGATCTGGGACACATTTACGGCTACCAATGGCGCTCATGGCCCGACTATAAGGGAGGTTTCATTGACCAGATTCAGGAAGCTGTAGAAACCATCAAAAATAACCCAGACTCACGACGCATCATTGTGAGCGCCTGGAATGTGGGCGACTTAGACAATATGAATCTGCCACCGTGCCATGCTTTCTTCCAATTTTACGTAGCCAACGGACGGCTGAGCCTACAATTATACCAACGCAGTGCAGATACTTTCCTGGGTGTTCCGTTCAATATTGCCTCTTATGCTCTTTTACTGCAAATGATGGCACAGGTTACCGGACTCAAAGCCGGCGATTTTGTACATACGCTTGGTGACACTCATATCTACAAGAACCATCTGGAACAGGTAAAACTTCAATTAACACGTACTCCCCGTCCATTGCCACGCATGGTTCTGAACCCGAACGTAAAGAGTATCTTTGATTTCCAATACGAAGACTTTAAACTGGAAGATTACGAACCATGGCCACACATTGCCGGAAAAGTATCTGTTTAATCCCCTTTTAATGATAAACCGTTTATGATCACAATAATTGCTGCCGTTGCCCAAAACAATGCCATCGGCTATGAAAACAAACTGATTTACTGGCTTCCGAATGACCTGAAAAGATTCAAAACACTTACAACCGGTAATACCATTATCATGGGACGAAAAACCTTTGAATCTCTCCCTAAAGGGGCCTTACCGAACAGACGTAACATCGTTCTCACACGTCAGACCGACTTTACTGCCCCAGGGACAGAAATATTTCACTCACTGGATGAAGCCTTGAAAGCCTGCAAAACAACCGAAGAAATATTTATTATTGGAGGATCCAGTCTGTATCAGGAAGCCCTTGAACATGCCGACCGCTTATGTCTTACACATATTGAAGACACCCCCGAAAAAGCAGATGCATTCTTTCCGGAAATAAATCCTCAAGTCTGGATAATTGAAAACAATGAGCAACACGATATAGACGAAAAACATTCGTACCGTTATCGTTTTACAGATTACATACATAGATAAGCAGATACAACAGTCGTTTTTAGCCGAGAAGCCTCTCGCTATAAACGACTGTCTTCACCTAAATACTACAAAATACCCATTTTACAGCTTAACTAAAGACCTATAACCATGCATCAGCTTTTATTTATACTGGAAACCATTTCATTTACCAGCCTGGTTCTTTCCAGCATATTCTTAGGAGTTGCCTATGTTCCGCAAGAAGAAAAAATTCCCAACCTAAAAAGGAGCAAACTTCTCATCCAACTGGCATGCTTGTTGCTTGGAGTAAGCGGTATCATTCTGACAACTTTGGATTATCAGTTACCGGACATCACTTTCTATACACAAATCATGGCACAAACCGTGAGCGCCCTGCTAATCCTAAGCATGATTCTACTCCTTACAAAAAACTTCAATACTAGAAAATTCATCTTTCAACAAACCTGTCTGATAGCCATTAGCATCACTATTCTTTATGTATATTATTATCCACTAAAAGGAGAAAGCCAAACTCTTGCCTACTATTTGCTTAGCAGCATTTACTTTATCCAGATTCTTTATTATTTCTTTACTTACAAACATATATTTGAACTCTGGAGAAATAAAAAATACCGCTACACAAAATATGGAAAAACAATAAAACAGCTTTGGCTTATTTTAAATTTGATGGCATGCTTTGTCGAGTTGGTACTTTTATATCCATCAAAGACTTTATTTTCCAGCCTGATCATTTTCTATATATTAGGGATTCTAACCTTTACAATACTTTACTATAAAGTTCTCATCCTCTTAAATACAACAGACTTCGAAGAAGAAAAGCTTTCAGGAAAATTACATGAAAAAGAAAACGGTCAAAAGAATGGCGAAAACGGAGCATACCCACCCACTTAGAACGGCATAATCCACCCACAATTATTGCTAAAATGGGCTTGAA
>CALUKY010000062.1 GCA_944321345.1 uncultured Paraprevotella sp.
ACTTTGTCTTCAAACACCGCTCTGTGTGTGGGTCCTAAGATTGATTACGTATGTATCCGTACCTATAACATGTACACAGCCCAGCCAATCACCGTGATTATGGCCAAGGCTCGTGTATCAGCTTACTTTAATCCGCAGGGCGAGGGTGCCGATCTGTCTGCTTACAAGGCCGGCGACAAGGTCATCCCTTATCAGATTGTAGCCGAATATACCGGAGCAGACTTGGTTGGTATGCGCTATGAGCAGCTGTTGCCTTGGGTTACTCCGGAGGGAGATGCTTTCCGTGTGATCCCGGGCGATTATGTAACTACTGAGGATGGTACAGGTATCGTACATATCGCGCCGACTTTCGGTGCCGACGACGCTCAGGTGGCCAAGGCTGCCGGAATTGCGCCGATGCAGCTGATCAACAAGAAGGGAGAGGCACGTCCTATGGTAGACCTAGCCGGAAAGTTCTATCTGATTGACGAGCTGGACGAAGAGTTTGTCAAGAACCATGTGAATGTGGAAGCCTACAAACCTTGGGAAGGATGCTTCGTAAAGAACGCTTACGACGATAAGAAAACCGAGAAGGACGAGACTTTGGACGTGACCATCTGCATGGACCTGAAGCAGAACAACAAGGCCTTCAAGATCGAGAAGCACGTGCACAACTATCCGCACTGCTGGCGTACCGACAAGCCTATCCTGTACTATCCGCTCGACAGCTGGTTCATCAAGAGTACAGCCGTTAAGGAGCGCATGATCGAACTCAATAAGACTATTCTTTGGAAACCGGAATCAACCGGTACCGGCCGTTTCGGCAAGTGGTTGGAGAATCTGAATGACTGGAACCTGAGCCGTAGCCGTTATTGGGGTACTCCGTTGCCAATCTGGCGTTCGGAAGACGGTGAGGAAATCTGTATCGGCTCTGTTGAAGAACTTTATCAGGAGATCGACAAGGCTGTAGCTGCCGGATTGATGACCTCAAACCCATTGAAGGAAAAAGGATTTGTTCCGGGAGATTATTCTCAGGAAAACTACGATAAGATTGATCTGCACCGTCCGTTTGTGGATGATGTGGTATTGGTTAGCCCAAGTGGCAAGCCTATGAAGCGTGAGCTTGACCTGATCGACGTTTGGTTTGATTCTGGTGCCATGCCATACGCACAGATTCATTATCCGTTCGAGAATAAGGAGCAGTTTGACGCTCGCGAGGTATTCCCGGCAGATTTCATCGCCGAGGGTGTGGATCAGACCCGTGGCTGGTTCTTTACGCTCCATGCCATTGCTACCATGGTGTTCGACACTGTAGCTTTCAAGGCCGTTATCTCTAACGGACTGGTATTGGACAAGAATGGAAACAAGATGTCCAAGCGTTTGGGCAATGCCGTAGATCCGTTTGAGTCTATCGAGAAATACGGTTCCGATGCCGTACGCTGGTATATGATTACCAACTCATCACCTTGGGATAACCTGAAGTTTGATGAAGCCGGTGTTCAGGAGGTGAGCCGCACTTTCTTCGGCAAACTGTTCCAGACCTATTCGTTCCTGACTATGTATGCCAACGTAGACGGATGGTGCTACGACGAGGCTGATGTTCCGATGAACGAGCGTCCGGAAATCGACCGTTGGATTCTGTCTGAGTTGAACTCTCTGGTCAAGAATGTGGATGCCTGCTACAACGATTATGAGCCGACCAAGGCCGGTCGTCTGATTCAGGACTTCATGATCGATAACGTAAGTAACTGGTTTGTCCGCTTGAGCCGTAAGCGTTTCTGGGGTAGTGCCATGAGTACAGATAAGATTTCTGCTTATCAGACTCTGTATACCTGTCTCGAAACCGTTGCCAAGCTGATGGCTCCGATCGCTCCATACTATGCCGATCGTCTTTATACCGACTTGACAGCTGCTACCGGACGCAACGAAGGCGGAAAGAGCATCCATCTGACTACCTTCCCACAGTGCGACGAAAGCAAGATCGACCGCGTTTTGGAGAACCGCATGGAACTGGCTCAGAAGATCACTTCTATGGTGCTTTCTCTGCGTAAGAAGGAGAAAATTATCGTTCGCCAACCGCTGCAGTGCATTGCCATTCCGGCAACTGATGCTCAGCAGAAGGAGAATATTGAGGCTGTAAAACAGCTTATTCTGGATGAGATCAATGTGAAGGAACTTCAGTTCGTTGACGGAAACGGCATGCTGGTCAAGAAAGTGAAGTGCAACTTCCGTACCATGGGTAAGAAGTACGGCAAGCTGATGAAGTCTGTAGCCGCATTGGTTGATGCCATGACCCAGGAGCAGATTGCCGCTCTGGAGAGCAACGGAAACATCAGCCTGACATTGTCCGAAGGCGAACCGGTTGAGGTTTGTCTGGAAGATGTGGAAATCTTCAGCGAGGATATTCCGGGATGGACTGTGGCCAACGAAGGCAGTGTGACTGTTGCTTTGGACATTACCATCACTGAGGAGTTGAAGAATGAAGGAGCAGCCCGTGAGATGATCAAGGCTATCCAGACAGAGCGTAAGGAAAGCGGTCTGGAGATCACAGACCGTATTGTCATCAAGATCGTGAACAGTCCGTTGGTAAACAGTGTGGTCGAGAAGTTCGGCGATTATATCAGCACTCAGGTTCTGGCTAACGGCATTGAGCTGGTTGACAGTCTGGAGGGCGCTTTGGAGGTAGGTCTCGAAGGTGAAACTGTGTTGCTTTCTATTTCAAAAGCATAAAAACCGGAGTGCCTGGACTTGAAGCCCAGGCACTCAACACAATAAATAACTACTAATCATTTTAAAAAGAAAAAACCATGAGTGAAAAGACACGTTACAGTGATGAAGAGTTGGAGGAGTTCAGAACCTTGATTCTGGAAAAACTGGATTTGGCCAAGCGCGATTATGATGATATGATGGCTTCTCTGATGAACCGCGACAACAATGGTGTGGATGACACATCGCCAACTTATAAGGCGATGGAGGAGGGTGCCTTGACTCAGTCAAAAGAAGAACTGACTACATTGGCTGCCCGTCAGCAGAAATTCATACAGGGACTTCAGGCTGCTTTGGTCCGTATAGAAAACAAGACCTATGGTATCTGTCGTGAAACAGGGCGTCTGATTCCGAAAGAGCGTTTGCGCGCTGTTCCTCATGCCACACTGAGTATTGAGGCGAAGAATATGAAAAATAGAAAAGATTAATGACTGCAAAAATTAAAAAGACTTCGTACGGCCGTTATGCTCTTCTGATCATAGCGGCAGTACTTGTGATAGACCAGTGTATCAAGTTTTGGGTCAAGACCCATATGTATATGTATGAACGGATCCGTATTGCCGACTGGTTTTACATTCTTTTTACCGAGAATCCGGGAATGGCATTCGGTTGGGAATTTATGGACAAGATCTTTTTGACTCTATTCCGTATTATTGCCGTTACACTGATTTCTGTCTATATGTATCGGTTGATCCGCAAGCGTAAGACTCCTTTTGGTTTCATTGCTTGTTTGTCGCTGATTCTGGCCGGAGCTGCGGGTAATATCATAGACTGTCTGTTTTATGGACTGATCTTTAACAATCCTCCGGCTCCTATTGTGGCCGAAATGGTTCCTTTCGGTACGGGTTACGCTCCTTTGTTCTATGGCAAAGTGGTGGATATGTTCTATTTCCCCATAATTCGGACAACCTGGCCCGACTGGGTGCCGGTATGGGGTGGTGAATCTTTTGTGTTCTTCAGTCCCATTTTCAATTTTGCAGACGCTGCTATAAGTTGTGGTATCATTGCCCTGTTGTTGTTTTATCATAAGCGAATCAATCTGTAATGAATCATTTCTTCAACATGCAAAGAATATTTTGCCGGTCGGCATGGCAGAAGGTATTCTCTTTGGGCATCGCAGGTATGACATTCAGTTCTGTACTGGTGTCATGTAAGACTGATGTACCCGATGAAGTGATACCGGAGTCGACAATGGAGAAGCTTCTGTATGACTACCATGTAGCTCAGGCCATGGCAGAAATCCGTACAGACAGCATAAACTATTATCGTTATCTGTATGTGCGGGGTGTCTTTGATAAATATGGAATTGATGAGGCCGCTTTTGATTCATCCATGGTGTGGTATTCTGCCAATGCGTCGCTTCTGGCGGAGATGTATACGCGTATTAATGAGCGCTATGCTGCCGAATTAAAGGCTTTGGGCAGTTCGATCAATAACGCGGATATGTATCATTCGTTGACAGCAAGCGGTGATACGGCCAATATTTGGCATGATACGGATTTTTGTCTGTTAAGACCCGGAGGAATCAATACGCATTATTCCTTTACGATAGAAGCAGATACCAGTTTTTATCCTGGTGATGATATTTTGTGGCGTTTCAACAATTTCTTTGTTTATCAGGAAGGAGTCCGCGATGGCTATGCTGCATTGACGGTACATTTTGATAATGATTCTGTGGCTTCGGCTTATAAGTATCTGACGTCAAATTCTTCAAATGAGCTTTCCATAAAGGTTTCCGGTCAGGAGAAGATCCGTTCGCTGACAGGCTTTGTGTACCTTTCTTCTTCTACGGATAGAGATATGGAGGAAATGTTCCGTATGATGATTCTCAATGACTTTAAGCTGATTCGTTTTCATAAGAAGTCGGGCAGTTTGCAGACAGATAGTACGGAAACAGTCAAGAAAGACAGTTTGGATTTGCAGAAAGATTCTTTGCAGACTGACTCTGCAAATGGCCGTCAGCAGCCTGCACGTGGTCCGCAGGAACGTATTTCGCCGAAGGAGTTGCGTGACAACCGTTCTGTTGAACGCACGATACGGGTGGTGAAAGAGAAACCTTATTCTGTGCGCAGAAGACCGTAATTCCGCTATTTTTTGGATAAATGAATATGAGAAAAGTAGCTGCACACCGGTTGATTCTTTCCGCAACAGAAACTGTGTCCGGACCGCTTGTGGTGCGGCTTGCTGATAACGGTATGGTTGTAGATTATGAAATGCTTCAACGGGAACAGCCGGGAGTAGAATGGTTAGGCGGCATTTTCCTGCTTTTGCCGGTAACCCTGATGCCGGAGCCGAACTCTTCGGATTTTGTTTCCTGGTATCAAGCCGTAAATCCGGTTTATAGTCCGGAAGCGGAGTCTTATGCTTTGTGGCATGTGAGCGGTGTTCCGGTAACAATAGCTTTGTCTGAGCTTTCAAAGATTAATCTGATACGATTATAAGCGTATTTCAAAAATTGCGCCCTCAAGGTTGGAGACAAACCTTGAGGGCGCAATTTTTGTTTTTAGACTCTACGACGGAACTCGGCACATACGATAGCGGTAGCAATAGCCACATTCAGACTCTCACTGGTAGGACGGTCTGCCGGGAAACTTGGAATATACAGACTGTCAGTAACCAGGGCACGTATTTCCGGACTTAGTCCTTTGCCTTCATTTCCCATGACAATCAGTCCGTGGTTTTTTAAATCCCGTTCATACATGTTTTCTCCCTCCAGCAGGGTTCCGTATATCGGATAGTCACATTCTGGCTGTTGCAAGATTTCTGCCAAAGGCAGATAATGGATATGTACGCGTGCAATGGCTCCCATGGTAGCCTGTACTGTTTTAGGATTGTATACATCTGCAGTACCCGGCGAGCAGAATATATCCTCTATACCGAACCAGTCAGCCACACGGATAATCGTACCCAGATTTCCGGGGTCCTGTACATCATCGAGAGCCAGACACAGGCGTTGTCGGGCGCAAGTGTGCAAGTCTGTGTTGTGATGCGGAATGGAAAAGACACCTAATACCTCCTGCGGTGATTTTAGGAAACTTACACGTTGCAATTCCTCTTCATTCACTTCGATGATTTCTGTATTTTTTCCATACAAGGCTGTTTCCCGGCGATGGCTATGCAACCATTCGCCGGTAGCTATCAGCATTTTGCATTGGAAATAGGGCAAGATGTCCAGAACCAGTTTGGGGCCTTCCGCCACGAATGCCTGACTGGCTTTTCTGAATTTTTTCAGTTCCAGTCCTTTTATAAACTTAATTTGATTTTTGCTGATCATGAGATGTTGTTGGGTATTATGTTGCAAAGGTAGAAAAAACTTCGATATATATGACCATGAATAATCGGTTAAACCTTTCAGGGAGCCTTTTATGGGTAGAAAAAGCTTTTTTATTGAGAAAAAACTATCTTCTGCTGATTTTTCTGGCATTTGATGTTCTATACCTGTAATTTTGCCATTGATAAAAAGAACAAAGAATGAAAAGAAATACAAAAACGATGACCTGCTTCCTGACAGCATTGCTGTGCGTTGCCTGTCAGGAAACTCCTCTTCAGACGGAAGACTGTGGATTGGAAAACAGTGAGTCTTTTATGAAAGGCCCCTCTTCAGAGAACAACGAAGGTATGCCGGTTGGTCAATATGCCCTGGTAGGAATCAATCAGCAGAAAGCTTATGATAATTCAAGTTTCGCAAGTAAAAAAGTATAGCTTTTAGTTCTGTATTTCGCAGAAAATGAGTATCTTTAAGTGCTA
>CALUKY010000063.1 GCA_944321345.1 uncultured Paraprevotella sp.
CCGAGAATGATACCGATGATGAGCGGACTGAAAGAAAGGCTCTTCATCAACTGAAACTCAGCAATGTAGAATGCTGAAAAAGAAAATAGCACAATCAGCAGAATACCGTGCAACACATCACTTTTGTTTTCCTTAAACATAATTCTTTTGTTTTAAATTGTTTTTATTCTGCCGCAAAGATAATGCTTGAAAAGCAAAATGATACTTAAAAATTAACTATGCGCTATAACAAAAACGTATAGGGGTATTTAGTTTCTACATAAGCAGACGAACATTTTTCATGAGAAAATCCAAAAAATCGGCAGACAGCCCCGATTGCATCCCTTGACGGGTAACCACAGAAAATTCGCGGGACAAAAGCAAATCACGCACTTCGATCAGTTTCAGCGCGCCGGAAGCCAATTCGTCACGTACAGCGCGGATGGACAAAAAACCGATAGAATCGGTATATAACAAGAAACGCTTGATGCTTTCCGTACTGCCTAAATGCACATACGACTGCAACTGGGTCAAAGGTATGCCATGAGCCAGAAGTGCGGAAACCAACACATCCAGAGTTCCGGACCCCTGTTCACGCAATACCAACGGATACGCCGCCAGATCGGACACAGACAGTTCATCAGGCAAATTCAGACCATTATGTGTACGTACTACAGCCACCAGTTCATCTTTCATAAAAGGTATATAGCTAAGCACCCTTTGCCGGCTTCCTCCCTCAACCAACCCCAAATCAATCTCGTGTGTTAAAAGAGCCTGCTCTATCTCTTCCGTGTTTCCGTTACGCAAATAAATCGAAGACTGACTGTGTTTTTCGGAAAAAAGCGCCAAAGCCTGCGGCAAGACATATTGGGCTATCGTCGTACTGGCACCGATACGCAAGGTTCCTCCCTGTGTGCCCGACATCTTTTTCATCTCGTAATCCAACGCCGAATAGGCCTCCAAAATACGCTCCACATGCTCCAGCATACGCTCACCGGCCAATGTTAGCAGCAGGCGTCCACCGGTGCGTTCAAAAAGACGCTGCCCGTATTCGGTTTCCAACTCACGGATATGGCGGGTAACCGAAGGTTGCGACACATACAATTCTTCAGAGGCTTTGGTAAAACTGAGATGCCGCGCAGCTGAGCGAAACACCTTTAATCTGAAATCTGACATAATGATAATCTTATAAAAAACGTCTGGCAACAGACACAAACAGGTATGTACAAAGATAAATATTCCAGATGAAATCTCCATCAATAATTATTTCTTTGTAAGAAGAATTAGTCCGTTTGCTTTGAATTAATAAGCTTTATCCGTATTTTTGTGCTTCAATAATTCAGACAAGAACTGCGATTGCATGAAAAAAATCAAATTATTACTCCCGCTTTTTCTGCTCGGTTTCCTACTCCCGACCAACGGAGCGGGCCAGATGCTCACGGAAAAGGAAAAAGTTACTTTGTCCTTGAATTGGGAACAGTTCATGAACCGTCAGGATATGCTTTGGGAAGTGCTCCCCACCGGACGTCACGAAGCACCTTTCATGGGTAACGGCAAACTGGGACTGATGATTTATAAGGATCCCGCTTCCAACTCCCTGCTCTTCGCGACGGGACACGCCGAAGCAACCAATCATCTGAAAGACGGCAGTATTCTGGGAGGAGAACTGCTGCCTACGGGCAACTTTATCCTGACCCCTGCAGGAAAAATCCTGAGAGGAAAAATGGTACTCGACCTCTGGAACGCAGAAACAACCACCGAAATATGGACAGACCGGGGAAAGATCCGCATTACCTCGCTGGTACATGCCGATGAACCGATCATCATCAACCGCATCACTACTGAAGGTAACGAACCTCAACCGGAATGGACGTGGAAAGCGGCGTCGAAAGAAAAAAGCACCAGCAGACAAAAGGAATACAAACGGCGCTTTGTGCGTTCCAGGACCTATCCGGAAGGAGGAATCTGTACCTTTAAAAGTGCTTCTGGAGGAGAAACCGCAGCATTGTGGTACTTGTCACGCCAAAAGGAAGCCAACACATTATATATCACCATCAATCACGCCTATCCCGACACACTGGCCACAGAATTGGGAAAAAGCGAATTTCGCATGGTTCTGCGTAAAGGATTCAAACGTGTACAACACGCACATCGCAACTGGTGGCACAATTTCTATGCGGCCAGTTTTGTAACCCTACCCGACGCTCAAATCGAAAATTTTTATTGGGCACAGATGTATAAAATGGGCTCCTCCATGCGCGAAGACGGAGTGGGCATTATTCACGGAGAACCATATGCCGTGTATCGTACATGGCCCAACCGCTTATGGAACTTCAATGTACACTCTATCTATATGCCGATTAACGGAGCAAACCACAACGAACTGGCTATACCTCTGGAAAGGGCATTCTATATGACAGAAGAAGGAGATCCCGATACGACCAGTACCTGGAAAAAAATTCTTACCCGACTCACACGCAAAGAAAACAGATCCCTGCCACCTTCCATTAATGAAAAGGAAATCGAAACCGGACATTTGGTTTGGGCCTGCCAGAATCTGTGGATCATTTACCGGCACAAAATGGATGACAACCTGTTGCGCTTCAAGCTCTATCCGCTATTGCGCGAAGCCACGAACCGATATCTGGAACAACTGCACGAAGATACGGACGGACATTATCATCTGACCACTTATGATCCGCACAGGAAAGATTCCGTAACCGACAACAACTTCGATCTCTCCATGCTGCGCTGGGGATGCCAGACCATGCTTTCCATGAGTCGCCGCCTGCAAATCGAAGATCCCCAAATCACTTTGTGGCAACGTGTTCTGAAAAGACTGACTCCATTAAAAACGGAAAACGGCATACTTGTCGCCAACCGGAATCACCCGAAACTGCCGCTTCACTTGCTGAGTATATATCCTCTTCACACCCTCAACATCGAGGTGGAGAAGAACCGGCCACTAATTCACAATTCAATCACGGAGTGGGTTCGGAAGAATGAAAACAAGACGGGCTTTCCTTACGTCACCGCCTCATCGCTCTACGCTTATGAGAGAAACGGAAAAGAAGCGCTGAAACAGCTGCAGCAGATGATGAGCAAACAGGTGTTGTGCAATTCCATGACCAGGACCGACAACTACACTCCAGGACTTGCCGGTGCACAAGCCGTACTCAACATGCTGATACAAAGTTGGAACGGAGTAATCCGTATTTTCCCGGCCGTATCCCCCGAGTGGAAAAACATCGCCTTTTACCATTTGCGGACAGAAGGAGCCTTTCTGGTCAGTGCCCAGAAAGTAAACGGCAAGACCACTTTTGTAGAAATCACCAACACTGCCGGCGAATTATGTACGGTAGAACTGGACTTTGATCATCCACAATTTGACACATCACGACGTATCCGCATCACCCGAATCGGAAACCGCACCTATAATATCCCGATCCGAAAAGGGGAATCCGTACGGATCTACCCGCAAAAGAGCAATCCGGATTTTGAAATCCGGGCGATACCGACCAACGGCGGAAAACATTTCGGCAAAAAGGAATAAGCGCAAAAACGGATTTCCCGTTCCTCCATACGGCATCAAGCTTTTTGGAGCGGCATATCCGAGAGATCATATTTTTTTTCGTATCTTTGCGCTGCAAAATACATTAATTAAAAAGATAATCATCAAATAATCAGAAATAAACATGTTCGACAATCTTAGTGAAAGACTGGAACGCTCTTTCAAAATTCTCAAGGGAGAAGGAAAAATTACAGAAATAAACGTAGCAGAGACACTTAAGGACGTGCGCCGTGCCCTGTTGGATGCCGACGTAAACTATAAGGTAGCCAAGAACTTTACAGACACGGTTAAGGAGAAGGCACTGGGCCAGAATGTGCTCACCGCAGTAAAGCCAAGCCAGTTGCTGGTCAAGATCGTTCACGACGAACTGACAGTCCTGATGGGAAGCGAAACCGCAGAACTGCAGCTGAAAGGTCATCCGGCAGTTATTCTGATGGCAGGTCTGAACGGTGCCGGTAAGACAACATTCTCCGGCAAGCTGGCTCTGATGCTCAAAAACAAAAAGAACAAGAAGCCTTTGATGGCTGCCTGCGACGTGTATCGTCCGGCCGCAATCGAACAGTTGAAGGTTCTGGGCCAGCAGATGGATATTCCGGTTTACGAAGAACCCGGCTGCAAGGATCCGGTACAGATTGCGCAGAACGCCATCCAGCAGGCCAAGGCAAAAGGTTATGATGTAGTGATTATCGATACTGCCGGACGCCTGGCTGTAGACGAAGAGATGATGAACGAGATCGCAGCCATCAAGAATGCCATCCAGCCGGATGAAACCCTGTTCGTTGTCGACGCCATGACCGGTCAGGATGCCGTAAATACCGCAAAGGAGTTCAACGATCGTCTGGACTTCGACGGTGTGGTACTGACCAAGCTCGACGGTGATACCCGTGGTGGTGCTGCCCTTTCCATCCGTACGGTAGTCAACAAACCGATCAAATTCGTAGGTACCGGCGAAAAGATGGAAGCCATTGATCCGTTCCACCCGTCACGTATGGCCGATCGTATCCTGGGTATGGGTGATATCGTATCCTTGGTAGAAAAGGCACAGGAACAATACGACGAAGAAGAAGCCAAGCGCCTGCAGAAGAAAATTGCCAAGAACCAGTTCGACTTCAACGATTTCATGTCACAAATCCAACAGATCAAGAAGATGGGTAATCTGAAAGATCTGGCCAGCATGATTCCGGGCGTTGGAAAAGCCATTAAGGATATTGAAATCGACGACAATGCCTTCAAAGGTATTGAAGCCATCATTCAGAGTATGACTCCACAGGAACGTACCAACCCGGAAATTCTGAACGGAAGCCGTCGCCAGCGTATTGCCAAAGGTTCGGGTACAAACATTCAGGACGTTAACCGCCTGATCAAACAGTTTGACCAGACCCGCAAGATGATGAAGATGGTAACCGGAAGCAAAATGGGCAAAATGATGGCAAATATGCCCAAAATGCCAGGTATGCCCAAAATGCCTAAATTAAAATAATTCTGCATTATGGAATTGATTGACGGAAAAGCTACAGCCGCACAGATCAAGGCGGAAATCGCCGAGGAAGTGCAGCAGATTGTTGCCGGCGGAGGCAAACGTCCGCATCTGGCAGCCATATTGGTAGGACACGACGGAGGTAGCGAGACCTATGTCAAGAACAAGGTTCTGGCCTGCGAAGCCTGCGGTTTCAAGTCCACCCTGCTGCGCTTTGAAGACAGCATCACAGAAGAAGAGCTGTTGGCCGAAGTAGACAAGCTGAATCGCGATGCGGATGTTGACGGATTTATCGTACAGTTGCCTCTGCCGAAGCACATCTCCGAGCAGAAGGTTATCGAAGCCATCGACTACAGAAAAGATGTAGACGGATTTCATCCGATCAATGTAGGCCGTATGGCTATCGGACTGCCGTGTTATATTTCGGCAACTCCCAAGGGTATCCTTGAATTGCTGAAACGTTATAAGATTGAAACCAGCGGTAAAAAATGCGTTGTACTGGGCCGAAGCAATATTGTAGGCAAGCCGATGGCACAGCTCATGATGCAAAAACAGTATGGCGATGCCACGGTAACCGTGTGCCACAGTCACAGCCGTGACCTGAAAAAGGAATGCCGCGAAGCCGACATCCTCATTGCGGCTATCGGTCAGCCTGACTTTGTCACAGCCGATATGGTTAAGGATGGAGCCACGGTTATAGATGTGGGCACCACCCGTGTTCCGGACGCGACACGCAAAACAGGATTCCGCCTGAACGGTGATGTAAAATTTGACGAAGTCGCCCCGAAATGTGCCTATATCACTCCGGTTCCGGGAGGTGTAGGCCCGATGACCATCTGCATGCTGATGAAAAACACATTGGCGGCAGGTAAAAAAGAAATCTATTCATAAAGAATAAAACAATTCGAAACAGAGCACCTCAAATGCACTCATTGTGGCATAAGAAGGTGCTCTGTTTCTTTATTCTGATACGAAATAAAAGAAAAAACGAATAAAAACCAGCCAATCTCCTAAAAAAAGAAGCAATTCTTTTGGTTTTTCAGAAAAAAGTTGTACCTTTGCAATCGCAATCGGGAAACATCCTGAGAGAATTTAAATATGGTGGCTGTAGTTCAGTTGGTTAGAGCGTCAGATTGTGGTTCTGAATGTCGTGGGTTCGAGTCCCATCTGCC
>CALUKY010000064.1 GCA_944321345.1 uncultured Paraprevotella sp.
AAAGTGACAACACACAGACTGATCGAAATGAAAGGTCAAGGTAAAAAGATTGCCATGCTTACTGCTTATGATTATACGATGGCACAGATTGTTGACGGAGCCGGGGTTGATGTTATTCTTGTCGGCGATTCCGCTTCAAATGTCATGGCAGGAAATACAACTACGCTTCCGATTACGCTGGATCAGATGATTTATCATGCCACATCGGTGATGCGTGGAGCCAAAAGAGCTCTGGTGGTTTGTGACATGCCTTTCGGTACTTATCAGGTAAACCCGACAGAAGGTGTTACCAATGCCGTGCGTATTATGAAGGAAAGCGGATGTGATGCACTGAAACTGGAGGGAGGAGCTGAAATTATTGATACCGTAAAGGCTATTCTGGCAGCCGGTATTCCGATTATGGGTCATTTGGGACTGACTCCACAGAGTATCAACAAGTTCGGAACCTATGCTGTGCGTGCCAAGGAAGAGGCCGAAGCGCAGAAACTCATTGAAGACGCTCATTTGCTGGAAGAGGCAGGCTGCTTTGCTTTGGTGCTGGAAAAGATTCCGGCAGTGCTGGCTGCGCGCGTGGCTTCTGAACTGACCATACCGGTGATCGGTATCGGTGCCGGTGGTGAGGTAGACGGTCAGGTATTGGTTGTTAACGATATGTTAGGTATGAACAAGGGATTCTCACCCAAGTTCCTGCGCCGTTATGCTGATCTGCACACAGTCATGACTGATGCGATCGGCCAGTATGTCACGGATGTGAAAGACCGTGATTTCCCGAGTATTAACGAACAATATTAATGGTGGCTGATTTACAGAATAATCCTTCTTTGTGGAAATCCTCTTTTGTGACCATGCTGGTGGTCAATCTGTTGACTGGTATCGCCATGTATGGTCTGTTGCTGACCGAACCTTGGGTGCTCGGCCGCTATTTTCAGGAGAATCTTTCCGTAGCCGGAGCTGTTGTCTCGGTTTTCGGAGCCGGAATATTTCTGTTCGGCCCGTTTGCCAACCATTGGCTCGACCGTTATAAACGTAAATCTGTAGTATTGTGGGCGCAATTTTTTATGCTGCTCTTTACGGTAGCCACACTTTACCGGTTGCCGGAGTGGATGTATATTGCGGCGCGTTTTATGCAGGGTGCGGCCTACGGGTTGTTTCAAATTGCGTTGGGATCTACTTTGCTGATTGATCTGACTTATACGAAAAAACGTACCGAGGCTGCATACTGGTATTACTGGTTTACGCGTTTGGCGCTGGCTTTAGGACCTATGGCTGCATTGTTGCTGAATTTCTTCTTTGATTGGGAGAATGTGATCTGGCTTCCGGCATCCTTGCTGCTGTTGTCCTGGTTGCTTGTTCTTCAGCTGCATGTACCGTTCCGCACTCCGTTGGAGCCTAAGTGCTTTTCGTTGGACCGCTTTTGGTTGAGTCGTGGAAAGCTTCTGTTTTTTACGCTTGTGCCCCTCAGTTTCTTGCTGGGACTGTTGTTGCCGCGGAATTATACGGTGTTTTTTTACGGATGGCTGTTTTTGGGTTTTCTCCTGGCGCAGTCCATCCACTATTTCTTTTTCCGGAAGAGAGATAGCCGTATGCTGATGTTCTTGGGCTTCGTATCCCTGATTTTTGTCTTTGGCATTAATCTGTTTGTACCGGAGCCGGATGTTCTTCCGGTTACCGGACTTTTTGCCGGTGTGGGAGGCGGATTGCTTACAAGCCGCTATTTGATTTACTTCATGCGTGTGGCTGAGCATTGCGAACGGGGCACTGCACAGAGTTCTTATATGTTGGCATGGGAAAGTGGATTGTGTCTGGGAGTGCTCGGCAGTTCTTTTTTGTTGCCTTTGAATGCGCAGATTATTTATTGGGTGGGGCTGACGGTTGCCTTGTTGCTGATGGTTTTTTACTTTGCAAAGGTGCACTGTTGGTTCCTGGCGCATAGCCGTAAAGGAATGTAATTAAGAATATCGGTTAATCGGTGTTTGTCATGCAGAATATAGCCTGGCAAGCACCGATTTTTTTGTTTTGTGTCCGGATTCATGAAATCCCTATGATTTTGTTTTCAGATTCTCAATAAAATTACTATTTTTGCGGCAATTTGAGAAAAATCGATTCGGAAAGTTTAAAAAAATCAGATATATGGCAAAGAAATTCACAGAACGCACAAATTTGAACCTCTCTGAGGTGAACAAAGAAGTGCTTCGTCAGTGGGATGTAGATGATGTGTTTCATAAAAGTATGACAGAGCGTGAGGGCTGTCCTTCTTTCATTTTCTTTGAGGGACCTCCTTCTGCCAATGGTCATCCGGGAATCCATCACGTTCTGGCCCGTTCCATTAAGGATACTTTCTGCCGCTTCAAGACCATGAAAGGTTTTCAGGTGAAGCGTAAGGCAGGATGGGATACACACGGACTGCCTGTAGAGCTGGGTGTGGAAAAAGAATTGGGTATTACCAAAGAAGATATCGGTAAGACTATTTCTATTGAAGATTATAACCGCAAGTGCCGTACCAATGTGATGATGTTTACTCAAGAATGGACCGATCTGAGTCACAAGATGGGTTACTGGGTAGATATGGAGCATCCGTATATCACTTACGACAACAAATATATTGAAACCTTGTGGTGGCTGTTGAAGCATCTGTATGGCAAGAACCTGCTTTACAAGGGCTATACCATCCAGCCGTATTCACCGGCAGCTGGTACCGGATTGAGCTCGCATGAGTTGAACCAGCCGGGCTGCTATCGTGATGTGAAGGATACTACTGTTACCGCACAATTCAAGATGCTGGACCCGAAGCCGGAAATGGCAGAGTGGGGAACTCCTTATTTTCTGGCCTGGACAACTACTCCATGGACTTTGTCTTCAAACACCGCTCTGTGTGTGGGTCCTAAGATTGATTACGTATGTATCCGTACCTATAACATGTACACCGCCCAGCCGATCACTGTGATTATGGCTAAGGCTCGTGTATCAGCTTATTTCAATCCGCAGGGTGAGGGTGCTGATCTGTCCGCTTATAAACCAGGCGACAAAGTAATTCCTTATCAGATTGTTGCCGAATATACCGGAGCCGATCTGGTAGGTATGCGCTATGAGCAGCTGTTGCCTTGGGTGAGTCCGGAGGGAGATGCTTTCCGCGTGATTCCGGGTGATTATGTAACTACCGAGGATGGTACCGGTATCGTACATATCGCACCTACATTCGGTGCTGACGATGCTCAGGTGGCCAAGGCTGCCGGAATTGCGCCGATGCAGCTGATTAACAAGAAGGGTGAAGCGCGTCCGATGGTAGACCTTACCGGTAAGTTTTATTTGATTGACGAACTGGACGAAGAGTTTGTCAAGAACCATGTGAATGTAGAGGCTTACAAGCCTTGGGAAGGTTGCTTCGTAAAGAATGCTTACGACGATAAGAAAACCGAGAAGGACGAGACCCTGGACGTGACTATCTGCATGGATCTGAAGCAGAACAACAAAGCCTTCAAGATCGAGAAACACGTGCATAACTATCCGCACTGCTGGCGTACCGACAAACCGATTCTGTACTATCCACTTGACAGTTGGTTCATCAAGAGTACAGCTGTTAAGGAGCGTATGATCGAACTCAATAAGACTATTCTCTGGAAACCGGAGTCAACCGGTACCGGACGTTTTGGAAAATGGCTGGAGAATCTGAATGACTGGAACTTGAGCCGTAGCCGTTACTGGGGTACTCCGTTGCCGATCTGGCGCTCGGAAGATGGCGAGGAAATCTGTATCGGTTCTGTTGAAGAACTGTATCAGGAGATCGACAAGGCCGTTGCTGCCGGTGTGATGACTTCAAACCCATTGAAGGAAAAAGGATTTATTCCGGGAGACTACTCTCAGGAAAACTATGATAAGATTGACTTGCACCGTCCGTTTGTGGATGATGTGGTGTTAGTTAGTCCGAGCGGCAAGCCGATGAAGCGTGAGCTCGACCTGATTGACGTTTGGTTTGATTCAGGTGCCATGCCATATGCACAGATTCACTACCCATTCGAAAACAAGGAGCAGTTCGACGCTCGCGAGGTATTCCCGGCAGATTTCATCGCCGAAGGTGTGGATCAGACCCGTGGCTGGTTCTTTACGCTTCATGCCATTGCTACCATGGTGTTTGACACCGTAGCTTTCAAGGCTGTTATTTCCAACGGACTGGTACTGGACAAAAACGGAAACAAAATGTCCAAACGTTTGGGCAACGCTGTAGATCCGTTTGAGTCTATTGAGAAATACGGTTCTGATGCCGTACGCTGGTATATGATTACCAACTCATCACCTTGGGATAACCTGAAGTTCGATGAGGCCGGTGTTCAGGAAGTGAGCCGTACTTTCTTCGGCAAACTGTTCCAGACCTATTCGTTCCTGACCATGTATGCTAATGTGGATGGTTGGTGCTACGAAGAGGCAGATGTTCCGATGAACGAGCGTCCGGAAATCGACCGCTGGATTCTGTCTGAGTTGAACTCTCTGGTCAAGAATGTAGATGCCTGCTACAACGATTACGAGCCTACCAAGGCCGGTCGTCTGATTCAGGACTTCATGATCGATAACGTAAGTAACTGGTTTGTTCGTTTGAGCCGTAAGCGTTTCTGGGGTAGCGCCATGAGCACAGATAAAATCTCTGCTTACCAGACTCTGTATACCTGTCTGGAGACCGTTGCCAAGCTGATGGCTCCAATTGCTCCATATTATGCAGATCGTCTTTATACCGATATGACTGCTGCTACCGGACGCAACGAAGGCGGAAAGAGCATTCATCTGACTACTTTCCCACAGTGCGATGAAAGCAAGATCGACCGTGTATTGGAGAATCGTATGGAGTTGGCCCAGAAGATCACTTCTATGGTACT
>CALUKY010000065.1 GCA_944321345.1 uncultured Paraprevotella sp.
AAATGGCACATAAGAAAGGTGTAGGTAGTTCTAAGAACGGCCGTGAATCAGCATCACAAAGATTAGGCGTTAAGATTTTTGGTGGTCAGGCTTGCATCGCTGGTAACGTAATCGTTCGTCAGCGTGGTACAGTTCACTACCCAGGAAAGAATGTAGGTATGGGTAGCGATCACACTCTTTACGCATTGGTAGACGGTGTAGTAACTTTCAAGAAAGGTAGCTACAAAGGACGTCAGGACAGAAGCGTTGTTTCTGTTGAACCTAAAGCAGAAGCGTAAGTTATTATCATAACACAAAAAAGGCAGTCTTTTCAGGCTGCCTTTTTTGTGTTATGACGCAATCAATGAACTCATTTTCTACAAACTGTAAAAAAAAGGAATGGCATGTACCATGAAAGACTTCTTCATTTGTACATGCCATTCCTTTTTTTTACATTCTCTTCTTCTTTGAAAAATTCCGGATCTTTCTCCGATTCAACCTCCAACTCCTGAGAATAGTATTTAAAAAAATCATGTGACAATATTTTTGAGATCCGATAGAGCATTTCAGAATCAACACTCTCCCGTTGAAATATCTTATACACATTGGTCCGGTCGCAATACAAACTCCGAGCAAACCATGTAACCGTTCTGCCCTGATCACGAAGTATTTTCTCTATAACATTCCCGATGTGAATCATATTCCGGAGCTTTTATAATTATTGTACAAATATAGATATTTTTGTCAATAATCTATCTATGTTTCTGTTGAATATATAGCAACAGTAAAAACAAGGAAAAAGCTTAAACAGGTCTGTTACAAGATAAAAAGGATAAACCAGAAACAAAAATATTTGCTTCAGATTCATCATTCTGTCATGATTCGTGATGATGACCGCACTGATGGCCCGATTCGTCATGATGCTGACATCCAACACCGGAATCCTGAATTTCTCCACACAAATAGGCCTGCACGACATCCAAAACAGGTCCGCTGCATCCCCGGATCACCTGAATGCCCGATGCCGAAAGCTTATTTAATGCGCCGGCCCCCATATTTCCGGCCAGCATGACTGTAACTCCATCCTCCTGAAGTCTGGAAGCGATATTCGACTTGCATCCGCATCCCTGAGGAGAAGGCATCGTTTCAGTCAGCACAATCTGCCCCTGTTCATTTACCGAAACTATAGTATAAAACTCACAATGTCCGAAATGATCATCAATATGACCCCCTCTTGTAGGTAAAGCAATCTTTTTCATGTTCTCATATTTTTTAAAATCATAATCCTCCCTATTCACCTGATCACAGATATTCTTACAAAGCAAGCACTCATTGCCGGATTCTGACGTTCCGGGCTCGACTTTATTGAAAAGCAATCCACATTTCCCGCAATGAAACCAACCGCCATCCACGTAAACATTCCCTCCCTCAATGGTCAAGGAAAATGAATGGACCAATGCTTTGGCAATCTTTTGACGTGCTGATGCATAAATTCGGGTCACCGTAGGCCTTGACACATTCATCTGACGGGCCGCTTCTGCCTGGGTCATACCCTCATAATCACATAAAAGGATGGTTTCATACTCTTCCAGATTCAGCACCACTGTATCCCTATTCCCTCCATACAACGGTATAAAACCGCCAACAGAAGGAATTCCTCTTACTTTTCTAAAATTCTTCGGACGAGGTGACATAACGTTTCATTTAGCACACAAAGATAATGAACAAATGTTCATAATAAAAGAACAGGCGGAAATATTTTTCAAAATCCGGTTTCATTGCTTGGATGCAAGTTCAAAGTTTGGTATTTTTGAAGAATCCGGTAAAAAATTAATGCCTATGAAAACAAGAATAAAAGAAACAGGCAATCATACGGTTTCTGCACTGGACATTTCACGTTACATGGGAACCTGGTATGAAATAGCGCGTTATGAGCATCATTTCGAAAAAGGAATGACCCACGTCACAGCAACCTATACCATAAGACCCAATGGAAAAATAACGGTCCTTAATGAAGGCCTTAAAAAGGGAAAACACAAACAGGTGATCGGAAAAGCTTACCAGCCTCAGGCATCAGAACCCGGAAAACTGAAAGTATCTTTCTTTCTCTGGTTCTACTCCGATTATTATATTATGGAGCTGGACGATGATTATCAATATGCGGTTATCGGAAGCAGTTCTGACAAATATCTTTGGATACTGAGCCGCACCAAAACCCTGCCTGCCTCCCTTTATGCCGAACTGTTGAAACGCATTCAGAAACGGGGTTATGACACCGAAAGACTGGTCACGGTACAACAGGAATAAAAAACACCGGATTCTGGAAAAATATATTTTTTCCAAACCGGTATCCCTAATAATCTGTATAATTATTTGGCAGAATATAAATAAATGGATACTTTTATGACCGAAAAAGTAAAACGACCATGAAAATTAGTATTATTCAAAGTGATATCATCTGGGCCAATCCGGAAGAAAATCGTCGCAGATTAGAAGAAAAAATCTCTTCTCTGCCACCTGCAGACCTGTATGTATTCCCTGAAATGTTTTCTACCGGATTCTGCACAGAGCCTCAAAAGATTGCAGAAGAAGCCGCCCAGCCCGGAAGTCTGGAATGGATGCAAATCACTGCCCGAAAGAAGCAATGTGCTCTAGCCGGCAGTGTGGCTACTCATTCGGAAGGCAAATATTACAACCGTTTCTATTTTGTATATCCCGACGGCCATTATTGTGCTTACGACAAAAAACACCTGTTTACTTACGGAGGAGAACATCTCACGTTTACCCCCGGCCAGGAACGCATCATCGTAGAATACAAAGGTGTCCGTATTCTGTTGCAAGTATGCTATGACCTGCGCTTTCCGGTGTGGGCCCGCAACCGGAAAGACTACGATATGATTCTTTATGTAGCCAGCTGGCCCGAATCGCGCATTGAAGCCTGGAACACCCTGTTACATGCACGTGCCATTGAGAACCAATGCTATGTAGCGGGAGTAAACCGGGTAGGAACAGATCCATCCTGCACCTATTGTGGAGGCAGTGTCCTGATCGATCCCTATGGGAAAACACTGGCGGCCTGCAAACCGAATGAAGAAGACGCAGTCTCCACCCAGATCGATCTGGAAGAGCTGGAGCGCTTCCGGGAAAAGTTTCCGGTACTGAACGACGCCGATCCTTTTATGATTACCCCTTAACTTACCAGAATATCCAAAAAGAATACGATATGACAGATAAAAAACTACTTTTAGGCGATGAAGCCATCGCATTAGGTGCCTTGCATGCCGGTATCAAAGGCGTATATGCCTACCCGGGAACGCCAAGTACCGAAATCACCGAATATATCCAGAAGCATCCGCTGACCCGTGAACGTGGCGTACATCATACCTGGTGTACCAACGAAAAGACAGCTATGGAAGCAGCATTGGGAATGTCCTATGCCGGATGCCGTGCCATTGTCTGCATGAAACACGTAGGTTTGAATGTGGCAGCTGATGCTTTTGTCAATTCAGCCATGACCGGTGTAAACGGAGGACTTATTGTCATTGTAGCCGATGACCCTTCCATGCACTCATCACAAAATGAACAGGACTCCCGTTTTTACGGAAAATTCTCTCTGATGCCCATACTGGAACCATCGTCTCAGCAAGAGGCATACGATTTGATGCCCTATGGCTTTGAGTTATCAGAAAAACAAAAGCTGCCGGTTCTGATGCGCATCACCACCCGCATGGCACACTCTCGTGCCGCAGTATCCGTAAAAGCAGAGGCACAGCCGCTTCAACAATTGTCTTATGCCAAGGATCCGGCATCATGGGTTCTGCTTCCGGCAAATGCCCGCCGGCAGTATGCAGCGCTCATTGAGAAACAGGCGGAACTGGAATCTTTATCCGCACAGGCTCACCATACCCGTCTGGAAGCAGGCAGTAACAGCAAGGGGATAGGAATCATTGCCTGTGGTATCGGTTATAACTACGTGAAAGAAGCAGAAGGCGGACATGATGACTTTCCGGTTCTGAAAATCTCCCAGTATCCATTGCCGGGCGCTCTGGTTCACGAACTGGCCGCACAATGCCGTGAGATTCTGGTCGTAGAAGACGGACAGCCTTTTGTAGAAGAACAAGTACATGCCTTGCTGGGAGCCGGCTATCCGATTAAAGGACGCCTCACCGGCGATCTGCCACGTACCGGAGAACTGACTCCCGACAATGTAGCCGCAGCCATGGGTGTGGCCAGCAAGCGCTTTTTTGAGGCGCCCAAGAATCTGGTTCCCCGTCCACCGGCCTTGTGCCAGGGTTGCGGTCATCGTGATGTGTACAACGCTTTGAACGAGGTCGTACGCGAATATCCTGATGCCCGTGTCTTTGCCGATATCGGCTGCTACACTTTGGGAGCTCTTCCTCCATTCCGTGCCATCGACAGCTGTGTGGATATGGGTGCCTCCATTACCATGGCCAAGGGTGCCGCAGACGCAGGCTTATTCCCGGCTATCGCTGTAATCGGCGATTCTACCTTTACTCATTCCGGAATGACGGGACTACTGGATGCCGTGAATGACAAAGCCAACATTACCGTAGTTATCTCCGACAACCTGACCACGGCCATGACCGGTGGACAGGATTCAGCCGGAACCAATAAGTTTGAAGCTATCTGCCTGGGTCTGGGAGTAGAACCGGAACACGTACGCGTGGTTGTTCCTCTGCCTAAAAATATGGAAGAGATAACCCGGGTGATCCGCGAGGAAATCGAATACAACGGAGTATCCGTCATCATTCCGCGTCGCGAATGTATTCAAACATTGAACCGTAAACTGAAACAAAAAAGAAAGGAACAACAAGCATGAAAACAGACATCATATTATCCGGTGTAGGCGGAC
>CALUKY010000066.1 GCA_944321345.1 uncultured Paraprevotella sp.
AAGCCGTGTATCAATGTTTCACGAACGGTTGACACACAGCTTGCATTGTTTTGAATTCGTCGAACTCACGTTAACTAAAAAATAACCCTGAAGAATCAGTCGGGCCAAATCCTTAAACACCAATACCAGTTTCTCATCTCTATTCTTTCCCTCTTTCTTATTTTCAATTTCCGTACGCAGATCAAAGGATTTAATTTTATCTTCTAAATTCATAATTTATTTTTTAAATTTATTATTTAATATATTAATTATCAACACATTACGAAAGACAAAGGTAATATAAAAATCTTTCGTTCCAAAGGATTTTCAAGGTTTTTTCCTGCTTTTTCTACCTGGCACAACCAATAAAAAAATATTTATTGAGGAGGATTTTCAGATTGAAAATCCATCAATTATTGGGTAAAAAGAAGGAAATCATTACATTTGCAGAAAAGAACAAGAATTTATCCAAAGCAAAATTATGGAAGTATATTTAATCAGACATACATCCGTAGATGTGCCGCATGGAGTGTGCTACGGATTTACAGATGTGCCCCTGAAGGCCTCCTTTCCGGAAGAAGCTGCCGAAACGAAAAAACAATTGGAGGGGCTTTCTTTTGACTGCGTATACAGCAGTCCGCTGAGCCGGGCTACCAAACTGGCGGATTTCTGCGGATTTCCGGAAGCCATCCGCGATGAACGGCTCAAGGAACTGAACATGGGCGACTGGGAAATGATGCGCTATGACGAGATCAAAGATCCCGAAGTGCGGAAATGGTTTGAGGATTATCTGAACACTCCGACAAAAAACGGTGAGTCGTTCATGGATCTGTATCGAAGAGTTAGCGCGTTCTTGGAAGAACTGAAAGAAAAGAATTATCAACGGGTGGCCATCTTTGCGCATGGCGGTGTGCTGATCTGTGCGCAGGTATTTGCCGGACAGGTAAAAATGGAAGAAGGATACGACAATCTGACTCCTTACGGAGGTGTCGTTAAAATAGAGATTTAAACTGATGAATACAAAAAAGCCTTGTCTCACGACAAGGCTTTTTTGTGCAATTAGACCGTTTATTGAATGATTACAGAATCCAAAAGCTAAATGTATATTATATACTGACCATATTTTGCTCTGATAATTCAAGCACATATGATTCGAGAGTAATTTATTCCTTTTTTTCAGAAAGCCGGCCATATTTCTTCAATGAATCGGCAATGATCCACTGCAACTGGCCGTTCACAGAACGGAACTCCTCTGCAGCCCAGACCTCAATCTGATCCATTGTCTTGGAATCAATCCGAAGCACAAAGTTTCTCATATCTGTTTTTTTCTCCGGCATATACTTTTTAGTTCAGTTTTGTATCAAAACAATATCATTACATTATAAGAATATATAGTAAAATATCATTTATACATTATTATTTCTATAACTTATATCATTTTCGAATGCAAATATATATAATAATACAATTACTTGCAAATAATAAATGAATAATGATTGCATAATAATATCATTTTATTCTCAAAACAATTATTCATCGTCTTCCAAACAAGAAAAACACTTCATAAAAAGATATTTTTCATGCTTTTTCATTAACTTTACAGCTATGATCGGAACAATTGCAAACACAATCGCCATTCTTGTCGGAAGTATTGCCGGCAGTATATTGAAAAAGGGTATCAAACCGCGCTATCAGAACGCGCTTTATAATGCTATGGGACTGGCTGCCGTAGCCTTGGGAGTCAATGCCGTGGCTACCCACATGCCGAAAAGCCAATATCCGGTTCTGTTTATCGGAAGTCTGGCTTTAGGATCGCTTCTAGGGACCAAGCTGGATCTGGAAAACCGTTTTCAGGGCCTCATCAACCGATATTCCAAGTCGAATCTGGCACAGGGACTCACCACCGGATTGCTTCTCTACTGCATCGGTACCCTGTCTATCGTGGGCCCCGTAATGAGTGCTCTGTATGGCGACCACACTTATCTGTATACCAATGCAACCCTTGATCTGGTCACTTCAACCGTATTGGCCGGAACTTACGGCATAGGCATGGCGTTGGCCGCACCGATATTATTCCTGTGGCAAGGAAGCATCTATCTGCTCACCTGTTTGGCGGGACCGGTTATCTCGGACGCTTTGGTTACAGAAATTTCCATCGTGGGAGGCATTCTGATTTTCTGCTCCGGCATCAGCATTCTGAAAATGAAAGAAATAAAGACACTGGACCTGTTGCCCTCATTATTGATACCTCCGGTATTTTTCCTGTTGAAAAAAGCATTCGAATATTTCTTATAGGCATTCCAACCGGAATCACTTGTTCCTGATATATCCTACCACCCCATAACGTTTTCATTGAAAGAACAGATTTCATCACAAAAACAATGAAATCCATAACAAAATGAAAGCGAGAGGAGTTATTTGCCCAAAAAACAAAAAAGAAAAGAAAAAGAGAGCCTTCAAGAAATATTTCTCTATTTTTGCAACAAGAGATTGCAAAAACATTTTTATCATAACCTTATTATCAAACTGACCCTTAAAAGAAAAAATTATGGCAAAATTTATCGTAGAAACAGCCATTCTGGCCGTAGGCGTGGCTGTAAGTGGTTATTTTATTCAATCGGGACTGAACTCTTTTACGGAAAAAGACCGCACGGTGAATGTAAAGGGACTGGCTGAAATGGAAGTGGAAGCCAATAAAGTGACCTGGCCACTGGCTTATGCCCTGCTGGGCAACGACCTGCCGTCTATCTATCAACAGATACAGGAAACAAACAAACAGATCATTGACTTCCTTAAGAAAAAGGGAATCAAGGATGACGAGATCAGCATCAGCGCCCCAAGCATCATCGACAACGAAGCGGACCGATATAACAGCAACAAGCAGACTCACCGTTATAATGTCACTTCCGTGATCACCGTTACCTCCAATCAAGTGAAGTTAGTACGCCAACTGATCAACGAACAAAGCGAACTGCTCAAACAAGGCATTGCGCTCACAGGCGACCCATACCGCTACGGTGTGCGATATGAATACACCGGACTGAATGACATCAAGCCGCAAATGATTGAAACGGCTACCAAAAACGCAAGAGCGGCTGCCGAGAAATTCGCCATTGACTCAGAAAGCAAATTGGGCAAGATCAAGAAAGCCAACCAGGGCCAATTCTCTATCTCTGACCGGGATGACAACACTCCGCATATAAAGAAGGTACGCGTAGTGACCACCATCGACTATGCTTTGGAGGATTAACCGGAGGCAATTACTCCAGTCCCCTCCGGATCAAATGAACAATATCTTGCGGAGTTGCGGCAAAATGGGCAGCTCCGCAAGTTTCCAAGAACTCACGATCACGGAATCCCCACAATACAGAGATGCAGGGAATGCCACACTGCCGGGCCGTTTCCAGATCCACATCCGAATCGCCGACATAAACAGTTTCCCGTAAATCGGCCCCCAATTCACGGATGGCCTGAAACACCATGTCGGGCGCCGGTTTACGCCGTACCTCGGGACGCTCTCCCACCGCAACCTTTATCCACGAAGAAAAATAAGACTGCTGCAATTCGGTCACTCCGGCTTGCAGTTTATTGGAAACCACCGCCAACTGATAACCGGACTCGGACAAGGACTGAAGCATGTCGGCAATGCCGTCATACAACCCGCTATGATCGCGACAATGAGCCACGTAATGTTCCTTAAAAGTACGGAAAACTTCCTCAAACTGAGGATTTTCTGTGCCTTGTGGCACTGCACGTTCCATAAGTTTACGCACTCCGTTGCCTACAAACGAACGGACCGCTTCCATACTGTGCTGCGGAAAACCATACTCACGCAGAGCATAGTTTGTACTCTCTGCAAGATCCTGCAAGGTATCCATCAGAGTGCCATCCAAATCAAAAACAATTGTAGAAATCTTCATACCTTAATAAAAAATATAATAAAAACCGCAACAAAGGTATAAAAAGTGTATTTTTTTGAGGTAAAATTATTGGAATATATTTTTATTTTGTACATTCGGCATATAGAAAAAGCACAGAAAGCTTTTAAAATTGAAAATAAAAACTAAACTAAACAAGTAAAGAGTATGAAAAAACTAATGATGATGCTGGCAGGCGCCCTGATGTGGGGAGCTACAGCAAATGCGCAAACAGACATTATCCTACGTGGAGGATTCGCAACCAATACTTTTGTAGGTGACGATTATGATGGCGTAGATATGAATCCGGGATATAACGTTGGTCTGGAATTCAACAACTACATTAAAAACGGATTATATTGGAACAGCGGTCTTTTGTTCGGAAGCCGTGGATACAAAATCGACAATAAAATTCTTGATGACCCTAAATTCCGCAGCATTTTAGTTTAACTTTATTTATAAGTACCTGAGCAACAAAAAGTTGCTCAGGATTTTGCCAT
>CALUKY010000067.1 GCA_944321345.1 uncultured Paraprevotella sp.
GAGCTGTATGCGGTGAAAATCGCACGTACAGTTCTTAATGGGGAAAGCGGCAGCAATGCCGCTGACCTACATAACAAAAACAATCATCATTATGAATTCAATGGAGTTGCTTTATTGCGCAGTATGCGCGGCTGTTGCAGCCGGTAAGGATATTTTGGATGTATATCTGGATCCGAACTCAGACTTTGGTATTGAAAAGAAAGCGGACAATTCACCGCTGACCATCGCCGACAAGAAGGCGCATGAACGCATCATGTCTTATCTGACTCAGACTCCCTACCCGGTGTTGAGCGAAGAAGGAAAGCATATGGATTATGCCGTGCGGAAGGAATGGAATACACTCTGGATTGTGGATCCGCTGGACGGCACCAAGGAGTTTATCAAAAAGAACGGAGAGTTTACCGTAAACATTGCTCTGGTAAAAGAAGGCGTTCCCGTACTGGGCGTGATCTATGTACCGGTAAAAGAAGAGCTGTATCTGGCCGAAGAGAAACTGGGTGCCTTCAAACTACAGCACATCGCTCCGGGAAGCTGTCCCGAAAACCTGGAGTCGCTGTTGACCGCTGCCTGCAAGCTGCCGATGGAACAGCCGGAAAAGAATGCCTTCGTTGTGGTAGCTTCACGCTCGCATCTCACTCCCGAAACACAGGAGTATATCGAAAAGATGGAAACTCTTCACGAGAAAGTGGAAACACGCTCCAGCGGAAGTTCCATCAAGATCTGTCTGGTAGCCGAAGGGGCTGCCGATGTATATCCGCGCTTTGCTCCGACCATGGAATGGGACACTGCTGCCGGACATGCTATTGCCCGGGCCGCGGGAAAAAATATCTGGCACACCGACTTGCAGTCACCACTGCAATATAACAAGGAAGATCTGCTGAACCCTTGGTTCATCGTACAGTAACCCCACACATTCTACAATAAGAGGATCCTCAATTCCGGTGATGGTCAACCACAGCGAAATTGAGGATCTTTCATTTTTATCAGACTTGCTCTGCACAGGACGGATGCGACAGGAAAACACCTTACGCGAATCGGGCGACCACTGGATATAAGAGGAATAATAGTTGCTCAGGGTTCCGTCCTGACTCAACTGACGCTCGCGCCCGCTGGCCTTGTCGCGTACAAAGATATTGTCGTTCCTGATATAGGCCTCATACTTTCCGTCGGGCGAAGTAACGGGTCCCCACTCTTTTTCATCGTCGGTTTCCATCCAGTGCCGGCCCTTGCGGTGTGGAGGGACCTTGCTTTCGCGCGTAAGTCGGTTGGCCGCAATCTCATAGCGCCAGTTGTATCCGTCGCACACAAAGCGGAACACATCGAGCGAGGGTTCCAGATTTCCTTTGTCCAAAGGCAGGTTCCGGGCATCGATATGGCGCCCCAAAGAGCGCTGCAACTGCATCGCTAAAGAGTCGCGGACAAAGAGCGGACGACGGGTTTGCCGGTCGGCATCCACCAGCAGATACTCGTTTCCCTGAGGAGCGCGCTGCAGATACCAGAAAGAGGAGGTTCCCGTTACCCAATGGGGATTCACGTCGCTATGATATACCTGATAACCGCTAAACTTCTGACGGAGTGAGTAGGCACGGTTATAGTCATCCAGTGTGCCCTGAGCAAAAAGCGGTCCGGACGACAGCAGCAACAGGGGCAAAGCAATCTTTAAAACGTATTTTTTCATAAGTGTATGACCTTAGGTTTTTGAAAACTTTCCTCAAAAATAGCATAAAATAGAGAAAAACTCGGGATTCTTACCCAAAATCAGCGAACATACCCAAAAACAGGCAGACGGCAGACCGATAAAATCATAAATCATGGGTATTTCATATCGCCGGAAAAAGCCCTTACTTTGCCGGCAACGATTTTGATGATTAATATTTGGATTTATGAAAAAGACAATTGTTGTTTATGGCTCCTCAACAGGAACCTGTGAAGACTTGGCTGCAAGAATCGCCACAGCATTGGGAGTGGACAAGAATGCGGTAGTAAATGTTTCGGAACTCACTCCGGAAATGATTTCCGAAAACGAAGCTTTGGTTTTAGGATCGGCCACCTGGGGCTGCGGCGAACTTCAGGATGACTGGTACGACGGAGTAAAGGTGATTCAGAATGCCGACCTCAACGGTAAGGTCGTGGCACTCTTCGGATGCGGAGATTCCGAGTCGTATGGCGACACGTTCTGCGATGCTATCGGGTTATTATATCAGGAAATCCAGAAAAAGGGATGCACCTTGGTTGGAAATGGAATAAGCACAGACGGTTATCTGCACACGGATTCAGCGGCTCTGGATGCAGACGGAAACTTCCTGGGTCTGGCGCTGGATGAGGTGAACCAACCGGAACTGACCGACAGCCGGATTGCAGCCTGGGCCGAGCAGATCGCTCCGACGCTGCAATAAGCCCATAGAGTTTCTTTCACAAAAAACGGGAGTCATATCGAGTTTCGTGATATGGCTCCCGTTATTTATCTCTCCCTTCTTCTGCAACAGAAAGATGCCGGTGCGGAGTGTCTTTTTACTGCCGCCGGCCCGCCAGCAGATGCCAAAGCAAGGCCGGCACACCGGGAAGTGCCGTGACGCAGGCAAAAAGAATATATTTCCCTGTATAGCCATGCCAAGGAAGCGGATAGCCTCCCTGCTTTTTCATACGTTTCATGTAACGCCGTAAAAACGCCCGGTCCGGACTGTCCGTAAAGAGTTTGTAGAGCATGGACATATAGTTCTGGTCTATACGCCGCTGCAAAGCCTGCCGTTGTCCGGCCGGAAGCGAACCGACCAAAGAAGACAGGGATAACTGGATGCCCAACAGGTCCGTAAAACGCTTGTGCAGTTTCTCACGTTTCGGACTGTTCATGATGGAATCTCTACGTTGATAATAGGCATACAAAGGGATATCCGTAGCTACCACAACCTGCATCCGCAAATACAACAAAGGCGTGAAAGCTTCATCTTCGTGATAAACATGCTCCGGAAAAGCAAGGTTTTGACACAAGGAACGGCGGAAAAGGTATCCCCAAACACCGGCACGCAAATTATGACGGAGCATAAAGGCGGTGCCGCTTCCTTCAAACCACACGGATGAACCTCCCTCCGTATCCGGTAATCGGTCTGTATCATACACTTTACGAAAATCAAAAGCCAGCAAGTCCGGTTGCTTTTCCTGCAGCAACGAACATATGGAAGTGTATCGTTCCGAAAACAGATAATCATCCGGATCAATAAACTGGACATATTCTTTCGTTGCCAATGACAGACCGGTGTTCCGTGCTCCCCCCAGTCCCTTGTTTTCCTGATAGAAATAACGCACACACAAAGGTATCTGCCACTCCGTAAGCCAATCCGGAACAGAAGTTTCCGGGGTACCGTCGTCTACGAGAATCACCTCATAATCCATATCAGAAGGAAGAGCCAGCAGACTGTCCAGACAGCGTTTCAACAAGACTCCTTCTATCCGGTAATAAGGAAGAATAAAACTGACCGAAACATTCATCATCATAGCATTTTACAGATTGAAGAATAAACCGGACAAGCATTCCGTCCCAATATTCCTGCCAGAAACGCCTTGAAACGAGCCGGTAAAGAGAGTCCGGGAGCTCCTGTCATACGGATTACGGAACGCCGGGAGGGCAATTCCGTATCCCCTCCAGCTTGCAACACCTCTATCTGGCGGTCCATGGTATAAAGATAAAGACGGTCTAGGGTTTCTGACCGCCATCCTGATTCTGTGAGCAGACGCCGATAGAGTTCCAAAGCGGCATGAAAAAGATCCAGACGCTTTTTCAGAGATACCCGGGTCGTAATGGAGCCGTTGCGGCTGCAATAATAATAAAGACCGGTCGGAACAGCCAGAATGACCGCCGCACGCTGCATCACCGAAGGTATCACATAAAGGTCTTCAAAATAAAGTCCTTCGGGGAAAGTAAGTCCTTGCCACAGACTGCGCCGGTAAATCTTGTTCCAGGCATAACTGTGACGGTATCCGCCCCGTTCCATCCATTCACGGTACGTTTCTGCCCGAAGATGATCCGCAGGTTTATAACAGAACGTCTTTTCCGCACCGTAATGAACCTGAACGGGATATTCCAGTACGTCGGCATCGGAATGGATCCGAAGAATCTCCATGCAGTCTGTCAGTGTACCGGATGCCAGAAAATCATCCGAATCGACAAAGGTAATGTACTTGCCACGGGCTGCCACCAATCCGGTATTTCGGGCACTACTCAAGCCACCGTTGCGGGCATGGCGGATATAGTGCACCCGAGGGTCACGACGGGCATACTCACCGCAAATCGAACCGCTGTTATCGGTCGAAGCGTCGTCCACAAGAATCACCTCAAAAGAAAAGCCTGTCTGCCCGAAGACACTCTCCAGGCAGGCAGGCAAATAAGGCGCAAC
>CALUKY010000068.1 GCA_944321345.1 uncultured Paraprevotella sp.
TGTACGCCCTCAGGGATTCGAACCCTGGACCCATTGATTAAGAGTCAATTGCTCTACCAACTGAGCTAAGGACGCAAAAACAAACTGAATGTACGCCCTCAGGGATTCGAACCCTGGACCCATTGATTAAGAGTCAATTGCTCTACCAACTGAGCTAAGGACGCATTCTTTTTCGTTTGCGAGTGCAAAGGTAGGAAGTTTTTTCGAGACGACCAAATTTATCGTATCCTTTTTTTCGGTTTTTACAGTTCCTGAATCTCTGAAGGGATCTTTCTTCTCAAAACATCTACACGGAAATCCTTATTCATAATCATACCATAAGAACGGAGCACACTGTCCATCGTCTTTTTGGCCAGTTCCGGGTGATTGTTTTCTTCGCTCAAATGGCACAGCCAGACTTGTTTCATCCGCTCCGATACGGAACGTGCCAGCAGCTCTGCCGCCTGAAGATTTGACAAATGCCCGCGGCCACCGGAAATCCTTCCTTTCAGATGTGCCGGATAAGGCCCCATCATCAGCATGTCCGTATCATGATTTGACTCCAGAACCAGATAATCGGCATTCTTGATCTGTTCTTCCATCTCCAGTGTAGGCTTTCCGGCATCTGTAATCAGACAAAAGGTCTTGCCTTCAAAAGACACACTATAGCCGACATTGTCCGAACTGTCGTGTGGCACGTCAAATGCAACGATTTCCAGATCTTCAATCCGAAAAGGCACATTCTTCTGTATCTCTACCCGATTGGTCCCCTGAATTTTGGTGGTGACACAGTAATTCCGGTCTATTCCCTGATGTACTTCATGTGTGGCATAAACCGGCAAATTGTAATCTTTGGCCAAATATCCTGAAGCCTTAATATGATCGGCATGATCATGCGTAATCAGTACAGCCTTGATACGGTCAATACTGATACCGAAGGTTCGCAAATGCTTTTTCAGCAATCTTATTCCTATTCCTGCATCTATTAATATACCATAGTTTTCTGAGAAGAGCAGATAGCAGTTACCGCTGCTGCCGCTTCCCAAGCAAATAAATTTGAACATAATGATTATATTTAATGCAAATATACGAAGAAGACAAGGAACAGACAAATCTTTTTGTATCTTTGTCGGACATTCAAAATGCAACGACAATGAAGAACATAGCTCCATGGAAAGTTATTTTGCTGAGTGTCATGCTCTCAGCATGTGGCCGCAATATGGAAAAGGAATACGAAGCGGCACAAGCAACAGCCGAAGGCTTTTCTGAGGCTTTCTTTAATATGGATTTTGACCGTGCCGCCTCTTACTGCGCTCCGGAATCTTATGTGTGGATACGCTTCAAGGCATCAAATATCACGGAAAAAGATCTGGAAGTATATAACCGGAAACAACGTATGGCAGAATCAGAACTGAAGGACCTTACCTTTCCGAATGACACGACAGCTACGGCTGTGTGCAATATGAGCCATGTATTGCTCACCGACTCGCTGGAGCGGCAGGCAACCATGGCCCAAGAAAAGAGTTTCGTCATCCCTATGGTCAAGAGAGACGGAGAATGGCTGGTTAAAATGGAAGGCCCACTGCAAAGTGCAAAGTAAAATCGCGCTTAAAATTGGGATAAATCAACGGATAGCGCTCCACGGTTTCTTTTCCGGCCGGATTCACGGCTTTCATACCGCCGTCCAAACGAAGAATAAAGAAATCGAAGTTCAATCGAAGTCCCAATCCATAAGCAACTGCAATCTGCTTGTAGAAGCTGTCAATACGGAACTGACCACCGGGCTGATCCTCGTATGAGCGGATAGTCCAGATGTTTCCGGCATCGAGAAAGACCGCCGCATGCAGTTTCCAGAACAGGAAGGTACGGTATTCCATACTTAAATCCAGCTTAACATCACCCGTCTGATTAATAAAATCTATACGCCCGTCAGTACCTGTATAGGTTCCCGGACCCAGTCCACGCACATTCCAGCCACGCACACTATTGGCACCGCCACTGAAATAGCGCTTTTCGTAAGGCAAAATCGTAGAGTTACCGTATGGATAGGAAATACCCAGAGCGGCATGAATGGCCAAAGAGTTGCGCTCATCAAACTTGAAACTGCGACTAAAGTCAAAATCCCCCTTCACGTATTGAGCATAGGCTATATTAAAAAGCGTATACTGACTGTTGGAATTCTTTTTCGCATGCAAAAGATTACTCATGCCATAAAGCAGATTGCCCGCTGTCTCTATATTAAAACGTATAGCGGTTGCATTCTTTCCGTAACTCGCGTTCGGACCGGCATCTCCCTGAGAATTATATACCATACTATAACCTTGCTTCACAATAAAGAGGTTCTCGTAATTGTAACGCAGAATGGCATTGCGGTTTTCTTCATCATCCAGATAATCCTTTTTGAAGGTTTCTGAGATCCAGGGCATAAAAATATAGTTCAGATCCACCAGATCCAGACGATGCTGCATTCGGGTTTTCTTATTGGTCCAAAGATAACGCAAAGCCCCCGTAAGTACACGACGGTGAAATTCCGGTCTGTTCTGGGAATCATACATCACAGACACCTCTGACGTGGATTCTACAGACAACGGATGCTGCTTCCATAAAGGTAATTTCAGATTAGGAAGCATCAGGCCGGCCTCGGTACTGAATTCGATATAATTTTGATCTGCATAACCTTCGAGACCGGTAATCGCTTCAAAAGCTCCGCGCACTTTCAATGTAAACAGTTCCGAACCATGAAACAAGTTGCGGTTTTGATAGGATACGGACAGAGCCGCACCTAAATCTCCGGCAGAGTTGGTACCTTCCAGTTCGGTTCCAATGGAATGCGGACGGTTTGTCGTCACTGTCACCCTGCTGTCGAGCACATTGCTGTCACGTGGCACCAACTGCACGTTGGTAGACAATACCGAATACAATCGTCCCAGATTATTATAAGTATTCTGAACATCTGCCTCGCGATAAAGATGCCCCTGTTCCAGTACTATACGGTCGGCCAACACCGAAGGACGCACTTTCAGATGATCCCGGAAATAGATCTGATAGCCGTTTTTCTCAATCTGTTTCAAAGAATCTGTATCGCCCTCCTCCACATCACAGAATACTCCTACCCGTCCGATCTGATATTGACGGTGCAAACGAAGCACCGAGTCCGTCTGTGCCGGAAGGGCGATAATCATCTTTACATCTACTTTATGGGGCTGCACTGTAGTATCTGCCTCGTAGCGGATATAATCCTTATTGAACAGATAATAACCGTTGTTCTGAAAAAGAGTGGTGATACGCACTCGTTCTTCTTCCAAACGGTTCATATCAAAGGGCATCCGGGCACGCAGCAGACTATTGGCAGAATCTCTCTCATAGAGTTTTCTCTGCACACTGTCGGCTATCTCGTAAGAAAAATCCCGAATTTCATACAGTTCACCGGGAATGACCCGAAAATTCAACTTCAGTTTCTTTCCCTTTATCTGGGTTTCGGTTTCGGTACGGGCACAAAGGTAACCCATATTACGCACAGCGGCCTCAATACTCACACGCGTGCGCTCTGCCTCCAACGAATCATAAACCACAGGCATTTCGCCCATACGCTGCAGAAAGCGGTTGATCGCCTTGGTCGAATCTTTTCCGGAAAGAGCATAGGGTCCCATCGGCACTTTAACCAAACTAAACCATCGGGAATTCGGATGCTGACGGATATAACCTTTCAGGGTATTGGCCTTGACCCGCTTGTCCTCCGACTGCACATTCACCCGATCAAGCATATAATAGCCATCGGGAATGAATTTTGTAGCCGAACAACTATAGAGCAGAAGAATCAGTGTCAGACTGAATATTATCTTGATTATATATTTCATACAGATGCTGGTGTGTCCTGCAAAGGTATAAAGATTTGAAGTAAACAACAAACATCGTTCTGCAAAATCTTTATCGCATCAAAATGAAAACAATCATCCCGAAATTTCTTTTAAAAGTTCAAGACCATCGGATACAATCACCGGATATTTTTTAACTGATTTCTCCTTTTATTTCCCGCCGGTCTTATCTTTCGGACATTTTTTGATATGTTATTTTCATTCGGTAAAACTCTTCTCCATTGCGGATTCAATGTATTTCCCGACACCGTAACGCACAAATATCCATATTCACTTCGAAACTCCAAAAGATTCACCTCATAACCATATTCATCCGGAGAGCCTCCACGTTGTGGCTGCAAATTTCCACCTCCGCCGCCGCATACTATTTGAATTCTCGAATCACCTTTATAAGTAATTCAAGTTTCGCAAGTAGCCCTATGCCGTCTTTTTCACTCCGCATAAATCTTTAATGATGTTGATTTTTGGATT
>CALUKY010000069.1 GCA_944321345.1 uncultured Paraprevotella sp.
TGAACCGTAAACTGAAACAAAAAAGAAAGGAACAACAAGCATGAAAACAGACATCATATTATCCGGTGTAGGCGGACAGGGCATCCTGTCCATCGCCACCATTATCGGCGAGGCAGCCACACACAGCGGTCTGCATCTGAAACAGGCCGAAGTACACGGAATGAGCCAGCGCGGTGGTGATGTACAATCCAACCTGCGCTTGTCCGACAGTCCTATCGCGTCCGACCTGATTGCCCAGGGCACAGCCGACATGATCCTCTCTCTCGAACCGATGGAAGCCCTGCGCTATCTGCCTTATCTGGATCGTGAAGGATGGATCATCACTTCTTCTGCCCCATTCAAGAATATTCCGAACTATCCGGACGAACAGGCCTTGAAAGATGAATTGGCACAATTGCCTCACATTATTCTGGTAGATGTAGAAAAGATCGCTCACGAACACAATATGCCCAAGTGCGCCAATGTAATCCTTTTGGGAGCAGCCTCACGTTATCTGGGCATCGTTTCTGTTGACGAATTGCGCGACAGCATTGCCCGTGTGTTCGGATCCAAGGGTACGGCTGTAGTAGAAATGAATCAGAAAGCTTTTGATCTGGGCTATGCAGCCGCAGAAAACAAATAAAACACCGGAACCATGAAACATCAAGTATTCAGTGAAGAGCTGGTCACCTCTGTAGTGAATGAACTCCAGATCGCCAATCTGGAGCAGGCTACCATCGGCGAAGTGCTTCTGGTAGCCTCACGACTGGAAGAAAAAACCGGCATACCTTTTATCCGAATGGACCAGGGATCGCCCGGCCTTCCGGCCAATCAGATCGGCATCGAAGCAGAAAAAGCGGCTCTGGACCGCGGTGTCGGTTCACAGTACCCGGCAGCAGCCGGTGTTGCCGAACTGAAAGCGGCGGCATCGCGTTTTGTAAAGGCTTTTATCAACATAGACATTCCGGCCGAAGGATGCATCCCGACCACCGGCTCTGTGGCCGCATCATACGGTTCCTTTATTGCCTGTACCCAACGCATACCGGGTAAAAACAAGGTTTTGTTCATCGATCCGGGCTTCCCGATCCAAAAGTCTCAATTACGCATTATCGGAGCGCAATGGGAATGGTTCGACATCTATCATTACCGTGGAGAAGCCTTGCGCGAGAAACTGGAATCTTATCTGAGCAAAGGGGATATTGCAGCCATCGTCTATTCCAACCCCAACAATCCGGCATGGATCTGTCTGGAAGACTCCGAACTGAAGATTATCGGAGAACTGGCCACACGCTACGATGCCATCGTCATGGAAGACATGGCCTATTTCTGCATGGACTTCCGCAGTGATCTGGGCAAACCCTGGCAACCGCCTTATCCTCCTACTGTGGCCCGCTATACCGACAACTACGTGCTGATGCTTTCTTCTTCCAAGATCTTCAGCTATGCCGGCCAGCGCATGGCAGTACTCTGTGTACCCGAAAAGCTGTTCCACACCCACTATCCGGCACTGGCCGAGCGCTACGGCGACTCCGGAATATTCGGACAGACCTTGATTGCCTCCATCCTTTACATGATCACTTCGGGATGCACCGCATCGACCCAATACGCCTATGCAGCCATGCTGGACGCCTCTGTGGAAGGACGCATCGACTTCGTAGAGGACACCCGGGAATACGGACGGCGTGCCGAACGCATGAAAAAGATTTTCACGGACAATGGCTTCCATATCGTATACGACCATGATGTGACCCAACCTGTAGGCGACGGTTTCTTCTTTACCCTAGGCTACGGAAATATGCCTAGCGGACAATTGCTTAAAGAACTGCTTTACTACGGTGTGAGCAGCATCTCCTTGAGCACCACCGGCTGCGAACAGAACGGAGTGCGTGCCTGCACGTCGCGTATGCGTGAAGAACTTTATCCGGTACTGGAAGAGCGCATGAAAGCATTCCATACCGACCATCCACTATAACACACATTATTTTAATATTACCGAAAAAACACAACAATGATTTGGAATGAAAGCAAGGAATGCATGAGCCGCGAGGAAATGCGCATGCTCCAAGGCAAAAGATTACACAA
Organism: uncultured Paraprevotella sp.; assembly: GCA_944321345.1. GTDB lineage: Bacteria > Bacteroidota > Bacteroidia > Bacteroidales > Bacteroidaceae > Paraprevotella. The sequence continues at coordinate 2,062 of CALUKY010000069.1, forward strand.
ACTGGTTGATCTGGTTTATCACAATACTCCTTTCTACCGCAAAAAGATGCAGGAGATGGATCTTACACCGGAAGATATCCAGACGATAGACGATATTGTCAAACTTCCGTTTACCACCAAGCAAGACCTGCGCGACAACTATCCTTACGGACTGCAGGCTGCATCCATGCAGGAAATCGTGCGCGTGCATGCCTCATCCGGTACCACCGGCAATCCTACAGTAGTAGGCTATACCCGTCATGATCTGGAAGTATGGAAAGAAGTAACCGCCCGGGCTTTGGGCGCCTTTGGCATCTCTCGTAATGATGTATTCTCCGTGGGTTATGGATATGGCCTGTTTACCGGAGGCTTGGGACTGCATTACGGTGTGGAACACTTAGGAGCGACCGTAATACCGACATCCACCGGAAATACCGAAAAGCATCTGCATCTGTTGAAAGACCTGCAAGTAACCGGTCTGGCCTGTACGCCTTCTTACGCTTTATATTTGGCCGAAACCATGCAGAAAAAAGGTATGAGCAAAGAGGACCTGCATCTGCGTGTCGGTGTATTCGGAGCTGAACCATGGACCGAAAACATGCGTCAGGAAATCGAGCAGAAACTGGGACTCCAAGGCTATAACATCTACGGTCTGAGTGAAATTATCGGTCCGGGTGTAGCCTATGAATGTTCTTGCAAGAACGGTTCCCACATCAGCGAAGACCACTTCTATCCGGAAATCATTGATCCGGAAACCGGCAAGGTACTTCCGGCCGGAGAAACCGGAGAACTGGTACTGACCACCTTGACTAAAACCGGCATGCCCTTGTTGCGTTATCGCACCAAGGATCTGACTTCGCTGATTACCGAGCCTTGCGAATGCGGACGTACCAACGTGCGTATTACCCGTATTATCGGCCGTTCGGACGATATGCTCATTATCCGAGGTATCAATGTATTCCCGTCACAGGTAGAAAGTGTCATTCTGGAAATGAAGGAATTCGAACCACAATATATGCTTGTGGTAGACCGTCAGGGCAATCTGGATACCTTGGAAGTACAGGTGGAGCTGCGCAAAGAACTCTATACCGACGAGATGGGTTCGCTGCTTAACCTGAAGAAAAAACTGGCCGACCGGTTGAAGAGTGTACTTTCAATCAGTGCCCAAGTGAAACTGATGGAACCAAACTCTATCCCACGCAGCGAGGGCAAGAGCAAACGTGTCATCGATAAACGAATCATCAAATAACAACTACGCCTTATGACTATACGACAAATATCCGTTTTTCTGGAAAACAAAAGCGGCCGCATCAATGATGTGACCAAAGCTTTAGGCAAGGCCGGTATCAACATGCACGCTTTCAGCATGTCCGAAACCACCGACTTCGGTATTCTGCGCCTCATCGTATCTGATGTGGACCGTGCTATCGAAGTATTGCGGGCTGCCAACTTCTCCGTTATTCAGACAGAAGTGATCTGTATCAGCTGCGCCAACACCGCCGGCTCCCTGTCTGTCATTCTGGAACGCCTGGCCGAGCAGAACATCTTCATTGAGTACATGTATGCCTTTGCTCAGGGCGACAAAGCCAATGTCGTGATCCGCCCGAGTGACCTGAGCCGCAGTCTGGAAGTGCTGAAGCAGATGGATTGCAGCGTGCTCAGTGCAGGAAATCTGTAAAAGAAAACAGCTTCTTCTCTGAAGGACTATCTTCGTAAATATAAAAAACAGCCCGAACCGTTTTACTTTATAACAAGCAAGCGGTTCGGGCTGTTTTTCCCTTTCTACCTGGATCATTTTCCAAATAGCATCATCCGTTCCCAGGACATTATAAGTATCAGGAACAAAGGCATAACAACCTTGTTTCGATCCGCACAAAAATACGGATATTGGTTTATAATATTTACATGGTATCATTTTGACATATACTCATTCCAGATTACCGTTTTTGCAACGATCGGGAGTTCTGTTCTGAAATCATTGATCTTCAAAAGCCGTTTTTAAGCATAAAGCACTTACTTATAATAATTTAGACATCATTCTATCCTAAAATCCGCAACTATCATCCAATACACGATTAAGGGTAGATTTATGAGTCGTTAGTAGCAGCTTTCAGTAA
>CALUKY010000070.1 GCA_944321345.1 uncultured Paraprevotella sp.
TCGGGGTACCAGGATTCGAACCTGGGACCCCCTGCTCCCAAAGCAGGTGCGCTAACCGGACTGCGCTACACCCCGTTGTTTCTCAAAAGCGATGCAAAGGTAGAGCTTTTATTTGAATCCACCAAATAAATTCAGTACTTTTTTGGGTTCTCATAATCACTTTTTCGTTTTGGATTCATCGGAAACCATCCTTTCTGCACTCGTTTGTATTGCTCAAACACCTCTAAAATAGACCAAAAGGACGAAAATGACACGACGCCCAACAAAATCGAAGTATATTCGTTTTCGACCCATAAAGAGAGCGCCAATGTGATTACTCCCAACAGAAGAAACAGACTCCAGCTCTTCTTTCCCATATAATATTCGGCTTTAATGACCAGCGGATGAAACAGACCGATGATTAAAAAGGTGGCCAAACCGAAAAGTATTCCTGTATAATTCATTTTTATTTCATTTTATATTAGGTTCCGGATGCAAAGATATAAATTTATCCTTTCCACACCGTAAGCCGACGACAGATTTTCTTTCGGTACAAAATAGTCTGCACCACACCACGTGATAAAAGATATACTAAAAAAGCCAGCCAAAGCGTGTGATTGCGGTCTGCCAAAGGAACGGCCAAAAGAATCAGGAAGAACAGACAGCCGGCAACGAACATAGACAGCAACATCTGTCTGGTAGCGGTCAAACCGATAAAGATGCCATCCCATAAAAAAGCCGCAACCGACACGAAAGGAATTAGCAATACCCACCAAAGGTAGTGCGCTGCCGTATCAATCACTTCCGCATTGTCAGTAAACCAGGTAAGGACCAGACGCCCACCAGCAGCATACAGTACGGTAAATACCAGAGCGATACTCCCACCCCAACGGAACAGCTGTCTGAATATGTTTTTCAGCTGATCAATCTGTCGGGCACCATAGTATTTTCCTGTAAGCGACTCGCCGGCATAAGCAAACCCATCCATAAAATAAGAATAGAAGGTAAAGAACTGCATCAAAAACACATTGGCCGAAAGCACCACCTCACCCTGTTCCGTTCCCACTGAAGTAAAATACAAGGTAACACAGACCAGACACAAGGTGCGCAGAAAAATATCTTTATTCACGTCAAACAGACGCAACAAAGCACGCACATCCGACAAGCGGCTCCACACCCAAAAACGAGCGTCACCATGACGCCGCAGCCAATATCCCAAAAGCAAAGCCGAAAGAAGCACACTACTCCACTGCGCAATCAGGGTTCCCAGAGCCACGCCCCGCACACTCCAGTGAAGCCCGAAAACAAACACCGCACTGCACACAATGTTCACCACATTCTGAAAGATGGATACATACAACGGAAAACGAGCTTCCTGCACCGCGATAAACCAGCCGAAAAAACAATACTGCATCAGCATGGCCGGAGCCCCCCATATACATATATGAAAGTACCGGTTTACATAGACAGCCACTTCCGGTCCGGTGTCCATCACACGGAAAGCGAAATCCAAAACCTGTTCCTGCAAAACAAGTTGCAGCAGGCTGATTGCTACCGCCAATACAAGCGATCGCAACAAAGTGGCCATTACTTCATCCAGCCGTCCAGCCCCATAGTGCTGCGCCGTAATGCCGGTAGTACCCATACGCAAAAAGGCGAACACCCAATATAACATATTGAAAACCGTTCCTCCTACAGCAATTGCGGCAATATAGGACGATGCTCCCAAATGCCCCACAATCGTAAGATCGACCAACGAAAGAAGCGGCACCGTAATGTTCGACACGATCGACGGCAAAGCGATATCCAAAATCTCGTTTTCTTTAATCCATTTCTTCATATACCTGTTTTAATGTCAGAATCCTATTCGTTTGATAAAAGTTCTGCAAAGGTAGTCCATTTCCCCCTTTGTGGCAAACGATACGGCTTTGAGTTGCCTTCCCCCTGTTACATGAAAGAATCTAGGCAGAAAAAAAAGGTGTCTGTTTGGCTAAATGCGCAAAATGAACTAACTTTGCATGCATTGAAGAAATACAAAACTTAAAAGAAATATGTTTAGAACGAATACATGTGGCGAGTTGCGCCTTTCAGACGCCGGCAAACAGGTTACTCTGGCCGGATGGGTACAGCGCACACGCAAAATGGGCGGTATGACTTTTGTTGACTTGAGAGACCGTTACGGAATCACTCAGCTGGTGTTCAATGAGGAAATCAATGCCGACTTGTGCGAAAAGGCCAACAAACTGGGCCGTGAATTTGTAATTCAGGTAATCGGTACGGTAAACGAGCGTGAAAGCAAAAACAAGAACTTGCCAACCGGAGAAATCGAGATCATTGTTTCAGAATTGAATATACTGAACACCTCACTCACTCCTCCATTTACAATTGAAGACAATACGGATGGCGGTGATGACATCCGCATGAAATACCGTTATTTGGATCTGCGCCGTTCTACTGTTCGCCAGAACATCGAGCTGCGCCATCGCATGACCATGGAAGTACGCCGCTATCTGGACAGCAAGGGTTTCCTGGAAATCGAGACTCCTATGCTTATCGGTTCTACTCCGGAAGGCGCACGTGACTTCGTTGTGCCTTCACGCATGAATCCGGGTCAGTTCTATGCACTGCCACAGAGCCCTCAGACTCTGAAGCAGTTGCTGATGGTAGCCGGCATGGACCGCTATTTCCAGATTGTAAAATGTTTCCGTGACGAGGACTTGCGTGCCGACCGCCAGCCTGAGTTTACCCAGATAGACTGCGAAATGAGTTTCGTAGATCAGGAAGATGTGATCAGCACTTTCGAAGGCATGGCAAAACATCTGTTCAAGGAATTGAGAGGTGTGGAACTTACCGAAGCTTTCCCACGCATGCCATGGAGCGAGGCCATGCGTCTGTATGGTAGCGACAAACCGGATACCCGTTTCGGCATGGAATTCGTTGAACTGATGGACGTACTTAAAGGAACCGGCGAATTCAGCGTATTCAACAACGCAGCCTATATCGGTGGTATCTGTGCCGAAGGTTGCGCATCATATACTCGCAAACAGCTGGATCAGCTGACAGACTTTGTAAAACGTAGTCAGATCGGCGCGAAAGGTTTGGTATATGCCCGTGTACAGGAAGACGGTAGTGTGAAGAGTAGCGTAGACAAGTTCTACTCTCAGGAGGTTCTTCAGAACCTGAAAGAAGCTATGCAGGCTAAACCGGGTGATCTGATTCTGATCATGAGTGGTGATGACACCATGAAGACCCGCAAGCAGTTGTGCGAATTGCGTTTGGAAATGGGTAACCGTCTGGGGCTTCGCGACAAGAACAAATTCTCTTTGCTTTGGGTAGTAGATTTCCCAATGTTCGAATGGAGCGAAGAAGAAGGTCGCCTGATGGCTATGCACCATCCGTTCACCCACCCGAAAGACGAAGATATTCCTTTACTCGACACTCATCCGGAACAGGTTCGTGCCGATGCTTATGATATGGTATGCAACGGTGTGGAAGTCGGTGGCGGTTCTATCCGTATCTTCGACCCGGAACTGCAAGACAAGATGTTCCAGATCTTGGGCTTCACCAAAGAAAAGGCTCAGGAACAGTTTGGTTTCTTGATGAACGCCTTCAAGTACGGTGCACCTCCTCACGGAGGATTAGCCTACGGTTTGGATCGTTGGGTAAGTCTCTTTGCCGGTTTGGATACGATCCGCGACTGTATCGCATTCCCGAAAAACAACAGTGGCCGCGATGTGATGCTCGACGCACCATCATGTATCGACCAGAAGCAGCTTGATGAGCTGAATCTGCAAATTGCAAAAATTGAAGAGTAATTTTCTAGGGTGTCCAGTTCTACGTTCCTAAAAACGTAGTACAAAACGCCCTCGTTATTGTTAATACAATGCTCTTAAATT
>CALUKY010000071.1 GCA_944321345.1 uncultured Paraprevotella sp.
AAGATGCTGTTTCTTGAATTTTTTCGTACATAACCAATAATGTTTTCGTTAAACGTATTTTCCTGTTCCTGCATAAACTCCACCTCGATGGGCAGTATATACAGGTTTTTCCTGATTTCTTCGTGAAGATTCATCCCTTTCAGTCTGCTGAAGTCCTTCTCTGTGGTAATGATCAGTTTCTTGCCCGGTATTTTCTGGAAGGTTTCATATACCTTTTGCAGGTCTTTCTCCGAGTAATAATGATGATCCTGAAAGCTGAGTGAAGTGATGTTTCGGGTATAGTTGCTTAGGTCAATGATCATTTGCTCCGGCGAGGCTATGCCTGTCAGTAGCAGAATGTGCTCATTTTTTCCCAATGATGCCATCGGACGCCTGCTGTTTTCAGGGTGTGCCGGTATCAAGTCGCCATATTTGAATGTCGTGAAATACAGCTTTTGATAAGGGTATAGCTTTAAGGCCTTGCTGATAACACGGAATCCCATCGGTTTGATGTCGCGTGGGCATTTGGTGACGATGACAATATTGGCCCGACTTTTCCCTTCTTTGGGTTCACGCAGTCTTCCGGCCGGCAGTAGCTTGTCTTCAGTGATCATGCGGTGGTAATCAATAAGAAGAATATTGATTCCCGGTTTTACATAACGGTGCTGAAAGGCATCGTCCAGTAGGATGACTTCTGTTCCCGGGGCTGTGGATTCGTCGCACAGGCGTTCTATACCATGACAGCGGTTTTTGTCTACGGCAACATAAATATCGGGAAATTTTTCCTTGATCTGAAACGGTTCGTCGCCAATGTCCTGCATACGGGTTTTTGCGTCAGCCAGAACAAAGCCTTTGGTTTTGCGCTTGTATCCTCGGCTAAGGACCGCAACCTTGAAATGTTGGTGTAGTAATTGAATCAGATATTCCGTATGAGGAGTTTTTCCGGTACCCCCCACGGTGATATTTCCGATGGAGATCACCGGAATGTCGAAGCTTCTGGATTTAAGCAGACCCAGTTCAAACATCTCGTTGCGGATAAATACACCAAGTCCGTAAAACCAGGATAATGGGCTCATCCACTCATTGATTTTAATTAAATCTCCTTCCATATGGTGGGTTCTGATATTATTTGATATTCGGATCGAAAGGCATTCGTGCCTGTATAGGATCCATTTGTTTTACCTTTTTGATGAAGCTTACCGCTTTGTAATATTCTCCCAAAGCACTTTTCAAGGAACTCTGTACATAGTCTGTCTGTTTGTCCTGAAGCAGGGCTTCATACCATTTTTGTGGTTTGGGATAAGTTTCAACCGAATAATTCTTGATTTTTGCGGCTTGGGCAGCCCGTTCCAGAGCTGTCTGCAATGTGCCGGCCCGATCGGCCAGTCCGTTCTGCAGGGCTTGTTCTCCGGTCCATACTCTTCCTTCGGCCAGCTTCTTGACTTGTTGTTGTGACATGTTGCGTCCGTCGGCAACTCTTTTCAGAAACAGGTCATATCCTGATTCAACGTAACGTTGCATCAGGGCGCTTTCTTCCGGATTGAACGGGCGCGATAATGTACCGAAGTCCGCATGTTTGTTGGTCTTTACGGCATCGAAGTTCAAGCCGAGTTTTTCTTTCAGCAGGGTGCTGGCATCCGGAATCATACCGAATATTCCGATGCTTCCGGTAAGAGTAGAGGGGAGAGTGATGATCTCGTTTCCGGCACAGGCCATATAATATCCTCCGGAGGCTGCCATACCGCCCATGGAAATAATGACCGGTTTTTTAGCTTTCAGCATTTGGATACTGTGCCATATTTGTTCGGAGGCATAGGCGCTTCCACCCCCGGAATTAATACGGATCACTACTGCCTTGATCTCTGGATCTTCGGTCAGTTCGCCTAAGTCGCGGCAGACCTGTTTGGAGGCGATCTCTGCCAAGTTCATGCTTGATGGGGTTTCTACGATATCTCCAAAAGCATAATAGACGGCTACTTTTTCTTTTTTGCCGATGTTTTGGGGCATTTCTTCCAAATCCGTCGGTGTTATGATATGCGGGTCGTCTTTTAGTTTCAGCTCTTTTTTTAAGAGGTCTTTTACTTCTTCCCGATATAAAAGCGTATCTGCCAAGCCTTTCTGTATCATTTCTGTTGCTGGAGAAAGAGACAGAAAGTGGTCTGCGAATTGGTTCAGGGTATCTTTGTCTAGTTTTCTGGATTGGGAAACAGCCTGAAGGGTGTTGTTCCAGATGGAACCCAGGTAGCTTTGGATTTGTTCCCGGTTAGCCTCGCTCATTTCGGTATTTGTAAAAGGCTCTACGGCAGATTTGTAGCTGCCTACACGGAATATCTGCATTTTTACTCCGATGCGCTGTAGTAATTCTTTAAAGAAGATGGGCTCTGAAACCAGACCTTGCCAACTGATCTGACCGCTAGGATTTAGGATAATCCGGTCTGCTACACTGCATATATAGTAGTTGGTCTGGGTATAGTTGTCTCCATAGCTGATAATTGGTTTTCCACTTTTTTGAAATTCAGCCAATGCCATCCTGATTTCTTCGGCCATAGCCGGTGTTGCTTGGGTTAGAGAGCCGGCATCCAGGTAAATCGCTTTGATGTTTTTGTCTTTGGCGGCACGTGATATACTGTTGAGTATCTGCTCCAGGCTGAGAGTCGGGTAATCTTCACTTAGCAGTTCGTCCAAAGGTGAACTTTGATACCGTTCTTCCAGAGCACCGTTTAATTCGATCTTCAGTACACTGTTGGGTGTCAGAGTGGGGATGCTGCTTCCGGAAACTGCCAACAGTATAATGAATAGCAGACCGCAGAAACTTAGAAACATAAATCCGATGATTGTGCCTAAAGTTGCAGCTATAGTATTTTTAATAAAATCTTTCATTTTATTCTTGTAAGTTATATGACGATGATGAATAATGCAAAAATAAAGGATTTAGGGGCAATAAGCAAATTTTTATGTTTGATTACCGGTTGCAGTCATTAAATTAGTGTTTTTTGAAGCTTATAATTATTTTATTCCATATATTGCGCGGAGAATAATTAGTTATAACTGCTGTTTTTTTTATTCAAGTTTCGCAAGTAGCCCTATGCCGTCTTTTTCACTCCGCATAAATCTTTAATGATGTTGATTTTTGGA
>CALUKY010000072.1 GCA_944321345.1 uncultured Paraprevotella sp.
CAACTTTTTACTTAAAAAATGTAATTATAGAATTGTCATTACACCGAATCCTCGTAAATTTGTAGATAATTATAAAAAGATGACCGAAAAAAAGAACTATACAGAAAGACAGGAACGCATAGCCCGTTTTGCTAAGGCCTTGGGACATCCGGCACGAATTGCCATCATGGAGTTTCTGGCCAAGCAACAGACATGCTACTTTGGAGCCATACACGAAGAGCTTCCGATATCAAAGGCTACCGTGTCGCAGCATCTCAAAGAACTGAAAGACGCCGGCCTCATACAGGGCGAGCTCGAAACTCCCAAAGTAAAATACTGCATCAATCAAGACAATTGGTTATTGGCAAAATCATTATTCAAAGATTTTCTGGAAACTAAACTGAACAAAAAAAGTTGTTGCCAATAAATTATCTTAGGAAAATCTGACAATTGTCTTTTCTTCTCAGCGTGAAATACGACCGTTGTCAGAGCCGACAAAAGCAAATCAACACTACTAATTAAAATAACTTCAAAAACATTTAAAGGAATGGGTGGTTTTTTTGGAACAGTCTCGATGACTGAATGTGTAACCGATTTATTCTACGGCACAGACTACAACTCACATTTGGGAACCAAGCGTGCCGGTATGGCTACGTATGCCGAAGGAAAAGGATTCATGAGAAAGATTCACAGTTTGGAGAGCTCTTACTTCCGAACAAAATTCGAAGATGAACTTCCGTCCTTCGAAGGCAAATCCGGTATTGGTGTGATCAGCGACACCGACCCGCAGCCTATCATGCTCAACTCTCATCTGGGTAAGTTTGCCATTGTCACTGTTGCCAAGATCAACAATGCCGAAGAACTGGCAAAGGAACTGCTGGAAGCAAACATGCACTTTGCCGAAATGAGCATGGGAAAAACCAATCCCACGGAACTGATAGCCCTGCTGATCATTCAGGGCAAAGACTTCGTGAGCGGTATTGAAAATGTGTTCAACAAAATCAAAGGTTCCTGCTCTATGCTGATCCTTACCGAAGACGGAGTGATTGCCGCACGCGACAAATGGGGACGCACTCCGATCGTTATCGGAAAGAAAGACGGTGCCTATGCAGCAACCAGCGAATCCAGCAGTCTGCCGAACCTGGATTATGAAATTGACCGCTATGTAGGACCGGGCGAAATCATCCGCATGCGTGCCACCGGACTGGAGCAGTTGCGCGCCCCGAACAAGGAAATGCAGATCTGTTCTTTCCTGTGGGTGTACTACGGTTTCCCGGTTTCCTGCTACGAAGGAAGAAACGTAGAGGAAGTACGCTTCCAGAGCGGTTATAAAATGGGACAGACCGATGACTCGGAAGTGGATTGCGCCTGCGGTATTCCTGACTCGGGAGTAGGTATGGCTCTGGGTTATGCCGAAGGAAAGGGAATCCCTTATCACCGTGCCATCTCCAAATACACACCGACATGGCCGAGAAGCTTCACACCGAGCAATCAGGAAATGCGCTCGCTGGTGGCCAAGATGAAGCTGATTCCCAACCGTGCCATGCTGCAGGACAAACGTGTATTGTTCTGTGATGACTCCATCGTACGCGGAACGCAGTTGCGTGACAACGTAAACGTGCTGTATGATTACGGAGCAAAAGAGGTGCACATGCGCATTGCCTGCCCACCGCTGATTTACGGCTGTCCGTTTATCGGCTTCACCTCTTCAAAGAGTGATATGGAACTGATCACCCGTCGTATCATCAAGGAAATTGAAGGCGACGAAAATGCCAAGCTGGACAAATACGCCACGACCGACTCTCCGGAATACAAGGAACTGGTGGAGCGCATCCGTGCCCGCTTCGGACTGACCTCTCTGAAGTTCAACACTCTGGAAACCCTGATCGAAGCTATCGGACTGCCCAAGTGCAAAGTCTGCACCCACTGTTTCGACGGTTCCAGCAAGTTCTGATCCCAAGAACAAAACACCAAATACACATCAATGTATCAAAGAGGTGTGCCATTCTGTGCAGTTCGCTTCACAGAATGACGCACCTCTTTCACGTTTCAGAAACATGCCAGAAACATCCTTTCATTTTTGTCTTGAAAGGGCATTCGAATCTTTTGGCAAAGGACTGCAGTACTCCGGGCAAAGGACTGCAATCCTCCGGACAAAGTACTGCAGTACTCCGGGCAGAGGACCGCAGTACTTTGGGCAGAGGATTGAAAAAAGAAAAGGAGCCGCATCGGCATCACCGACACAGCTCCAGATAAACTACAAAATTACCAATTATTTCGGAACTGCCGCAATATCACATCGAGGCAATCCCACTCATATAAAAGAACCCATTTTTCTTACATGTCACGTTGCGGTTTCTGAGGACGCTGCGGACGTGTTTTCAGCTGTTGTTTCCACAATGTCTGCTGTTCCTCAGTCAGCACAGCCTTGATACCTTCGTTCAGTTTCTTCCGTGCCTCTTTCATCTTGTCATCACCACGGGTAAGTCCTTCGATGGATTTGAAATATTCCTGATACAAGGCCGTGATTTTCTGTATCTGTTCTTCGCTAAGGCTTAGTTCTTTGGTCATTCTTCCTACACTGCGCTCCACTTTCTGTTCCGTAGTCAGCGGTTTGCGGTCTCGTGTCTTGTTTTGTGCTTGTGTTGTCTGCCAGCTCATCATAACCAGAGCGGCCATCAATAATATCTTTTTCATATTTCCTTTCCATTTAAAATCCAAACAAAGTTGGATAATTCATTAATAATTAACTTTAGTTTTATACCTTTGTATCAGGA
>CALUKY010000073.1 GCA_944321345.1 uncultured Paraprevotella sp.
ATTTACTAAATATCAACAATATGCACAACTTTTTATTCATAAATCTTTTATCAATTTAATTCCGCCAACGGGTTAAATATTATTATAGTCCATAAAATGGAAAGAGCCGTATACCGCATAATTCCGGTCAGCATGTTGCAGACGGATTGTATCAGCATAATTCAAGACAAAAGCCTCGTCAGTAAGTGTTTTTAGTGTATCTACAAACTTCTGCAGTGTATCACGCTTTAAGTCGTACCCCATTCTCCGATCTTGAGTATTGTGGTATTCCTTGCCTTCCAGAATATAAGGACGACCGTAAGCCTCTATCTTGCCAGTCGTACAATCTACCACAAAAGGCTGATATACAAAACGCCCGTTTGTCTTGCCATAGTAATCTCCAATCGGCAAAGACAATGTCAAGGGCAATACATTTCCAAAACGCGCCGTTGCTTTGGGAATTACCTGCAACTCATTCGGTGCTGTATTCTGAGCCTGTACGACAACCTGCCCCAAAGACACGGTACCACGAATATTAAAATTTATCTGAAGCTTATTCTCAACAGCACGAAGTTCGGTCGAAAGGCCGACTCTGACCAACAACCATCCATTGGCATAACATTTCAGTTCATAATATCCAGTATAAGGATCTGCTTCGGCCATATCTATTTCCTTTAATCCATGATAAGGCATTCCTTTCTTAAACTGTTCTTCCATAAGTCTGACTGCTTCTTCCGCATCCGACTTTGTAGCATAAGAAAAGACCTTAACCAATTCATCGGTAAACGGCAAGTTCCGTTTGCCTTCCTTATTGGCTTCTACATTCAGGACTTTACCCGATACGGTGATCAGGTTTTGAGCCTGTAATAGACAATTACAAGCTGCAAAGAAAAATAATAGAACTAAAATCTTTCTCATAGTTTTACTTGATAATATAGCCTAATGTAACTCCCAGATTTATTGGAATCACACGAATTTGTAACGGTTCAAAAGTTTCCGGCATCGGTTCTCCCAATGGATAAAGCTGACGGTGTACTACCGCCAAACCTACTCCGGCTGTCAGCTCCAGATTCCATCGCTTTCCCAAATAAAAGGAATAACCGCCTGTGGCTGCCATTCCCGCATAACTGCCAAGCTGCTCCTTACTTTTTTGTATCAGGGCACTCTGATCGTGATAATTACCTCCAAAAACGGCCACACCTAAATAAGTACGTATCAGCGGACGCCCACTTAACCAAAAGCGATATTCAGGCATCAGCATCCAACCGCCAAAAGATTTCTGATAGAATTTCGGCATGTAAGTTCCTGATACCGCAAATGAATGGCGCTCCCCGGTTACCAATTCCAAAGACAGGTTGGGAGCGCATAAGCCCCAATTCAACAAATTGGTTTTAACCGTCAATAACTGTCCGTGCAAATGGACAGTAAAAAGCAAAAACAAAATGGCAAAACCATATATTTTCTTTTTCATTACGTTCTGATTATTTTTTCTGTTTTTTAATCCGAATATTCTGTTTAATCCAATTCAGGGAATCCTGACGCAAACTGTCCTGATATTTTCTGTCCAAACGCAGTCTTTCCTTCATCATACGTTCAGTATGGCGCTGTAGAATTTTTTCTTCGTTTAATTCTACATACTTTCTACGTACGGAGCGCCAACGATACACAAAGCCTACACGCAAATCGGTAAGCATAGGATAAGGTAATATACGGGCGATATTTTCAGGAACACCATTCTTCAATTTCAAATGATCCACATAAAGAGCTCCTACACTAAGCCCCATGTCCAGATCTATTGCCCCGCCATTTCGGGTTTCATACAACGGCACATTATATCCTCCGGTAATTCCTGCACTGATAGCCTTACCCTTATAGGCCGGTTCGGAAAACTGCACGGCATAATATGTATAACTTGCGTAAGGCCCTACATAATAGGCTCTCCACCATCCTTTGCGTCTTTGACTTCTGTGCCCTGACCGATATGGAAACATTTGATAAGAACGAAAATATTTTCTTGCTTCCAGTCTTGCCTCTGCTATTTTATATGTAAAGCGGGCAGAAAAATCAGTAGAACGAGGAATATAATTAAACTTGAAACCTGCACCTAGCGACCAACGATTATAAACAGAATCTGACACATCAAACTCCACGGCAATATTCGGAACGGTAGTTATCCAATCTATAGTATTGGTCCGTATACTCCAACGATCTGAAAATGGGAGTGTTTTTGTTTTCTCTTTGGTAAACTTAGTCTTTCGATTTATATAACTTTCCTGCGCTTTTGCACCAAAACTTACATTCAATAAGCTGACACAAAATAAGATAAACCACTGTTTTTTCATCGTGCAATATTATTTCCTGCCAAATTAGCTTATTTATAACATTAAAAATAAATATGTAGCAAAAAAATAACGAACTGCCCTATTTAGTTAAAAATCACGACACTATGTAAAAAAATACAAGAAAGACACACAAAGTGAAAGACTAAAGAAAAGGATACAAAAAAAGAATCCCTCCGGAGATTACTCTCTGAAGGGATCCGTCTATTTAAAAGTGGCGGCTACCTACTCTCCCACGGGTGTGCAGTACCATCGGCGTGAGC
>CALUKY010000074.1 GCA_944321345.1 uncultured Paraprevotella sp.
GAAATAGTTTCCTCCGCCGGCTCTTTTCAGCAAATCATCGTTCATGGCAAATCCTTTTACAAGATATTCACGAAGGACATTTGTGGCCCATATTCTGAACTGCACCCCACGGTGTGACTTGACACGATAACCTACACTGATGATCATGTCAAGATTATAGTATGCCACCTGATGAGTCTGGTTTTTCCCTTTGATAGCACCATGTTGAGTGGTTGTTGCAAAAAATGCAACTACCTTGTCTGCCTGTAACTCTCCGTCCTCGAATACATTCTTTATATGTCGGGAGATGGTGGATTTGTTTCGCTGAAACAGTTCTGCCATCTGGTCGGCCGTAAGCCAAACCGTATCATTGCATAGAGTTACCTCTATCCTTGATTTGCCATCCTCTGTCTGGTAGAGGATTATATTTCCGTTGTTTTGCTGCTCGTTCATTACTGACTTTTCTTTACAGATTTGCTTCTTCTGTTTCAAAACCTTGTTTTTCTGTACTTTTGGTTAGGACTTGTTGATGCTTCAGGATAAAGTTTCTCCAAAAGTCCGAGTTTAAGCATCTCTGGTATAATCTTTCCTCTTAAATGTTGGTGGCTCTTACCGACCTTCTCAGAGATTTCATCTATTGTTATCCAGTCTTCACAAAATTCAAGGACTTTGTTTATTAATGTATCTCTATTTAATCGTTGCCCTGCTTTATTTAAACTTGTATTATTACGATCCAAGCTTGTATTATTATCGTTCGAGCTTGTATTATTACGATCCAAGCTTGTATTATTATCGTTCGAGCTTGTATTATTATTCTCTGATAGATAAAGATACAACGAAACAGTATCCGGTTGAACATTTTCAATAAGTTCCGGAATATGCCATTTGTTTACGTTACATCCTTTTATAATATAATCGGCACCACTACCGGCCTTTTCTCCGTATCCCAATTGAATAAAAAATTTCTGTATGATAGGATTACGGCAAACGCTCTGGCTACCGGAATAAAAATCATCTAAAGAAATGAGCATTCTTCCGGGATTACGGAATATTATTTTATCTTTTTCTCTGATAATAACAATATTGCCTTGTTCTGCATAACTGGAATGTACCAGTGCGTTTACTAAAGCTTCTCTGATAGCAATATGAGCTAAAGTCTCTTCTGTTCTTTCTATACCATTCAATGAGAATGGAACAGGCAAGGTTTGTACTAATTTATTATAAACCTTGAAAAAGAACTGATATAAATTGGAATTCCATGAGCCATCGGCATATATTCTATCCGACCATCTTTCATTCATATTATTGCTAAGTTTCTCTTGATAATCGACAAAATACCATGGACAGCAAGCCTGGTCTGTAATACTTTCTGTTTTACCGAACATAAGTATTCCAGCACGGGTAAATCCTTCTTGACCGCTCTCTCTATCTACGCGATAAGCTCCAATCTTACACAAGAAATTAAAATCGTCCAAATCATTCCATGGATGATTGTTTTTACGGAGTATAAAGCGTTGACGATAACCTCTTAATGTTTCAGTATCAATATCGTTCATCGAATAGTTTGGCAATATCTGATTATCGAAAGGTAACGTAGAATGATGAGCATCAGCAAACATCTGACGTATTTCGGAATCTGTACAATGATAATCACCTTCATGATTTCTTTTGAAAGTATTTCCAAAAGGATTTCTTGTAAGGAAAACCGGACGTATATCGTATGAGGCTCTTGGAATCCTAAATAGCAAAAAGAAATTACCATCTATTTCAGCATCAATGACATCACGTTCTATAAGCATCGTTGCACTAACTTTTTCCTTATTGTGTGCACAATCCCAAAATCGTTTTTTATACGTTTGCAATTGTTGTTTGTCAAATCCGTCAGGATAAAATACACCATTCTTTTCTTTTATACCTAATACAATAATACCTCCATTCGTATTGGCAAAAGCGGAAAAAGTTTCCCAAAAACTTTCCGGTAATCCTCCTTTTGCCGATTTGAACTCGATTTCAGAGTTTTCAGACCCGTTGATTAACTGTTTGATATATCTTTTTGCATCGGAAATCATAAGTGTAATGGCTAATCTGTTTTTAATCTATTTCCATATAATACCTGATTATCCTAATATCCTGGACATCAGTTCCGATTCTCGCTCCTCCAGTTTTTTCAGTTCATCGAAGATCACAGAACTTGCCGTAAGCGGCGTGTATTTATAGAACTCACGGGTAAACGGTATTTCGTAACCGATCTTGCTTTCGGATTCATTGTACCAGAAATCGGGAGCATACGGACGTACATTCTTGTCCAGATATTCCGCGATGTCCTCTTTCCACGGGATAATCTCGCTGTCCTTCAGTTCCGGGTCGGGCGCGAATCCGCTATGGGCATCAGCAGGCTTTACGTACGCTTCTGCCATATCCGGGTTGCGCTTACCGAAACAGTTTCTCAACAGAGCCACCTTGCCCTGCGGTACTTTTATCTTGGCTTTCTTCAGTTCCAGGAAGAAGGTGTGATCCGAATTCCCGTCCTGATCGGCCATGTGGCTCTCGCAGTAGGCGGCCACCTCTTCCAGCAAAGCTCTGTCCGCTTCCTTATAATTGTCGGCCGTAGCCTCATCAAAATGAATATCCTTGTATTCCAGACGCAAAGGACGGTTGATGATGAGTTTCGTGAACTTGAAGTCCTCCACACCCTTTATCTTGCTTTCCACCTTCAGTTCCGGATTGTCCTCGGAACTGTATTCCCAGTCGGTAAAATCGTGATAAGCCTGCATGATCAGTTCACGGCAAGCGGTGGTAATCTCCACACGCTTGTTGCCAAGCGGCTTGCGCAGTTTCTCAAAACACTTGCTCGCATCAATCAGCTGTACCTTACCGGCACGCTGCTCTGACTTGTTTTTGGAAATGACCCAAATATAGGTGGCAATACCGGTATTATAAAACAGATCGTTGGGCAGCTGGATAATGGCCTCCAGCCAGTCATGTTCCAAAAGATAGCCGCGGATCTCGCTTTCGCCGCTTCCGGCATCTCCCTTAAACAGAGGCGAACCGTTCTGGATAATGGCCATGCGGCCGTCGTCTTTCAGTTTGGCCACACCATTGAGCAGAAACAGCATCTGCCCGTCGCCCTTGGCCGGAAGTCCCGGCGCAAAGCGTCCGGCCTCGCCCAGTTCGTTCTCTTCCTTGACACGTTTCTCCGATGCCTGCCAGTCAATACCGAAAGGTGGGTTGGATATGATATAGTCAAACTGATAGCCCTTGAACTGGTCGTCGCCCAGTGTATCGCCCAGACGCATGTTGTCGGCATTGCCTCCCTTGATCAGCATATCGGCCTTGGCAATACCATAGGTCTGCGGATTGAGTTCCTGACCATAACAGGTGATTTCGGCCTCGGGATCTATCTTGCGGAACCGCTCATCCAGACAGGCAAGCATCTGGCTGGTTCCCATGGCCATATCATAGATGGAAGCGACAATGCCTTCGTCCTCCATTTCCTGTTCTCGGTCGCCCACCAGCAGTTCGCTCATCAGATAGATAATGTCGCGTGCCGTAAAGTGCGCTCCCGCCTGGTCATTGTATGATTCCGAAAATTTACGCACCAGCTCTTCAAAGATATATCCCATATCCACTGCCGAAACCACATCGGCTCCCAGATAGGCCTTGGCAGAACAGAACTCCTTGATGACGAGATAAAGACGGTTGTTGTCGTCCATCTTCTTGATCTCGTTATAGAAGTCCATACGGTTGATGATATCAATCACATTCTCGGAAAAGTGATTCAGATAATTCTCGAAATTGTCTTTGATATTGTCGGCGTCGGCAAGCAATATGTCAAAAGTGAACTTGCTGGTGTTATAGAATTTCTGTTTGGCCGCCGCTTCAAGAAAACCTTTCTTTACGGCTATTCCTTTCGCGTCAAGATCCTCGTTCATCTTGATGACGGCTTCCTTGGTCGGTGCCAAAGTATCTTCAAAACGCTTGATGACACACATGGGCAGAATCACCTTTCCGTATTCGTGCGGCTTGTATAAGCCCACCAATTTATCGGCAATAGCCCAGATCAGGTTTGCCTTCTCCTGTATATTGACAGAGGTCTGTCTCTGTAAGTCTTCTCCACTCATAATAACGTCTGATTTTTTTGATTTCTTTTCAAAGATACGAATTTATTGTGCAGCAGATGTGCATTATTGTTCTAAAAATTCAAGGTCCTTCTTTGAATCATATGATTTTTGTATTTTTGCAGTTATAAGATAAAGTTCACACGCAATTATAAAAAAGCATCTTATGAGCTACACCTATAAATACCCAAGACCCGCAGTCACCACGGACTGCGTGGTCTTTACCCAAGAAGAGGAACCGAAAGTCCTGCTGATCCAACGGGGAAACGAACCCTACAAAGGCTGTTGGGCTTTTCCGGGAGGCTTCATGAATATGGAAGAAACGGCCGAAGAATGTGCGGTCCGGGAACTGAAAGAAGAAACCGGGCTCACCGTAACCCGGATCCAACAGATCGGAGCCTACTCAAAGGTGAACCGTGACCCTCGGGGACGGACCATCTCCATCGCTTATCTGGCCATAGTTGATGCCCCCACAGCTGTATCGGGAATGGATGACGCCGCAAAAGCCGCATGGTTCCCGCTGTCCTCCCTGCCCGATCTGGCTTTCGACCATCAGGATATCATGGCAGATGCCATCGCGCTGTTCAACAGATACACTTTGTAATTTTTTAACCCGCTTTTCTATTGATTGGAAATGAATTGGCCTATCTTTGTGTACGCTTAATCAAATAATCAAAATCCTAACCAACATGAAAACACTGAAAACATGGACCGTGGCAGCGCTTTGCTGCATCGCCACCAACTCTTTCGGACAATCACCTTCTTATTCAACCCAAGCCATTACCAAGGATCTGGAATACTTCAAGGACTGGACCGCATCACAACTGGCTGACGGTTTCAAGAACAAACAGCTGAAACTCTTTCACAGTCCGCTGATGCGCCAACTGGCCGAGCAACTGAAGAACGGCACGTATGAATCACAATACCTGCTGGGCAGCTATGCTCCCATCCCATCGAACAAGATTCTGGAAGAGAAGCTGAAGCTTTACAACGGATACAGCCGCTACGAGAACATCACCGGTGTGTATCTGGAGAAGGGTGAGAATGTGGTGCTGGTGGGCGATCTGCACGGACGTAAGGTGAGTCTGCTCATCGCGGACTGGATGCGTCAGCCTACTCCGGGTTTCAAACCAACAGAAGATCCCCAAGGCTGGGGACTGAAGAAACAGGAATACCGCCTGCACGAGGGAGTGAACGTAATCAATGTGGAGAAAGCGGGAAATGTATATATCGACTATTTTGCGGATGATCCGGAAACCGCACCGGGCATCACCATCCATTTCGTAACCGGAAAAGTCAACGGATATTTTGATGCCGAAAAGCAGACCAATGAGGACTGGAAACGCCTGCTGGACGAGGCCGTGAGTCCGATTATGGATGTCAAGACACGCTACATGCAGCTGGCTTATCCGGTGGAGTTCCTGAAGAAGTTCCGCTATGAGGAAGGAAAGGAACTGGCTCAGGCCTACGACAAGATTATGGAGCAGCAGTACACCTTCAACGGAGCCATCAAATACAACCGTATTCCACCGAAGCGCATTCTGGCGCGCGTGAACTTCAATTACTTTATGTTCCGCGACGGCGACGGAGTGGCTTTCCTCGGCAATGAAGGTACCATGAAATCGGCCCTTGGTCCGAATATTTACAGCGACTGGGGCGTGAACCACGAAATCGGTCATGTAATGCAGATGAGTCCGCAACTGACGTGGGGCGGAATGACCGAGGTGAGCAACAATCTCTTCACCATGTATGTGGCCCGCAAGGCCGGACAGCCCAGCCGACTGAGCAAGAGCAAGAACTACGAAAAGGCACGCGAAATATTCATTGATGCCGAGAAGAAGCCGTTTATTCTGAGCGCCGGCGGTCCGTTTGAGAAACTGGTTCCTTTCTGGCAGCTTTATCTGTATGCCGAAGAGAAGGGATACCCCGATTTCTATGCCGATCTGATGGAACACATGCGCAACCATCCGGACAAAGGAAAGGGTAACGCTTCCATCAACAATATGTATGAGTTCATCAAGGTTTCGTGTGATCTACTTCAGACGGACCTGACAGACTTCTTTGAGAAATGGGGATTCTTTGTACCCGGTACCTACGACATCGGCGACTATGCCAATTATCATTTTGTAGTTACCGACAAGATGGTACAGGACACCAAAGACTACATCGCCGGAAAGAAATACCAGAAACCGGCCAAGGATATCACTCTGCTGACAGACTGAACAGAGTAAGCAACAGCCCGCTCCCGGATTCCGGTAGCGGGCTGACTTTTATTCGAAATCGAACAGTTCATCCAGATTGGTAATCTTGGACACTGCCCCCAATAAACATAAATAATTTCATAATCAAGTTCCAGTTATGAATAGCCATATCCATTTCATTTTGACTAATACAAACGACAGATATACTGATTCTTTACGATGGTTTCATTCACATTTTGTATCTTTGTAGTACGCTCAGCAGAAACAGAGCTATACAAATTGCGCGGATGAAAGATAAAAACATAGAGAAAATATTTCCTGATGGAAGCGGAAAACATATTTCTATATTGAAATATTCCAAAAGTTCTTGCGGTGTAGATTTCCTGCTGAATACTGCCGACAGTACAGAAAAAGCAGGCTGGTTCAATATCAAGAAGCAATATAAAACCGATTTCTTCGAGTTCTATTTTTTCCGTCAGGCCGAAGGCTATATGCTGTTAGCCGGCAAAAGAATTGAGCTGCACCCCAATATGGTTCTTGTCGTATCTCCATTCCAGTTACAGGAATGGCACGTAGATCTGGAAAAACTGGACTATACCTTTCTTATCTTTCAGGAAGAGTTTATCAACAACTTTCTTTCTGACAAATACTTCATGTACAGACTGCAGTATTGTTATCAGCATAATTATCCCACTTCTTTTGATATGAATGCAGAAGAGATGCATCCATTTTTTCATCTGCTAAAACAGATGAAGAAAGAATTGCGCGAACCTATTGCAGACAGCTATCATATGATTGTTGCCTGTTTGTATCAGTTTTTGTTGGTGCTGAACAGATTTTATGCAAAACTCTTCAATCTTCCTTTCACCCCTCCTCTGAGCAATTATGCCTATCAGTACAAGGAATTGCTTGAAAAGCATATTGCAGAAAAAACACATGTAAGCGATTATGCTGAAATGATGAATATCAGCAGGATATCGCTAAACAAGGCGGTTATGCGTGAATTTGGGCTGTCTGCCGTTCATTTGCTGAAACAACGTCTGTTGCAAGAAGTAAAAAGTGATCTTCTGTTTTCCGGATTGACTGTAAAAGAGATTGCATATCGTTTACATTTCTCTGAAGCTAATCATCTGATGCGCTTCTTCAAACAAATGACAGGACAGACTATCAGCGAATTTATCAGTTCCATCAAGTAAGCCTATTTTTTCAGTCTTATTTTTTCATGATAGAAATAGTTGACCAGAACAGGTTTCCCTTTCAGGGAACGCCCATAAGGCAAATCATTTACCCGATATGGAAAACCTTCGGCTTGGGCAAATGCAGAAATTTCCTGCTCTAAAGCCTGCCAGTAATCTTGTTTTCTTCTGTTATAGATTTCTTGGTACAAGGTTATCAGTTCCGGATGTTTTTCCTGTATATAATTCATGATATCTCTCTTGAACTGCCCACGAAGATTCAGGTTTTCCAGCCATATCAGATCTGCAAAATCCTTTACCCGATCAATGATAGCTTTTACATCGGTGATCCCCGGAAAAATCGGCGAAATAAAACAAACGGTGCGTATGCCGGAATTATAGACTTGTTTCATGGCTTCAAGCCTGCGTTCAATACTTACGGCACGATCCATATCACATCTGAACTGTTCGTCGAGAGTGTTTACAGACCAGGAGACTGTTACCTTGCGGAAGTTTTTCAGCAGGTCCAGATCACGCAGTACCAGATCGGATTTGGTGCAAATCATGATTTCAGCATCTGTGCCCTTAAGCTCTTCCAACAGCTTGCGCGTTCGGCAGAATTTTTCCTCATAAGGATTGTA
The DNA here is from genome assembly GCA_944321345.1 of uncultured Paraprevotella sp. Classification (GTDB taxonomy): domain Bacteria; phylum Bacteroidota; class Bacteroidia; order Bacteroidales; family Bacteroidaceae; genus Paraprevotella. The sequence continues at coordinate 8,115 of CALUKY010000074.1, forward strand.
TGCATCTGTTACAGAACCAATAACAATCCGCTGCCCGTCATACTTATGCGGATTATCCATAGGTTTCCAATGCTTTACATCGAGAAACATGCCCCAAGGCTCTGTATGCCCCGTAAACCGTTTCATAAACGAAGCATAACAGTACTTGCAGGCATGCGGACAGCCTACGTAAGGATTGACCGAGAAACCGCCTACCGACAAGGATGATTTGGTCATCACACTCTGTACATCTATATCTCTGATTATTTCTTTTTCCATATTTTTTCTGTAAACTGTTCCGGTAATTCCTGAATCATCCGTTCTTCTCCCATAATCGGCAGAAGGTCTTCTTTCATAAATACCGGAATGTGATTCTTTTTCGCTTGTTCTACCAAATGGAGCACCCATTCAGGCCTTGCGTTTATTTTTCCTTTTCTTTTACCTGTTTCCGTACCTATTACCATCCAGTCAAATCCATTCAGATCAATCTCACCTACATCTTCAAAGAGAGGTTCAAAAGTAGCATGGTAATGTCTTGCACGAATATGTTCCTTCAAATCACTTAACCGTTTCTTTTCGGAAGCTCTGGTCACGGTAACTCCCATCCACACATTGTCATCATCTGTCTGAAAGTCGATTCGTTCAGGACGTTTGGTCAGAAAAATATATGCGTGTTGCGGATTCATAGCTATACGACTGAATATTTCTTCCGTCCAAGCAGGTTTCCAATCTGAGAAATCACTCATTCCTGTGAGCAGCCAGACATGTGACGTAGGATTATCAATAAGACGCAACTTCCGGCTCATATATTCAGGAACAGAGAAGTTGTCCGTCATGTGAAACCGATTGCAGTTATTTCTTGCATAGCAATAGTTGCATCCGATTGTACATCCGATTACAAGATTCATATTTTTAATAAGGGATTTGATGCATACCGTCATGGCCTTTCCATTTTTATAAATGCAAATTTCGGAAAGTTACCAGATATATCAGATACCAATATGCCTTTCTCTAATACCACTTTGATAAGGCTTTAACAGGTAGAAAATACTAAAACAGGAAGCAATAATACAATCATAATGTACAACAATGTATCTTACTACGGTCTATCGTCTTTGTCAGCATGGTCATCCGACTTTGAAAACAAGAGATAATACATGGTGCCAAACATATAGCCGATAGCCATGCCTACGGCCAACTTTCCCATAGCAGATCCTAAGATCACACCGAAAAGCATTCCAAATGACAAACAAAGGGAATAACCCGGCTTTTTCTCCTTTTCCTTACTCATGGTTTTTAATGGATTATAAAATTCTTCCTGCATCAGTATATCCTAACTGACGCAGATCAAAGATTGTAAAAAACAGTTAATGGTTTATGTTATTATTAAGGAAACAAAGAATATAATATTCTATCGTCACATCTTAATTCTTACCGACTCTCGGTCTGAAAAAATATCTGTCCATTCCTTAATTCTTATTTTTGATATAAAAGGGAAGACCACCGTCACCGGAGATCTTCCCTTTTTCCTATTTTATAACTATTTCTATATAAAAATGAAATTCAGCTTATTCTTCTACTGCTGCTTGCGCCGCCGCGAGTCTGGCGATCGGCACTCTGAATGGAGAGCATGAAGCGTAATCCATACCCACCTTGTGACAGAATTTCACAGACTGAGGCTCACCACCGTGCTCACCGCAGATACCGGTACGCATGCCCGGACGAACGGCACGGCCTTTCTCTACAGCCATCTTGATGAGCTGACCCACTCCGTTCTCGTCCAATACCTGGAACGGATCGACGCTCAGGATCTTCTTGTCCAGATAAGTCGGCAGGAAGCTGGCGATATCGTCACGAGAGTAACCGAAGGTCATCTGAGTCAGGTCATTGGTACCGAATGAGAAGTACTCGGCCTCAGAAGCGATCTTGTCGGCAGTAAGAGCGGCACGCGGAATCTCAATCATCGTACCTACTTCGAAGTCAATGCGGACACCTTCTTCGGCAAACACTTCCTCGGCTGTCTTCATGATCACAGCCTTCTGCTGCTGGAACTCATAAAGGATACCGATAAGCGGCACCATGATTTCCGGCATCGGGTTCTTGCCTTCCTTCTTCAGTTCGCAAGCGGCACTCAGGATAGCGCGAGTCTGCATCGCAGTGATTTCCGGGAAAGTGATTCCCAAACGGCAACCACGGTGACCCAGCATCGGGTTGTGCTCGCAAAGGCTTTCCACACGGCGCTGAATCTCAGCCACACTGATACCCATTTCCTTAGCCATAATCTCCTGACCTTTCAGATCATGCGGTACGAACTCGTGCAAAGGAGGATCGAGCAGACGGATATTTACCGGGCAACCGTCCATAGCTTCGAGGATACCCTTGAAGTCAGACTTCTGATAAGGCAGCAACTTGGCCAAAGCCTTTTCACGGCCTTCTACGGTGTCGCTCAAAATCATCTCACGCATAGCCACAATTTTCTGTCCGTCGAAGAACATGTGCTCTGTACGGGTCAGACCGATACCTTTGGCACCGAAGCAGCGTGCCATCTGGGCATCGTGTGGTGTATCGGCATTGGTGCGTACCTGCAAACGGGTGTACTTGTCGCACAGATCCATCAAAGCCTTGAAATCACCGCTCAACTCGGCAGCCTTGGTCGGAACCTCACCGGCATAAACCTCTCCGGTAGAACCGTTCAAGGAAATATAATCGCCTTCCTTGAATACACGTCCTTCGATCTCCAAAGTCTTGGCCTTATAGTCAATACAGATTGCTCCGGCACCGGAAACACAGCACTTACCCATACCACGGGCAACCACTGCTGCATGAGATGTCATACCGCCACGGGCTGTCAGGATACCTTCGGCAGCAGACATACCGGCCAAATCTTCCGGTGAAGTCTCAATGCGGACCATGATCACACGGTGACCGTCATCGTGCCACTGAGCGGCATCGTCGGCAAAGAATACAATCTGACCGCTGGCAGCACCCGGTGAAGCCGGCAAACCGCGGGTCAGCACCTTGGCTTTCTTCAGAGCTTCCTTATCAAAAATAGGATGCAACAATTCATCAAGCTTGTTCGGCTCACAACGCAACAGAGCTGTCTTCTCATCAATCATGCCCTCACGCACCAGATCCATGGCAATCTTCACCATCGCAGTACCGGTACGCTTTCCGTTACGGGTCTGCAGGAACCACAATTTGCCGTCCTGCACGGTGAACTCCATATCCTGCATATCGCGATAATGCTGCTCCAGTTTATTCTGCAAGTCATCCAGTTCCTTATAAATAGCCGGCATAGACTCTTCCATGGAAGGATACTTGGCCACGCGCTCCTCTTCTGAAATTCCCTGAAGAGCGACCCAACGCTGAGAACCGATCTTGGTGATCTGCTGCGGTGTACGGATACCGGCCACCACATCTTCGCCCTGGGCATTGACCAACCATTCGCCATTAAACAGGTTCTCTCCGGTTGCGGCATCACGGCTGAAGCAAACACCGGTAGCCGAGGTGTCACCCAAGTTACCGAAGACCATAGCCTGCACGTTTACGGCTGTACCCCACTCTGCCGGGATTCCTTCCATCTTACGATAAAGAATCGCACGCTCGTTCATCCAAGAATCGAATACGGCACAGATAGCGCCCCACAACTGCTCCATCGGATCGTTCGGGAAGTCCTGACCGGTCTGAGCCTTGATAGCGGCCTTGAAGCGAACAACCAGTTCTTTCAGTTCGTCCAGATTCAGGTCTTTATCCAACAACACTCCGCGCTGCTTCTTCACCTCTTCAATGATGGCTTCAAACGGATCAATGTCATCCTTATTGACAGGCTTCATGCCTAATACAACATCGCCATACATCTGCACGAAACGGCGGTAAGAATCGTATGCGAACTTCGGATTGCCGCTCTTGGCAGCCAAACCTTCCACCACCTCGTCGTTCAGACCCAAGTTCAGGATGGTGTCCATCATACCCGGCATGGAAGCACGGGCACCGGAACGAACCGAAACCAGAAGCGGATTCTTCGGATCACCGAAAGTACAGTTCATCAGATTCTCTATATGCTTTACAGAGGCAATCACGTCGGACTTCAACAGTTCGACCACCTTTTCCTTACCTACTGCATAATATTCGTTGCACACATCGGTCGTAATGGTGAAACCCGGAGGAACCGGAACACCGATCAGATTCATTTCTGCCAGATTCGCACCTTTACCACCGAGAAGGTTTCTCATATCAGCTCTACCTTCTGCTTTTCCATTTCCGAATGTATAAACTCTTTTCTCACTCATTTTTCATGATGCTTTTATTAGTTAACTAAAATTTCCTTAACGCAAACTTAAAGAAAAATTGCAATAATCAAAAAGAAAAAGGTGTTTTTTTGCTACTTTTTCTGTCGGGTTTAGGCGGGTATATACCACTATAAAGAAGCAAAAAGTAAGTATTCTGATGCATTGACCGGTTTTTAATCTACCGATAACCGGATTTTCACCTTTATAAGTCAGGAAATGGAAGTTTTTTCAAGATTTCGGTTTTCTGCTTTTTTATAGAAAAAAATCCAGAGGGAAAAGCAGAAAATTCCTCCATACAAACAAAAGAACTCCCTTTTCCGGATCAAAGATTCCATATTTTTCCGGAAAAGGGAGTCCCTATATTCTATTCTGATTCTAATCAAAAAGATTCAAACGGTTGGCTTTGGCTTCCTCAAGCGAAGTGAGCTGAGGTTTGTTTTCCGCAGCACCCTGACGCAGATTTTCCTGCTCCTGCTTCAACTCTTCAAAAGCCTGCTCGCGTGTAGCCGCACTCAGGAACTTGTGGGCAATCATGGTATTCTGCGAAGCATCCTTCACCCAGATTACCGGTCCGTCGTAAGCCGGAGCGATGCGCAAGGCCGTATGCAGACGACTGGTTGTGGCTCCACCGATCAGCACCGGTGTTGTGATGCCCGCCTTTTTCAGTTCGCTCACCACATGAACCATCTCGTCCAGACTCGGAGTAATCAGTCCGCTCAGACCGATCAGGTCGGGATGTCCCTGCAAGGCACGCTCCACAATCAGTTCGGCCGGTGTCATCACACCCAGGTCTTCAATCTCAAAGCCGTTGCAGGCCATCACCACGCCCACAATATTCTTTCCGATATCGTGCACATCACCCTTCACGGTAGCCATCAGCACCTTTCCGGCCGAAGAACCTTCCACCTTCTCCGCCTCAATAAGCGGTTGCAGAATGCTCACGGCCTTCTTCATCGTGCGGGCTGTCTTGACCACCTGCGGCAGGAACATCTTTCCGGCGCCGAACAGATCGCCCACGGTGTTCATACCGGCCATCAGCGGTCCTTCGATAATATCCACCGCATGCTCGTAACGGGTGCAGGCCTCATCCAGATCTTCCTGCAGATAGTCGCCGATACCTTTAATCAAGGCATATTGCAAGCGCTCCTCTACGGTTGTTTCACGCCACAGGTCCTTCTTCTGATGCTCCTGTCCGGGCACAGTTGTCTGCTCGGCTTTCATGCGTTCGGCTATCTCCACCATGCGTTCCGAAGCGTCGGGACGGCGATCGAGCACCAGATCTTCGATTGCCTCAAGCACATCCGCCGGAATATCGCTATACATCACCGAAGTGGCCGGATTTACGATACCCATATCCATGCCCTGCTGTGTGGCATAATAAAGGAATACGGCATGAATGGCCTCACGGATGTAATTGTTTCCACGGAAAGAGAAAGACAGATTGCTCACGCCTCCGCTCACATGTGCCCCCGGCAGATTGCGCCGGATCCATCCGGTAGCTTCGATAAAGTCCACCGCATAATGGTTATGCTCCTCCATTCCCGTAGCAATGGCCAGCACATTCGGATCGAAAATGATGTCATGCGGATTGAAGCCCACCTTTTCTGTAAGCAGACGATAGGCTCGCTCGCACACTTCTATCTTGCGGGCATAAGTATCGGCCTGCCCCTTCTCGTCGAATGCCATCACCACCACGGCGGCACCGAAGCGACGGATGCGGCGGGCATGATGCAGAAACACCTCCTCGCCTTCTTTCAGAGAAATGGAATTGACGATACACTTGCCTTGCAGACACTTCAGTCCGGCCTCGATCACATCCCATTTCGAAGAGTCGATCATGATAGGAATGCGGGAAATTTCCGGCTCCGAAGCCAGCAAATTCAGGAAAGTGACCATCTCCTCACGGGCATCGAGCAGTCCGTCGTCCATATTGATATCGAGCACCAGAGCACCGTCTTCCACCTGTTTGCGGGCGATGCCCAGAGCCTCTTCATATTTCTTTTCGTTGATGAGTCGCAGGAACTTGCGTGATCCGGCCACATTACAGCGTTCGCCCACATTCACGAAATTGATTTCGGGCTTCACTTCCAACAGTTCCAGACCGCTCACCCACATACAGTCGGGCGCAGGCACCGGCTGGTGCGGACGGACTCCCTGAACAATATTCGTAAAGCGGGCGATAAACTCCGGTGAGGTACCGCAGCAACCGCCGATGATGTTCACCAGTCCCTCATCCACAAACTCCTTCATTTCCTCCTCCATCATCTCCGGTGTCTGGTCATATCCACCCATACTGTTGGGCAGACCGGCATTCGGATAGACAGATATATAATAAGGTGCACGGGCTGCCAAGCTACGCAGGGCCGGTTTCATATCCCGCGCCCCGAACGAGCAGTTCAGACCAATCGAGAAAAGCGGCGCATGCTGCACCGAAGCCAGAAAAGCTTCCAGTGTCTGACCGGACAGGGTACGTCCCGTGCGGTCGGTAATCGTTACGGAAAGCATCAGAGGAACCTGACGGCCCACAGCCGCCATCGCTTCCTCGGCCGCATAAATGGCAGCCTTGGCATTCAGCGTGTCGAAAATCGTTTCGATAAGCAGCAGGTCCACGCCCCCCTCAATCAACGCCTCCATCTGTTCCTGATAGGCCGCAGCCAGCTCGTCAAAAGTCAGCGCCCGATAACCGGGATTGTTCACGTCGGGACTCATCGAACAGGTCTTGTTCGTAGGTCCCACCGAACCGGCCACCCAACGGGGTTTGTCGGGAGTAAGTGCCGTAAAGCGATCGGCAGCCCGGCGTGCGATGCGTGCGGCCTCCAGATTGATTTCACGGCAACAGTCCTCCAGATGATAGTCGGCCATGGAAATGCGTTGGGCACTGAATGTATTGGTTTCGATAATGTCCGCTCCGGCCTGAAGATAGGCTTCGTGAATCTCCTGAATCAGATCCGGACGGGTAATGCAAAGCATATCATTGTTGCCTTTCATCTGTCCGGGCAGGTCACGGAACCGTTCTCCACGAAAATCATCTTCTGTCAGATGATAGCCCTGAATCACCGTACCCTGGGCTCCGTCCAGAATCAGAATGCGCTCTCTGATAGTTTCCTGTATTATCATGTTTTTGTCTATAACCACTATTCTTAATAATTCTTGATCTTGCGGTCCATCTCGCGGCGGTCTTCCTTCTCCTTCAGCGTCTGTCGCTTGTCGTATTCCTTCTTACCGCGGCACAGATAGATGTCCAGTTTGGCCATTCCCTTCTCGTTAAGGAACAGCAAGGTGGGCACGAGCGTAAAGCCCGGGCTCTTCATGTCCTGCTGCAATTTGCGGATCTCCTTACGGTTGAGCAGCAGCTTGCGGTCGCGCCGCGCCGCATGGTTGTTGTATGAGCCGTAAGAATATTCGGCCACATACATATTCTTCACCCACACCTCGCCGTTGTGAATGTAGCAAAAGGTATCCACCAGACTGGCCTTACCGGCACGTATCGACTTGATCTCAGTACCGGTGAGCACAATGCCCGCCGTATATTTGTCCAGCAGAAGGTAGTCGAACGAGGCCCGCTTGTTCTTGATATTGACCGTCTTTACTTTTACTTTCTTTTCTGCCATAATTATCCGTAGTCAATAATTATTCTTTCACAATGGTTGCAAACTGATCGATATGCTCATCCACATAATGAGCCAATGCCGCAGTCACCTCTTCTTCCATCTCCACGAAAGCGTCGTCCAGTTCGTCGAACTCACTGAAACGCTCGAACAGCGCCATGAACTCCTCATCGGAGCATTCGCGGGTCAGCTCGTCGCGGTATTTCTCATACAGTTTGCGTCCCTTATACACTAATTTGGAAAAATCGTGCGCTCCCATCAGGCGCATGGCCTTGGCAAAAGGATTCTCAAAGATGAAAGGACCATAGCCGTTGTGGATCAGCTGCACAAAACCGCCGTCCATCACCTCGTCACGGAACATGATGTAGGCCAGCAGAGAGATCTGCTCGCCGTTCAGCATGTGCATATTCTCGCCTGTGAGCGCACCGCCCAGCACCTCCAGATATCGGTTGGTGAAGACGGCAATAAACTCATCCATTCCTTCCTGTGCCGCAGCGCACAAATCGGCGTCGCGCACCGTTATTTCATTTTTCTCCATACTATTTCTTTAAAACAGAATACAAAGATAATGCAAAGAAGGCGCATAAAAAAGCGGAATTCTCTTTTTTATTAAGGTATTGTTGGGCTTTTCTGAAAAAAAAGATATATTTGAAGGCACGAATGATTGTTTTATAAAAATCTTAAACTTGAATACCATGCGCTACGCTTTGAAGACGGTCATCGGTGCCGGCATCCTGCTCAGTTCCGTGACCGGATGCTATAACACACCGCAAAACACGGATTCCATGGAATCGGAACAGGACAGCATCGCCCTGCCCCCACCCGAAGCGGCAGAAGAATCCGTTGTAGAAATTATCCCTCCCCTGCTGCCCGAAGATATTCTGCTTACCAAAGAATTTCTTTACGACAAATACACGCTGGAGGACGTGTACCCTTATCAAGATACCACTCGCAGTTTCAAGTGGGAAGCCATCCGCAGCAGTCTGGCTTTTGTGGAAAATGTGCAGCAGAACCCCACCCGCTGGGTGGTGATGCAGAACTACAAGAACCAGAACCAATACCCGCCGCTTGTCAAGAAATACAAGTACAACAAGGCACGCCTTGTATCCGACACGCTGGGCGTTTCCCGCTATCAGTCCGTGCCGCTCTATGCGCCCGAGGACACCATCACGCCGGAACTGTACGGACCGGACGGCAGCATCGCCGCCTATCTGGGCGAGGAGGGAAGCTTCGTACGGGTAAAGCCATTGCTCATCGAAAAGGAATGGATGGTGCCGAAACGCTATCTGTATGAACTGTCCGACTCAGCATTCTTCTCCCACGTGATTGTGGTGGACCGCAAGGACCAGAACATCGCGACCTTGGAATATGTGGAACGGGGCAAGTGGAAAATCCGAAGCATGAACCCGGCCACCACGGGCAAGCATAACCCGCCCTACGGCCAGGAAACCCCGTTGGGAATCTTTGTGCTGCAACAGAAAAAACGCAACATGTACTTCTGGAAAGACGGAACCCGGGAAATCGGAGGCTATGCTCCGTATGCCAGCCGTTTCACCAACGGAGCACACATTCACGGAGTGCCTGTAAACAAGCCGGCCACCAAGCAGATTGAATACAGTTGGTCGCTGGGCACCACGCCCCGTTCGCACATGTGTGTGCGCAATGCCACCTCGCATGCGCAGTTCATTTACGACTGGGCTCCCACGTGGAGCACCTTGGTCATCGTGATTGAATAACAATTCTTTATCTTTTTTAAACCTACTGATATTTAGCAATATAAAGAAAAGACGTATCTTTGCACCCGAAAAATTTCTTTGTGCAATGATGCGTCTTTTTTGTTCTGTACTTTTTTTGCTTTTGCCCGGTGCATCCCTGCTTACTCAAATGGAATCCGGACAAAACAGTGATTACACATTGAATGCTACCAACCTGCATGTCGTACCGGCTTGGCAAAGCATGTACGAAACCATGCATCTGGACTCTCTCATCAGTCAGGACGCCTTTCATCAGGCTTTCGTGGGATACTACAAGATTAGCGACCGAAAGAAAGAAATCCTTACAGTAATTGATTTTTCCAAGGCTTCTACCGAAAAGCGACTGGCTGTGATCGATATGGAAGAAAGAAAGCTGCTTTACTCTTCTGTCGTAGCTCATGGACGGAACAGCGGCGGCAACTATGCCACTTCTTTTTCGAACAAGTACGGTTCATACAAAAGTTCATTGGGTTTTTATCTTACCAACGAAACCTATCAAGGCAGCAACGGCTACTCCCTCCGTCTGGACGGACTAGAAAAGGGAGTAAACGACAATGCCCGCCAGCGTGCCATCGTGATGCACGGTGCAGCCTACGCCCATCCGTCTACCGCCCGCAGCGGTCGTCTGGGTCGCAGTTTCGGCTGTCCGGCCATCCCGCCGTCACTCACCCGCCCCATCATCAATACCATCAAGGGCGGTAGCGTGATGTTCATCTATGCGCCCGAAGAGAACTATCTGGCGCAGAGCAGTATCCTGAACGACACGGAAGAGAACAACACGCTTGGCACACAGAGCCTGTAAAAAGTTCCCCCAAGAAATAACAAATTGACTCATTTTTAAGAATTGCGCTCCAAAAGTCTGTTACAAGACCTTTGGAGCGCAGCTTGTTTATTGGCATATAAAAAATCCTCCCGACGTTTTTCTCAATTTCTTTAGACCGTTTAAATTTTTTGTCGGGATGACTTTTTCCGGGAAAACCCGTTTACCGTTTTTCGGTTTACAGGCGGGTCAGCGTAAAGTCGGCTGCCGACAGCCAGGTGCCGCGCCACGGCTTACCGGTAAAGGCCGGCACATTGGAAACGCCATAACGCAACTCGCCGGGCTTGGTGACGACAATACTGTCCACAACCACACGGCTCCAACCATGTCCCTTACCGTCATGGCGCGCGCAGATTTCATGATAACGGATGCTGTCCGACACGGAAAGTCCTCCGGCAGCAATGCGTTTCTGGGCATCCAGCCAGATGCTTCCCTGCTCTTCTCCGCAAACCGGAATCTCCTGCTTGTAGACCGAAGTTCCCTGCTGGGCGTAAATATAAGCTCCCGCACCGTCGGTACGCCCCACAGCTTCCAGACGATACAGTCCCGGAGTCACCTTTTCTTTCTTCTCCAACTGGTATTCCATCTGCCCGTCCACATTACGACCATGCAAATAGCGCTGCCCGTCCTTACTGTAATAATGCCCCCAATCAATATAATCGTCCGAACAGTTTTTATGTACCAACACATTCCAGTCATTCTGTTTCAGGTAGTTGTATTCCCATTCGGGCACATAGAAACCGTTAATGGAATAGAGCTTTCTCTGATTCTCCTGATAGCTACGGGCTACGGAAATAGAGGTGGTAGTCGTAAAAATACCAAACAACACCAATGCTGCCAGCCAGGAAACGATCAGCGTGGTACGTGCCTTCGGGGCAACCCCACCTCCACGGCCCCAGAAACGGCCCAGCCAATGCACGAAAACATAAACCGGAATGGCCAACAACACCAACAGACTGAGTGCTGACACCCAGAAGCCCAGATTGGCCGTCAGAGGCAACTGTTCCAAGGTTTGCAACAGCACGGCATCGGAATTGTGGAAGAACAGCAAACCGAATCCGTCTATCGAAGCATACAGGGCCATGCCGATACAGCAGATCACTAAGAGCAGACCGAACACAAACAGCACGGCCAGACCGCCCAAGAACACAAACAGGAGCAGCTTGAAAAGACCGGCAAACAGATCCACCACCGTGGACAGACAACCGCGTGCCTTGCTCTCAGTCTGCGGTGAACGCACAAAATCCTCTACCTTGCCGGCACCGTTCAGAATCTCTTCGCGCAGGCTCTCCATATTGACCGGTTCGCCGCGCATACGCAACTTGTCTTCGGGAGTCTTAGCTTCGGGGATAATCAGCCAGCAGATCAGATAAACCAGCAAACCGACTCCCTTGGTAACGAATATCAGCACCAGGGCAATGAGACGCAAGGCCATCGGATCTACTCCGAAATAGGCGGCCATGCCGGACAGCACACCGGCCAGTTTCCGGTCGTCGGGGTTACGGAACAGCTTTTTGCGGGGTTTCTCCATCCGCGGCTGGGCATCATCTTCCTCCGCGTCACCGTCCAGCTGCTCGGGACTTCCGATGCGGCGGATAATGGCCTCGATATGCTCTATCGTGATGGCCTCCACACCCGAAGCTTTCAGCTCCGCCATGAGTTCCGCCACGCGGTGCTCGATGTCGTCGGCAATCTCTTCGCCGCCTTCGCGTCCGGCAAAATAACGCTTCATGTCCTCCTGATAGCGGAAGAGCAAGTCATAGGCATCTTCATCAATGTTATACAATGCCCCAAACAGATTTATGGTAATGTTTTTCTTCATTGCGGTTCAGTTTTATGGGTTTCCTGATTGTTTTTCAGATGCGTCACCGTGTGCACCAGTTCGCTCCAGGCCGCATCCAGACCGCTGAGGAAGATTCTGCCCTCGTCGGTCAGTTCATAATACTTTCGGGGTGGTCCCTGCGTGGACTCCTTCCATTCATACGTAAGCAGTCCGTCCTTCTTGAGACGGGTCAGCAAGGGATAGAGCGTACCTTCCACCACGATCAGTTCCGCCTCTTTCAGGCGGCTGATGATGTCCGAGGCATAAAACGCTTTCTCACGGAGCAGGAGCAGCACACAGTACTCCAGCATACCCTTGCGCATCTGCGATTTAGCATTTTCTATATTCATAGGCTTTTCATTTTAGGGAGCATTGTTTTGGCCAAACATTTTCCTTCATGCCGCAAATATAGGCAATACTTTAGTACTATGCAATACATAGTAGTATATTTTTCGCCATTTTCCATAAAAAAAACGGCACACAGATCCGGTTTTCCTGAAGCACCGGATCCATGTGCCGACAAAGCAGCGAAAATGATTTTTATTTCTTTTTCCAGAATGGAGTCACGGAGAAACCGAACTCAGTCTTCCAGAAAGCATCTGTAATATCGGAGTTGGCACCCGACTGTCTGGTGGCAACTACCGGAGCACCTTGTGCCGTTCCATGCAGCAAAGCCTGTCCTACGTGCGAAGTATTGTCCTCGCGATACCAGAAAGCCGGCTCATTTTGATATTCATGCAGACGGCCGATCACCGTATTGCTCAGAATCAGAGAGTTCAATTCCCGGTTTTCCTCTTCACCATTGAGGTATCGGGCCGTAACCCAGGAAGAATCCGACTGAATGCTCAGCGCATCCATCCGGCAATCGTACAATCTGAAGAAAGTACCCTCCAAAGCCAAAGAATCCGTTTTCCAACCGGACAATTCCACCACGATGTGCATGCGGTTCTGCACAGAAAGCAGCGTGCCGGTACAAATCTGAATACTGTTTGTGTAGAGGCGCATCGCCTTCAGATATTCCTTTCCTTCGTGACGCATCTTTTCGCGCGCCGGATAATCAAAGAACAAGTGCAGCGTGTCGTGACGCAATTCTGTTTTCAGATAAGGATATAAATTCGGAGTGATCAGGATACCCTGTTTCTTTCCATCCATAGACGACTCCCCGGACACAGGGCAAACCGACAGATTCAGATCCAGTCGTACCCCGCGAAGCGACTGTCGGTGCATTCCGACGTGGGTAGAATCTTTTGGATTTACTTCCGGTACCCACTCAGCGCAATATACCTCCAGGCTGTCTTCCAGAACCAGATGCTTGAAGGCTGGCAAAGGATACCAGGTGGCATCTTGGATATAACTTGGAGTCGCATTGGGAACACGATTATTTTTCTGTAACAAGAACACACAGAGGATGCTTGAAAGCCAGGCTACGGCTACCAAACCGATGACAACCTTGGTACTGCAACGCACCCGGGCATACGCCAGTTGCATATCCCCAAAGCGCCAATAGGCCAATGCGGTACACACAACCCAAACCAACAAAGGCATTCCCCAATTCAACAGGTTCTGTATCCATAACGGATAAAGGATTTCTGTTTCGGGATTCTCATATTGACTGATCAACGCAAGCGCAACGGCAACCCATAGGATGGCATAGGCAATAAGGCACGCCGCAGTCTTGACAAATCCGTTCTTCTTCCAGAACGTGCTGCCCAGAATAAACAAGGACTGACCGGCCAGCGACAGTACCAACAACTCCCCGTCCAACGCTTCTCCAATCAAAAGATGGAAAACTTGAAGATCCGGAAAAACAGCAGAACAAATCAAAAGCCGGACCAGATCGGCCGCAAGGAAAGCCATATAAAACAGCAGATAAGTGAACGGCACAATAAAGAACCAGCGCACCAGAAACTTTTCTCCGGTAGAAGCCGGAAGCGACAGATGAGCCTGTAATCCCTGCCGGTCTGTAGCGCCGTACATAAAGTCCGAACCACGGCTGGACACAGCCAGTAACAGGAGCAATATATAAAAAGGATAGATAAAGGACGAACCAGACCAGAACTCGCCCTGAGTAGAACTCACCGCATCATATCCGTCGCTTATCTCATCCTGCACATACATCAGCGAGCACCAGGTAAAGATTACGGCCATCACACCAAAATACACCAACCAGATCAGCAAGTAATGCTTTTTCTGTTCATCCCATTCCTTCGCCATCAGGGACTTTATACGAAATAGATTCAAATTCATAATTCAATGTTTTTTCTTAATAATACAATCAAAACGACAAGACCGTTTAAAAAGACATTCCGTTTTCTTCAAAAAACTTTTTGGTAGCCTCCACGGTCTGTACATAATCCTTATATAAAGAGGTAATTTCCTCAATCGGGATGCCCAAGGTGTAAATCTCATGAAAAAAGCTGTTCAGTTCCTCACCGATAAAAGTGTTTTTACGATAATCCAACACCAGTTCCCGGGCACCGGATGAAACAAAATAACCGATACCACGCTTCATATAAATAATGTTACGGTTCTGAAGAAACTCATACGCACGCATCGTGGTATTGGCATTCACTTCCATCAAGGCAGCAAACTCCCGCACAGAGGGGATGCGCTCTTCTTCCTGATATTTTCCACTCAGGATATCATCTCCAATCCGGTCGGCTATCTGCCAGTAAATCGGTTTTCCTTCTTTAAACATCATACAACTTACGTTTTTATCTTGCAACATGATCATCTTTCACACCGGTAAAAAGTGCGGTCACCTCTTCCCGTTTTTCCATCAGGGCATTGAACAGCAGTTCCAAATCGAGATTGCTTTCTACCCCATCCTCATTAGGCAACAACACCGACGCTCCCTGAAGAGACGGCAACTGATAAATGGCCCGGCGCAACAGGTCCGGATCGGATGTTTGGGCAAAACGGACAGTTTCACACACCTCGGCCACCGTCTTCTGCAACAGCGCCTGTCCCTGATCCACGATGAGCAAACGATCCAGCAGATGCTCCACATCCTGTACCTGATGAGTAGAAATAACCACTCCCCGCTCCTCGTTCATCTCCTGCACCAGAATCTTGCGAAACAGACGCTTGCCCGGAATGTCCAGCCCGTTGGTCGGCTCGTCCAGCAAAAGCCACTCGGTGTTGGCCGCCAGCGCAAAGCTGACAAACACCTTTTTGCGCTGTCCCATAGACAAGCGGTCCAGATGCAAGTCGCCCGACAGCTCGAAACAATCCAATGCACGCTTCAGAATCTCGGCACTGAAACGCGGGTAAAAAGGTGCCATATAGCGCACATAGCGGTCCAAAGACACGGCGGGCAAGGAAAACTCCTCGGGCACCAGGAACAGATTCTGCAACGAAGTGACCGAACGCTTGTGCATCTCTTCTCCGTGAAGCAATACCCTACCCTCAGAGGGAGCCACCAGACCGGCCATCAGATGCAGCAAAGTAGATTTACCGGTGCCGTTCTTTCCCAACAAACCGTAGATGCCTCCCAGTTCCAACTCGGCATTGAAATGCCGGAACACCTGCTTCCGACCTTTGCGGTAAGCAAATGAAATATCCTCTATACGTATCATATTATTTATAGATTTATTGATTATTGCTAGTGTATTAGTTTACTAGTACACCGCAAAAGTATACGATTCTTTTTAACCGGCAAAGTTTCGAAAAGAATATTTTTCAGAAAACACATTATTTAACATTGAAAGTTTCTTCTACCTAAGCTTGAAATGAAAAGAAATTCACACCTAAAAAGTCTGCTTGACACAAACTGCCCTGTTTTATCCAGATCAATGCAACAATCACTCCCATATTAGAAATATAGAAGTCATAACAAACAACAATTCTAAGTACCCGAAAGAAAAAAGTTGGTATTTTTATTAGGTCATATACCGAAAAATAGTTATTTTTGCATCAATAAAAACGAGATACAATAAAACGATCTCAATTAGATTACCTATAATAAATTAATGTAATTATGGTTTATTCACACGAAGTAGAAAACATGTGTTGTGTTGCCAAAGGTCCTAATCACGGACCAGCCCCAATTCCAGAAGAAGGAAAATGGGTAAAGGCAAAAGAGATTAAAGACATCTCAGGTTTGACTCACGGTATCGGTTGGTGTGCTCCTCAGCAGGGTGCATGTAAGCTGACTCTGAACGTTAAGGAAGGTGTTATCCAGGAGTGCTTGGTTGAGACTATCGGTTGCTCTGGTATGACTCACTCAGCTGCTATGGCTTCAGAGATCCTGCCGGGTAAGACTATCCTGGAGGCTTTGAACACTGACTTGGTTTGTGACGCCATCAACACTGCTATGCGTGAATTGTTCCTTCAGATCGTTTACGGTCGTACTCAGTCTGCTTTCTCTGAGGGCGGTTTGATGATCGGTGCTGGTCTGGAAGACCTGGGTAAGGGTCTGCGTTCACAGGTAGGTACTTTGTATGGAACTTTGGCTAAGGGTCCTCGTTACCTGGAAATGGCTGAGGGTTACATCAAGACTATCGCTTTGGACAAAGACAACCAGATCATCGGTTACGAGTTCGTACACATGGGTAAGTTCATGGACGAAATCAAGAAGGGAACTGATGCAAACGAAGCTTTGAAGAAGGTAACCGGCACTTACGGTCGCTTCACAGCTGAGCAGGGAGCTGTTAAACATATTGATCCACGTCACGAATAATATAAGGAGGAAGTAAATTATGATTAGAGAAGTAAAGTTTGAAAGCCAGGACCGTCGTATCAAGCAGATTCTTGCTGCATTGAACGAGTACGGTATTTCTTCTATCGAAGAGGCTAACGAGATTTGTGAATCATACGGACTTGATCCTTATAAGACTTGCGAGGAAACTCAGCCAATCTGCTTCGAGAATGCTAAGTGGGCTTACGTAGTAGGTACTGCTATCGCATTGAAGAAGGGTTGCAAGACTGCTGCTGAAGCTGCTGAGGCTATCGGTATCGGTTTGCAGGCATTTTGTATCCCTGGATCAGTAGCTGACGACCGTAAGGTAGGTTTGGGTCACGGTAACTTGGCAGCTATGTTGCTGCGCGAGGAGACAAAGTGCTTCGCTTTCTTGGCTGGTCACGAGTCTTTCGCAGCTGCTGAGGGTGCTATCAAGATCGCTGCTAAGGCTGATAAGGTACGTAAAGAGCCTCTGCGTTGTATCCTGAACGGTTTGGGTAAGGATGCTGCTCAGATCATCTCTCGTATCAACGGTTTCACTTACGTTCAGACTCAGTTCGACTATGCAACTGGTGAGTTGAACGTAGTTAAGGAGATTGCTTACTCAGACGGTCCTCGTGCAAAGGTTAAGTGCTACGGTGCTGACGATGTACGTGAGGGTGTTAAGATCATGTGGCACGAGGGTGTAGACGTATCAATCACTGGTAACTCTACTAACCCAACCCGTTTCCAGCACCCAGTAGCTGGTACTTACAAAAAGGAGCGTGTATTGGCTGGTAAGCCATACTTCTCAGTAGCTTCTGGTGGTGGTACAGGTCGTACTCTGCACCCAGATAACATGGCTGCTGGTCCTGCTTCTTATGGTATGACCGATACTATGGGTCGTATGCACTCAGACGCTCAGTTCGCTGGTTCTTCTTCAGTTCCTGCTCACGTTGAGATGATGGGATTCCTGGGAATCGGTAACAACCCAATGGTAGGTTGTACTGTAGCTTGCGCCGTTGATGCCGCTACTGCTCTGAACAAGTAATCAAAATACTGAATCAGAATATAACTCCCTGTAACTCGTAGAGTTGCGGGGAGTTTTTTTATTTGTATGTATCGCGTATGAAACATTAAATGCTACCCTACTCCGATTAAGAACTAGGGGAAAAGATGACGCAAATAAATAAAAACAAAGGAATAAGAAACAGAATCAAGTACCCGAAATCAGTCTATCAAATTAAGAGAAATTTATGACTGAAATTCTTTAAAATGAATAGAACTGATACTTTTTCTGGGACTTATTCGAGGCCCATTAAAGTTTATTTCAGCTTTTCAAACCGCTTGCTATCCTCAGTTGGTTGAAACGTCATTTTATTTGTGCCCGAATCCTACTCAAACTTGCCTGTGTGATGCCTAAATAGGTGGCGATACTTCCTAACGGCAACCGCTGTAACAAATCAGGCTCTTTCTCCAACAACTCGTGATACCGTTCCGAGGCGACGGCTGACAACATGGAAATCAGCCGTTCCTCGGCAGCAAGCAGTTCCATTTCCGCATAACGCCGTCCCCAATTGGCTATGTGCAAATCCTCCAAGAATAACTCTTTCAGTTTTTTCCTTTCCAATACATATAAGACAGAATT
>CALUKY010000075.1 GCA_944321345.1 uncultured Paraprevotella sp.
TTACACGGAAGCGTTCGCTTTCTCCGCAATCCTTTACCCGCACCCCATTCGGCTTCTCTTGCGATTGGCTTACCTGCTATATGTAAGCAGGAGAAATACGGGCTTACCAAGTTCCGTACAAGTAACTGACGACCGACTTAGAGTCCGCCCTTCCACCGGCAGTGCTACATCCGTGTAGTTCTAAAACATAGAGAACTATCCTGACTGCATGCCTTTTGGCTATAGCTTGTAAATATCCGTAAGCTATTTCTTTGTTACGATGGTGCAGCGGTTCACATACGTTACTCATATCGGTCAGCCTAACAGCCTATGCATTGGATATTTCTGCATAGTACCATATTATCAAGAGGGCTTCGCACCAAACAATTACTCGTAAAGCACGCCTCTTTAGGCTACTGTTGACGGAACAACAGGTTCAGACATCATGCTGAACAATTACTTGTACGACTTCTTGTCGCACATGTTTTTACAAAGATATAAAGAAAAATCAGACCGGACATTATTTCCCGAGAGATTCATTTCCTGAAACTTTTGTTGCGACTTCGTTTTAAAAATTGTATGTTTGTGTATTCTTAATTTTTAAAACCCGAAACATGAATTCTATCGTTAAGATTTTTCTCCCCGTGACGCTGGCAGCCTGCCTTTCGGCCTGTCACAGTCAGAAGGCTCTTCAAGCCAACTATGAGATTATTCCGTTGCCGAATCATATAGAGAAGCAACAGGCCAAATCTTTTACTTTGAGTAAAAACACGATAATCAGTTACCCGTCGCAGAATGCCGACATGGAACGCAATGCCCGTTTCCTGGCGCAGTATATCGAGGAGCAGACTGGGTATCGTCCGGAAATCAAGGCCGATGCCGGCGCTTCGTCCAACTGCATCCGTCTGGCACTCGACCCGTCTATTCCCGCAGCCAGCGAGACCGTTGACTTTGAAGGAAAGATCAATGAAGGCTATCGTCTGGAAGTAGGGAAGAACATCACCATCACGGGAGCCACTCCGGCCGGTGTGTTCTATGGAATACAGGTGCTGCGCAAATCCATTCCTGCCGGTGCCAAGGACAAGAAAGTCACGTTCAGTCCCGTAACCATTCAGGACGCTCCCCGTTTCGGCTACCGCGGTATGATGCTCGATGTGTGCCGTCACTTCTTTACCGTGGACGAGGTGAAGCGTTATATTGATATTCTGGCCTTGCATCAGGTGAACCGTTTTCACTGGCACATTTCCGAGGATCAGGGCTGGCGCATTGAAATCAAGAAATATCCGCGTCTGACCGAGGTGGGCAGCAAGCGTAAGGAAACTGTAATCGGCCGCAATTCCGGCAAGTATGACGGAAAACCTTATGGCGGTTATTATACACAGGAACAGATTAAGGACATTGTGGCTTATGCCGCCGAACGATATATTACCATTGTGCCTGAGATTGATTTGCCGGGACATATGCAGGCGGCTTTGGCTGCTTATCCGGATTTCGGTTGTACGGGAGGCCCTTATGAGGTGTGGACCCAGTGGGGTGTGTCTGACAATGTGATTTGTGCCGGTAATGAAAAGGCGTTGACCTTTCTGGAAGATGTATTGAGCGAGGTGGTGGAACTTTTCCCTTCGCCGTATATCCATGTGGGCGGTGACGAGTGTCCGAAAACCCGTTGGAAAGAGTGTCCCAAATGTCAGAAACGTATTGCTGATGAAGGCATCAAGGGCGATAACCGCCATACTGCCGAGGAATATCTGCAGAGCTATGTGATTTCGCGCATGGAGCGTTTTCTGGAAACCAAAGGACGCTACATTATCGGTTGGGACGAAATTCTTGAAGGCGGTCTGGCACCGAACGCTACGGTGATGAGCTGGCGCGGTGTGGGCGGCGGTATCGAGGCGGCCAAGCAGAAGCATCCGGTAATCATGACTCCGAACTCACATGTTTACTTCGACTATTACCAGACAACCAATACGGCTGACGAACCTTTGGCCATAGGCGGTTATGTTCCGGTAGAGAAAGTCTATTCGCTGGAGCCTGTAGCCGGTATTCCGGAGGACGGCAAGAAATATGTAATCGGTGCGCAGGCCAATCTTTGGACCGAGTATATCCCGGCATTCAGTCAGGTGGAGTACATGGTGTTGCCCCGTATGGCCGCTCTTTCCGAAGTGCAGTGGACACTGCCGGAGCACAAGAACTATGAGAACTTCCTGCAACGTGTGCCCGACATGATGGATCAGTATGATGTGAACGGTTACAATTATGCCACCCATTTGCTGGATATCCGGGCTACACTGGAACCTGACACCGATAGGGATGCCCTGAAAGTGACTTTCAAGACTTTGGGGCAAGGAGATATCCGATATACACTTGACGGAACTGATCCTACCAAGGACAGTGCTCCATACGATTCTCTGCAACCGCTACTGATCAAGGGCGATGCGCAGATCAAGGCCGCAGTGTTCCGTCCGGGAGGAGCGCGCAGCCGTATTTTCTCGGAGAAGGTTACCCGCAGCAAGTCGTCCATGAAGCCCATTACCCTCAAGCAGCAGCCCAGTGGAGGCTATGCATTCAACGGTGCGCCGGCGCTGAACGACGGTTTGCAGGGAGATGGAAACTACAAGACCGGACGCTGGCTGGGCTTTCAGGGCAGAGACCTTGAGGCGGTGATCGATCTGAAGGAAGCTACTGAAATCAGCAAACTGTGTTTCCGCTGTAATGTGGTGAAAGGTGACTGGATTATGGGACCGCGCGGAGTGCGTATCCGGGTGTCTGACGATGGTGTGAACTATCGTGAGATTCTGGCGCAGGATATTGCCGATCTGAAGCAGGCCGACAAAGACGGAATCTATCCTTATGAGTATTCTTTTGCTCCGGTGTCTGCCCGTTACGTAGAGGTAACCGTCCGTAGCGGCAAGTTGCCAGACTGGCATCCCGGAAAGGGTAATCCGGCATTCATTTTTGTGGATGAACTGAATCTGTATTAATGTTATCCTAAGGTGAAAGAAACTTAGTGGTGGGTTCTATGATAAAAAAAAAGTCCGATTCTTCGGACTTTTTTTTTAGGTATTTCTTGATGTATTCTCCGGGATTATGGAGAACAGGCTGTCCTTTTACTCTTTCCTTCCTTTCATTGTTCCGGATATTTTGAATCCGTTTTTTTCTTTTTCCAACCTGGACCGGAGGAACACCGAATCTGTTTTTGAAACATCTTGAAAAGTGGGCCAGTGTTTCAAAACCCAGGTCAAAAAAGATTTCAGAAGGGCGTTTACCTTCATGCAACAACTGATGTGCTTTGTTGAGCCTTTTTTCCATGATGACTTTAGCCGGAGACTCTCCCCAAATTTTCAGGCATTCTCGCTTGAATGATGATAAACTTCTACCCGAAAGCTCTGCAAAACGCTGCATTGGGGCATTGAACATAAAATTGTTGTCGATGAACTCACGCAGGGAAATCTGTATTTTTACCTTCTCGGTAATCAATGAAAACAGATTCAGATTGTATTGTGTGTTCAGAATGTACAGACATTCATTGAGCTTCATTTGCAATAACTGCTCATCGGGAAGTTTGCCGGAAGCGATGTAAACACTTAAAGAAGCATACAAGGCATTGAGCCAGTCTTTGGCTTCCAGTTTCTCTAAACTGGTTATTTTGGTGCCGCTGGTACGTATTTTACCCGGATTCTGTCTTTGATAGGACAGAATGAACTTATCTGAAAAGTTCAGGCAAATCATGCGGAATCTTTATACCGATGTGCCGCAGTTATCTCGTTTTGCCCGCCGCGGGTACGTAGTTGCTATCGTAGAATACCGTCATTCGGGTATCGCGCAGTGGCCGGCACAGCGTACAGATGCGTTGGAAGCTGTAAACTTCATGAAGCGGAATGCCGCCAAATATCATGTGGATCCGAACAATCTGTTTGTATGGGGCAGCTCTTCGGGCGCTCATGTGGCATTGTTTACCGGGTTTCATATGAATAATGATTCGTTGCCGCCGATTAACGGTATTATCGCCTATTTCCCTCCTACAGATGTGCTGCACATGAAGGACGACCCGACGGCGGCCACCAAGGGTGATGAGAATAGTCCCGAGGGATTGCTGATCGGAAAGGTTGCGGTAGAAGATGCGCCGGAGAAGGCCAAGGCGGCTAGTCCGTATTATTACATAGCCGATAATAAAAATATGCCTCCTGTGTTTTTGGCTCATGGTACGAAAGACCGGGTCGTACCGTTTTCTCTGGCTGATCTTTTGGCCAATGAATTACAGAAACAGGGAGTGGAGTATGAGTTTCATGCGTTGAGAAATGCCGATCACGGCAGTTGGCAGTTTTGGACTGACAAGATGTATGACCGTGTGGAGGCTTTTATTAAGAAGCATTTAAAATAACCCTTTTTCAGACTATAAAAACCTTAAGCAAACAAGAGAAGCAGGACAGACGGTTTTTTGCCGTAGTTCCTGCTTCATTATTTTATAAAATGTGAGTGGCCAGAAGGCGTTGTACTTCGATGATGTTTGAACTTTTGCCGAATTTCTGTTCCAATGGCAAATCTTCACCCCGGATCCATAGCTTCATGTCCGCATCCATATCAAAGGTTCCGGCTGTTTCTACAGAGAAGCGTTCGATTGAACGGTAGGGGATGGACATATATTCCTTTTTCTTTCCCGTAACTCCCTGAATATCCTGAATGATCAGGCGTTTGTTGGTAAACACCCATTTGTCGCGGATCAGTTTGAAAGCTTTCTCGATAAATTCTCCATCGCAAAGCAGCGGGCCGTACTCTTTTTGCAGAGACGCAGCGTCCATTTCGGAAGCATTACCCAAAATCGTGTCTAGAATTCCCATGTTTTTTGGTTTTTAGGTTTACCCGATAAAGATAAAGGCATTTTTCGGATTGACATTTTCCGGGACTGCTTTTTTGTGATTTTTTCAATATTCTGTTATTGTTCCAGTGTTCTGGGCCTGGTATGCATCTAGTTTATACCGTAGCCATAAAACATCGTTTTCCAGTGTTTCTACCTGTTGCAGGCGGAGGTGTACCGGCATCCGGCTTTTATCTGAAATACCGTCAAATAAGGAAGTTTCTCCTTTTCGGCCGTCTATGCCCGGAGCCAGCAACAGGCTTACTTCGTCGACCAGTCCTGCTTCCAGAAATCCGCCGTTGATGTGCCCACCTCCCAGCAGGCCGAGTCTTTTTACGCCAAACCGGGTGTAAAGAATCTCCATGGCTTTCTCCAGGTCTATGTGTTCCTTGCCCACGGCAATCCAGGAAATTTCCTGCCGGCGCAGGGTAGCCAGATATTCTTCGCTCGCTCTTTCGCTGACGATACAGATGAGCGGTACTTCATCGATGGTGTTCGATTTCCAGCGCAGACGGCCCAGAGTGTCTACAGTAACCATATAGGCATCTGATTTTTCAGCTTGATAAACAGATGGTTTCCCCACCGGTTTGTTCTCTGTCGGAATGAAGGGTTCTTTGTCGGCACTATAATGTTCCATAGTGACTCTTCCCTCCAGAAGAGTGGGGCAATCCAGTTTCTCCAGTGTGGTGTAGTATTCGTCTCCGCTGATCTGCTCCACCATTGCACAGTCAATACGTCCGTCGATGGATGCCACCATGTGACAGATGATATAAGGTCTCATAAATTTAAAGGGGTTATGTTTTAACAGTTTATTTTTGATGTATCCGGAATAGTCTTTCTTTTGAAGTATCATCCGGATGATTGTTGCGATGGTGGCAAATTTACGTGGTCTTGTTGAGAGTGGAATGAGATAAATCACGGATTGATTTACCTGAATTACGGATTTTCGGGCTCACCCGATATTTAGTGGGGGAAAACAAAAAAAGGTGATCAAAATGATCACCTTTAACTCTTTCTGCGGAAGCTGGGGGATTCGAACCCCCGGTACGGTAACCCGCACGTCAGTTTAGCAAACTGGTGGTTTCAGCCACTCACCCAAACTTCCTTCCATAATGTAATGTTGTAGCGTCTACGGGAATCGAACCCGTGTTCCATGCGTGAGAGGCATGTGTCCTAGCCGCTAGACGAAGACGCCA
>CALUKY010000076.1 GCA_944321345.1 uncultured Paraprevotella sp.
CCGTGCAACATCGGCAGCAGCGAAGCGCATAACAAGCGGACAGCGGAATACCTCGCCAATATCCGCAGGGAGAAGTTCTACATCCGTACCGACCTCATGGCAGGAAACGAGACATGGGTATCACCTGATTTCGGCGAAGCCACGCTCACCGACCGCTACAATCAGATAGCCGCAATGGTCAAGGAAAAGACAGGTCGGGCGATGCAGACCAAAGACCGGGAACGGGTGAACAAGAAGACGGGCAAGGTGACCATCGTCCGTGGCAGCACTCCGCTCAAGGAGGGTGTGGTCGTCATCAAGGATGACACAACGATGGAGCAGTTACGGAAGTTCTGTGAGGTGTGTAGGCAGCGTTGGGGAATCACAGCCCTACAGGTGTTCATCCACCGTGACGAGGGGCATTACGGAATACCCGGCGACAATGCCACATGGAAACCCAACCTACACGCCCATATCGTATGGGACTGGATGAACCACGATACGGGCAAATCCTGCAAACTGGACGAGAAAGCCATGAGCGAGATGCAAACGGTTTTGGCTGAGTGTCTGGAAATGGAAAGAGGCACCTCAAAGGAGGTGACGGGAAAGGAACATCTGGAGCGCACGGACTTCATCATCGCCAAACAGAAACAGGAAGCGGAACAGGCGAAAGCCGCAAGGCAAGCCGCCATCGCCGCCAAGGAGGAAGCCGAAGCGGAACTCATGTCTGTGGAGAACGAGAACAAGGCGAAAGAACAGTACCGTCTTGCCCTCGACAGCGAGATTGCCGAAAAGGAGAAGCAGTTGAAAGACGAGCGAAAGGCGAAAGTGGACAGCATACTGGACAGCGTTGGCAACCTTGTGGGGGTCGGCAAGTCCGCAGCGGTCGAAAAGGAAAACGCCAAACTCAAAGCCGAGAACGAGCGCATGAAGAAAGCCTTTGCCGAAGCTGTAAAGGACAAGGCGGAAGAACGGACAAAGGCATTGGTCGCAGAAAAACAGAAAGCCGAAACGGAGCGTGACAGGGCTTTGGTGCAGAGCCGTTCATTTGCCATTGAAAGGGACAAGGCGGTACGGCAGCTTCAGGAGCAAAAGGACGGCGAGCGGCAGCGCATCAGCCAAGCGGTGAGCCAAGCCACGGTGGAGAAAGACAAGACTATCCGCCTGTTGCAGAGTACGCTGAAAGCGAGCAGGCATATCCTAAGCCTGTTTGCGGATATGCTCTACAAGGCAAGCGAGGTGTTCAAAAGAGCCATCGATGCGATTATCCATTTCGGCACGGAGCGGCACAAGTCATTCTTCGCCCCGTCTGAAGTCGCCGACATCAAGAGCGTGATGCAGGAGTACGGGGAAACAACCGAACAGCAGAACGCGGTCGGAGCATGGCTCTGTGACTATGCGGAAAGCCGACAGCCGTTTGACGAAATAAAACATCGCCATACACTCAAAGAGGTTGGCGATGTGGCAGAAGGTAAGTATGATTGGAAAATAGAGAGTATACAACAAAGATTACAAAGATGATATTGGATCTAAATATCATCCAAATCGCTTTGAATTTTGGCTTCTACATTTTGAGAATCACGATAGCGAATCAGCACCATACCTTCGTAAACCCCAGAGGATTTTTCAATTGAAAGTTGTATATCTCCACCTGTCACTTCCCATGCACTACCATATACAACTGTTCCTTGATGGACTTCTGCCATTAAAGCAGTATTGGAATCAGAAAGGGCTGGATTTTTTTCTTTTGAGATAGACGGCTTACCATATTTGCGAGTATACAAATCTTTATAGTAGTCATAGGTGTTAACGAGAGTGTTCCATTCTCCGCTCGGTTCAAACAACACAACTACAGCAAAAACATTTTTCCCATCGTCTGTAGCAGTTACACCTACAGTCGCTTCACGGCCAGTAAAATCCCCTGTAAACAAAGAGATATTGTTTTCCTGCCCGATAGAAGTAAATCCTTTGGTTTTTAGTTTTTGACAAAACTCGGTCATGCTTCCTTCAATAGGAATCCCTTTGAATGAAAGGTGTTCTTGTGCCATGATGTTAATGACAGCTAAGAATACGGCTAAAGAGGCTAGAATCTTTTTCATAATTTATGATGGTTGATTTGTTATAGTTACAAATTTACTCATTTTTAGCAATATAGCAAATTATTTTAGCAATAATCGTCAATTCCATCTTCACCATCCCATTCTAAACCTTGGGCTAATGTAAAAGCCTTTCGTGCGCCCTGTTCCTCAAAGAATGTTTGTCCCTCGTGAATATATTTATCACCTTCAAATGACACAGTAATCAAAGAGAATTTCTTGATGCCATCATCTGCATGGGTTTTGATTAAAAGGGAGTCCCCTTTCAAGGCGAAATCGTCAATATAATGAGTGGAAAATTCATTCTTGGTAACGATAGCCCCTTTTTTAAGCATCTTGGAATATGTTTCCAATGGTTCTTCATCCCAACGAATTGGGCATAGCGGAAATTCTGTCGGTGTACGCCAATACTTTTGCATCGCAGTCGGTGATAGCGATTCAGTCAGAATGTCTTGCTTGTATTCTACGGCAGAGAATTCTGATTGGCTATTGGGTACAGAACTGTATTTAGAAAATGGCTCAATGTGTTCGTGGCGTTTGGTCGGTGCATAAATCCACTCGCCCATAGTACCATTGCTTGTGTTTGTTGGGGCAGATGGTGTTTCCGCCCATAATTTCAAGCGTTCATATGAAGCCTTTGCTTCCTCGGCGGAAACAGTCCGCATCCATGCAAAGTTTGGGTTGTCATTGGCAAATTCCTGTATGATTGAAGGGTCGTTTATGAATGCTTCAATACTCCCACATAGAAACTCTATTCTCTTTCTTGTAATAGGATTTAGCAAAACATTTTCCAACTTTGTTAACCACCTTAGATTTTGAGGGCGATTGTTTCGTCTATTGGTGTCTATATGGTCAACAACATGTTGGGGTGTAGGTGGCTCCCCTAAGAAAGCATAGGCAACAATGCGATGTACTCTTTCGCCGCCAATAATCATATATCCAGTTTGTTCATTAGCTTTTCCGAATGTCCAAATATCATCTTCTTTCCTCACTCTTTTACCTATGCGAGAATGGCGCAATACCGCCCCATTGTCACGGACAGAGTAGGTTTCACCTTTGTAGATGCAATCCTTAACCTCCTTATAATCATCCAATAAATTTCTCATTATTACCTCCGTCCAAATCTGTCATAGGTTTCAAAAGCTAACAGCAAAACTTTTCTCCATTCGTCTTGTGTCTTGTAATCCAGCTTTACATTTACACAGACTGACCCATAGACGACATTAGTGCAGACTTCGACTTCACAGTTATTCGTGCTGTCGTGGACTACTCCAATAGGAAGCGCAAGGTTGTTGCCGATTCGCTCTTGGAGAGTGTCTCCGATGGTGAAAGTTATGAAATAGTCGGGCAATCCAAAATCTGGTGTAGCACAATCTTCATAGCCAGAATCGTCCAATTTACAGAAGATAATTGTAGACGGTTTTCCCAATTCTCGCAATATATTCGGTACGACCTCAAAGAATTGTGATACTGCCTTTTGCTTTTTTACATCAGCCCCACTCATTTCTTCTTCATTTATCAATTCAAGGTCATCGGCAAGCTCTTTGAAAAAGTTCCGCCTTAAAACCTTTGATATTTGTTTAAGCTGTACGATGTCAATTTTGCTGCGCTTGAATATGTCATACACATTGTTCCTTTGGCAGCAAATCAATCGTGCAAACTCTGTGATTGGAATTTGCTGTTTCCTCACCTCCTTTTCGATGAGTTTGCCAATGGTTAATTTTTCGCTTTCCATATTGCATAATATTTATGGATACAAAGTTACAGAACAAAATATACGCAAAGAAAAAATAGGTGTATCATGTTATTGTGCATAATGTATTAATTTCAAGAATACTCAATAATTCCCCGACAAGTTATTGCGGTCTCATCTTATCCCTTACACGAATAATCGCAATGATTTATTTAAAGGCCAGATTTAGCCACTCTTTCTATTTAAAAATCTATAAAAACTCTCTGTAATTTCATGGAATTGCAAAAGGCCATTATTACACAGTTTCGCCTCAAAAAGGTCACCTGAAGGTCACTGTATATAAGAAAAAGCACTTACAAATATTTGTAAGTGCTTGATTCTTAATGTGGACCAGCCAGGGCTTGAACCTGGGACCTCCAGATTATGAGTCTGTTGCTCTAACCAACTGAGCTACAAGTCCAAAGGAATATTTCCTTTTTGTGTCCGCAAAATTAATACATTCACTCGAATAAAGCAAATAAAAATTAGTAATTTTGCATCATCATTCCTAAATATTTTTGATGGATAACAATATGAATAAAAAGATAAGAAACCTGATATTTGATTTTGGCGGAGTTTTGGTTGATTTGGATAAACAGCAGACGATCAAGTTTTTTGCCGAGTTGGGTATTGATGTGCAGGAGCATATCCGTGACTATGTGCAGGGTGGGCCGTTTGCTATGCTTGAAAACGGTACCGCAACTCCACAGGAATTTTTGGACATATTGCGCCAGATGAGTTCTGCGAAAGAAAAGCCCACAGACGAACAGATTGCTGAAGCCTGGAACCGGATGCTCGTACGCATTCCCGAGCGTCGTCTGCAAGCGCTGAAACAGTTGCGGGAACATTATCGTATCTTTTTATTGAGTAATACGAATCCCATTCACTGGGATTATTCTGCCCGATATCTGTTTACTGTACAGGGTGGCTGTGCCGAAGATTATTTTGATCATATTTATCTGTCTTGCGACCTGAAACTGATGAAGCCCGGAAAAGAGATATTTCAGGAAGTGTTGCGCCGGGAGCAACTTGAGACTTCGGAAACATTGTTTATCGATGACTCGGCTGCCAACTGTGCGGCTGCCTCGGCTTTGGGAATACAGACCTATTGTCCGGCCGAAGCTGACGACTGGTTGCCCTTATTTATTTCCTAACCTTAGAATATGAAGATTATTAACTCTATAGAACAGCATGACTTTCGTCCTTCGGTGGCCACAATCGGTTTTTTCGACGGGATGCACTGCGGACACCGTTTTTTGGTGCATCAGGTTACAACTTTGGCTCAGGAGAGGGGACTTGAATCGCTGTTGATCTCTTTCGACCGCCATCCCCGTCAGGTGATGCAGGCCGATTATCGTCCGCAATTGCTTTCTCCTTTTCGGGAGAAGTGTCTTTTGCTGGAACAGTCGGAAGCGGATCATGCCGTATTGTTGCATTTTGATTTGGCGATGTCCTCCCTTTCGGCTTATGAGTTTATGCGCGATGTGTTGCTGAAACAGCTTCATGTGCGTGTGTTGCTGATCGGTTATGACCATCATTTTGGGCATGGAGCTTGCGATACTTTTGAGGATTATGTCCGTTATGGAAAGGAACTGGGTATCGAGGTGGTACAGTCCTGTGAATATCAGGATCAGGGGCTGCATGTCAGTTCGTCGGCCATACGCAAGGCACTTCTTTCCGGTGATCTGGATTTTGCGACACATGCGCTGTTACGCTATTATTCGTTGAGCGGTACGGTAGTACATGGCTTTCATATCGGCTCTGTATTAGGTTTTCCTACTGCGAACGTATCGGTCGATTCGGAAGAAAAGCTGATTCCTGCCGATGGCGTGTATGCCGTATGGGTAGACTTGCCCGACGGATTTTCTTATCCTGGTATGCTGAATATTGGAAATCGTCCGACGATGGATAATGGAACACAAACGACCATAGAGGTGCATCTTCTGGGCTTTTCCGGAAGCTTGTATGATGAGCTGCTTACGGTACGCTTCGTGAAATATTTGCGCAGGGAGCAGCGCTTTTCGAGTAAGGATGAATTGGTGACACAGTTGCAGAATGACCGTATTCAAGTGGAACAAATATTAAAACGATAACGATATGCGTATGTGGTGGCGATTGTTAGGACTGGTTGTCCTGTTCTTGGGAACCCAGTTGCTTGTTTCTGTTTTCGGGACAGTAGTCTGTTCCTTCTTGCAGATAGATCCGCAAGGCATTGATGTGCTGGCGACGCTTCTTTTGTTGAGCAATTTGTTGGTCGCTGTGTTTCTTTTCGGATGCCGGATTTTACCCTTCAAGGAAACCTTCCGCCGTTATTCCTGGAATATGAAGGAGACGGCCTTTCTGGTGGGATTGACGCTGTTGGCGATTATTCCGGTTAACGGGCTTACCGAACTGCTTCGCTTGCCGGATATCATGCAAACTTCTTTTGCCGGACTGATGGCTAATCCATTGGGAATTCTGAATATTGTGGTATTGGGCCCGCTGGTTGAGGAACTGATTTTCCGTAAAGGTATGCTGGATATTTTGCGAAAGGGAAATTATTTTCCGATATGGGCTATTGTGATTTCATCGGTGACTTTCGGTGTGATTCATGGCAATCCGGCCCAGATTCCCGGTGCATTCCTGTTTGGTCTGTTGCTCGGATGGATTTACTGGCATACGAACAGTGTATGGACTGTTTGGTTACTCCATGCCTTGAATAATTTGATAGGAGTACTTACCTTTACCATTTGGGGAGAGGACCAGAAACTGATGGACCTGTTCGGTCCGTGGGGATTAGGCGCTTTGATACTTTGTTTCTCAGTTGTCTTTTTCGGATTGGCTTTGTCCTATCGAAAAGCCTTTAAAAGTAAGGTGCCGATTTCTTTTAGTGAAGAATAAAAGAATCTTTTTTTGAAGAGAAGAGTATAAAAGGCTCTGTCATGGCTTCTGGTTACGAAGTCTGACAGAGCCTTTAGATTTTTTGAAGGGATTTTAAAATGCGATTCATAGAAGATTGGATTTTATTTGAAATTTACATCGAACTGAAGGTGAAGTAGGGGGATTAAAAAAACAGAGCTGCCCAACAATGTTTTGAGCAGCTCTGTAAATATATTCAATGACTATTATTCAGCCAATACACCCATTTCGGCACCAGAAGCAAAGTCCTGACCGTCCTGAGAACTCAATGCTGTGAAGC
The DNA here is from genome assembly GCA_944321345.1 of uncultured Paraprevotella sp. Taxonomy (GTDB): domain Bacteria; phylum Bacteroidota; class Bacteroidia; order Bacteroidales; family Bacteroidaceae; genus Paraprevotella. Next base: position 6,986 of record CALUKY010000076.1, read on the forward strand.
GTACGTAGCGTGCCTTAACCGGCTTGCTGAACATCACGCGCTTCTCTTTGGCATTGTTTTCGAAAGAACCCTTCACCAGAACATCACCCCAAGTCTTACCGTCGTTGCTTACCTGAATCTGGTAGTCCTTAATGTTTCCGTTCGGACCATTCTGACGAGGCAGGTAAGTAAATCCTTTCAGAGTCTTCACTTCACCGCAATCCAAGTCAACCCAGTGTGGATATTTAGCAACGGTTACTGAGTACATGGTATGCCAAATAGTGTTCGGATCGTTATCTACCAAGTGACCTGGATCACCTTCACCACTTTCCACGCTACTTGCATACATCACTTCAACCGGTACTGTCTCGATCTTCTCGAAAGTCATGGTGGTCTTCAGCTTGTCGTTGCTCTTTTCCCAAACGGTGATGGTTCCACCGTTACGCATATTGATTGGTTCGCTGTAAGTCTGTACCTTCTTGTTTCCGTTCAATGTGTAGCAGATTACGGCATCCTTCTTTTCGGTAGAGATGGTTACCTTACCGGCACGGTCACGGGCAACGCCCAATGGCATATCACCGGCAGCAGAAACCTTGGCACGTTCGCTCATGTCATAGCTCTTCTGAACCGGACGGATGATGAAGCCCATAGAATGATTGCCTGCCTTGATGCGGTCTTCTTCCAACGGACCACCCTGGCCACAGCTGTTACCTCCCAGACCCATTACTTTCAAATCTAGATGCAGATAGTTTCCGTCTGACTTAGGCAACTGATAAGGATGAGGAGCCTCTACCATCTGCATAGCCGACCATGGCAAAGCAGAAGCTGAGAAGGTGGTGGTAGAGATGAATTGAGCACCGTTTCCGGCCTCGTCTGTCAGTGCACACCAGCGTACATCTTCACGGTTACCCATTGACTGCGGTTTCGGGAAGTGAACGAACTGATCCTGTACGGTGCTGTTATACAGCTGTACGAAGGCGCCGTTCATACGGTCGTTATAGTTGTTCTGTGGACCACGTCCATAGTAAGTATAGTTCTTCAGATCTGAAGGGGTCTTCATGACATAGCCCAAACGAGGCAAGTTGAGTCCCGGTTCATTTGAGTTGATGTTTGCCTCCAGTTCGATAGAGCCGTCCGGATAAACGGTCCAGATCTGGTTGGTGGTAAACTTGAAGTCGTCCGGACCGAAATCTTTGTTCTTGGTAATTTCGTATTTACCGGAGCTGATACCCAAATCGCGGATATTCTGTCCGTATGGAGCCTGTGACTCAACAGTATAAGCCAGTACAACTGTACCGTCTTCCTTAGTGTATACCTTAGAATCGAGCACCTTGTGCTGCAAGTTGTTCAGGCCCTTGGCGAACCACTGGTGGTATGCCCAGTTGTCGTTGTCCACCATAGCGCGGAAGGCATCCAGTTTCGGACCGTTACCGTCTGCAAAAATCACTTTGTTGCCATATTGCAGACTGTTGATGGTACCGGTAGTGTTGTTGAATACAACAGAGAAGCCATTACCCTTTATTAAATTCTTTTCTTTGGTCTGTGACAGAGTCGGCTTGTCACCCTTTGCACTCTCCTTGATGCTGGCGAACTGAGCGGCGCTCTTCACCGGAAGCTGCTCTTCCATCTGTACATATCCCTTCTTGGCCCAAGGCATATCCTTAGCCAGCAAGAACTGTACTTTTACGAAATATTCGCTGTTGGCATCCAATGAGTTGTAGTCGAACGGAATGGTGTAATTACCCTTTTCACGTGGACCCAGAATGTTGCGTGGACCCTTGAAAGCGTTGCTTTCCTGAATCTTCTTTCCGTCTTTCCACAAAGACCATACCATTTCTACATCGGTCATCGGCTCGAAGTAGTTCTTGTTGAATACCTCGATCTGTCCTTTGGTGATGTCTACGGCCTTAACACCTACATTCTGGTATACCTTCTTCACCTCAAAGTATTCAGGTTTCGGTTTGTGTCCCGGGAAGAGGATACCGTTCATACAGAACATACCGTTGTTTGGCTTATCGCCGAAGTCACCTCCGTAGGCCAGATATTTCTCGCCGGTAGTCTTGTCGTAGTTATAGAGTGACTGATCGACCCAGTCCCAGATAGCGGCACCACAGAAGAAGTTGGTTGACTCCATAGCTTCCCAGTAGTCCTCCAGATTACCTCCGGCATTACCCATAGAGTGAGCATACTCAGAGATGTGGAACGGATATTTCATGTTGTATTTACCCTTAACGGCTTCACGGGTCCAGGCGATAGACGGATACTGGTTAGAACCCATATCCACGATATCGTTGTTACGCTCGTACTGAACCGGACGGCTCAGGTCGAATGCCTTGATCGCATCGTAGGCAGCCTTGAAGTTGTCACCCGGGCCGGCCTCGTTACCCAAAGACCAGATCACGATAGAAGGATGGTTCACATGAGCGTGTACCAATTCCATTACGCGGGCTACGTGAGCGTCCTTGAATTCCGGAACATGAGAAAGAGATGCCTCGCCGTAGTAGTACTCATGGCTTTCCAGGTTCGCCTCGTCTTCCAGATAGATACCATATTTGTCGCACAGGTAGTACCAGTAAGGATCGCAAGAATAGTGAGAGTTACGCACGTGGTTGATGTTACCGCGCTTCATGATCATAATCTCTTCTTCCATCTGCTCGTGAGTGATGCTGTTACCGCTGTTCGGATTGATCTCCTGACGGTTTACACCCTTCAGTTTCACCGGCTTGTTGTTCACATAGAAATAGCGTCCGGCCAGTCCGAATTCATCATCCTCGGCCTTGGTGTCCTTGATTTCTACCTTGCATACACCGAAGTAAGAAGAAACTACGTCTACGGTTCTTCCCTTCTTGTCCTTCAGCTCAACAACCAAAGTATAGCGGTTAGGCTGTTCTGCCGACCACAATTTTGCGTTGTCGATATTGAATTTGGTGCTGATGGCCTTGTTGCCGTCTTTTTCCAGAGTGAAGCTTTCTGAAGCAACCGGCTGACCCACCTGACCTACGATATCGTCAGAATAAAGCTTGTTCTCGTAAACGCTGTAGTTCAGAGTATATCCCTTGGCAGCCTTCTTACCCAGATTGCGCAGCTTGGCGTTCACCTCTACAGAAGCGCCGTTTGCGGTCAGATCGGTATTGATCTTCATGTCGCGCACCTCAACCTTTGAGGTAGAAGTCAGATAAGTGTCGCGGAAGATACCCGGCAGACGGTACATATCCTGAGCCTCGAGGAAAGAACCGTCGGAATTACGATATACCTCTACAGCTACTACGTTCTCGCCCTTAACCAGATAGTCGGTGATGTTGAAGGTAGCTGTATTTCTTGAGTTCTTTGAGAAACCTACATACTTGCCGTTGATCCACAGGTAGAAGAAAGAGTTCACACCATCGAAGTTGATGTATACCTCGCGGTCTTTCCAATCCTCAGATACGGTGAAGGTGCGGCGGTAAGAACCAACTTCGTTACGATATTTGTAAGTGGTCCAGTCCTTGTTCGGCTCGCGCATTACGCCACCCTTCCAGTCGCCCACAGCCACAGTGTGCTTGAAGATAACCGGCTGGTTGCAATAGATAGGTACACCGTACTTCAGGGACCCGTCTTTCTGGATACCTACCACATTCCAGCAGGAAGGAACCTTGATGTTGTCCCAACCTTCAGCGTTGAAGTTGGCTTCGTAGAAGTTTTTCGGGCGCTCGTCCGGATTTGGAGCCCAGTGGAATTTCCAGGTTCCGTTCAGATCCTGCCAGTATTTGCTGGCTTCAGGATGCACCTTCTTGGCGCTTTCCACGTCACCGAAAGAGAAGAAGTAGGCGCGTGGCTGTTCCTTGTTCAAGGATAATTTTTCCGGGGCTTCCCATTCCGTACCTACCGGCTGTGATTCTATGCCATACAGAAAGCCGCCCAAAGGCTGCTGTGCGTTTGCTGACCCTAAGGTCATGCAGCATAGAATGAAACTAAAGGTGATTTTTCTCATAGATATAAATGATTATTAATATTAGTTTCTGATTGGATAAAAGAGTGTCTGTTTGGAAAAACTATTTCACATGCTACAAAGATAATAATAAAAATACGATTCTCAATCTTTTAACTTTAAAATTAAGAATTGAAATAATATTGTAATATACTGCAGTTGGATAGTTAGAAAAATAACGTCGGTTATATGTTGGAGTAATGCTGATGAGCCTTTTGATTTATTTCGATTTATTTGAATAAAAAAAGAAAAAGGGCTGCCTTCCCGGCAACCCTTTCCTACGTTAGTATGTTATGAAAAAATTGAGAGATTGAAACTTCACAGTTTCGTGATTGTTTTATTAAGCACTAACTTGTTTTAATATATAAAGCAAAAATTATTTCGTTTTATTTGTTGCCCGAGAGTACTCGGATAAAGTCATCATCCATATCACCGGTAAGGTTTACGATAGTAAAGGTTCCGGTAGCTGAGTCTTTATTCAGCATAATCAGTTCGATGATACAATCCTCTTTTCGGCGCACAAAGATCTGATTGTTGCCACGAGCTGTTGACTGATGTAGCGGAATAAAGCGCTGTCGGTTGTGTTTGAGCATCTTTTCGGCATGCAGAAAATATTTTGGTTTGTCTGCTCCCTGAATGATGCGTGCGCTTTTCAGCTTGGCAATCAGTAATCGGGCTTCCGTGCGATCGTCTTTTTCGCGGTGCATATCTACCAGCCGTTCCATCATTTTTGGGCTGATAGTCTGGCAGTGAATGGTGGTATCCTTGATGAAGTCCATCATAAACCGCGAAGCAAAGTCTTGTGCGCTGACGACCAAACAACTTGTCATGGCCAGAATCAGCATAAGCATTGCCTTTTTCATAAAACGGTGCACGTTTATCGGTCTTTTCCTATTTGGGGGGTGTTCAGGGCTGCTGTTGAATCACTGATGACAGAGTCATTCAGTCCCCGGGCCACCATTTGCAGAGCATAGGAAACCTGATCGTAGGCTACCTCAGGATCCTTATACGTGTCCTGATAATGGTCGTAGTTATATTCTTTCTGAGCGTTTTCTTGTGTAAAGGAATGCTGTGCCGCATTTCCTAAAGTAAGCAGAATGGCAATGACGGCCGCTGCCTTGAAGAGTGGACGCATGCGCTGAGTGAAACTGATGGTCTTTGCTTTGACCGGTGCCTCCTCGCTTTCGATGAGTTTCAGGATTTTCTCGTCAAAGTCATCGCTAAGCCGGGCCTTCTTTATCGTCTGTTCGTAAACGAACAGGGAACGGTAGCGAAGCAGATGCGCCGGTACTTCCTTCTGTGAGAAGAAAGTGCGCAAGATGTCCTCTTCTTCGGGAGTAGTCTCGCAGTTCCAATAGCGCTCAAGCAGCTGTTCGATGTATTTATAATCCATATATCTCTATCTCTAAGAATCGTTTTTTTATTTTTTGCCGGGCCCGAAACAGGTTGACTTTCACCTGCTCTTCCGTGAGCCGCAGCGTCTGAGCAATTTCCTTGTAGCTTTTCCCCTCAATTTCCCTTTGTTCCAATACCTGCTGTTGTGCTTCGGGCAGTTCCTCGAGCAGTTGTCGCACAATGTGCAGATAGTCTTTGTTTTCCAGAGTGTCCTGCGGGGTGTGGGCACTTGCGGGGTCGCTTTGGGCATCTTCCAACCGGATGTTCTGGTTGCTCAGCCGTGCTGTGCGGTCCAGAGCCAGATTGCGGCAAATGGTCTGGCAATAGGCTTCTATTGAATCCATGCTGTTCCATTCTTCCCGTTTGTGCCAGATTCGGATAAGGGTTTCCTGCACAATGTCCTCGGCTTCTGCCGTATCCAATGTGATTCGTAAAGCCGTTCTGAAGAGTTTGTCCTTCAGCGGGAGTATATCGTGCTGGAAACTGGTTTCTTTCATCTGCTCTATAATAAAGACGGGTGAGTGACACAAATGTTACACTCACCCGTCGATTTTTTTGTACTTTTTTTATAAGTCGTTTATTTACAGGAAAATATTTTCCGAATTATTTTTCAATAATGGTTCCTTGTGTGCCGTCGATGGCGGTAGCCATGGTAATGTTTACCTTGCTGACTCCCGAATGGATGGCCTGAAACGCATTCTCCAGTTTTGGAATCATACCGTCCTGGATAACTTCTTCTTCAACATATTTCTTGAAGTCGGCTTCATTCAGATGTGGGATTACGCTGTCGTCATCATTGGCATTGCGCAGCACGCCTTTCTTTTCGAAACAGTACACCAACGTCACATCGAAGTGAGGAGCCAGTGCCTTGGCGGTTTCTCCGGCAATGGTGTCCGCATTGGTGTTCAGCATCTGTCCCTGTCCGTCGTGGGTGAGCGGTGCCATTACCGGCACGATTCCCTTATCAATCAGCTGTGCAAGCATTTCGCCGTCGGCCTGATCCACATCACCTACAAAGCCATAGTCAATGTCCTTCACCGGGCGTTTGTGTGAGCGGATCACATTCATGTCGGCACCGGTAAGTCCTAATGCGTTCACGCCGCGGGCCTGAAGTCCGGCTACAATGTTCTTGTTTACCATTCCGCCATACACCATGGTCACCACTTGCAGAGTCTGTGCGTCGGTGATGCGGCGTCCGTTTACCATGCGGCTTTCAATGCCGAGCTGGGCAGCGATTTTGGTAGCCGAGCGGCCGCCACCGTGTACCAGCACTTTATATCCTTCTACGCGGGCAAAGTCGTCGAGAAACTGCTTCAGGGTAGCTTCCTCTTCTACAATCTTTCCGCCCACTTTGATTACAGTAAGCTTCTTTTTCATTGTCATAATCTCTTTTTATTCCAGATAAGTATAACCGTATAGACCGGAGCGGTAGTTGTTCAGGAACTCCTTACCCTCTTCGAGAGAGATCTTGCCCTCCTGAATGGAGCGTGACACCCACACTTCGAGGCGGCGCACCAGTTTCTTCGGCTCGTATTGTACGTATTCCAGCACTTCGGCCACGGTTTCTCCGTCGATAGTCTTGTCGATGGAGTATCCTTTGTCGTTTACGGTGATGTGTACGGCGTTGGTGTCGCCAAACAGATTGTGCATGTCGCCTAAGATTTCCTGGTAGGCGCCTACAAGGAATACGGCTAAGTAATAAGGTTCGCCCGCTTTGAGCTTGTGTACCGGCAGGCTGTGCGACAGATAACTGTTGGTCACGAAGTTGGCGATCTTGCCGTCAGAATCGCAAGTGATGTCCTGCAAGGTTGCCTGGCGCTCCGGGCGTTCGTTCAGACGCTGGATCGGCATGATCGGGAACAGCTGGTCGATGGCCCAGGAATCCGGCAGACTCTGGAACAGAGAGAAGTTGCAGAAATATTTGTCGGCCAGCAGTTTGTCCAGGCTCCAAAGTTCTTCCGGAATGTGTTTCTGGTTCTGTGCCAGCATGTTTACCTCGCGGGTTACGCTCCAGTACATGCTTTCGATGTCGGCGCGTGTTCTCAAGTCAACAATTCCGTGACTGAACAGGTCGAGCGATTCCTCGCGGATCTGCTGGGCGTCATGCCAGTCTTCAAGCAGGGTTCTCGGATTCAGGTGATCCCAGATTTCGTACATGTCCTTCACAAGCTGGTGGGCATCCGGTGCCGGCTCCCAGTTGTCGTCCATCTTAGGCAGGGAGGCTGTTTCCAGAACCTGCATGATGAGCACCGAGTGATGTGCCGACAGCGAGCGTCCGCTTTCGGTAATCAGATTCGGGTGGGGAATATTGTTTTTGTTGGCTGCCTCTACGAATGTATAGACACAGTCGTTTACATATTCCTGAATGCTGTAGTTTACGGAACTTTCGCTGTTGCTGGATTTGGTTCCGTCGTAGTCCACTCCCAGTCCGCCACCGCAGTCTACAAATTCCACGTTATAGCCCATCTTATGCAGCTGCACATAGAATTGGGAAGCCTCTCTCAGAGCAGTCTGGATACGGCGTATTTTGGTAATCTGGCTACCGATGTGGAAATGTATCAGTTTGAGACACTCCTTCATGTCGTTTTTCTCCAGAAAATCGAGTGCTTCAAGCAATTCACTGGAAGTAAGACCGAACTTGCTGGCATCACCGCCGCTTTCTTCCCATTTTCCACTTCCTGATGAGGCCAGTTTGATGCGGATTCCGATGTTTGGAGTTACATTCAGCTTTTTAGAAACACGGGCAATGATGTTTAGTTCATTAAGCTTTTCTACAACCAGAAAGATTCTCTTTCCCATTTTCTGTGCCAATAGTGCCAACTCAATGTAGTTCTGATCTTTATAACCGTTACAGATGATTGGAGAATCGGAGTCTGTGTTCACTGCAATGACGGCATGCAGTTCCGGCTTGGAACCGGCTTCAAGACCCAGGTTGAATTTCTTTCCGTGGCTGATGATTTCCTCTACCACAGGGCGCATCTGATTCACCTTAATGGGATAGATGATGAAGTTTTCAGCCTTGAAATCATATTCTTTGGCTGCTTTTTCAAAACAGGTGCTGGTCTTTTCAATCCGGTTGTCCAATATGTCCGGGAAGCGGAGCAATACGGGCACGGATACATCATGTAGGGCCAGTTCGTTGACCAGTTCTTTCAGGTCGACCTGCACACTGTCTTTGCGAGGAGTAACATAAACATTACCCTTCTCGTTGATACCGAAGTAGTTCACTCCCCAACCGTTGATGTTGTAGAGCTCTTCTGAGTCTTCAATACGCCATTTTCTCATTCTGCTTTTTTGTTAAGTAGTTCCTGAATTAAACGGACGGAGTCCTTGATTCTATCTATGCTGTTTAATAATGTAATGTCAAAAATATAATCGGCCTTGCTGTAATACGGTTCTCTTGCGGCCAGTGATTCTGTGATGAACTGCATCAGTTCCTCATCGGTCTTGTTCTTCAGTAAGGGGCGTTCGTTCTTTCCCATTTTCAGGTGTTGGAAAAGAATCTCTGGAGTGGCCTTGAGATATACCGTCTGTGCCTTGGAGTTCATAAACTCTATGTTGTCGAAGAAACAGGGGGTTCCTCCGCCACAGGAAATGATAATATCTTCAAATTCGGCCACTTCGTAGAGCATCTTTCTCTCGATGTCACGGAATCCCGCTTCGCCTTTCTCGTCGAAGATCTGTTGGATGGTGCGGTGATAGCGTTCTTCGATGAACCAGTCCAAATCGCAGAACTGCACCTTCATTTCGCGGGCCAGTGCCTTACCGAGAGTGGTTTTGCCGGCCCCCATATAGCCTATGAGGATGATTCTTGTCATTTCTTTTTGGTATAAGTTCTTTTGCCTTTAGTTGTTTTTGCCGGTTTTTCGTCCTGCTCCTTGATCACTTCCATGCATTCCTCCAAAGAGAGGTCGCGGGCCTTTTCTGCCAGATTCTTCGGCAGACGGTAGTTCTTGCCTTTATAGGCCAGGTAAGGACCATAGCGGCCGTTGAGGATTTCCAGTTCCGGTTCCTCGTCGAATGTCTTGAGATGGCGCTCTTCTTCGGCCTTTCTCTTTTCCTGAATCAGAGCAACTGCTTCGTCGAGTGTAATGCTCAGCGGATCTTGTCCGGCAGGAATAGACACATATTTCTTGTCGTGCAGGATGTATGGACCGAAGCGTCCGGCACCGACGCTCACCTCTGTACCTTCAAATTCACCGAGTGTACGGGGTAGTTTGAACAGGTCGAGTGCTTCATCGAGCGTGATGGTTTCCATGCTCTGTCCCTGCTTCATCTGGGCGAAGCGCGGTTTTTCCTTATCGTCTGCACTGCCGATCTGTACTACCGGACCGAAACGGCCGATTTTGACAAATACCGGTTTTCCGGATTTCGGATCCTTACCTAATTCACGTTCGCCTACCTTATGTTCTGATTTTACATTCAGAGTTTTTTCCACCAGAGGAGAGAATTCCTGATAGAAATCCTGCATCAGCTTGGTCCATTCTGTCTTTCCTTCGGCCACTTCGTCGAACCGCTTTTCTACTTCGGCCGTGAAGTTATAGTCCATGATTTCAGGGAAGAACTGCAACAGGAAATCGTTCACCACAATACCCACATCGGTAGGAATCAGTTTGTTTCTTTCTGCTCCGATGATGGTCTGCTTGGTGGTTTCGCTGATTTGGTCCTGTTTCAGTGTCAGCGTGGTCTGTTCTTTTTCCTCACCGCTCTTGTCTCCCTTGGTCACATATTCACGTTGCTGTATGGTGCTGATGGTCGGCGCGTAAGTAGAAGGACGGCCGATGCCCAGCTCTTCGAGCTTTTTCACCAGGCTGGCTTCGTTGTATCTTGGCGGATGCTGTGAGAACCGTTGTGTGGCGGTAACCTCTTTGCGGTTCAGGGTTTCGCCGATGCTCAGAGGAGGCAGCAGTCCGCTTTCTGTTTCTGCTACATCAGCATCCTCGTCACGGGTTTCGCGGTATACTTTCAGGAAACCGTCGAACTTGATAACCTCTCCGGTAGCGACGAAAGTATATTGGCTCTTGTCCGGCTGGATGGAAACGGTTGTCTTTTCCAGTTCAGCGTCAGCCATCTGCGAAGCGATGGTTCTCTTCCAAATCAGGTCATAGAGGCGCTTCTCCTGCGGAGTACCGTCAATCTCTGTCTGGTCCATGTAGGTAGGACGGATTGCTTCGTGCGCTTCCTGTGCTCCTTTGGATTTGGTCTGGAACTGGCGGCTCTTTACATATTGGCTTCCCATAGAATCCGTAATCACCTGAATGCAGGCGTTGATACAGAGTGACGACAAGTTCACCGAGTCGGTACGCATGTAGGTAATCTTTCCGGACTCATAAAGCTTTTGGGCAATCATCATGGTCTGTGCCACGGTAAAGCCCAACTTGTGAGCCGCCTCCTGTTGCAAAGTTGAAGTGGTGAACGGCGCCGAAGGAGTACGCTTCTGCGGGCGGGTAGCAATATCGTCAATGCGGAAGGCAGCCTGCTTGCAGCTTTCCAGGAATGCCATAGCCTCTTCCTTGGTCTTGAAGCGCTGGTTCAGTTCCGCCTTGATTTCGGTTTTGTTTTCCGGAACCTCAAACAGGGCGGTTACGCGGTAATTGGCCTCGCTCTTGAACTGCTGGATTTCGCGTTCTTTTTCCACAATCAGGCGTACGGCCACGCTTTGTACACGTCCGGCAGACAGGGCCGGTTTTACTTTTTTCCAGAGTACAGGCGACAGCTTGAAACCCACAATACGGTCGAGCACACGGCGTGCTTGCTGCGCGTTGACCAGGTTCAGATCTATCTGTCGGGGATGTTCTATGGCCGAGAGAATGGCCGGTTTGGTGATTTCATGAAAGACAATACGCTTGGTATGCTCTGGTTTCAGATTCAGCACCTCGTACAAATGCCAGGAAATGGCTTCTCCTTCGCGGTCCTCATCGGATGCCAGCCATACGGTCTCGGCCTTCTCAGCCTGGCTTTTCAGTTCGCTCACCAGTTTGGCTTTCTCTTCAGGGATTTCATATTCCGGGGTAAATGTGTCTGTATCTATACTGAATTCTTTCTTTTTCAGATCGCGGATATGTCCGTAACTCGATAAAACTTTGTAGTCAGATCCTAAAAACTTCTCGATCGTCTTTGCCTTGGCAGGAGACTCCACGATAACCAGATTCTTTTGCATCGTATTTATTATATTAAAATATATCGGGCGCAAAAGTAGAAAAAAAAGCTATATACACCTTATATATTGTTTTTTTTTTTCTGTCTTCCTATTTTTTTATTTTTTATTTGAGATACGGAGCCAGCAGATTTCCTTCCAGAATCATCCGGATACCCTTCTGCACGGACTGAAGACCAAAGGCCTCGGGAGAGATTTCATCCAGAGGAACCCAGAAGCAGTCGGCCACATCATCCATGGCTTTCAGGGTGTTTTGTTCCGGAACTGTACATACAAAGAACAGGTCCAGCGTATGTACCGTGAAACCCGAGTAGAGATACAGATTGGGCAATGAGAACAGATAGTGCGTCTCACGGACATCCAGTCCGGTTTCTTCCTTTACTTCACGAATCACTCCCTGCTCTGCTGTTTCAAAACAGTCACAAAATCCGCCCGGAAGGTCCAGTGTGCCGAGTGCGGGTTCCTTGCCCCGCCGGCATACGAGAAGTTCGTTCCGTTCGTTGATGATTACGGCCACGTTAGCGGTACTTGGGTTGAAATAGTAGGTAAACCCGCATGAATTGCAGTGCTTTGACTTGCTGTCATGAATCACAAAGTCCTTTGAACCGCATTTCGGGCAGAACAAAAACTGCTTGAATGGATGTTCCTGATTTTCCATAATCTTTACGTCTTATAGTTGAAAACAAAGTTATATATTTCTTTTTTAAAATCAAGATTTTGTATATCAAAGCAGAAAAATTATATTAAACCCGTTGGCGGAATTAAATTAGCGCATATTTAACTCTACCAATGGGTCTCTCATTTTTATAGTTAATATA
>CALUKY010000077.1 GCA_944321345.1 uncultured Paraprevotella sp.
CAACACTATAAAGATACAACAATTTTCGCTAATCACCAATTTTACAACTACTTATAATTCATCGAACTCACGTTAAAAATACTGAAGTGCGGATCTTTTGACAAGTACTTTATATTGAAGCATGAAAAAGTCCGTTTTCTAAAGAGGAAAAACCATGAAAAAGAAAAAATACGTAATCGGGTTTCTGTTTCTGCTGTTGTTTTCGGCTTCCGCTTCGGCGCAGGTCACTTTGGAACAGTGTTACGACTCCGCCCGAGCCAATTACCCCGTAATCCGTCAGTTCGATTTGTTGGAGCGCACCGAACAATTCACGCTCGAAAATATCAAACGCTCTTTCTTGCCCCAGCTCAACCTGTCGGCCCGTGCCTCGTGGCAGTCGGATGTCACCAAACTGCCGTTTGAAATGCCCGGCATGAACATCGAGTGGATGGAGCAGGACCAGTATCAGCTTGTTCTGGAACTGAAGCAGTTGGTTTACGATGGCGGCATGGTGCGCGCCCGTCGTGAGTGGCAGAAGGCCCGTACGGCGGCCGATCGCCAACAAGCCGAGGTGGAACTCTATGCCTTGCATCAGCGCATTGATCAGGTCTATTTCGGAATCCTGCTTCAGAACGCGCAACACAAGCAGATGCTGCTTTTGCAGGAACAGCTTCAGAAAAGCCTGGAACAGGTACAGGCCTTTCTGAAACGCGGTGTGGTTTGTCCGGCCGATGTTGATGCCGTGCAAGTGGAACTGCGCACGGTGGAGCAGTCCGTCCGTTCGTTGGAAACCTCCCGCAAGGCCTATTGTGAGGTACTGTCGCTACTCACGGGCATGGACTCCCTGCGCGCCGAAGCGCTGGTCACTCCGGCTGTGACCGAGTCGGGTAGTGAGATTCTCCGTCCGGAACTGCAACTCTTCGCCCGTCAGAAAAATATGTTGCTGGCACAAAAGGAAACCACCCGTGCGGGCATCCGTCCCACACTGGGCCTGTTCATGCAGAGCGGTTACGGCGATCCCGGTCTGAATATGCTCAAGGGCGGATTCAGTCCCTATTATATTGCCGGCGTGCAGCTCAGTTGGAATATCGGCAAGCTCTACACCTTGAAGAACGAGCGCCGCCTGATTGACGAGCAGATGAGTCAGGTAGATATCCAGCAGTCCACCTTCCTGCTGAACACCCGTGCCGAAGCCATTCAGGCACGCCGCAATATAGAGCGCATCCGCGACGAGATCCAGGCCGATGAAGATATCATCCGTATGCGCGGACAGATTCTGGAATCGGCACAGGCCCGTGTGGCCAACGGAACCCTTTCCGTGCTGGAGATGCTGCGCATGGTGCTCGAAAAGGAACAGGCCTGTCAGAACAAGGCCATTCACGAAGTGGAACTGCTTCAGGCTCGCTATGCCTTGAAGCGTATACAGAACAACTGAAAACCAAAAGAAAACGCTATATGAAAAGTCTACGAATCTTATATTATTGTCTGGCCGCAACCCTGCTGTGTGGTGGACTGACCGCCTGTAACTCCTCAGCTGACGAGGCAGATGCCACCGGAGTGTTTGAAGCAACGGAAGTGCTGGTTTCGGCCGAATCCGGAGGCCGCATCCTTCATCTGGATTTGCAGGAGGGCGACCGTGTGGAATCCGACCGAGTGGTGGGATATATCGACACTGTGCAGTTGGCCTTGAAGCGCGAACAGCTGCTGGCCAGCATGGGCGCCGTGGGGCATAAGAAAATGGATGTGGCCAAACAGGTGGCCGCTACACGTCGTCAGATTGAGCAGGCCGAACGGGAGCATGCCCGTAGCCGGGATCTGCTGCACGACCGTGCCGGAACCCAGAAGCAGGTGGACGATGCCGAAGCGCAGGTGGCCGTTTTGCGCCGTCAGCTGGAAGCCCAGCTCTCGACCATGACCAGCGCCAATTTAGGAGTGCGCGACGAACAGCGCTCTCTGGAACTGCAAGTGCTGCAATTGGACGACCAGTTGCAGAAATGCCGCATCGCCAGTCCCATCCGGGGCACGGTGCTGACCAAATATGCCGAGGCCGGCGAAGTGACTGCTGCCGGTCGTCCGCTCTTCAAGGTGGCCGATCTGGAGCATATCTATCTGCGGGCCTATGTCGAGGCGCCACAGCTTACGACGCTCCGTCTGGGTCAGGAAGTCACGGTGTATGCCGACCGTGGAGAGGCCGACCGCACCCCTTATCCGGGACGTGTGGTGTGGATCTCCGGCGAAGCCGAATTCACCCCCAAGACCATCCAGACGCGTGACGAGCGCTCTAATCTGGTGTATGCCGTGAAAATTGCCGTAGACAATTCCGACGGACAGATCAAGCTCGGCATGTACGGCAGTGTAGACTTTACGAAAAAAACAAGCAAATGAAAGAATTTCTGGCTTTTGTCAAAATAGAGTTTTTCCACATCTTCCGCGACAAGCGCACCATGCTGATTCTGCTGGGCATGCCTATCGCGCAGATTCTGCTCTTCGGTTTTGCCATCACGACCGAGGTGAAGGATGCGCGTGTCCTGGTGCTGGGCTATACCGGCGACCCTGTGGAACAGCGGTTGGTGGAGCGTCTGGAACAGAATGCCTACTTCAGTGTGGTGGGCTTTCTGCATACCGACCGTGAAGCGCACGAGGCCTTCCGCAAGAACGAGGCCGACTTGGTCGTGGCTTTCCCTCCAGGCTTTGCCGCCGAGGCAACAGGAGCCGAAGTACCCGCCGTGCAGTTGCTTGTGGACGGTACCGACCCCAATACGGCCCATCTGATGAAGAACTATGCGCAGGCTGTCATCACCTCTGCCCTGAGCGGACAGTTGCCGTCGGCGCAGACCTCGGCCGCCTCCCTGTCGGCACCGCCCGTTTCGATACACACCCACATGCTTTTCAATCCCCAGATGAAAAGTGCCTACAACTTTGTGCCCGGGGTGATGGGGCTCATCCTGATGCTGATCTGCACCATGATGACCTCGGTAAGCATTGTGCGTGAAAAGGAAACAGGCACGATGGAAGTGCTGCTTGCATCGCCCATACGCCCGATTTTCATCATTCTGGCCAAGGCCGTGCCTTATTTTCTGCTCTCCTGCGTCAATCTGGCCACCATTCTGCTGCTCTCGGTCTACGTACTCGAAGTGCCCATTGCCGGCAGTCTGCTGTTGCTTTCCTTTGTCAGCATGCTGCTCATTCTGGTGGCCCTTTCGTTGGGACTGCTCGTTTCCACGCTGGTAGACACCCAGGTGGCCGCCATGCTGATCTCGGGCATGACGCTGATGATGCCTGTGATGTTGCTTTCGGGACTGATATTTCCGGTGGAGAGCATGCCCGTGCCGCTCCAGTGGCTGTCCAACATCATTCCTGCCAAATGGTATATTCTGGCCGTAAAGAAAATCATGATCGAAGGGGTAGGACTTCGTTTCGTGTGGCAGGAGATACTGATTCTCGCGGGCATGGCCGCCTTGCTGATGACGGTGAGCCTGAAGCATTTTCGGGAACGGCTCCAGTAGCAGGACATTCCCGAACAAAAGCTCCGGAACGGCTCTTTACGAATCTCTAAAGGACCTTTCCGGAGAATGGAAAAAAGAATAGAAGCTTATGGTATTGAAATATCTCATAGAAAAGGAGTTCCGGCAGATGGTGCGCAACCCGATTATCCCCCGGCTCATAGTGATTTTTCCCTGTCTGATGATGCTGCTCATGCCGTGGGCGGCCACTCTGGAAGTGAAAAACAGCCGTCTGTGCATCATCGATCTGGACGGATCGTCCCTGTCGCGTCGGCTGACGGAAAAGGTCTGTGCCACCACTTCCTTTGTGCCGGCCTCAACCGCTGTGCATTACGACGACGCCCTGCTGGACGTAAAGCGTGGCGAGGCCGACGTGATTCTGGAGCTGCCCCCAAAGATGGAGTACCACATGATGCGTGGCGAACCGGTGGACATTCAGGTGTCTGCCAATGCCATCAACGGCACCAAGGGAGCCCTCAGCGCGTCGTATCTGACCACTGTGATTCAGGAATTCTTTGCGCAGGAAGGAAGACCGCAAGCCGTGGCTATGCCCGTGCGCATTGTGGAAAAGAGTCTGTTCAATCCGCGGTTGGACTATAAAGTGTTTATGGTGCCGGCGCTGATGGTGATGCTTCTTTCCATACTTTGTGCCTTTCTTCCGGCGCTGAACATTGTGAGCGAAAAGGAAGTGGGCACGATTGAGCAGCTCAATGTCACCCCGTTGCGTAAGTTCGACTTTATCTTAGGCAAGCTGTTGCCCTACTGGGTGGTGGGACTGGTGGTGCTCACCCTTTGTTTCCTGCTGGCACACTGGGTTTACGACCTCACTCCGGCCGGTTCCTGGCCGCTGCTATACTTTTTTGCGTGCATCTACATCCTGATTATGTCCGGTGTGGGGCTGGTCATTTCCAACTATTCCGCCACGATGCAGCAGGCCATGTTCGTTACGTTTTTTTTTCTGCTTATTTTTGTTCTGCTCAGCGGTCTTTTTACTCCGATTACCAGTATGCCGATATGGGCACAATGGATTGCCCGCATCAATCCGCTGACACACTTCAATCAGGTGATGCGCATGCTCTATCTTAAGGGCAGCACGCTGACGGATCTGTTGCCCCAGCTTTATATCCTGCTTGCCTTCATGGCATTTTTCAATACGTGGGCCATGCTCAGTTATAAGAAGACGCATTGATTGGAGGGTAGGGTGTTGCTTCTGAAAATCCCTTGGAAAGAGTTGGTCCGGTTATGGTATGCGTCTTCCGGCAACAGGTTGATGGATGTCTGCCGTTCTGTTTATAGAATACATTCCAATTATCTTTTCTGTTAAAAAATAAAGGGTTTGAAAACGGTTGTACTCTTCAAAAGTTCTCAAATAGATGAATAAATGCATAAATATACCGGTATTTTCTGCATAAAGTTTCATTTTGGGCTTGATTTATGCAAAAAATAAGACTGATTTCGTTTTACGGCACGCCGTCTGCATTCCAAAATCACCGTGGTGATTTTCAAAAAACGCCACGTTGTCACTGAAAAAATCCCCTGTTATTCCGGAAAAACTGTTTAGAAGTGCCTTTTGCGAGCTGGTTGGAGCAAGTTATAAAGCATCGGATATGAAGCTTTTTCTCTGTAAATCATTTTGTTATATAGATTTTAATGCTCTCAGACTCTCGTTTTTCCGATTGCCTGATTTGGCGGTCGTAAAAATGAGAGTCTGAGAGCATTGTTTTTGCAAAGTGTTAGGAAAGTGATGTGAGATAGTGGCTTATTTTTTTTTAAGCACTTTTGCTATCTTACCAAAAACTCCAGCTTCTTTATATTCCCATTCTTGTAATTTCTTCTCAAAGTAAGGAATCATTTTATTATGTTCATCTAAACATTTTAATTGCATTAATTTGTCTTCAAATTCTGCTCTATTACTGATATATTCCTGCTTTTCTAATGCTGAAAATATCCATCCTGCTGAAAACGGTTGATATCCGTTCACCCAAAACGGTGATATCCGTTCACTTTTCATCCTCTAAACCTATGGCGA
>CALUKY010000078.1 GCA_944321345.1 uncultured Paraprevotella sp.
ATCTGCTTGAAGAGTTCGTCCTCAAACTTGTCCGCATCGGCCACAATCTGTACATTATTAATGGTCGAACCGTCGTTTAATGCAATGAAATGCACTGCCTTGCTGCCACGATGGGTACGCACCCAACCCTTTACTGTTACCAGGGCACCGAAGTCTTCACGCTTCAGCACGTCAACAACCTTAGTTCTACGAATTGTTTCCATCTTTATCATTTAATGAATTAATTATTCAAAAGCTCCCATACGCAACATGTTCACCTCCTGCTCTGTGAGGTATCTCCAGTCACCGCGACGCAGATTCTTCTTAGTCAGACCGGCAAAGAATACACGGTCAAGCTTGATTACACGATAACCCAGTGACTCGAAGATACGACGCACGATACGGTTCTTTCCTGAGTGGATCTCAATACCGACCTGCTTCTTGTCTGTCGGGCTTGCGTAATCGATAGCATCTGCATGAATCTCACCATCTTCCAAAGTAATACCCTCGGCAATCTGGCGCATGTCAGCTGCAGTTACATTCTTATCTGTATAAACATGATAGATTTTCTTCTTGAGATATTTCGGATGAGTCAGCTTGGAAGCCAAATCTCCATCGTTTGTGAGCAACAGAACTCCGGTAGTATTACGGTCAAGACGGCCCACTGGATAGATACGCTCCTTGCAAGCATTGCGAACCAGATCCATCACAGTCTTACGGTTCTGCGGATCATCACTGGTAGTCACATAGTCTTTCGGTTTATTAAGCAATACATAAACCTTTTTCTCTATGCTGATCAACTGATCGTGGAACTTGATCTCATCGGTCTGCTTTACCTTGGTACCCAATTCAGTAACCACCTGTCCGTTTACCGATACCACTCCGGCAGTAATAAACTCATCAGCCTCACGGCGAGAGCATACTCCGGCATTGGCCAGGAATTTGTTCAGACGGATCGGAGCATCCGGATCCACATTAGCCAGCTTATATTCAATTTGCTTCTTCTTGCTGTATTTTGCATTCGGATCGTAATTGCTGTCGCGCTTCTGATAAGGGCGGGCTGCACCATAACGACTACCGCCATTCTGCTGATAACCGCCCTGATAGCGAGGACGATTTCCTCCCTGCTGATAGCCGCCTTCGCGTTTGGCATATCCGCCACGATTGCTGTTATAACCGCTACGACCGGCATTATAAGACGGACGGTCGCCCTGTACACGTGGACGATAGCCTCTCTGCTCTCCCTGGTCTTCAGCTCCACCCTGTCCGTAAGACTTATAAGGGCGACTGTTGTAGCCTGAGTTTCCGGCATAACCACCGCGATTGCTGCTATATCCGCCACGATTATTGTTATACGGACGCGGACTGCGCTCTCCGTAACCACCACGGTTGTTATACGATCTGTTATTTTCACGGTTGTACGGCTTGTAACCCTCCCGGTTACGCTCCGAGCTCTGTCTTGGCTCGAAGTTTTCACGCCATTTTTCGTCTTCTGTCATCTTTTGAATAATAATAAGTTAAAAAATAAGAAGAAACGGGTCCAACCTCTCGGTTCAACACCGTTTCCAGTTTGTTTTTAAATACCTGTATAGGAATGCGGCGTAATGACGCGCAATTCTTTCTTCACATCTTCGCTCACCTCAAGTGTCTCAATGAAATTTTTGATAGACTCCTCAGTAATCGCCTGATTGGTACGGGTCAGAGCTTTCAATGCCTCATAAGGATGCGGATAAGCCTCACGACGCAGAATAGTCTGAATAGCCTCGGCCACTACAGCCCAACAATTATCCAGATCTCCATTGATAGCAGCCTCGTTAAGCAACAATTTGCGCAAACCCTTCAAAGTACTCTGGATGGCAATGACCATATGCCCCATTGGAACACCGACATTACGCAATACGGTTGAATCGGTCAGGTCACGCTGCAAACGGGAAATCGGCAATTTACGGCTCAGATGCTCCAGTATAGCATTGGCTACACCCAGGTTACCTTCAGAATTCTCGAAGTCGATCGGATTGACTTTATGTGGCATGGCACTGGAGCCAACCTCACCAGCCTTGATCTTCTGCTTGAAATATTCCATAGACACATACTGCCAGAAATCACGGTCCAGGTCAATGATAATGGTGTTGATACGTTTCATGGCATCAAACAAAGCACTCAGATTATCATAATTTGAAATCTGTGTCGTGTATTCTTCACGTTCCAGGCCCAACTTTTCTGCAACAAAAGCATTTCCGAAAGCCTTCCAGTCATACTGCGGATACGCTACATGATGTGCATTGTAGTTACCGGTAGCACCACCAAACTTGGCAGTTATCGGACAAGCCTTCATCAAAGCCAACTGACGCTCCAGACGATAAACAAACACCATCACCTCCTTACCTAAACGGGTTGGAGAAGCTGGTTGTCCGTGAGTCTTTGCCAACATCGGCACATTAGCCCACTCTTCAGCATATTCTTTCAACTGCGCAATCAGCTCTTCAATCTGCGGATAATAACACTCATCAAGCGCCTCCTTAACAGACAAAGGAACCGAAGTATTGTTGATGTCCTGCGAAGTCAGACCGAAATGAATGAACTCCTTATAAGCATCCAGTCCGCCGATCTTGTCAAATTCTTCCTTAATAAAGTACTCAACAGCCTTAACGTCATGATTGGTTACCTTTTCAATGTCCTTGACACGCTGAGCATCAGCCTCCGTAAAGTTGCGGTAAATATTGCGCAATGATTCAAACAGGCCGGCATCGAAAGAAGCCAACTGCGGCAATGGTAACTCACACAAAGTAATGAAATATTCAATCTCAACACGGACACGATAACGAATCAAAGCATATTCAGAGAAATACTTTGCCAAAGCATCGGTCTTACTTCTATATCGACCATCAATCGGTGAAATGGCCGTTAACAAATCCAGTTCCATAAAGTAATACGTATTATTTTTTCAGACTACAAAAATAGAGTTTTTTATTGACTCTTACACTTTATTTTAAAGAAACTTTATAAGTTTTCAGGGAATATGAAAAGGAAAAGATAAAACTTGTGTGATATATCCAATGAATCCTCCACAGAAAAGATTCTTAATTTACAGGTTATTCATGATTAAAAACAAAAAAAGAGATACGTAAAGTATCTCTCAGTAACCTAAAGTGGGCGTTGACGGATTCGAACCGCCGACCCTCTGCTTGTAAGGCAGATGCTCTGAACCAGCTGAGCTAAAC